>CAVSND010000027.1:0-414858 GCA_963729215.1 uncultured Acidobacteriota bacterium | reverse complement strand
GGAATGCGCCCCGTTGAACTCGTAACGCGAATCGTGGAGCGCCCATTGGCCGCCTGGGCCAAGAGTCAAGTCCCAGACGAGGTGCACTGTCGCGATGCCGTGACCCTCAAACGGCAGGGACACGCCGTTATCTTCAGGCTGAACGAAACCGCTCGTGTAAAGGGAAAGGTGACCGTCGCCGCCTCGGCTTGTGGCGGCGCGACGAACTGACCCGGGCGATCATTACGATGACTCCTCCGAGTTTGATGCCCGGGGGACGGAAACGTCTTGCCGCGCCAGACGACCGTGCCCAGCACATCCAGTCCGTTCCACAACCCAAGCACGGAAACGGTGGTGCCCGGCAAGCACGCCGTTTGGCTCTCGCCGCACTGGCGAAGCCGGGAAACTGCCGTGGCCGAGGCTGGGGTCGAACCGGAACCCCTGGGTGCCGCGGAGTGTGACGCTGCTGTTAAAAGTAAGGGGAAGGGTGAACAGGAACTCACCTTGCACGATAACAATCGACTTCGCAGCGCTGGCCATCTGCACGGGCGGTCGGACGGCGGCCATCGAGGCCGAGGCCGGTGCGGCGAGTGTGTTCGACGCAGAGGGAGTCGTGATGCTCCTGTTGCAGCCAATCGCGAGGACGCATAGAACCCCCACCGACCAATGGCTTCCTCGCATGCTCATCCTCCGTGCGCGGAGAGCTCTATTGGTACAAATCGCGAAAGCGAGCTGAGCTGCGGTACGACCGCCGACCAGATGAGCCTGATCGTCAGGTGGGACGCAATCTACCTGGCGTCGAGAAACGCGGCATCTTCGAACAGTTCGATACGTGGTACGGCGATCTTGAGATTCCGATCGTGGCGCTCGGCGGCTACAGCTCGCAGACGTCCCCGAGCGCGAAGTGATGGACGACATTGAAAACCGACACTCGGCCCGCTGTCGTGTTCTCAGCCGGGGTTTCGATCCGAGTGGCGAGGACATCGATCGCAATTTCACTGCGCAGACCGACTGTTGAGCCACGGTGCTACGTGTCGCATTGACGGCTGAGGTCACCGCCCGCGATCGGTAGACGCTACGCGACTCTCCATTACCGATCTGTAGCGAGAAGTCAGGAACTCGACCGACTGACCTCCGACGAATCCCGCACGATTCAGCCTCGCTCTGTGAGCGTGTCGTGAGGGTCATGCGTCCGCGGCGCTGGAAGATCGTGTCGCAAATCCGACAATCAGGAGCGCCCAGGTCCAGGATGAGCATCAGGCCGGCGCCCATATGAGTGACCGTGATAATCGTCTCCTGCCATCCGGCGCCGCCGGAGGCGCCCGCCTGGCCCGCGGCAATCGGCAGCGTCTGTCGCGTGCCCCACCAGGCATTGGCGACTTCCGAAAGCGCCATCGCCCACGTCAACCACGCCGTCGTCACCATCACCACGATGGATTTGTGACCGACGTTATGCGGCAGAGTCAGCAACAGTGCGGCGAGGATGATGAGAAGCATCCCGTTTTCGACGAACTGCACGTGGGCACCCAGTGCCAGACGCGGGAACGGCGTCGAGGGAACGAAAATCCCCCACACGAGGCCGGCCAGAACCAGCGCCAGCCCGTTGAACAGAATCTGCCTGCTGCCCGACTGCACGCTCATCACACCTCCTGGTGTTACGGTGACTAATGGGTTGGGCTCTTGCGACCAACAGAAGTGACCGCGATTTTACAAGATGCGGGCGATGCTGAACAAAGTCAGTAACGCAAAACGGCAATCTGGCGACCATTCCTTGGCGTGAGACTCCGCACCTTTTTGGCAGGCTTGGAGGCAGTGAGCCTCGCGGCTAACCGGACGTCAATTGTTGTGCTCCGCCCGGCAACACTTCGCCCGATTTTCGGGAGCACAAAACGGGGCACACCGAAATCACCTTCGTCTTGGGCGCGCGGGGACGCGCCAGATTTCTGCAGGTGTCAGGCGGTTTGTTGTGGCCCTGTGGCGGATTTCTTGGAGGCGTTCGAATCGGAAGATTTGCTCGTAAATGGCGTCCCCAACGGGAACGCCGGATCCGTACAAACCCGGACACGGAGACGCGTACGAGTGGCCGCTCAGTAGGAACGAAATCGAGACTAAATGCGCGACAACCGTGGGCAACTGGGGAATTAGTGCATCGAACTTAAAGGAAGCCGGTTTCCCATCCCTCCCCTTGCCGAACAGCACCGCATCGTCGCCAAGGTCGATGAGCTGATGGCGGTTTGCGATCGGCTGGAGGCAAACCTCGCCGCCGAAGGCGACATTCGCAGTCGGCTGCTTGACGCACTAGTGCACGAGGCGCTGGACACAGCCAATCAGCAGACGGCGGCGGCACTGCGCTCGCGCGGCCTGAGGCCATTCTAACTGGAGCAGCCTGCGCTCGCCGGACGTCGAGCCTATCGACGCTCGACCGGTTGCTCCTCCGGCGTTACCGTGTCCTTCGCTTCGAGCAGGACGTTGGCGCCAAAGGATACCGAGATGCCAATCGCACGTCGCGCTTGCGGTATAGCGCAAAGACCAGGATGCCGCCGTCAACAAGATGGTCGTCATCATTGCCATGGCGACCTACTTCCGAGTCGAGGCAGTAACGTTGGCCGCAGACAGAAGGCGGATCAGACTAGCCTGATAACTGCTTTGCTTGTGGGGTTGTTCTTCCTGGCTAGGAGGTAACACCGTATTCCGGACACATGGGTACACTTTGCCCCTTTAGCGGAGGGGGCATGCCTTGGAAGGAGTGTCACGTCATGGACGAGCGGCTCCGGTTTGTCGCCCGCCTGCTCGAGGGCGAGAAGATGGCGCCGCTGTGCGCCGAGTTCGGCATCTCCCGCAAGACCGGCTACAAGATTTTCGACCGCTACAAAGACACCGGCGTCACGGCGTTCACCGATCGCAGCCGACGGCCCTATCGCCAGGCGAATCGCCTGCCAGCGCCGATTGAAGCCACCATCGTCCGCCTGAAGCGGGAGTATCCCGGCTGGGGCGCGCCGAAGATCCGCGAGAAACTCCGCCAGCAGTTCGGCCGCCGCTCCTCCCGGCGATCAGCACCGTCCACGCCGTGCTCGATCGGCACCGGCTGGTGCACCGCCGGCGCCGGCGCCAGCCCGCCGCGGCGAGACCACACTCTCGCGGCCGACCGAGCCGAATGCGTTGTGGTGCGCCGATTACAAAGGCGAGTTCATGCTCGGCGATCGGCGCTATTGCTATCCGCTGACGATCACCGACTTCGCCAGCCGCTACCTGTTGACCTGCGAGGCCCTGTCGACCACGCAGGAGCGCCTTCGCCTTCACGGCCTTCGAGCGCGCGTTCCAGGAGTTTGGCCTGCCCGCGCGCCATCCGGACGGACAACGGCGTCCCGTTCGCGTCGCCCACCGCGTCTATCGGCTTGAGCAAGCTCGCGGTGTGGTGGCTCCGGCTCGGCATTCGCGATCGAACGGATCCAACCCGGGCATCCGCAGCAAAACGGCCGGCACGAGCGGATGCATCGAACGCTGAAGGCGGAGGCGACCAAGCCCGCCGCGCGAATGTCCTCCAGCAGCAAGCCCGCTTCGACGCCTTCATCGCCCGCTACAACGACGAGCGGCCGCACCAGGCGCTCGGCATGCAGGTCCCCGCCGACGCTCTATACGCGGTCACCCCGCGTCTATCGCGGACTCGAGGACCTGACCTATCCGTTTCACGACGCGACCTTCACGGTGACCCACTGCGGCCGCATCTGCTTCCACGGCCGCAAGATCAATCTCAGTCACGTGTTTGCCGGACAGAACGTCGGGGTCACGCAGGTCGGCGACCACGTCTGGCTCGTGACCTTCATGCACTACGATTTGGGCTACTTCGACGATGAGACGGGCAGGCTGGAGCCGATTGAGAATCCCTTCGGCCCGAAAGTGTTACCTATGTGCTCGGAATAATCTGTCACCCATGTGACCGGAATATACCGGAGAAATTGGTCGGGATGGCCGGATTCGAACCGGCGACCCCCTGACCCCCAGTCAGGTGCGCTAGCCAGGCTGCGCTACATCCCGTGTGACGTGCTCGTCCGCCGACCAGACGGACGCGACGTACGAAGGCCCCGAAGAATCAACCGCGGCGTCGGGGGCGAGACCGCTGCGCCGTTGGCCGCCGCTGGGCCGGCGCCGGCTTGCGCCGCGACGCCTTGGCTCGCACGACCGGCTTCGAGCGCGACCGCGGCTCGATGGCCGGCGCTGAGAGCCTGAACTCCCGAGTATCGCCGTTCGGTCCGATCATGTCCAGGATCGATCGCAGGCCGAGCTTGACGGCGGTCAGCCGCTCGCGCGCGTTCTTGCCCACCAGCTCTACGATCGCCGGCTGATCGATCGCGACGGGCGCCGCCTTCCTCGTCCAGCTTCCGCCGCGCGCCCGCGAGCGTCAGACCTTCGACCAGCAGCAGGTGCTTGATACGGACGACCTGCTCGACGTCGGCCCGGCGATAGACGCGGGTGCTGCCGTCCGCCTTCGCCACGCCGAGTGTGGGGAACTCCGCTTCCCACGACCGCAGCACGTACGGCTGCAGCTTGACCAGATCGCACACTTCCGACGCTTTGAACAGCGAGCGATTCGGGATGTCGACCTGAACAGAAATGTCCGGCATGGCCAGGAACGGCACCGAAAGTATAGCGCATCTTCGCTCAGTCGCCGGTCCCACGCCGCTGCGACGTCGATGTCGTCACGCGACACGTCGTGCACGGTCAATCGGCCGCCTTCGGGAACCTTGCCCTCGCTCCAGAGGTAGGCCGAGAGAAGCCGTTCGGCCTGCTCGCGCCAGAACGCTCCGCCGGGCTGGAGCGGATGGCGAGTCAACCGGGCCACTCGCGCGACCGCTTCCGGGTCGATGTTGACGATCACCTGGGTCGTCCTGCCATCCGGAAAGTGCGTCACTTCGAACGTATGTTCGCCTTTCGTCGAGCTCCGGCGCCGCGCGCGGCCGGACAATGCGGAAGCCGTTGAGCGTCAACGTCTCGATGTGTGGCGCCGTGCGCCTCGGCAGACCCGGGGTGTTTGAGCGGGACACGCGGCCGGCTGGCCAGCTGCAGCCGCAACGGCGCCGCGCAGCATCTCCGGCGTCATCGGTTTCCGCAGGAAGTCCGTTGCGCCGAGACGCATGGCGTCCACGGCGAGCTCAATCGACGCGAACGCGGTCACCATGACGACGCAGGCCTCCGGCTCCCTTTTCTTTATCTCGCGGAGCGTCTCGAGGCCGTCGAGGCCCGGCATCTTCTGATCGAGCAGTACGGCGGCAAAACCTCCCCCGTCACCAAACTTGGCAAGGCCTTCCTCGCCGTTCGCCGCCTCGTCTGTCTCATACCCGGCCGCCTCGAGCGTCAACCGCATCATCTGGCGGATGTGCGCCTCATCGTCAACGATCAAAATCCTCATGGCTGGCTCCGGATTCGGCGGCCGGCGGCGCCAGCTGCGCTGGACATCGCCGAGCGGAATGGTGAACGTGAACGTGGATCCGCGGCCGGGCTCGGACTGAGCCGTCAGCTGGCCGCCGTGGGCTTCGACGATTCGCCGCGAAATGGTCAAGCCGAGGCCCGATCCGCCGGCTGGCGCATTCGGCACCTGAGTGAACGGCTCGAACACCCTGGCGAGGTAGTCGCGCGGTATGCCGGCTCCCGTGTCCGTCACGGAGAACACCATGTCGCTGCCACGACGAGCTGCGGCAACCGCAATGGTGCCGCCCGAAGGAGTCGCGCGGCTGGCATTGGTCACGAGGTTGACGATCACCCGCTCGATCTGGTCGCGGTCTGCGAATACCTCAGGCAGGTCCGGCAACGCATCGACGTCGAGGCGCAGGCCCTTCGACTCGACCTGCAGACGCAGTGAATCGGTGGCTTCCCGGACGAGGACCGACGGGCGAATGGGCTCACGCACAGGAGCCGCCGCCCCCGACTCGATCTTGGACAGATCGAGGAGCTGCCGCATCAACCGGTCGAGCCGGGACGTATCCTCCCGGCACACCTGGAGGATTTCCTGCTGGCGTTCGTCGAGTGGGCCGGCCGCGCCTTCGAGCAGCAGGTGAATGCCCATCTGCACGCTCGTGAGCGGCGTCCTGAGCTCGTGCGAGGCGGCGGCGATGAATTCGGACTTCAGCCGGCTGATCTCGCTGAGGTGCGTGATGTCTTCGAGCAGCGTGACGGCGCCCGACGAACCGGTCGTCCGCGTCGCGCATGGGCGTGGAGCGCACGCGGAACGCGCGGCGCGACCCGTCCACCGCCCAGGGCAGCACCTCTGCGGCGCTCTCCGAGGCGACGGCCCGCTGGGAATGCAACACGGCGGCCACCGCCTGCGCGACACGCTCGTCGCGGGCGACGTCTTCGATGGGTTTGCCGAGCGTTTCGGCGCGGGCGCCAAACAGCCGCTCGGCGGCGGCGTTGATTCGCGTCACGCGTCCGTCGCTGTCGGTGACGACGACCGGATCGTAGAGCGAGTCGATGGCCGCTTCGGTCGTCCGCTGCGCGACGAGCAGCCTGCCGAGATCCGAACGGCGCAGCTCGCGGATCCGCTCCGCCATCCGGTTGAACCCGTTGGCCAGGGCGCCAATCTCGTCGCCCGATTGGACAGGCACCGCAGCATCGAGATCGCCGGCGGCAACTCTCGTCGTCGCATCAGTCAGCTGCCGCACCGGTCCCACGATCGCGTTGGACAGGCTGAACTCGACGGCCACCCCGACGATCATCAGCGTCAGGGCCAGTCCCAGCGTGATGAAATACCAGCGGCGCGCGATGCCGGAGGCGCGATCGGCCTTCCGTCGCATCGCCTCCTGATTGAGGTGCAACAGTCGATCGCAGTCCGCGCGGACGACGTTGAAGCGGGGCTCGAGATCGCGGAAATACTGGGCCGTGCGATCGTCCCGGCTGCCCAGGAACTGTCGAAGTGCCGGTAGTAGTCGTCGCGGCCCGTTCCGATCGTCGTCGATGGTCTCGGGCTCGCCGATCTCGGTGATGTTCGCCGCCGCCTTGTCCAGCGCGGCGTTGAACCTGGCGCGATGCTCCGCTGCCTGCCGCGCCGCGCGCTCGTGCTCGCCGAGCAGCTCGAATACCGCGGCCGAATCCTGCCGCTCCAGGCTTTCCTTCATGTCCTGCGCGGCGACGACCGAGTCGTAGTTCTCGGAAATGATCAGCCGCGACACGGCGCTCATCTGGCTGAGCGTGCGCGCGCTCCACGCGCCCAGCAGGCCGAGCGCGAGGATGAATCCGGAATAACCGAGCAGCAGCTTCGTGCGCAGTTTCATTGTCGTCCCGTCAACCGCCGAGGGTGTCTTCGGCGCCGGCGTCCCCACCCATCGGCACGATCTGCACGGTGGCGTTCCGGACGTCGCGCAGGAAGCGATCCACGATGGATCCATGCATCAGCAGATCCCATCGGGAACGCGCCGACTGGCCGAAAATCACATGCGTAATCCCCTCTCGTTTCGCGAACTCGACGAGCGCGTCGGCCACCTTCGAGCTCTTCAGCTTCACGACCTTGGCGCCCAGCTGCTGCGCAAACCTGATGTTGTCGGCCAGCGCCACGTGGTCCAGCGGCACGATGCGACCCGGCTCTTCCTTCGGCGTCTCCACGTATACGGCGTACCAGTCCGACGCCAGGCGCCCGGCAATCCTCGAGCCGACGCGCAACAGCGTCCGCGCGCTGCCGCGCGAGGCCATGGCCACCATCACCTTTTCCGGAATGACCGGGCGGTCGAGCCCCTCGCGGTCCCGGTACGCCTGCGCCTTGCCGGCCTGATCCGTCGCGAGCTGCCGCAGCGCCAGCTCGCGCAGCGCCGTGAGGTTGCCCTTTCGGAAGAAGTTCGAGAGCGCCTGCTCGATTTTCGCCGGGTCGTAGATCTTGCCCTTGCCGCAGCCGTTCGCGAAGGGTCTCGATCGAGACGTCGACGTTGACGACTTCGTCGGCCCGCTTCAGCACCCAGTCAGGAATCGTCTCGCGGACGCGCACGCCCGTCGTCGACGCAATCGCGTCGTTCAGCGATTCGATGTGCTGGATGTTGACCGCCGAGATGATGCTGATTCCCGATCCCAGCAGCTCGATGACGTCCTCGTACCGCTTCTGATGCGTCGGATCCCGGGGACGTTGGTGTGCGCCAGCTCGTCCACGACGGCGATCGCGGGACGCCGAGCCTTGATGGCCTCGACATCCATTTCCCTGAGGAGCACGCCGCGATACTCGAGCTCCCGCATGGGCACCTGCTCCAGATCGCCGACAAGCGCCTTCGTGTCGGCACGGCCGTGGGGCTCGATGAAACCGATGACGACATCCACGCCCTGGCGGCGCAGTTCGTGCGCGTCCTCGAGCATCCGGTAGCTCTTGCCGACGCCAGGCGCGGCGCCGATGTACAGACGAAGACGCGCGCGTCCCTCTTCCTTGACACGTGCGAGCACCGACTCGGCGGCCGACGGCGACGCAGACTCCATTCGGGAAACGCCGTTACTTCTTCATCGGATACTGTCCATCCAGCGCGAGATTCAGCTCCAACACGTTGACGACAGGCTCGCCCAGGAATCCCCACTGTCGCCCGGTCGTGTGTGCCTCGAGAGCCCGACGGACGTCGCCCTCGGGAATGCCCCGTTCGCGGGCAACCCGCGGCACCTGAAAGTCGGCCGCCGCCGGCGAAATGTGCGGGTCGAGGCCGGATGCCGACGACGTCACCAAATCCACCGGCACGGGCGTGCCTGGGTTTTCCTTCTGCGCCGCCTCCGCCGCCGCCTTGACCGCGTCGATAAGCTTCTTGTTGGTCGGCCCCAGGTTCGTGCCGCCGGAACTGGTCGCGTCGTACCCGGTCCCGGCCGCCGACGGACGCGAATGAAAATACCCGGGCGACGAGAATGCCTGCCCGATGATCCGCGACCCGATGACCTTCCCGTTCTGCTCGATCAACTGGCCGTTCGCCTTGTCGTGAAACATCACCTGCGCCACGGCGGTGACGACGAGGGGATACACAATCCCCAGCAGAACCGTCGTCACGACGGTCATCAACACGGCGGCGATGAGATTTCGTTTGATGTTCATGATTGTCTCCGTCCGGCTAAAGCCGGACGCTACGTGAGCCTCTAACTCCGGACGCTACGCGAGCCTCAGTGTCGTGATGATGACGTCGATGATCTTGATGCCGATGAACGGGATGATGATGCCGCCGACGCCGTAGATCCAGAGGTTGCGGCGCAGCAGCGCCTCGGCGCTCATCGCCCGGTACTGCACGCCCCGCAGCGCGAGCGGCACGAGGGCGACGATGATGACGGCGTTGAAGATCACTGCCGAGAGGATCGCCGACTCCGGCGTCTTCAGCCGCATGATGTTCAGCACGGCCAGCACGGGGAACGCCACGGCGAACATCGCCGGGATGATCGCGAAGTACTTCGCGACGTCGTTCGCAATCGAAAACGTGGTCAGCGCCCCGCGGGTCATCAGCAGCTGCTTGCCAATCTCGACGATGTCGATCAGTTTGGTCGGGCTCGAGTCCAGATCGACCATGTTGCCCGCCTCCTTGGCCGCCTGGGTGCCGGTGTTCATGGCGACGCCGACATCGGCCTGCGCCAGCGCCGGAGCGTCGTTGGTGCCGTCGCCCGTCATCGCGACGAGCTTCCCGTCGTGCTGCTCCTTCTTGATCAGCGCCATCTTGTCTTCCGGCGTCGCCTGCGCCAGGAAGTCGTCGACACCCGCCTCTTCGGCAATCGACGCGGCGGTCAGCGGGTTGTCCCCGGTGATCATCACGGTCTTGATACCCATCGCACGCAGATCCGCGAACTTCTCCCGAATCCCGCCCTTGACGATGTCCTTCAGGTGGATGACGCCGAGCGGCCGCATCCGTTCCGCGACCACGAGCGGTGTGCCGCCCGATCTGGCAATGCGATCGACGATGGGCCGGAGTTCGGGCGAGACGCCTCCGCCGTTGCCGGCGACGTATTTCTCGATCGAATCCGCCGCGCCTTTTCGGATCTGCCGCCCGTTGAGATCGACGCCTGACATCCGGGTCTGGGCGGTAAACGGCACGAACACGGCGTCTTTGTCCGCCATTTCGCGGCCGCGGATGCCGTACTGCTCCTTCGCCAGCACCACGATCGAACGCCCTTCCGGCGTCTCGTCCGCCAGCGACGACAGCTGCGCGGCGTCGGCGAGCTCCTGGGCGGTCACGCCCGGCAGCGGGACGAACTCGGTCGCCTGGCGATTGCCAAACGTGATCGTGCCGGTCTTGTCGAGCAGCAGTGTGTGCACATCGCCCGCCGCTTCGACGGCACGGCCCGACATCGCCAGCACGTTGCGCTGGACGAGGCGGTCCATTCCCGCGATGCCGATGGCCGACAGCAGGCCGCCGATCGTGGTCGGAATGAGGCAGACCAGCAGCGACACGAGCACGAACACCGACTGCGGCGCGTTCGAGTAGATCGCAAACGGCTGCAGGGTGACCACCGCGAGCAGGAAGATGATCGTGAGTCCCGCCAGCAGGATGTTGAGGGCGATCTCATTCGGCGTCTTCTGACGTGAAGCGCCCTCGACGAGGGCAATCATTCGATCCAGGAACGTGTGCCCCGGATCGGACGTGACGCGGACCTTGATCCAATCCGAGAGCACGCGGGTGCCTCCGGTCACGGCCGATCGGTCGCCACCCGATTCCCGGATGACCGGCGCCGACTCGCCGGTGATGGCCGATTCGTCAACCGAGGCGACGCCGTCCGTGATTTCCCCGTCAGCCGGGATGAACTCCCCGGCCTTGACCATGACCATGTCGCCCTTGCGCAGGGCCGCCGCGGGAACCGTCTCGGTCCGTCCTCCCGCGCCGATCCGGTTGGCCACGGTTTCCGTTCTCGCCTTCCGGAGGGTGTCAGCCTGCGCCTTGCCCCGTCCTTCCGCCATGGCTTCGGCGAAGTTCGCGAACAGCACGGTCAGCCAGAGCCAGAACGTGATCTGAAGCTCGAAGCCGAGTCCGGATCGTCCCGCGATGGCGTCGAGGACGAACCGTACGGTCGTCAGCACGCTGCCGACCTCGACGACGAACATGACGGGGTTCTTCGCCATTGTGCGCGGATGCAGCTTGCGAAGCGCGTCCCATATCGCGCGCTTCACGATCTGCGGATCCCAGATGGATTTTGCTTGTGCGTGTGCCATTAGAACACCTGCCCGTGCGTCATCAGAAAATGCTCGACGATTGGGCCCCAGACTGAGGGCCGGGAAGAAGGTCAACGCGCCGACGATGACCACAACGCTCACCAGCAGCGCGGCGAATAGCGGAGTCGTCACGGGAAACGTCCCTGGCGACGGCGGAACCCGTTTCTTGCGCCCCAGGCTGCCCGCAATCGCCAGCGGCGGAATGATCATGAAGAACCGGCCGAACAGCGTCGTCAGTCCGATCGTCGTGTTGTACCAGTGCGTGTTCGCGTTCAGCCCGCCGAAGGCCGAGCCGTTGTTCGCGGCGCCGGACGAGAACGCGTAGAGCATCTCGGATAAGCCGTGCGGACCCGGGTTGGCAATGCTCGAGGTGCCGAAACTCGGCGCGACCGACGAGATGGCCGTGAACACCAGAATCAGCAGCGGAAAGATGAGCACGCTGAGCATCGCCATCTGCACGTCGAACGCCTGAATCTTCTTGCCGAGGTACTCCGGCGTACGGCCGACCATCAGGCCCGCAATGAAGACAGAAAGGATGATGTACACCAGCATCCCGTACATCCCCGCGCCGACGCCGCCGAACACCACTTCGCTGAGCTGGATGTTCGCCAGCGGCACCAGACCGCCGATTGGCGTAAATGAATCATGCCAGCCGTTGATCGCGCCGCAGCTCGCGTCGGTCGTCACGGTCGCGAAGAGCGCGGTGTTGGCGATGCCGAAGCGGACCTCTTTGCCTTCCATGTTTCCGCCCGATGATCGGGACGTCGTGGTCTGATCGGCGCCGGCGGCCGTCAGGAGCGGGTTGCCCCGCGCCTCCGCCCAGTACGCCGTCGTGACACCCACCGCGAAGAGGAAGGCCATCGCCGCCCCACACGGCCCAGCCGTGTTTCGGCGAGCCGGTCATGACGCCGAGCGTGTAGGTGAGGCCCGCTGAAATCGCGAAGATGCCGAACATCGCGAGGAAGTTCGACAGCGGCGTGGGATTCTCGAACGGATGCGAGCTGTTCGCGTTCATGAACCCGCCGCCGTTGGTCCCGAACTGCTTGATGATCTCCTGCGAAGCCACGGGACCCTGCGCAATCGTTTGTTCTTTCACGACTTGCGTCTGCGGCTTGCCGGTGGCGTCGGGCGCGGTGACGGTTTGCGGATCGATCACGGCCGCCTTGTCGTAAGGCCGCAGGTTCTGAACGACGCCCTGCGACACCAGCACGAGCGCGCCGACGAGACAAATCGGGAGGAGCACCCAGAGCAGACCGCGCACCATGTCCACCCAGAAGTTGCCGATGGTGTCCTTCTCCTTCTGAGCGACGCCGCGAATGAACGCGACCGCGACGGCGATGCCGACGGCCGCCGACACGAAGTTGTGATACGCGAGGCCGGCCATCTGCGTGAAGTAGCTCATGGTCGACTCGCCGCTGTAGGCCTGCCAGTTCGTATTGGTCGTGAATGACGCCGCGGTGTTGAACGCCAGGTCCGGCGCGACGGCGCCGAAGCCCTGCGGGTTCCAGGGCAGCCACTGTTGAACGCGCTGCATCACATAGAGCACGATCATCGACACCACGCTGAAGAGCAGCACGGCGACCGCATACTCGGTCCAGCGCATCTCGCGCGTCTCATCCACAGCCGTCGATCGATAGATCAGCCGCTCCACTGGTCGGAGAACCGGATCGAACCAGGTGCGCTCGCGTTTGAAGACACGCGCCATGTAACGCCCGAGCGGTGGCGTCACCGCGAGAATGGCGAGCAGGAACAGGCCGATTTGAAGCCAGCCGTTGAGAGTCATGTCAGAACGTCCTCAGAACTTTTCCGGTTTCAGGAGCGCAACCGTCAAATACACGAGCAATGCGACAGACACGAGCAGACTGATGCCGTAGTCGAGAACCACCTGTCACCTCACTTGAGGCGATCGCACGCGGCCACATAGCCGATGCTCACCACAAAAAATGCCACCGTCACGACGACGAATATCAGATCAAGCATGGAGCATCACTCCGTATCCATATCCATCGAAAGTCCTGCGACATCCTGCCATCCAGACTACAGACGTATTGATAAAGACGCACCGCAAAAGCTCCTAAAAACTAACTGAGGTTGTGGCTCGACGTGCGAAAGGAGGCGCGATGACCGTATGCTGTCGCCGTGCGCCGGATTTGGCTTGCCCTCCTCTGCGCGTTCGTCGGCATGCCCGCCGTTTACGTCGGGTACGAAGCCACGTCAACGCTGGCGGTGCTGACACGCGTGGAACAGGAACGCGACCAGTGGCAGCGGCCATCGGACGTGGTAGAGCTGCTTGCACTGAGAGAAGGGAACACTGTAGTGGATTTCGGATGTGGTGCCGGATATTTCGCGTTGAAGCTTTCACCAATCGTGGGAGTCACCGGCACCGTCCTGGCGACGGATATCCGGCAGGAGTCGCTCGCGTTTCTGTGGATTCGGGCGGTCCTGGGCCGTCATCGTAACCTGCACGTCATTCACGGCGAGCCTGACGATCCGCGACTTCCACCCGAGCCCGTCGATGCGATCCTGATCTCGAACACCTTCCACGAGCTGACGGCGCCGGCTCGAGCGCTCGAGACGCTGTCCCGCTCGCTGAAACCGGGTGGCCGGATCGTCATCCTGGATCGCGGCCCTCGCGTCAGTGGCGACGACACACAGGCGACGCCTCTCATCGAGTCGCACGGGATCCCTCCCGCGAGCGCCGAACGTTACCTGCGTTCCGCCGGCTTTGCCGTGGTCGATCGGAACGACCGGTTCATCGATCGTCCCGGCGACGACGATGTCTGGTGGATCATCGTCGCCCGCAAGCCGTAAGACGGCGATGAAGGCGTTCCTGTGTTACCGTCCCATGTAATGACACTCACTGTGCAGACCGGCAGGACGGCCCTTCTGGCGATAGTGTGTCTGTTCGCCGCCGTTGCAACCGGCTGCGGCGAAGACGTCAATACGGTATTGGAGAAAGCCTCCCGGGCGCGCCAGACTGCCTCAGACCTGCTGGTCGACTTCACCAAGGCGGCGGATGCGGCAAATCGGGCTGTCATGGCGGAGACTGACGAAGCGTCCGTTGCGTTCGCCAAGGAAGCCGAACAGGCGACGGACGCCGTCGAGAAAGATGCCGGCGCGCTGGGGCCGATTCTGCAGAACCTCCACTACGCCGATGAGACCCGTCTTCTCGACGAGTTCAAGAGCCGCTTTGCCGAGTACCGCGCGCTGGATCGCCGCATCCTGGATCTCGCGGTTGAAAACACCAACCTGAAGGCGCAGCGGTTGTCCTACGGACCGGCTCAAGAAGCCGCTGACGCGTTTCGCGACGCCTTGACGACGCTCGTGCCGTCCTCCCCCGCCGAGGCGTGGCACGTGCAGGCGCTCGCGGCGACGGCGATCAAGACCGTCCGCGAGATTCAGGTCCTGCAGGCGCCGCACATCGCCGACGCCGACGCGGCGGTCATGACGAGGATGGAGAAGGAAATGGCGACGTCGGAGATGACCGCCCGCGACGCACTCGACAAGCTTCGCCCGCTGGTCGGTCCTGCTTCAGCGCAAAAGATTGCGGCCGCCAGCGCCGCCCTCGATCGATTCATGGGGCTCAACGCCGAGATCATCGCGCTGTCCCGCCGCAACACCAACGTGCGATCGCTGGCGCTGTCGCTCGACCAGAAGCGGGAGATCGTCGTGAAGTGCGAAGACACCTTGCGTAACCTTCGCACGGCGCTCGAGAAACGCGAGTACGCCGGCAGACGGTAGGCAGCGGCCTTCAGGACGCGTCCCGATCGCCGTTGTGGATGTTGTATCGGTGCTCGATCGGCACGACGACGACGTCTCCATCGCCAATGACAGCCGGTCCTCGCCGAGCACAGGATCGCCCGGACCGCACAGTCGGCGTCGTCATCGTGAACGACACACTGAAACTCCATCTTCATGGTGGAGTCGAACGTGTACACCTGCCCGCGCCAGACGCCTTCCGCATGCCGCTGGGGGAAAAGTCCTGCACCTTGGCCACTCTGATGGCGCGGACGTTCACCTTCTCCAGCGCGCTCCTGACGTCATCCATCTTGTCCTGACGCACCATACCCAGGATCAATTTCATGGACGCTCCTTGTTGGCCGCAGTCGACTGAATCGACGCTACACCGCACCGTTCATGAAGGAATCCTGAAAAGTCGATCAAAACACATTTACGGCGGGCGGCCACGTCGTCGAGGCCAGTGGAGTCGTCAGGGCCAGATGGAAATGATGGTCGCCGCCGGCGATGATCAACGCGCCGCCGACCAGGAGCGAGCGGCCGGGCAATTGATCGAAGGCCAGCCAGGCAATCGCCTGCGCCACGACAAAGAAGAACACGACATACAGACCAAGGAGACGGCCGAAGTCCCACCCGGGAGTGTTGACCAGATACCCATAGCAGAACAGCACCATCCCGCCAAGCGCGAACAGTGCAAGCCGGGCGGGAAGCGCCGGAGCACGAAGGCCATATCTCACAAGCGCATCGCCGCCGGCCTCGAGGACGGCCGCGAGGAACAGGATCAACACCGCGAGCGCATGTGAAGCCGTCTGATTTTCGATAGTCACTGGCATGGCCCGGATTATCGCGTGCCAGCGGTCCTCGCCGCATAAAAGGCATCGAAATATGACGACAATCCTGTTTTTAGGAACTTATTTGGCGACAAAACGCAGCCTCTGCGGCGTAATGGCGAGCGTTCGCTGCTGAACAAGACCATGCACCGTCGCCGCAGCCTCCTGTCGAAAGCATTCGCCGTATGGTTCGTCGTGGTCATCGTGCTGCCGTTCACGCCGCCGTTTCAGGTCTGGCACGACAGGGTCCCGATCGGCAAGGCGCACAGTGAGGACTTCAAATCCCCCGACAACCTCTCCAACGATGCGGCAATCGTGGCGTTGTCGCCATCTGCCGCACCCTTGACGGCCGGCGTCGCCATCGAGCGCCGCCCACTCCGATGGCCTCCGAATGAGGCGTCACACCCTTCCGACCGTGCTGCGTCTGTAACACCCCGCCTGCGGGTTTCCAATCTGCAGCATTTGGACGCGTGACGGCGGCATCGCCTGAACGACTTGGACGTGACATCTAAGGAGGCATGGGACATGCGTGACTATTTTCGACGGCGGTTGAGTCGAACGATTTTCGGTGCAACGTGGCTGGTGATGCTGTTGTGCATCACCTTCAGCAGCGTTCTGGCCGCGCAGCAGGCTGATCCTGCCGGCATCGCCACCGGCGATAAAACCAATGCCGTTGACGCCGGCGGCAACGCGTTCGTGGTCGCCGAACCCACTGACAAGACCGACCCTGACTACGCGGCGAAGAAGAAGGCGTTCGACGAATATCAGGCCCAGGCCGCGAAAGAGCCGCTGGCCGTCAAGCTCGCCGACTCCGTGGGCCACGTTCGCATCGCCACCAATTTCGGCTGGACGCTGAACACCGGCTACCTCGTGCTCTTCATGCAGGCGGGCTTCGCGCTCCTCACGTGCGGGCTGGTGCGCAAGAAGAACGCCGCGCACCTGATGATGCTCAACTTCGCGGCGTATGTGTTCGCCTTCCTGGCCTATTACGTCTGTGGATACGCCTTTCAGTTCGGCGCCGTCGCCATCAACGCGGCGCCAGCCGGCCTGGGAGGCACACCGACGCTGAACCACTTCCTGATCGGGAGCGGCCAATGGGGCTTTCTCGGCGGCAAGGGGTTCTTCCTGAGCGGGCCGGGATACGACGCCGGCAGCAATGTCCTGACGCTCTTCGAAGTCGTCTTCATGGAAACCGCCGGCTACATCATCGTCGGCTCGATCTGCGAGCGCATCAACTTCTGGGGCTTCCTGCTCTGCGAGATGTTTGTGGGAGCGCTGCTCTATCCCGATCTTCGGCTGCTGGGTTTGGGGCGGGGGCTGGATGTCGCAGCTGGGCGCGACCATGAATCTCGGCCACGGGTACGTGGACTTCGCCGGCTCGACGGTCGTGCACGCCGTCGGCGGGTTCTGCGCGATGGCGCTGGCGGTCGTGCTCGGCCCGCGCCTGGGCAAATACGACAAGGACGGCAAGCCCCGCGCATTTCCGGCCCACAACATCGTCTTCGTCGTGACCGGCACGTTCATCCTGCTGTTCGGCTGGATGGGCTTCAACCCGGGCTCCACCCTCGCCGCCACGGACCTGCGCATCGGCGTGATCGCGGTCAACACGAACCTCGCCGCGGTTGCCGGGTCCGCCACGGCGATCTTGCTCTGGTATTTCATGTTCGGCAAACCCGACATCACGATGGGCTGCAACGGCATGCTGGCCGGCCTCGTGGCGATCACCGCTCCGTGCGCGTTCGTCGGCCCGAATGCCGCCGTCATTATCGGTATCGTCGCAGGCGTCATCGTCTGCTTCGGCGTGCTGTTCAATGAACGGGTGCTCAAGGTGGACGATCCCTGCGGCGCCGTGTCCGTGCACGGCTACTGCGGATGGTTTGGCGCCGTCGCGCTGGGGATCTTCGCGGATGGCACGTACGGCGCCGGGTGGAATGGCGTCGGCGCAGCCACCTACCTCGGCAAGGCCGGCCAGGGCGTGACGGGATTGCTCCACGGGGACACGTCGCAATTCCTGCTCCAGCTCGGAGGTGCCACGCTCTGCATCGTCTACGCGTTTGCCTTCACCTTTGTCGTCTTCAAGATCGTGAACGCGATCAAGCCCCTGCGCGTGAGCAAGGACGTCGAACTCGAAGGGCTGGACGTGCCCGAGTTCGGGATGCTGGCCTATCCGGAGTCCGGCGATGAGGTAAGCGCGGCCGTCTGATTCGGCAAATTGTGGAGGAATCCGTGAAGCTGATCAAGAGCATCATCCGGCCCAACAAAGTGGACGACGTGAAGGAGGCCCTGGACAAGCTGGGCATCTCAGGGCTCACGGTCACCGAAGTCCGCGGGCACGGCAAACAGAAGGGCCACACCGCGATCTATCGCGGCAAGGAATACAACGTCAGCCTGCTCCCGAAGATGCAGATCGAAGTCGTCGTGTCCGATGCCGTAGCCGACGAGGTCGTGAAAGCTGTCATCCAATCGGCGAGGACCGGCGAGATCGGTGACGGGCGCGTGTTCGTGGCCCCGATCGAAGGGACCTACAGGATCCGCACCGGCGAGAAAGACGCGCTCTGACGCTCAACGGAGAACCGCAGAGGCGTGAGCATGTCCTCCGTTCTGCGTTCCCGTTCGACATTCTTCGCTCCCCGTTCTAGAATGCCTCGTGCATTTCGTCTACATCGTCCGGTGCGCGGACGGCACGCTCTATACCGGTTATGCGCGCGACCCGCGCGCGCGTGTCAGCCGTCCACAATAGCGGGCGCGGCGCCCGGTACACGTCGGGCCGCCGGCCGGTCAGGCTGGTGTATTCGGAAGCATGCGAATCGCACGGCGCCGCGCTGAGCCGCGAGTACCAGCTGAAACGCTGGACCCGGCGGCGGAAGGAGGCCCTGATCAAGCTCCGGAAGGCGGCGCGGTCGACAGCCGGTACCCGACCCACGGTTCGCTGATCAGATACCGCGGGTTCGAGGGATCCACCTCGATCTTCTTCCTCAACTGCCCCATCAGCACCCACAGGTGTTCCGGCTGGTCGACCGCGTTCGGCCCCCAGATGGCTTTCAGGATTGCGCGATGCGTCAGCACGCGATCGGGATTGCGTGCGAGCAACGAGAGCAGATCGAACTCCTTCGGGGTCAATCGAATCTCGTCCCCATCCCGCACGACGCGGCGCCGGTCGTAGTCGATCGCCAGATCACCACACTGAAGCCGGCCGGCTTCGCCGTTTTCAGCGGAGAGCACACGGCGGAGCGCCACGCGAATTCGCGCAAGGAGCTCTTCGGGATTGAACGGCTTGGTGACGTAGTCGTCGGCACCGAGGTCGAGCGCCGACACCTTGTCGGCCTCTCCGCCGCGCGCCGACAGGACAATAATCGGCGCAGGCGAGTCCGCGCGGATGCGCCGGCAGACCTCCGTGCCTTCGAGATCCGGCAATCCGAGATCGAGCACGATCAAGTCCGGACGATGCTCTGACGCGGCCTTGAGCGCGTCGCGGGCGGTTCCCGCGATCTCGACGTCGTATCCGCGCGACTGGAGCAGCGGACCGACCGCACGCTGAATCGAGACTTCATCATCGACGAGCAGGATGCGGGTGGATCGTGTCATACGGGCTCCATGTGTGCAGTGCTGATGACACTGCGCGTTTCGGCAGGAACGACCACCGTAAAGCGTGCCCCGCCGCCATCAGCGGCCGGGCAATTCTCCGCGGCAACCCTTCCGCCTTCCGCGGCCAGCAGGCCCCTGGCAATCGACAGGCCCATGCCCGTCCCCGATGTATACGACTTGGCCGCGGCGCCGCGATAGAACCGTTCAAAGATGTGTGGAAGGTCGGACACCGCAATGCCGGGCCCCCGGTCACGCACCTGCAGCACGAGCCCATCGCCGGACACGGCCGCGGTGACGTCTACACGGGATCCCGCCGGCGTGTACTGAGCGGCATTTTCAAGGAGGTGCGCCAGAACGGTCGCCGTGAGACGGGGATCGACCTTGACCAGCTGATCTGATTCCGCCTCGATGCGGACGGGATGTCGATCCAGGGCATCGCCGAGCTGATCGCGCGCGGCCGCGATGATCTCCGATGGATGAACCCACCGCAAATCCGTACCGATGGCTCCGGCGTCGATACGCGCCATCTCGAGGATATTCTGGAACAAACGGGTGAGGCGCCCGACTTCGGTCAGAATCAGCGCGCTCTGTTCCCGCCGTTCTCCATCATTGGGCCACGACGCCTGCAGGTTGGTCGCCGCCACGCGGATCGCGGTGAGCGGTGTTCGCAGGTCGTGGGCAAGAGAGGCCAGCAGCGCGGACTTCAACGACTCGCTGCGTCGCGATACTTCGGCCGCCTTCCGTTCCTCGAGAAACTGCGCGCGCTCGACAGCAATGGCGGCAATTCCCCCGAGCGCGTCGAGCGTTCCGGACTCGATCGGCCGGCCCGCCGCCGCCAGCACGCCGACGGCCCTGGCGCCAAAGTGCAGCGGGACCAGACGAACCGTCTGACCGTCCGTCTCGACCACAGTGTGCTGGCCGGACGACGTCATCGCCTCGCGGAGCGCGTTCCGGTCGAGCGTCAGCAGCAGCGAGCCTCCCTCCCCCACGCGCCAGTCGGCGCCGTGCGGCAGGCAGATGGCGACGTAGCCCAGATCAAACCTGCGGGCGATGAGGTTCGCGAGGGGCGTGACCGCCTCGTCGCTATCGGTCAACAGGAAAATGTCCCGGCTGATGTCGAAGAGCCGCGACACTTCATCGCGCCTGGCCAGCGCCTCGTCCGTCCGGGTGCGCGCGATCGACGACAGATTGCTCGCCACGAGGCTGACGGCGAGAAACGCGACGAGCGCAATCCAGTTCCGCGGATCGGCGATGGTCAGCGTCCCGACGGGCGGCAGGAAGAAGAAGTTGATGCAGAACATCGCGAGCAGCGACGTCATCACCGCGACCCACAAACGGGAAGTCGCTGCCACCACCAGCACGACCAGCAGGTAGGTGAGCGCAACGGTCGTCGCGTTGGTGACGTCGAGCCAGCGAGTGTACGTGAATGTAATCGCGGCGAGAGCCGCCGCCGACGCCAGCGCGCGGGAGGTGTCCACCTGTGCTTCCGTCAAATGCCGACGAGGTTAGCTGACGGGCTCGGACTCGGAAGTGTCCGCCGGCGGCTTCCCGCCAGTATGCCCCAAGAGCCTGGGTCCCCCGCGTTCTGCGAATGGCGCAGAACTTAGGCCACTTTCATCTTACGCCTTTCCTGCCCGGTTTGCCTTTTCTGCGCGGTTTGCCCGGCCTGCGCGGTTTGCCTGGCCCGCCCGGCCTGACCCGTCCGCTTGTCTGGCTCGGGCTGACTGCCTTCTTCGCGCGGCGCGGCCCACCGCCCTTCGCGCGCCGGCGGATCTGGATCCGGATGGGGGTTCCGACGAACCCGAACTTCTCCCGAAGCTTGTTCACGAGAAAGCGCTCGTACGAAAAATGAAACGTCGTCGCGACGTTCGTGAAGAAGACAAACGACGGCGGCGCGACGCCGATCTGCGCCGCGTACAGAATGCGAACATGTTTGCTGCCCGGACTGACGGGGGGATTCGCAGCCGTCACGGCCTCGACGAACTTGTTGAGTTCAGGCGTCGGGATGCGCACGCGCCGTGTCTGCGCGATCCGGTCGATGTGCTCGAGCACCTTCGGGAGCCGCTCGCCCGTCAGCGCCGAGATGTGCAGGATCTGCGCATAATCCAGGAAACGCATGCCGTGGCGGGTGGCCTCGTCGAACACCGTCGAATAGTCCGGCCCCCGGTCTTTCACGAGGTCCCACTTGTTGGCGACGATCACGATGCCGCGACCTGCGCGGTCCACTTCGCCGCCGATCGCCGCATCCTGATCGCTTGCGCCCGTCGCCGCGTCGATGACGAGCACGACCACGTCCGCGTCGGCAATCGCCCGCTTCGCTCCCGCGACGCTGACCATCTCCACTGCGCCGCCTCCGGACACCTTGCCGGGACGACGCATGCCGGCGGTGTCCACGATGCGGAACCGCCGCCGGTGCCAGACCAGCGGGCTGTCGATCGCATCGCGCGTCGTGCCGGGCATATCGCTGACGAGCACGCGCTCCTCGCGCAGCAAACGATTCACCAGCGACGACTTGCCGACGTTGGGCCGTCCGACGAAGGCAATGCCAATCTCCGCCGAGGAGACGGAAGGCTGGAGGCCGGCGTTTGGGAGAGGTTCAGATGCGGGCTTTTCGGGTCCCCAGCCTCCAGCCTCGAGGCGCTCCACAATCGCGTCGAGCACTTCGGCCACGCCGGTGCCGTGCTCGGCCGAGATTTCAAACACCGGGTCGATCCCGAGCCGGTAGAAATCGAGTGCCGAATCGCGAGCGCGCTTGTCGTCGAACTTGTTCACGGCAAGGAGAATGGGCCGTCCCTTGGCTCGCAGTTCGGTGGCGATCGTCTCGTCCCCGCCGACGAGACCCTCGCGGCCGTCGGTGACGAACACCAGCAAATCGGCGCCTTCGATCGCGCGCTGCCCCTGGACGACGACCAGGTCGTGAAGTGGATCTTCGCTGGCACCGTACAAACCGCCCGTATCAAACAGGCTGAACGACGTATTTCGCCATGTGACCGTCCGCTCGAGCGCGTCGCGCGTGGTTCCCGGAAGAGGCGCGACGATAGCCTGCCGCGAGCCAGTGATGCGGTTGAACAACGTGGACTTGCCGACGTTGGGACGACCGACGAGCACAACCGACGGGGCCTTCTTCGCCATCACTTAGCCTCAGCCTTGACAGCGTAAGTCCCAGTATCTATAGTATTTAGCAACACGCAGGAGACCATAAGCATGATCAAGGTCGACATCGTCAACGAAGTGTCGAAAATTGCCGACATTACCAAGGTTAAAGCCGAGGTAGCAGTCGATGCGGTGTTCGACGCGATGCGGGTCTCCATGCAACGTGGCGAACGGATTGAACTTCGGGGATTCGGCGTCTTCCAGGTCAAGCCCCGGAAGCGCGGTATCGGACGCAACCCCCGCACGGGCAAGGAAGTGCGAATCCCACCGGGCCGGACGATCCGCTTCAAGCCGGGCAAAGATCTCCAGAACATCGGGTAAGTTGGACCCCTTCCAGGAATCGACTCCATTTTCGCCGGCGGCGCTCCCCTGGCAGCCGCGTCCGAAGTTCCAGGACCGGGTCTGGCTGCACGTCCTGCTGTTCGTCCTCGCGGTCGGCACGACCACGCTCGCCGGCGTGGACCACTATGTCGCGTTCCGGGCCGATTTTCTTCCCATTGACACACCATTCCGTGCAGGCCTTCTCTGGTACGGCTTGGTACTACAGCGCCACGATCCTCGGCATCCTCGGCTGTCACGAGCTGGGACACTACTGCGCCTGCCGGTATTATCACGTCGACGCGTCGCTGCCCTTTTTCCTGCCGGTTCCAACACCGCTGACGGGGACGCTGGGCGCATTCATCCGCATCCGCGATCCGATTCCGACCAAGCGGATGCTGTTCGACATCGGCATCGCCGGCCCTATCGCGGGCTTCATCGTGGCGGTGCCGGCGCTCTTCATCGGGCTGTCGATGTCACACGTGGCACGGCTGCCCGCAAACTTCAGCGGCTTCGAGCTCGGCGAACCGCTGCTCTTCAAGCTGGCGTCGCGGTTGATCTGGGGCACGGTGCCCGACGGCTATTCCCTGAACATGCACCCGATCGCATTCGGCGCCTGGTTCGGGCTGCTGGCGACGGCGCTGAATCTCGTTCCCGCCGGCCAGCTCGATGGCGGCCACATCTCCTACACGGTTCTCGGCCGGCGCTCAGTGTACCTGACGCTGGCGATGGTCGCCTGCGCCATTGCCCTGAGCTACTTCTCGGCCAGCTGGATTGTCTGGACGGTGCTGATGGTGCTGATGCTGACCGCATTCGGGTCGCGGCATCCGCCGACGATCGACGAGGACGTGCCGCTTGACCGAACCCGCCTGTTTCTGGCATTCGTCGCGCTGGCGATGTTCGTGCTGTGCTTTACGCCGGCGCCGATCTCTCCGTTCGATTTAATCGGGCGATAAGAAACGGAGCAAGGACGACACGGCGGAGCCGTGCCGTCTCCCCGATGATTCGAGACCCGCTAGCCTAGCGGTGGAACCTGGCGACGAGCACGGCCTTGGAGAGGACGTGGCCATCCATGGCGGCGACGACGGCGTTTCGCGTGTCGGCCGCCTGCTGCGGCGTTCCTGACGGCACGTCCAGCTTGATGTCGAGCGTGTACAGCTCGAACGTGTAGTGATGATACGGTCCGGGAGGCGCACCGGGACCCATGTAGCCGTTACCGCGCAGGCTGACCTGGCGGCTGCCGTCAGGCAGGTCGCCCTGCGGTACGTTCTCCGACAGGCCGGTCGCGGTCGCCGGAATATTCCAGATCAGCCAGTGCGTGATGTCCATCTTCGATCCCTTGTTCAGGACCGGTTCCGGATCGTGCATGAGGAGCACGAAGCTCTGCGTGCCCATAGGCACCTGCGACCATTTGAGCTCGGGCGATGGAGCTGTCGGGCCGGCGGCCTGTGTGTACTTGTCCGGAATCACGCCGCCGTCTTCCCAGGCCGTGGATGTCATCAGGAGCGGTGGCGTCTGCGGACCGCGTCCTCTTCCTCCCGGCGCGGGCGGAGCTCCGGCCGGAGGGCCCTGTGCGATGGCCACCGAGGCCACCGCCGCGCACGTGGCCGCGGCGAACAGCGCCGTGAGCGATCGTCTATGGTTCTTGAACATCATGTGATCTCCTCGTCTCAATTTGCGTACGTGCGCGATTCTAGCAGAACGGCATATGGCTTTCGCTAAAGCACGCTGATGGGATCGACGTCGACGACCACGCGCCGCTGAAGTTCGGGCCGCGCGGCGATAGCCGTCAGGAGCGCTTCCCTCATCCGCTTCCGATGCGAGCCCTTGATGAGGAGCTGGGCCCTGTATTCGCCCCGCAGTTTCCCGAGCGGCGCGGGCGCCGGCCCGAGCACGCGCAGGCCGAACCGCTCGGCATCGCCCCGCAACCGCTGCGCAATCCCCGCCGCATCGTCCATGGCGCCAGAAAACGTGCGGGAGCGGACGATGATGTTGATCATCGACACCATCGGCGGGTAGTGCATCTTCCGGCGAAAGTCGAGCTCGCGATCGAAAAAGGCGGGGTAATCCTGCCGGCATGCCAGCTGGACGCTGTAGTGATCCGGATAAAGGGTCTGCACGATCGCCTCGCCCGGCCGCTCTCCGCGGCCGGCCCTGCCGACCACCTGCGTCAGCAGCTGAAACGTCCGCTCCGACGCTCGGAAGTCCGCGAGGCCCAGACCAACATCAGCCGAGACGACCCCGACAAGCGTCACGCGCGGAAAGTCGTGGCCTTTGGCGATCATCTGCGTGCCGACCAGAACGTCGATCTCGCCGGCCATGAACCGTCCGAGCAGCGACGTCAGCGCCCCTTGCCGCCGGATGGCGTCGCGATCGAGCCTGGCGACCCTCGCGCCCGGGCATGCCCGCCGGACCTCCACTTCCACGCGCTCGGTTCCAAAGCCCGCCTGATCGAGGTATGGGCCCGCGCACAACGGACACACGGCCGGCACGCGCGCCGAGTAGTTGCAGTAGTGGCAGCGGGCGCGGCGTGACGTTCCCTCCCCGTGGACGACCAGCGAGACGCTGCAGTTGGGACAGTCCAGGGTTCCGGCGCACTGACGGCAGAACACGGCGGTGGCAAATCCGCGGCGGTTCAGCAGGACGAGCGCCTGTTCGCGGCGGTCGAGCCGCGCGGCGAGCGCATCGCTCAGCGCGCGACTCAGCACCAGGTCGGGACCCGCGGCCGCGAACTCCTCGCGCATGTCGACAATCGTCACCGACGCGAGCGGGCGATCCAGCACGCGGCGCTCGAGCACGATGCGTTCGTAGCGCCCAATGCTCGCGTTGTAGCCGCTTTCCATCGACGGGGTGGCGGATCCGAGCACGACGAGAGCATTCGCCCGCTGGCCTCGCACAATCGCGACATCGCGGCCGTGGTAGCGCGGGCTCTCGTCCTGCTTGTACGACCCGTCGTGTTCCTCGTCCACGATGATGAGCCCGACGCCCTCGAGCGGCGCGAACACCGCCGACCGCGTACCCACCACGACGTCGATGTCGCCGCGGCGGATGCGCTGCCACTGATCGTGCCGTTCCCCGTCAGACAGGCCGCTGTGCTGAACCGCCACGCGCTCGCCGAATGCCTGCCGGAACTGGGACACCATCGCCGGCGTCAACGCGATTTCAGGCACCAGCATGAGCACGCGCCGGCCGGACTCGCGGACGGCGGCCGACAGCCGCAGGTATATCTCCGTCTTGCCGCTGCCGGTGACACCGTGCACGAGCGCCACGTGAAAGCGCCGTGAATCAGCCAGCAGCTGCAGGCGCGCGAGCGCGTCGGTCTGCTCGCGGGTGAGCCGCCGTTCGGGATCGGCTGCGGACAGGCCCAGCGAAGGCCGATCAAACGGATCGCGCTCGACGCGCGCACGACGCACGCTGACAAACCCGGCCCGTACCAGCCGTGACACGACGTCCGCCGTCCCACCGCGGTCCGCCAACTCGGGCGTTGAAAGCCCTTCCGGCGCGGCCGCAAGCAGCTCGAGGGCATCCCGCTGTTTCGCTGTGAGCGTCCCTGCCGCAAGCGCCTCGAGGCCGGCGACGGTGGCCGCGGCGATTCGTGTGGTCTTGTGCGCGTCGGCCCGGCCGCCACGCGCCTTTGGCGGCAGCACCGCCGTGATGGTGTCGCCGGGCCCCGCGGCGTAGTACTCCGCGGTCCAGCGCGCGAGCTCGATCACCTCGAGCGGCACGAACGCGTGCGCGTCGAGTACTTCCTTGATCGGCTTCACGTCCGCGATCGTGGTCTCGGCTGCGTCGTCCATCACCACGCCCGTGACGATGCGCGACCCGAGGGGCACGACGACTCGCGCGCCCACGGCGGGACGCTGAGCATCCGGAGGAACGCGATACGTCAGGAGATCGAGACCAGGAACCGGAACCGCGACGTGAACGACAACGTCACGACGTGAGGAGGCTGCGGACAAGTTTCATATCTTCCCATACTTCGCGCTTCGAAGACGGGTTCCGCAGCAGGTACGCCGGATGGAATGTCGGGATCAGTTTCGCGCCACGGTAGTCGAAGACACGGCCGCGAAGCCGGGAAATCGGATCGAGCGTTCGCAGCAGCGTCTGTGCGCCGAACTTGCCGAGGGCGACGATCACTTTCGGCTTGATGATGTCGATCTGCCGGAACAGAAACGGCTCGCAGGTCGCGACTTCGTCGGGTTCGGGATTCCGGTTCTCCGGCGGTCTGCACTTGATGACGTTGGCGATATAAACGTCCTCGCGCTTGAGCGCGATCGCCTCGATGATCTTCGTGAGCAGTTGGCCGGCCCGCCCGACGAACGGATACCCCTGCAGGTCTTCGTCGCGTCCGGGCGCTTCCCCGACGAACATCAGGTCGGCATTGGGATTGCCCACGCCGAACACGATCTGCGTGCGCCCGAGCGTGTGGAGTTTGCAGCGCGTGCAGTCGCCGATATCGGCGCGCACCGCCGCCAGGCTCTCGACAGGGGTCAAGGCGATTGTCACCGGCGGCGCGACATTCCCACTGATCGGGCCCACGATCGGGCTCATGATCGGGGCTGGACACGAGCGCGGCGGCGGCTGGCGGATCCTGCGGCATCGGCGCCATGCTTCGAGGGGTCTCAACGGCTCGCCAGGCCGGATCACGGCTGACGCCGGTGACGCCGAGTTCCTGCGCGAATCGGAGGTGTTCTTTGAGCTGATCGATGTCCATGAAACGCCGTCGGGCTCGCGCTTCAGCGGGGGGTTCGAGCGATTTCCCGCGACGCGACGAGGCGCTCGACGCGATCGAGAATGACCGCAGCGATGCGGCTCTTGCTCTGCATCGGGACGGATTCGGCCCCGTCAGGCCCGATAATCGTCACGGCGTTGGCGTCGACATCGAAGCCGGAGTCTGGGCGGGAGACGTCGTTCGCAACGATGAGGTCGGCGTGTTTCCGCTCGCGCTTCGCGGTCGCACGCGCGACGAGGTCTTCTGTTTCAGCGGCGAACCCGACGAGCAAGGGTCCGTCGCCGGTTGTCATCCGGCGATGGCCGAGATCGCCGAGGATGTCCGGCGTCTTCTTCAAAACCAGCGTGAGGGATTCGTCCCGCTTCGCAACCTTCTGAGAGACGCGTCGTTCCGGCGCGTAGTCGGCCACGGCCGCCGCCATCACGACGACGTGCATGCGCTCGGCGCGCGAGGTGACCGCCGCGTGCATCTCGGCCGCGCTCCTCACGCGGACGATCTCGTGCACTTTCGGGGGTTCGACCGACGTCGGCCCCGCGACGAGCGTCACCTCGGCCCCACGGCGGGCGGCCTCGGCCGCGAGGGCGAACCCCATGCGGCCCGACGATCGGTTTCCGATGTAACGGACGGGATCGACGTCCTCGTACGTGGGTCCCGCGGTGACGAGGATCCGCTGGCCCTTGAGCGGCCCGACGGGTTGCAGCACGGACTCGGCCGCGGCGACGATTTCATCCGGCTCGGCGAGCCGGCCTTTCCCGATCCAGCCGCACGCCAGGTATCCCTCGCCTGGCTCGACGAACCGCACGCCGCGCGCGGCGAGCGTATCGAGGTTCCGCCGCACGGCCTCGTGCTCGAACATCTGCGTGTTCATCGCCGGCGCCACCAGCACCGGCGCTTTCGTCGCAATGTAGAGCGTGGACAGGAAATCGTCGGCGATACCGTTGGCAAACTTGCCGATGATGTTGGCGGTGGCCGGCGCGATGAGCAGGAGATCGATCGTGGACGCCAGGGCGATGTGTTCGATGTCCGAGTTGGCGCCAGGCTCGAACTGGTCGGTGATCACGCGGCGGCGGGTGATCGCCTCGAACGTGACAGGCCCCACAAACCGGGTCGCCGTCGCCGTCATGATCGCGACGACGTCGTGGCCGCGCTTCTGCAGCCCCCGGGCCACTTCGACAGCCTTGTAGGCGCCGATACCGCCGGTCACCCCTAATGCGATCAACATCTGGTCATCTAGTCATCTGGTCATCTGGTCATCTGGTCATTGATTGGGTCATTGAAAGACATCATTTCGGCGGCGGAAATGACCAGATAACCAGATGACCAGATGACTAGATTCACGATTCCTTCGGGGGCTCGGGCTCGAGCTTCTCGACCATGCGGGTCACGACTTCCTGCTGCGCGACGGTGGTCTTCTTGTGCGCGCCGACGGTGACTCGAGGAACCGAGCCCGCCAGCAGTTGCCGGGCGCGCGCGCCGGCCGTGACGACGAATTCGAAGGAATTAGGCAATTTGGAGCGGTCTATCATAGGAATAGCTCATTTTACTCGACATTCTGGACCTGTTCACGCATCTTCTCGAGCTCCGCCTTCGCCGCGATGATGAGCTCCGACACACGAAGGCCGTCAGCCTTCGACCCCATGGTGTTCACCTCCCGGTTCATCTCCTGCAGGAGAAAATCCAGTTTGCGGCCGCAGGGCTCGATGCTGTCGGACAGCGTCACCCAGTGGGCGATGTGTCCGCGAAAGCGCGCCAGTTCCTCGCTGATGTCGGATCGTGCAGCGCTGCGCACGATCTCCTGGGCGACCGCCGTCTCGTCCGCCTGAAGTTCCTCGCGAAGCTCCCGCACGCGCTCGCGCAAGCGCGTCTCCACGGCCAGACGCCCCTCGTCTGCCGCAACAGCCACGCGCTCCACGAGATCGGCGACAAGGGTCCGGCGCTGGTCCAGATCTCCGCGAAGGTGGCCCCCTTCCCGCACGCGCATCACGTCGAGGTCGGCCAGGGCCTCACCGACGACTTCCCGTGCGTGCGCCGCCAGCGCTTCCTGCGCCGCTTCGTCGGCTTCGATCGGACGCTCGCGAATCGTCAACGCCTGCGGCAGCCGCAGCAGATCCCCTGGGGTCAAGGTTCCCGCGACCAGCCCGCGCTCGCGCGCCTTGTCGATAGCCTGCTCCAGCGCGGCGCCGAACGTCTCGTTGAACTCCACGTCGATACCGGGCGATTGCCGGACCTGAAACGACAGGCCCACTTCGACGCGCCCGCGCGCCACGTATCTGCCGACCAGCGCGCGCACGTCGCTTTCGATCGACGCCAGGGCCTGCGGCACCCGAAGCTGCAGGTCGAGATACCGGTGATTGACCGACCGGATCGTGACGGCGATCGTCGCCCGATCGTCTTCGCGCGAAATCGACGAGAAGCCCGTCATGGACTTGATCACGAGGGCACCATCCGCCGCTCGCCCTTCCGGCCCTCGAGCAGCTGCATCTGATAGAGCGACGCGTACGCGCCGTCGGGCCGCGCCAGTAACTCGTCGTGCCGGCCCACCTCGACGATGCGCCCGCGTTCGAGGACGATGATGGCATCGGCCCTGCGGATGGTGGACAACCGGTGGGCGATGACGAAAGACGTTCTGTTCATCATCAGATTGGTCAGCGCCTCCTGAACCAGCGATTCTGATTCCGAGTCCAGCGCCGACGTGGCTTCGTCGAGCACCAGGATCGGAGCGTTCTTGAGCAGCGCCCGCGCGATCGCCAGCCGCTGCCGCTGCCCGCCCGACAGCCGCTGCCCTCGCTCGCCGATCATCGTCTGGTAGCCCTGAGGCAGCGCGCTGATGAACCCGTGCGCGTTCGCGGCCTGCGCCGCGGCAGCGATGGCGTCGAGCGATGCCATCGGCGTTCCGAAGGCGCCGTACGCGATGTTGTTCGCGATGGTGTCGTCGAAGAGGACGGTTTCCTGGGTCACGATGCCGATCTGCGACCGCAGAGACGCCAGCGTCACATCGCGAAGGTCCGTGCCGTCGATCAGGATGGAGCCCGTCGTGACGTCGTAGAACCGCGGCAGCAGGTTCACGAGCGTCGTCTTCCCGGCCCCGCTCCGCCCGACGATCGCGATCAGCTGGCCGGCCGTAACGCGAAACGAGACGCCCCGCAGAATCCGGCCGGGGCCATCGTCGTACCCGAAGCCGACGTCGCGGAAGTCGATCGTGTTCCTGAAGGGCGCGAGCGCGGGAGCGGCGGGCCGCTCCTTGACCTCGGTGTGCGTGTCGAGCATTTCGAAAATGCGCTCGGACGCCGCGATCGCCTGCTGAATGTCCGCATTGACCCGGCTGAGCTTCTTCGCGGGACCGTACATCAGCATGACAGCGGTCATGAACGAGAAGAAATCACCCTGCGTCATGGTCTTCGACGCCACGGCCCGGCTGCCGACAATTAACGCGACCGCCATGCCGACGCCGCCGAGCAACTCCATCAGCGGTGGAAGGCTCGAGAGCGCGGCCGTCACCTTCATGTTCGTGCGGAAGAGACCGTAGCCGGCACGCTTGAACTTCTCGCCCTCGTGCGCCTCGGTGCCGAAGGCCTTGACGATCCGGTGGCCGGTGAACGCTTCGGCGCTGATATGCGACAGCTGCTCGAGCGCCTCCTGGCTCCTGCGAGTCGTTCGCCGCACCCGCTGCCCCAGCCGGACCAGGGGATACACGATGACTGGCGCGCCGGTCATGCAGACGATCGCCAGACGCGCATCGAGGTAGAACATCCACGCGGCGCATCCGATGAGGGTCAGCGATTCACGCGCGAGATCGGCGATCGTGTCGGACACGACCTGCTGCACCTGGCCGACATCGTTGGTAATCCGCGACATCAGCTGCCCCGTCGTCCGCTGCGCGAAGAAGCCCGCCGATTGCCCCAGGATGTGTCTGTACAACGCGTTACGGACGTCCATGACGACGCGCTGCCCGACGTCGGTGGTCAGGTACGACGACACATACGAGCCCACACCCTTGAGGAGGTAGATACCGATGATCCCCCAGGCCATGAGGGACAGGTTTTCCTTGCTGGACAGGGTCTTGTCGATGATCGGCCGGATGATGATCGCGAGGCCGGCCGTGCCGGCCGCATAGAGAATCATCGCGACGCCCGCCACGCACAAGCGCCCGCGGTACGGCGCCGTGTACCCGAACAAACGCTTGAGGGGATGCTCAGTCACTCGTTGAATCGGTGCTTCGATGAACGAAGGATACTCCTCCGCCGCATGTTCATCATCACGGTCGGTATCCACCCGGGTGCGTGCGATGCCACTCCCACGCCGTGCCGACAATCGACGTGATGTCGGAAAAGCGCGGCGCCCAACCCAACTCCGAGCGCGCTCTGTCCGCCCTGGCGTACAGCGCGGCAGGATCGCCAGCACGCCTTGGCGCCAGCGTCCACGGCACCTTTCGCCCGGTGGCGCGCTCGACGGCGTGGATGACCTCCCGGACGGAATTCGGCACCCCGGTCCCGAGGTTGTAGACCGCCGACTGGCCGGCCGCGGCAAGCGCGTCCAGCGCCCGCACGTGGGCATCCGCGAGATCGGTCACGTGAATGTAGTCGCGAAGGCATGTGCCATCGGGGGTCGGGTAATCATCGCCAAACACCTGGAGTCCGCGCCCTCCCGTCGCCGCCTCGATCGCTCGAGGGATCAGGTGAATCTCCGGCGCATGATCCTCGCCGATCTCACCGTCAGGATCGGCCCCGGCGGCATTGAAATACCTGAGCGCCACGGATTGGATGCCATGGGCGCGGGCAAAATGCGGCAGCGCGCGCTCGACGGCCAGTTTCGTCTCCCCGTAGCTGTTGATCGGCCGCTGCGGATGATTCTCCCCAATCGGCGTCTCGATCGGATCGCCGTACGTCGCGCACGTGGACGAGAACACGAACTGCGTCACCGAGCGCGCAGCCATGGCCTCGAGGACGCTCAACGCACCCACAACGTTGTTGCGGTAGTACTTGACCGGTTCGCGCACCGACTCCCCGACGTCCAGATAGGCGGCAAAGTGCATGACGGCCGAGACGTCATGGCGCTCGATCGCATCCGCCACGGCCGCCACATCCGTGATGTCGCCGACGACGAGATCGCCGTACTTCACCGCTTCGCGATGGCCGGCGGTCAGGTTGTCAAAGACGACGACGCGATATCCCGCGAGCGACAGCGCCTTCGCCGCGTGGCTGCCGATGTAGCCCGCCCCGCCCGTTACGAGCACCGTTCGCACGTTATCGGCCCATGGAGAAGTAGGTGAAGCCGAGCGCGCGCATGTGCTCGGGAGAATAGATATTGCGGCCGTCGAAGACGACGGGAGACCGCATCCGTTCCCGCATCAGCTTGAAATCCGGTTCGCGGAACGTATTCCATTCGGTGACAACCGCAAGCGCGTCGGCACCTTCAAGCGCGTCGTAGCTCTTGCCGCAAAACGCAATCCGATCGCCGAACAGAGACTTCGCCGTGTTGGTGGCTTCGGGATCGTGGGCGCGAACGATCGCGCCCTCCGCCAGGAGTCCCTCGATAATCACGATCGCCGGCGCCTCGCGCATATCGTCGGTCCGCGGCTTGAACGCGAGCCCCCAGACGGCGATGGTCTTGCCTTTCAAGCTCCCGAAGTAGGCCAGCATCTTGGCAACCAGGCGTTCCTTCTGCCGATCGTTCACGCTTTCCACGGCCTGCAGGATCCTGAAGTCGTAGCCGTGGTCCCTGGCCGATTTGGCCAGAGCCTTGACGTCCTTGGGGAAGCAACTCCCCCCGTAGCCCACGCCGGGAAACAGGAACGAACTGCCAATCCGCCGGTCCGAACCAATGGCCCGTCGAACCTGATCGACGTCGGCACCGACCAGCTCACACAAGTTGGCGACCTCGTTCATGAACGAGATACGCGATGCGAGGATCGAGTTCGCGGCGTATTTGGACAATTCGGCGCTCGCCGTATCCATCATCATGATGGGCGCGCCCGTTCGCGTGAACGGGCCGTAGAGCTCTTTCATGAGCGCTGCGGCCCTCTCGTCACCGGGCTCAACGCCGATGACGACGCGATCGGGCTTCATGAAGTCCTCGACCGCGGCGCCCTGCTTGAGAAACTCGGGATTGCTCACGACGCTGAAGGGTTGCGTTGTCTCTGCGGCGATGGTTGCCTGCACGCGCTTCGCCGTGCCGACGGGCACCGTGCTCTTGTCCACGATCACGGTGTATTTCGTGATCGCCCGGCCGACCGCCCGGGCAACGTCGAGCACGTGGGTGAGATCGGCCGAACCGTCTTCGCCCTGAGGCGTGCCCACGGCGATGAACACAACCTCTGAGCTTCGGACCGCCGTCGCCAGTTCGGTCGTGAAGCTCAGCCGCTCGTCCGCGTGGTTCCGCCGGACCATTTCTTCGAGTCCGGGCTCGTAAAGCGGAATGCGGCCGGCGCGGAGGGTCGCGACCTTGTCGGCGTCCTTGTCCACACACGCGACCGTATTGCCGTTCTCCGCCAGGCATGCTCCGAGCACAAGTCCGACGTACCCTGTTCCCACGACGGCGATTTTCATTTCACAATAAGATACTGAGGCGGAAAGACTTAAACAAGTGCGCGTCCTAATCGACTATCGTCCCGCCCTGCGCGAGCGGACCGGCGTCGGCGAGTATACGCACGAGCTTGTCAAGGCGCTGGCGAGATCGCGCGGACCCGCGAGGCTCGACCTGACCATCTTTTCGAGCTCGTGGCGCGACCGGCTGAAGCTGGACGACCCGGATCTGCAGGGACTGGCAACGGCCGACCGAAAGGTGCCGGTTCGAACCCTCAACTTCCTCTGGCACCGGCTTGGATGGCCCAGCGCAGAGACACTGACGGGGCGGACGTTCGACGTGACGCACTCGCCACACCCGCTCCTGCTGCCCTCCCGCGCCGCGGCCCAGGTGATTACGATTCACGATTTGAGCTTCCTCGACGCGCCCGATGCGTCGCGCACCGACGTCCGGCGCGACTACCCTTCGCTGGTGCACGCGCACGCCGCGCGCGCCGATCGCATCATCGTCTCGTCGCGGTACGCTGCAACCGAGGTCGAACGCCGGTTGGGTGTGGCCGCGGCGAAAATTGCGCTGTGTCCACCCGGCGCTCCCGCGTGGCCTCCGCGACAGAAAACACCGCCGCAATCCGGTTACATCCTGTTCATGGGGACGATCGAGCGCCGCAAGAACGTTGGTGCGCTGCTCGATGCATACGAACGTCTGCTCAGTCGTGACGCGGGACACCTGCCCGAGCTCGTCCTCGCGGGTAAGGCCACACCCGCGGGTAGAGTGTGGCTGGATCGGCTCCAACATCCGCCCCTGCGGGGCGTCGTGCGCCACCTCGGCTACATTGAAGCCGATCGCCGCCAGTCCCTCTACGAGGGCGCACGACTGCTGGTGCTCCCATCACTCGATGAGGGTTTCGGCCTGCCGGTTCTCGAAGCCATGGCGACCGGCGTTCCGGTCGTCGCGGCGAATCGTGGCGCGTTGCCGGAAGTTGTCGGAGGGGCGGGGCCTTTGATCGATCCCGAAAGCCCGGAGGATCTCGCGTCCGCGATCGAGAAGATCCTGGATAACGACGCGTTCGCCGCGGTGTGCGTCGCGAAGGGTCTCGCGAGAGCCCGCGAGTTTCAGTGGTCCACGACGGCGGAACTCGTGTGCGACGTGTACCGCGCGGCGGTCGAGCATCGACGATGCGCATCGGTATAGACGCGCGGCAGTTGTGCGGCCGCACCACCGGCGTAGGCCGGTATCTCCTCGGCCTGTTTTCCGAGTGGAAGACGGACCCGCGGGCCGCGAGCCACCAGTTCTTTCTTTACATGCCCGAGACCGCCGATTCGACGGCCGGCCTGGACGCCAGGCGGTTTGTCGCGCGCGTCGTGCCGGGGTCGGGCGGAACGTGGTGGGAGCAAGTCCAGCTCCCGCGCGCGGCCGCGGCCGACCGCCTCGACGTGTTCTTTGCGCCGCAATATACCGCGCCGCTCGCCCTCAGGGTGCCGACGGTCGTCACAATCCACGATGTGTCGTTTGCGGCGCACCCCGAGTGGTTTCGCACACGGGAAGGCGCGCGGCTCCGATGGCTCTCCAGGCAGGCCGCGTCGAATGCTCGCGCCGTCCTGACCATTTCCGAGTTTTCACGGCGGGAGATCGTCGAGTACCTACGCATCCCCGATGCCCGCGTGCGTGTCATACCCGTGGCGATACCCACGCGCCGCGCGGCGGGGGCGGCGAATGGGAAGCGCGAACCACGGCTCCTCTTTGCCGGTTCCATCTTCAACCGCCGGCACGTGGTGGATCTGATTCGCGCTTTTGCGACGGTCGCGCGCGCGCATCCGAACGCATCGCTCGATCTCGCCGGAGACAACCGCAGCTTTCCACATGAAGATGTCGCAGATGCGATTGTCCGGGAGGAGGTTGGCAATCAGATTCGCTGGCACCGGTACGTCTCGGATGACCAGCTGGACGAGCTGTACGGCCGCGCGCGCGCGTTCGCATTTCTGTCGGAGTACCAGGGCCAGGGCTTGACCCCGCTCGAAGCCCTCGTCGCGGGCGCACCATCCGTCCTGCTCGACACACCGGTGGCCCGGGAAAGCTGCGGGGAGGCTGCCCTCTACGTGCCTCTTGGCAGTCTGCGGACGATCGCAAACGCGCTGGAACAGATTCTGTTCGATGACCCCACCCGCGAACGTCTGCTGGCCGCCGCACCTGCCGTCCTTGCGAGATACAGCTGGCCCCGCGCCTCGCGCGACACGTTGACCGCGCTCGAGCAGTCAGCCTGAGACATGGCTATCGATCTCTCCATCGTCATCGTGTCGTTCAACGTCCGCGGGCATCTCGAGCGGTGCCTCCAGGCGCTGGCCGATACGCCACCGGTTCACAGCCACGAGGTGATCGTCGTGGACAACGCATCGGCGGACGGGAGCGCCGAGGCGGCGAGGCGATGGCCGGCCGTGCGGGTGATCGAAGCAACCGAAAACCTGGGGTTTGCTCGCGGCACCAACGTCGGCGTCCGGTCCAGCAGCGGAACGAACCTGTTGTTCCTCAACAGCGACACGGTGGTGCCGGCGGGCGCCATCGACGGGCTGCTCGACGAGCTCGATCGTCACCAGGACGTCGCGGTCGTCGGTCCCCGCCTCGTGGACGGTCAGGGTCGGGCTGAGCTGTCATTCGGCCGGATGGTGGGCCCTCTGAACGAGTTTCGACAGCAACGTTTGATGCGCGGCTACTATGCCGGCCACGCCAGCATCGTCGCGAAAGTCGAGCGGGAGACGCGGCAGGACCAGTACCCGGACTGGGTCAGCGGCGCCTGCCTGCTGGTGCGGCGCGACGACGCCGAGGCCGTCGGCCTGCTCGACGAGCGCTACTTCATGTATTTGGAAGACGTCGACTTCTGCGCGGCTATTCGCGCGCGCGGCCGCCGCGTGATGTTCACGCCGAAGGTGGAGATCGTTCACTTACGGGGGCAGTCGGTGCGTTCGGTTGCCGCCAGCACTGGTCGTGCCTACCGCCGGAGCCAGATAGCGTTCTACGCGAAACACCACCCGGCATGGGTTCCCATGCTCCGGCTGTATCTTCGCCTGCGCGGAGCCGATACGTAGAGGGCAACCACCATGAGTGCCGTCACGATCGGAGCCAGCTGGACATGCCCCGCCTGCGACAGGCGTGTCCCGGCCCATATCGCTCGGTGCCGATGCGGTCGGGTTCGCCGGGATTCGGACACGCCCGGCCCGTCCGGCGACGAGGCGACGCAGAGCCACAGCGCCTTCCTGGCCAAAACGGCAACCGCCTTGGTAGTCGCAGCCGCGGCCACCATCGGAGCCATCTGGTATGCCCGATCAGCGCCCCCGGCGGCTCCGGCGATATCGGTACAACTCCAGAAACCCAGGGACCCGCTCGGGCCGGCGACCGGCGCCAAATCAGTCGAAGCAGCTCACGTGCCCCCGGTTGATGCTCCGGCGGCACCGGCACCCGTCGTGGCGTCCCCCGCCGTAGCCCCGATTCTTCCGGCCCCGGCGCCTGCTCCGCCTACGGCCGTCTCGGCGACACAGATGCCGCTCGAGGATCTCGTCGCGCGCGTCAGCCCCGCCGTCGTCATCATCGAGACATCGACCGGCCGAGGCAGCGGCGTCTTCGTCCGACCGGACACCATCATCACCAACGCGCACGTCACCGGTTCGGAGCTGACCGTGCGCGTCCGGCGTGCGTCGGGCGAGATGACGACTGCCCGCGTGGAAACCGTGGCGCGAGACTTCGACCTGGCCGTGGTCAGGCTGTCATCGGCGCCCGCCGATCAGGCAATCGTGTCGCTTGGAACGGCCAGCGGCATCCGTGCGGGTCAGGAAGTCGTGGCCATCGGGTCGGCGCTCGGAGTGCTGCAGAACACCGTCACGCGCGGGATTGTCAGCGGAGTCAGGCAGGCCGGTAGCGTGACGCTGATTCAAACCGACGCCGCGATCAACCCGGGAAACAGCGGCGGTCCACTTGTCGATCGTCAGGGGAACGTCATCGGCATCAACACAATGGGCGTCGCATCGGCCCAGGGCATCTCGTTCGCGGTCTCGGTCGACCACGTGCGCGAGCTCCTCGGCGGCCAGCATACGGTCCTGACCTCCGCGACGCCCGCCTCGAGCTTGAATCAGACGCTCAACGCCCGCACCGAATCGGACACCGACGTATCCCGCGAGCGCGCCAGGAACGCGTACGACCAGGTCATCGGCCAGCTGGCCCGCAAGGCCGACGCGCTGGACGACTACTGGAGGCGTTTCAAATCGACGTGCTACAGGGGACAGGTCGCGGGGGGCGGCTTCGACCGCGAGTGGTTCGCGCTGTTCGATGCACGGGCGATGCGTGGCTCGGTCCTCGAGGGCTGCACCAACGCGTTTACCGACGCCCGGCAGCAGGCCAACGAGGTGCGGGACGGCGTCGTCGCAGCGGACGAAGCTGCACGGCGGGCGGATGTCTACCCTGGCGCGCGGCGTGACATCCTGAAACGGTACCGGCTCGACTACGCGGCCTGGCATCCGTAGAACCGTACGCAGCCGGGCTGGCTGCGTCATCCGGAATATCATTAAGACCGTGCGCATCGGCATCGACGCCCGAAAGCTCCACGACTTCGGGATCGGCACCTACATCCGCAACCTGCTGCGGCAGCTTGCGCGGATCGACCACGACACGGAGTACGTGATCTTCAGCCGGCCCGACGATCAGGCTGCGCTGGGATCGCTCGGGGCGAACTTCCGGACGGTTGCCGAGACAGCCGGCAAGTACTCGGTGGCTGAACAGATCAAGATTCCGCTGGCGATCAGGCGGGAAGGCGTGACGCTGTTTCATGCGCCGCACTACGTGCTGCCGCCGCTCGTGACGTGCAAGTCGGTCGTCACGATTCACGACTGCATCCACCTGATGTTTCCGCAGTACCTCCCAAACCGGCTGTCGCTGGCGTATGCGCGAACATCGATTTCGCTTGCGGCCCGCCGCGCCACGCGCGTGCTGACTGTCTCGGAGAGCTCCAAGCGCGACATCCTGCGCTTCGTCGACGTGCCTCCGGCCAACATCGACGTCATCTACAACTCGTACGACGAGCGCTTCGGCGTCGAGCCAAAGGAAGAAGACGTCGTGCGCGTGCGGGAGCGGTACCAGCTCCACGATCCCTTCGTGCTCTACGCCGGCAACGTGAAGCCGCACAAGAACCTCGAACGGCTGATCGAGGCTTTTCACCTGGTGCGCGACCGCGGCCTCGATCGTCTCAAACTGGTGCTCATCGGCGACGAGATCTCGAAATACACCGCGCTTCGCCGAGCCGTTCATCGGCACCAGCTCCATCCGTACGTGCGATTCCTCGGGTATCTGCCGGAGGAAACGCTCGCGGTCATGTACCGCCTGGCCGGCGTGTTCGTGTTCCCGTCCCTGTACGAAGGGTTCGGCCTGCCCCCGCTCGAAGCCATGGCGAGCGGAACGCCGGTCGTCACGTCAAACGTCTCATCGCTGCCGGAGGTGGCAGGCGACGCCGCGGTCCTCGTCGATCCCTACGACACGCGCTCCATCGCCGACGGGATCTACCGCGTCCTGACCGATCAACGGCTGCGTGCGGATCTCCGGCGGCTCGGACTCGCGCGCGCCGGCCAGTTCTCGTGGGAATCGTCGGTGCGGCGCGTGCGCGAGATCTACGGGCAGGTCGCGTGACGACAGCGCCCGCCATTGCCCGACAGCCACCTGCCGGCAGTCCACGAATTGCGTTCGTTCACGACTGGCTGACCGGCATGCGCGGCGGCGAGAAAGTGCTCGAGTCGCTGTGCGAACGATTCCCGCATGCGGAGGTCTTTACCCTCGTCCATGTTCGCGGCTCGGTCTCGCCGACGATCGAGCGGCTGGGCCCGCACACGTCGTTTGTGCAGCGGCTGCCGTTTGTGAAACGTCTGTATCGGGTGTATCTCCCCCTCTTTCCGACGGCGGTCGAGCAATTCGACCTCGACCGATTCGACCTCATCGTCAGGACCGAGTCATTGCTGTGCGAAGTCGATCGTCCGCACGGGCCGGGCCCGGCACCTCTGCTATTGCCTGACGCCCATGCGCTACGCGTGGGACCAGTTCGACGCGTACTTCGGGCCGGACCGGGTCGGGGGCGCCGGAACCGTCGTGATGCGGCGCGTGATGGCCCGCCTGGCGCGCTGGGATCGCGACACGGCCGGACGCGCGGACCGCTATGTCGCTATCTCTCACTATGTTGCGGACAGGATCCGCCGATACTATAATCGCGAGGCGACTGTGGTGTATCCGCCCGTCGATACCGAGTTCTTCTCCCCCGCGACTTCACTGGTCAGTGAGCCAGCCGCCGGCGACCGATATGCTCTTATCGTGTCGGCCCTCGTGCCCTACAAACGTGTCGATCTGGCGATAGAGGCGTGCCGCCTTGCCGGAGTTCCGCTCAGAGTTGTCGGCGACGGACCGGAACGGCCGCGCCTCGAGCGCGCGTCACACGCCGATGTGACTTTCCTCGGACGACGATCCGACGAGGACGTGCGCGAACTCTATCGCGGCGCGGCGGTGACGCTGCTCCCTGGCGAGGAGGATTTCGGCATCGTGCCCGTCGAAGCTCAGGCGTGCGGTTCGCCTGTCGTGGCCCTTGGCCGAGGCGGCGCGCTCGAGACCGTGCTGCCTGAGGAAACGGGCATCCTGGTCGACGACCCCTCTGCCGCCGCATTCGCCGACGGCATCGGCCGCGCGATGAGCCGGCGATTCGACCCGGCCCTCATTCGCCGCCATGCCGAGCGCTTCAGCCGCGAACGATTCAGCGACGAGATGGCCGCGCTCATCACGGCGGAAGCGTAAGGCATGCTCAAGCGATTCAACCGCCTCCTCATCGCCTTTTACGTCGTCTCCGACGCACTCCTCGGGCTCACGGCGTTCGTGCTTGCCTACACGATCCGCTTCAAGACGAATCTCATTCCGATCACCAAAGGCGTGCCCCCGCTGCGGCAGGACATCAATCTGCTGCCGTTCATTGCGGTGCTCGTTCCGCTGGGGTTCCACCTGCAGAGCCTGTATCGCCTGCGGCGCGGCCGCTCACGCGTGGACGACTTCTTCGCCGTCTTCGTCGGCAGCATCCTCGCGGTCGTGTTTGGCATCGTCGCGACGTTGTACGTGCAGACGTACATTGCGCCCAACGATACCGGCGCCTTCCAGGTGTCTCAGGCCGTCTGGGGCCTGTTTCTCATTCTGAATGTCACGCTCGCCTTCGGCCTGCGGGAGCTCATGCGCGAGGTGTTCGAGCGCCGGTGGCGTGCCGGGCTGGGTCTCAAGCGCGTTCTGATCGCCGGTTCTGGCGAATTGGGCCGGCTCGTCGCGGACAAGATCATCGAACACCGCGAGCTCGGCTACCAGATCGTCGGCTTCGTGGACGATCGAGCCGAGGGCGATCACCTCGGCTACCGCGGTCTCCCGCTGCTCGGCACCATCGAAGACGCCGCACAAATTGCGCTGCGGGAGTCCATCGATCATCTGTACGTCGCCCTTCCGCCCGATCAGCACCTGCGGATGATCGATCTCATCGAGTCGACCAGCCGCGAGTGCATCGACGTCAAGGTCGTGCCGGACCTGCTGCAGGTGATCGCGCTGCGAGCGCGGCTCGAGGATCTCGACGGCGTTCCCGTCATCAACGTGAACGACGTGCCGCTGCAGGGCTTCAACAGCGTGGTGAAACGCGGCATCGATATGGCCATTTCCGCGCTGGCGCTCGCCGTGTTCGCGATTCCGCTCGCGCTCGTGGCTGCACTGGTCCGGCTCACATCGAAGGGACCGGTCTTCTATCACCAGGAGCGGATGGGCCTCGACGGCAAATCGTTCACGATCGTGAAGTTCCGCTCGATGTCACACGATGCCGAGCGTGACACCGGGCCTGTCTGGGCCCAGCACAACGACCCGCGGGTCACCGCATTCGGACGCTTCCTTCGCCGCTCGAACATCGACGAATTGCCGCAACTCTGGAACGTGCTGCGCGGCGACATGTCGATCGTGGGCCCGCGCCCCGAGCGGCCGCACTTCGTCGCGCAGTTCAAGCACCGCATCCCCCAGTACATGCTGCGCCACAAGGTGAAAGCCGGGCTGACCGGTTGGGCGCAAGTGAATGGCTGGAGGGGCAATACCCCCGTCGAGAAGCGTATCGAGTACGACCTGTACTACATCGAAAACTGGTCCGTTCGCCTCGACCTGAAGATCATGTGGCTCACACTGACAAAGAGTTTCTTCCACAAACATGCCTACTAAACCCCGCGTGGTGATCACCGGGGCTGCCGGTTTCATCGGATCGCACCTCGCCGAAACCCTGCTCGACCGCGGCTACTCCGTCATCGGCATCGATAACCTCATGACCGGTGACACCGCCAACATCTCGCACCTTGCGAACCGCGATTTCACGTTCATCAAGCACGACGTCACCAACTACATCTACGTGGACGGCCCTGTGGATGTCGTGCTGCACTGGGCGAGCCCCGCGAGCCCGATCGACTACCTGGAGTTGCCGATTCCAGACGCTGAAGGTCGGCGCACTCGGCACGCACAAGGCGCTCGGCCTCGCCAAGGCGAAAGGCGCGCGATTCGTTCTGGCGTCGACGTCCGAGGTGTACGGGGATCCGCTCGAGCATCCCCAGAAGGAGACGTACTGGGGCAACGTCAACCCGATCGGTCCGCGCGGCGTGTATGACGAGGCGAAGCGGTTCGCCGAGGCCATGACCGATCGCCTACCATCGCTACCACGGTGTGGACACGAAGATCGTCCGCATCTTCAACACGTACGGTCCGCGGATGCGCTTGAACGATGGCCGGGCGGTCCCCGCGTTCGCGTCGCAGGCGCTCCGAAACGAAGACGTCACCGTGTTTGGCGACGGCACGCAGACGCGAAGCTTCACCTACATCACGGATCTCGTGGAAGGCATCATCGCGCTGATGCTGTCGGGCGAGCACGGTCCGATCAACATCGGCAACCCGCGCGAGATGACGATCACGGAGATCGCCACCACGATCATCCGCATGACCGGGTCGAAGAGCCGCATCATCTACAAGCCGCTGCCAACCGACGACCCCAAGCAGCGGCGGCCCGACATCACCCTCGCCAGAACGCTTCTCAAATGGGAGCCGAAGGTGGCGCTCGACGAAGGCCTCGTCAAGACGCTCGAGTACTTCCGCAGCAAGATCACGTAGGGTCCGGCCAGAACGGGCGATCTACACTGTCCCGATGGAGCTGTTCCAGATTGACGATGACGGGCGGCTCTTCGTGTCGGCCGCCATCCAGCAATGGAACGTCGCCGCGGCGCGCGGCGTGGACGTCGTGATCGATCTGGAAGGCGGGCTCGACCTGTGTATTCCAACACAGGCGAACCACTGTCTCTACGTCTACTTCCCGTTCGAGGACGATGACCGCGTGCTGCCGAGCCTGACGAAGCTCCGCGCGATCGCCCGGCTCGGCGCCTCGCTCGTGCGGGAGGGACACACGGTGCTCAGTCACTGCACCAGCGGGTTCAACCGATCCGCGCTCGTGGCTGGTTTGATTCTGACGGAGCTGGGTGCGACAGGCGCCGAGGCTCTCGCGCGCATCCGCGCTCGCCGCCCCGGCGCGCTGTTCAACGAAACGTTCGCGGACTACCTTGCATCGCTCGGCCCGGCCGAACCGTCCGGCTGAAGCCGGACGGACGGGGAGCTAACTTGACTTACTTCACAGCGGCCAGCGCGCCGAAGTGCTGCCTGTAGCGTTCCTCGAACTCGTCCCACGTGTACGAGTGGTACGTGCCGCCCAGGTGCTCGAGGCAGTAGGTCGCGGCGACGCTGCCGATGCGCGCCGCCATGTCGGCCGACAGGCCCATCGCAAACCCTTTCATCAGCCCGCCGCGGAAGGCGTCACCGACGCCGGTCGGGTCCGCAATCCGCCGCGGCTCGACGGCGGCCACGTCCGTCTGGCCGCTCTTGGTGATGACGGTGCAGCCCTTCTCGCCCTTCGTGACGATGAGCATGTCGGCCTGCTCGAGCACTTCCTTCTCGCCCATCCCGGTCTTCTGCCGGATCAGCTCGAACTCGTAGTCGTTGCAGATCAGGATGTGGGCGCCGGCGATGCCGTCCTTGAGCTCGTCGCCGGACATGCGGGAGCACTGCTGGCCCGGGTCGAAGATAAACGGAATCTTCAGCGTCCGGCACTCTTCCGCATACGTGACCATTGCGCCCGGGTCGTTCGGCGAGATAATCGCCAGCTTGGCGTCCTTGGCGTTGCGGAACGACAGCTCTCCAGCATCGGCCATCGCGCCGGTGTAGAACGAGGCGATCTGATTGTTTTCGGTGTCGGTACTGCAGAAGAAGGACGCCGTGAACTTGCCGTTCACCTGCTTGCACAGTGACGTGTCCACGCCCGCCGCCTCGAGCCACTGGCGGTAGTCGCCGAAATCCTCGCCCGCCGTGCCCATGAGGTAGGGTTTCTCGCCGAGCAGCGCGAGCGTGTAGGCAATGTTCGGCGCGCATCCGCCGCGCCGCTTGTCCATGGAATCCACGAGGAAGCTCACGCTGAGCCGGTGCAGGTGCTCCGGCAGAATCTGCTCCGTAAACTTGCCGGGAAACGACATCAGGTAGTCGTACGCAATCGAACCAGTCACGATCATCTTCATATGAGGTCGAGGCTCCAGAACGGTATTTGACGCTATTTGATGTATTTGCCGATGATTGGCGCGAGCTCCCGCTTGGTCTGCTCCGGCACGTGCTCGGGCCTCGTAATGATAGCTGTTGCGAGGGCGTCCTTGCACGCGCACGTCCGCGCGCCGGTGATCCGGCTGACGGCCTCGGCTATCGCCTGCTGGGCCGTCTTCGCGTTCTGCGTGAGGTTGGCGACAATCAGGTCGACCGTGACCGAATCGTGATCCGGGTGCCAGCAGTCGTAGTCAGTGACGAGCGCCAGCGTCGTGTAGCAGATTTCGGCCTCTCGGGCGAGCTTGGCCTCCTGGAGGTTCGTCATGCCGATGACGTCCATCCCCCACGACCGGTAGAGTCTCGACTCGGCGAGCGTCGAGAACTGCGGGCCCTCCATATTGACGTAGGTGCCGCCGCGGTGGACGGTTGCGCCCACGTGCGCGACCGAGTCGGCCGCGATGGCCGACAGCGAGCCGCAGAACGGATGCGCGAATCCGACGTGCGCCACGAGGCCACGCCCGAAAAACGTGCTGATGCGGCCCCTGGTCCGATCGAAAAACTGATCGGGGACGAGGATATCGAGCGGCTTGTACTCTTCCTTGAGGCTGCCGACGGCGCTCGCCGACAGCAGGCGCTCGACGCCGAGCACCTTGAAGCCGAAGATGTTGGCCCTGAAATTCAACTCGGACGGCAGAATCCGATGACCTGCGCCGTGGCGCGCGAGAAACGCGACGCGTTTGCCGCGCAGCGTGCCGGTGACGTACGGACCCGACGGGTCGCCAAACGGCGTGGCGACCGCGCGCTCTTCGCGATCCGTCAGTTCGGCCATCTCGTACAGGCCGCTGCCTCCAATGATGCCAATCTCGATGCGGGCGTCGCCTTGTCCAGGGCTCATGATCCGGGGCGCGCCGGCAGCACGCGGCGCTTTCCCTGCTCCTCTCTGATGTGCCCCGCCGTGACGACGGGGTCGTGTTCGAAGAACACCAGCGTATTCTTCTCGATGGCTTCCTTGTAGAACGCTTTCTTCGATGCGAGCGTGTCCACGGGATACTGGTCGTACCCCAGGATCCACGGCTCGGGTAGATGCGCGGTCGTCGGCAGCAGGTCAGCCACGAACGCCGCCGTCTGACCACCCGATTCGATGATCGCCATCTGATGGTGCATCGTGTGGCCGCCCGTCCGACGAACTTTGACGCCGGGCATGATGGTCTGGTCGTCGTCCACCAGCTGCAGTACGCCGGCCTCGGCCAGCGGCATGAAATTGTCCGCGAGGTAGCTGGCGCGATTCCGCTCGTTCGTGTGGCGCGCGTCCTCCCATTCGCCCCGCCGGACGACGTACTGGGCGCGCGGAAACGCCGGGCGAACCCGCCCGTTTGCATCCCGCGTGGTGAATCCACCCGCATGATCGAAATGCAGGTGCGTGGCCAGCACGATGTCGATGTCTTCGCGCGTCAGGCCCGCCTCGGCCAGCGTGTGGTCCAGGTTCCGCGATCGATCGACGCCGTAAATGTCGTGAAACTTCCGGTCGTCCTTGTCGCCAAGGCCCGCGTCGATCAACATCGTCCGTGCCCCGCGAACGACGAGGGGGCGCATCGCCAGCAGGATACGGTTCTTCTCGTCGGGCACTGCCTGCTTCGCCCACAACGGCTTGGGGACGACGCCGAACATGGCGCCGCCATCGAGCTGGAAGAAGCCATCGAAGAGCGACACGAGCTCCAGATCGCCCAGGGTGTAACGGGAGATGTGGCTCGTGGCTCGTGGCTCGTGGCTCGTGGCTCGTAGCTCGTGGCTCGTGACCTCCTGTTTGAGCTCGACCAGCACGCCGTGCGCACTCGAGGGGTGGACGAACGCCACGAGCGAACGCTCGGCGCCCGGTCGCGGCGCCTCGTCTATCAGCGTCGCGCCGCGCTGTTTCAGCTGCGCCAGCGCCGCGTGAATGTCATCGACGCGCAGCGTGATGTGGTGCAGTCCAGGACCGCGCTTGTCGACGAATCTCGCGATGGCAGAATCGGCCGCCGTGGCCTCGAGCAATTCAAGACTGGATTCGCCCACCGGGATGAAGTGTGCGCGCACGCGCTGCGAAGCGACCTCTTCTGGCGCCTCGATCTCGAGGCCCAGCGCGTCCCGATAGAACGCCAACGCCGCCGACAGATCTTTCACGGCAATCCCGACGTGATCCAGGATTGCCTTCATGTCAGCGACGGCCCACAGCAGCGGCAGATATTCATCACGAAGACACGAAGACCACGACGTATTTTAGTACAAAGCATGATTCGTGTCTTTCGTGGCTTCGTGAGGAGCAGATGTCGCTAGTCAGCGAAGACCTTCTTCACGAGTTGGTCCGAGGCCGTGTAAGGATCGAGCTGGCGAGCCGCCACCCTTTCCACGAGGGCTGCCAGGTCACCGGGCCCAACCGACCGCTCGAGACGCGCCATCAACCGTTCCGACACGATCTCGCGCAGCCGGCTCTCCGCCCGAGAACGCCGACGAGTCCCCTCGTTCGCACGCGCATGTTCACGAAAGCGCGCGATCGCGTCCATCAGCGCCGGCACACCGTCGCCGGTCGTCGCCACCGTCTTGACGACCGGCGGCCGCCAGTCGCCGGCGCCGTACGTGTGCAGCGAGAGATTCGATTCCACCGAGGAGACCAGCCGGTCCGCACCGTCGCGATCCGCCTTGTTGACCACGAAGATGTCGGCGATCTCCATGATCCCCGCCTTGAGCGCCTGCACATCGTCGCCGGTCCCTGGTACCAGCGTCACGATCGACACATCTGCCGTGCGGACAATTTCGACTTCGTCCTGGCCGACGCCGACGGTTTCGATGACGATGATGTCGCGGCCGGACGCGTCGAGCACGAGAGCGGCGTCCGCCGTCGCACGGGCCACGCCGCCTAGCTGGCCGCGCGTGGCCATGCTGCGGATGAAGACGCCTTCGTCGCCCGCATGCGACTGCATGCGCAGCCGGTCGCCGAGAACGGCGCCGCCCGTGAACGGGCTCGTCGGATCCACGGCGATGACGCCGACGGTCGAGCCCGCACGGCGTGTCTCCCCCAGCATCCGATCGACCAGCGTGCTCTTGCCCGCGCCCGGCGGACCGGTGACGCCGATAAGAAAGGCCCGGCCGGTCTGCGCGAACACCGCCCGGATGAGATCGACCCCGCCAGGGTCGTCGTCTTCGATGAGAGAAATGGCGCGCGCGATGGCGCGCGTGTCGCCGGACAGCACCCGGTCGGCGAGCGAGGATGTCACGAGAGCAGTTGCCGGGCGATCACGAGCCGCTGAATTTCGCTCGTGCCTTCGCCGATCGTGGTCAGTTTGACGTCGCGGAAATATTTCTCGGCGGGATAATCTTTCACGAAGCCGTAGCCGCCGTGGATCTGCACGCAGTCGTCGGCAGCTTTCACCGCGATCTCGCTCGCATAGAGCTTGGCCATGGACGACTCGAGCGTCATCCGCTTGCCGGAGTCCTTGAGAAATGCCGCGCGGTAGGTGAGCAGCCGCGCCGATTCGATCCGGGTGAAGCTGTCGGCGAGCTTCCACTGGATAGCTTGAAAGCGGTTGATGGTCTGACCAAACGCCGTACGTTCGCGGGCGTACCGCAGGGCCGCCTCGTAGGCGCCCTGCGCCAGGCCCACGGATAATGCCGCGATGCCGATGCGTCCGGCATCGAGAACCTGCAACGCGTTGACGAACCCCTGTCCTTCCTGGCCGAGGATGCCATCGGACGGCACGCGGCAGTTCTGGAACAACACCTCGCTCGTCTCGCTGGCGCGCATGCCGAGCTTGTCTTCTTTCCTGCCCGCGGTCATGCCAGGTGTCCCGCGCGGAATGATGAACGCGGAGATGCCTTTCGAGCCGGCCGATCGATCCGTGACGGCCATGGCCACACAGACGTGACCCACGGCTCCGTGCGTCGTAAACGCCTTCGATCCGTTCAGCACCCAGTCCCCGCCGTCCCGGGTTGCGGCCGTGCGAAGACCGCTGGCATCGCTACCGGAGTTGGACTCGGTGAGTGCCCACGCCCCGATCTTCTCGCCGCGCGCGAGGGGCCCGAGGTAGGCCTGCTTCTGCGCCTCGGTCCCGAACATGTTGATGTGAGCGGAACAGAGTCCGTTGTGGGCGGCCACTGACAGCGCGACGCCCGGATCCACGCGCGCCAGTTCTTCGATGCACAAGCAGTAGTCAACGGCCGACATCCCCGCCCCGCCATACGCTTCGGGCATCTGGATGCCCAGCAGCCCGAGCGCGGCCATCTGCGGCACCAGTTCGACGGGAAAGTGCTGCGCCTCGTCCCATTCCCTTACGTGCGGGCCGATTTCGGTTTCGGCGAACTCCCGCACCGTTCGTCTGAGCAGCTGCTGCTCTTCCGTCAGCCGAAAGTCCACGTCACGTATGATGGCAGAAAGAGAGTGAAAAACAGATGAGGAAAATAGTCGTGCTTGCCGCGTTGGTCACGCTCGCAGTTCCCCGTCATGCGTTTGCCGACATCACCGGTTTTCTCGGCGTGAACACCACCCCCTCGAACCGACAGACGAGGGGCTTTGCGATCGGCGCCGGGCTGCTGATCGTCGGATTCGAATTCGAGTACGCGAACACCAACGAGGATCTCAGTACCGGGGCGCCGTCCCTCACGACGGGACTGGGCAGCGTTCTGTTGCAGACGCCGGTGGCCCTGGGAGGGTTCCAGCCGTACTTCGAGACCGGCGGCGGCTACTATCGGGAGGAACTTGGCGCACGGAGCGACCAGGGTTTCGCGGTCGGCACGGGCGGCGGGGTGAAGATCTCGCTCGCAGGCCCGCTGCGGCTGAGAGTGGACTACCGGGTGCTCAATCTGGGAAGCGGCGCGCTGACCTCGCCAGCGCACCGACTCTACGCCGGGATCAACCTGAAGTTCTGAGCCGGGACTCGTAGCTCGTCATTAGCGACCCCCGTGTCGCCACTAATGGCCAGCCACGAGCCACAGGAACTACTTGCCGAGATCGGACACGAGCGACAAGTTGACGATGTTCTGTCCCGTTGCGTATGCGCCCGCGTATGCCTTGTAGATCTCGTTGACCTGATCGGCCGGGAACGACTCGGCCAGGATGTTCGCGACGCTGTAGTCGGCGCCTTTGACCGACGGGTCGACGATGAACACGTAAAGCACGCTGCCGCCCGCCCCGGGCTCGGCGGCCTTGAAAATCTTCCAGCTGGTCGCCTGCTGCTTGCGTTCGGGCTTGGCGCTCTTGGCAAGCGCTTCCTTGAGCTTCGCCACGACCATCTCGAAGTCCGCGACCTTGTCCGCCTTGATGAAGTTGAGCACCATCCCGGCGTCACCTGAGAACACTCGCGTCGTCGGGGCGGCCTGGGCAGCCTGGGCCGGCGCCGCCGCCTGCTGCGCTTGAAGCGGCCCTGCCGACATCACGCCAATCGTCATTCCGAGGGCAATCCATACCGGCCGGCGTGCGGCAGCCAGCAACCCGGGGGTTCCAAACATCACGGCCTCCTTGGCAAAAGGCGGTTACTGTAACGTACTTCCGGTTACACGAACACTGTCATAACTTCGTGGGCCAGCAGCATGCCCTGGCGCGTGAGCCAGAGGCGGGGGCCATCCCGCCGGAGCAGCCCCGCCTCCACGTGGACTGCAAGTTCAGCGCCGTATCGCTCCCAGACGTCCACCCCGTAGCGGTCCCGAATGTCATCGAGGTTGATCCCATCAGTCAGCCGCAAGCCCGTGAACAACGCATCGCCCAGGCGTTCCTCCGGCGACATCCGCCGAACCTCGACGGCCGGAGACCGGCCGCTCGCCACGCAGGCGATGTAATCGTCGGTGCTCGAGACATTCTTTGTTCGTACCCCACTACGGGTGGTGTGGGCGCCGCATCCAAAGCCGAACCACTCGCCGTCGGTCCAGTACTTCAGATTGTGGCGCGAGCGGAAACCCGGTCGAGCGACATTGGAGATCTCGTACTGCTCGTACCCACCCGACTCCAGCCGTTCCATGGCCGAGACATACATCGCCGCCGCATCGTCATCTGGCGCCTGCGACCAGCGGGCACGCGCCATGTCCTCCTTGAGGGGGGCGTTGGGATAGACCTCGAGCAGGTAGAACGAGACGTGATCGGGTGCGAGCGCCATGGCGGCATCAACTGATTCGAGCCACTGCTCGATACGCTGCTCGGGCAGCCACATCATCAAGTCGAGGCTGAGGTTGTCGAAACCTGCACGACGCGCCTCGCCCACCGCCATTCGCGCCCGATCGGCCGTGTGCAGCCGCGAGAGCCGCTTGAGCTCGTCGTCCCGGAATGATTGCACGCCGAAGCTGAGTCGGTTGACGCCTGCCGTTCTGAGTTCGGCCAACCTGGCTTCGTCGACGGATTCCGGGTTGGCTTCGAGGGTGACCTCGGCATCGGCCGCCACATCGAAGGCCTGCCGGCATGCTCCAACTATGCGGGCGACTTCGGCGGGTTCGAGCAGCGAGGGTGTGCCTCCCCCGAAGTAGATGGTGTCCGCCGGCGTTCCCGGCCTTCCCGCGGCCGCGATTTCAGCGAGCAGCGCGTCAACGTACCGGGCCTTCTGGGGACCGTCGAAGAGACCCCGGTTGAAGTTGCAGTAGTTGCAAATCGCAGAACAGAACGGGATGTGGACGTAGAGGCCTAACATCTCGCGGGTTCAAATGACCAAATGACCAAGTGACTAGATGACCAGATGATCAGGATCCCGCCCGCCCGCCAGGCCACTTCAGATCGCCCTTGCCGTCGCGAAGCTGCGCGCGCACGGGACGGTTGCCGCGCGGGGACGGAAGCGTCTTCTTCCGCATCTTCCACATGGCCATCAGGTCGTCCGTTCCACCGTTGGCCGGCAGTTCGCGGTAGTCGGCGCCGTCCAGCTGCAGCGCGTCGGACATCTCATGAAGCCTCGACCGCATGCGGTGACCGATGCGAAACAGCAGCGAATTGGGGTCGTCGACCTCGGGGATGTCCTGATAGTTCGTGGTGAACAAGGTCAGGCGCTGCTCGTTGTACCGGGTGTTGACGATCAGATTCATCGTCTCCTCGACCCACTCGGATGTCTTTTCAGCGCCCAGGTCGTCGAGGACGAGCAGGTCGGCCCGCATGACGGGTCGCAGGACGTCGAGCTCCGTGGTCCGAATCGCAGGATCGTATGTGCTGCGAATGACGCGAAGCAGATCGCGGATGTCGTAGAACAATCCGCGTGCGCCCGTCGTCTGAATCGCCTGCTTGAGGATGGCCACCGCGAGGTGCGTCTTGCCCACGCCTGGCTGACCTTCGAGCAGCAGGCCTTTCGATACGACGGGAAAGGCGTCGGCCACGCGACGCGCCTGCACGACGGCCTTCTGAAGCGACTCGTTGTACGCCGTGAAGTTGCCGAGGGTGCAGTGCAGGTAGCGTTTCGGGATGTTCGCGTCAGCGAGTCGCTGGCGGCCGACGTTCTCGCGCCAGCAATCGCATCGCACGACTCGGCGAGCGGCGCCGCCGGATGAGATTGCGTCCGCCGGATCCTCTGCGGGCTTCCAACCGGTGTCATCGCAAAGTGGACAAGGCATGTCAGCAGCAGCGGCGAGCAGCGCTGTCACTATACAACAACGCGACGAACGATTTCTGCTTGCGTTTTTACTTGCGGGATCGCGTGGCGGGTTCGACTGAAGCGGGCGGCGTCGTACGCACGAGATCAGTGGGCGATGACTTGACGAGCGCGGTGGAGAGGCGCTGCTCCCAATCGTCCAGGCCGCGTGCGAGCTCGCGCTTGACGTACTCCATGAACTCGTTGACCTCTTTCTGCATCAGCTCAGTCTTCCGGCGCATGTTGAGAATGATCTCGACGCCCGCCAGGTTGACGCCGAGGTCGCGCGTCAGCGACAAAATCGTCTCGAGCTGTTCCAGATCCTCTTCCGAATACAGACGGGTGTTCCCATCCGTCCGGGACGGCTTGAGCAGGCCCTCACGTTCGTACAGACGGAGCGTCTGCGGGTGGATGTTGTACTTCTGCGCCACCGCGCTGATCATGTAGTACGCCTTGCCAGGTCCCTTCATCGGCGCTCCGCCAGTTCCTGCCGCACGTCCTCGTTGTTAATCCGGCCGAATTCCCTCAGGAGCTCCTTCGAGCGTTCGTCGAGCAGCTTCGGCAGCACCAGCCGGACTTCGATGATGAGATCCCCTCGCCGTCCCGACGCCGAGAGGACCCCGCGGTCGCGCATCCGGAATCGCTGGCCTGACTGCGTGCCGGGTGGCACGCGCAAACGTGTCGTGCCATCGAGCGTCGGCACGTCGATCCGGGCCCCGAGCGCCGCCTCGTGCACGGCCAGCGGCACGACGGCGTGGAGATCGTCTCCGTCACGGCGAAAGACGGGATGCGGCTGGACGTGGACCGTGATGTAGAGATCCCCGCTCTCGCCGCCGTCCCGCCCCACGTGCCCTTTGCCCGGCACCCGGATCCGCGCGCCGTCCGCGAGGCCGCCGGGCAAGTCGAGCGCCAGGGTTTCGGTTCTCATCTCGACCTGCTGTCCGTCGCAGGCCGTGCAGATGGTTGGACGCTCGCGTCCGGCGCCGCCGCAGTGCGCGCACGGCCGCGAAAACACCATGTGGCCGCGGGCCGACTTCGTGACACCCGACCCGTGGCACGCCGGGCACCGATTCTCCGCGACGTGGAGACGTCCCAGGCCCTGACACGTCCGGCAGCGCTCCTGCCGCGTCACCGTCAGCGCCCGCCGGCCGCCGCGCATCGCATCTTCGAAGCTGACGTCAATGGCCTGGTGGAGGTCGGCGCCTCGAGCGGCCGCAGCCTCCTGCCGCGCATCGCGCTGGCGGATCACGTCGGCGAACAGGTCTCCGAAGGTCGGCGCTGCGTCGCCGCTCACGCTGGCCGAGAAGTCGAAGCCCTCGAACCCGAAGGTGGGCGGTTCGGCAGCGTTCGCGTGCCCGCGCGCGTCGTACTGGCGCCGGCGATCCGGATCGACGAGCGTCTCGTAGGCTTCGGCGATCTGGCGAAAGTGCGCCGCCGCCATCTGGTCGCCCGGATTGATGTCCGGATGGAACCGGCGCGCCAGCCGCTTGTAGGCGCGCTTGATGTCGTTGGCATTCGCCGCCGGCTCGACGCCGAGGATGATGTAAAAATCCATCTCAGTGCTGCAATCTTGTGCGTCCGGCGATTCGACGACTTGGCGATTTCCACCAAATCACCACACCGCCAAATCACCCAATCACCCAAACCTCAACTCTTTCCCTCGTCGACCACTTCCGCATCGATGACATCGCCTTCGGGCCGCGACCCCGGCGCACTCCCGCCCGGGGCATGACCGCCAGCAGACGACTCGGGTCCTGCTCCGCCACCGGGGGCCTGCTGTTTGTACAGCGACTCCGCCGCCTTGTGCTGCGCCGCGGTCAGCTGATCGAGCGCCTGCTGGACCGCCGCGGCGTCGGTGCCTTCGTTGGCTTTCTTGACAGCTTCCATCGCCGCCTCGATCGCCTGCTTGTCGGCCGCGCTCAGCTTGTCGCCCGTTTCCTTGATCAGCCGCTCCGCTCCGTAGACCGCCTGGTCGGCGCGGTTCCGTGTTTCAATTTCTTCGCGGCGCCGCTTGTCGTCCTCGGCGTGCGACTCGGCGTCTTTCATCATGCGATCGACTTCGTCCTTGTTGAGCCCGCTCGACGCCGTGATCGTGATCTTCTGTTCCTTGCCCGTGCCGAGGTCCTTGGCTTGCACGTTGACGATGCCGTTGGCGTCGATGTCGAAGGTGACCTCGACCTGCGGCACGCCGCGCGGCGCCGGCGGCAGACCGATGAGGTGGAACCGCCCCAGCGTGCGGTTGTCGCGCGCCAGCGGCCGCTCACCCTGCATGACGTGGACTTCGACGCTGGTCTGGTTGTCCGCGGCGGTCGAGAAGAGCTCGCTCTTGCGCGTCGGGATCGTCGTGTTGCGTGGAATGAGCGGCGTCATGACGCCGCCGAGCGTCTCAATCCCGAGCGAGAGCGGCGTGACGTCGAGGAGCAGCAGGTCCTTGACGTCTCCAGCCAGCACGCCGGCCTGCACCGCGGCGCCGATGGCCACGACTTCGTCCGGGTTCACGCCCTTGTGCGGTTCCTTGCCGAACAGCTCCTTCACGATCTGCTGGACGCGCGGGATGCGTGTCGATCCTCCGACGAGCACGACCTCGTCGATCTTCGACGGGTCCACGCCCGCATCCGAGAGCGCCTGCTTGGTCGGCCCGACAGTCCGCTGCAGCAGGTCGTCGACCAGCTGCTCGAACTTGGCGCGCGTCAGCTTCATCTGCAGGTGCTTGGGCCCGGTCTGATCCGCCGTGATGAACGGGAGATTGATGTCGGTCTCCATCACCGTGGACAATTCCATCTTCGCCTTCTCGGCCGACTCCTTCAGGCGCTGGAGCGCCATCCGGTCCTTCCCGAGATCGATCCCCTCGGATTTCCTGAACTCGCCGATGATCCAGTCCATGACCCGCTGGTCGATGTTGTCGCCGCCCAGGTGCGTGTCGCCGTTGGTCGCTTTCACCTCGACGACGCCTTCGCCCACTTCCAGGATCGAAATATCGAACGTGCCGCCGCCGAAGTCGTAGACGGCGATCGTCTCGTCCTTCTTCTTGTCGAGTCCGTACGCCAGGGCCGCGGCGGTCGGCTCGTTGACGATGCGCATCACTTCGAGGCCGGCGATCTGGCCGGCGTCTTTCGTCGCCTGGCGTTGCGCGTCGTTGAAATAGGCGGGCACGGTGATCACGGCCTTGGAGACCGGTTGACCGAGATATTCCTCGGCGGCCTGGCGAAGCTTCTGCAGGATCATCGCGGAGATTTCCGGTGGCGGGTACTCCTTGCCCATGGCGTTGACGCGCGCATCACCGTTGCTGGCCCGCACCACTTGGTACGGCACCATCTTCATCTCCTCGTTGACCTCGTCGAACTTGCGGCCCATGAACCGCTTGATCGAGAACACGGTGTTCTCGGGGTTCGTGACCGCCTGGCGCTTGGCCACCTGTCCGACGAGCCGTTCGCCGGACTTCGTGAATGCGACAACCGACGGCGTCAACCGGCCGCCCTCGGGGTTTGTGATCACGACGGGTTCCCCGCCCTCCATCACCGCGACGACAGAGTTGGTGGTTCCCAGGTCGATTCCGATGATTTTGCTCATTGATACCTCGATGACTTCGTGGTGAGTGCCAGGAGCTGATCTTCAACTAAGTATAAAAGTTGAGTGTATCACTGTCAATGTCGCGCCAATAAGGGCCTGGCGGGACAACTCACTGAAATATGCGATTGAGTGCGCTTTTCTAAGGTCTGGCCGGCTGTTCACGCCAGACCAGGCCGCAGGCGCGGCAATGGTGATAGCCCACGAGGGGGCCGGGGGCGGGCGCGGCGTGCTTCGGGGACGGCAGTTCCTTACCGCAGCCTGGGCACACGACGGCCGGTTCGTCCTGCGGACTGATGTCGGGGGTCTCGTCGCTCATGATTTTCGGAGACTAAATAGCCGAAGAAAAGCGCATCGTCTGTCTGGAATCGTACAGAGCGAGCGATCTCCGTCGAAGCCCCTGCGGCGGTCGCGGCCATTTTCACGGGTGGTCCCAACCCCTCGACGCCTTTTGGTACACTGTCCCGCGTGACGCGCTACGTCGTCCGGTTCGCGCGCAACGCCACCATCGCGGCGCTGTTCGTCGTCGTGGCCGGCCTCGGCATCGCGAGCGGCGTCCTCTTCGCGTACGCAGGCGATCTCCCGCAGGTTTCTGCGCTCGACAACTACTCGCCCAGCACCATCACGCGGCTGTACTCGGCTCAGGGAAAAGTCATCGGCGAGTTCGCCACGCAGCGCCGCGTCGTGGTGACATACGACGACATCAACCCGCTGCTTGCGACAGGCGATCATTGCGACCGAAGACGCCGAATTCGAGCGGCACATCGGCGTGAACATCTGGCGCATCTTCGCCGCAGCCTTCATCGACATCGTCGAACGGCGGCGCGACCAGGGGGCCAGCACGCTGACGCAGCAGGTTGCGCGCAACCTCGACCAGTTCGGCCTGACGAAGCAGAAACTCTTCGAGCGGAAAATCAGGGAGATCGTTCTCGCCGTCCAGATCGAGAAGCGCTATTCAAAGAAAGAGATCTTCACGATCTACTGCAACCAGATGTATATGGGCCACGGCGCCTATGGCGTCGAGGCGGCATCGCGTCTGTACTTCGACAAGTCCAACAAACAACTCACGCTCGAGGAAGCCGCGCTGATCGGCGGGATCTTCCAGTCGCCGGAACGCCAGAGTCCCTTTGTCGACATGAAACGCGCCACGTCGCGGCGCAACATCGTTCTGCAGCGCATGGCAGACGAGCGTTACATCACCCAGGCGCAGGCGGACGAGGCCAAACAGAAACCGATTGTCACGCGGGGTCAGCCGAACCAGCCGCCCGGGATCGCGCCGTTCTTCGTCGAGGAGGTCCGCAAGCATCTCGAGCGCGAGTACGGCGCCAAGGCCCTGTACGAGAACGGCCTCGCCGTCACCACGACGCTCGACGCCCAGCTTCAGGACCTGGCCAACCGCGCGATCGAGCACGGCCTGCGCAAGTACGACAAGCGCCACGGCTGGCGCAAACCGGCGCGCAACGTGATCGCCGAAGGTCGCGCCATTGACACCGTGCGGGACGACCGTTGGAACCGCCCGATGGCTCCGGGTGACGTGGTCCCGGCCATTGTGGTCACGGCGCCGAAGGGTGGCGCGGCGCGCCTGCGGATCGGGCACTATCACGCCGACCTGGGCCGCGAAGGCTACAGCTGGACGTCGAAGGCATCTCCGGCCGACCTCTTCAAGCCTGGCGATGTCGTGGACGTCGCGATCGTCAAACTGGACGAGGCAACCGGGGCAGCCGTCGTCACGCTGGAACAGACGCCGCTCGCCGAAGCGGCGCTGCTCGCGATCGACAACCACACCGGCCAGATCAAGGCGATGGTCGGCGGCTGGAGCTTCAGCCGCAGCAAGTTCAATCGTGCGGTGCAGGCATTCCGTCAGCTGGGCTCGACGTTCAAGCCCATCGTCTACACGGCGGCGATCGATCGCGGCTTCACGCCGTCATCGATCATCGTGGACGCGCCGGTCAGCTACGCGTCCGGCAACGGACAGGTCTACAGCCCGCACAACTACGATCACAAGTTCCTCGGCCCGGTCACGCTGCGGTACGCGCTCGAGGAGTCGCGCAATATCCCGGCGATCAAGGTCATGGATACGCTTGGGCCGAAGCACGTCCTGGAGTACGCCAAGCGTTTCGGGTTCGAGGAGGACTTCCCTCCGTACCTCCCGATCGCGCTCGGCGCGGGCGACGCAACGCTGCTCGACGTGACGAGCGCCTACACCGCGTTTCCGAACCAGGGCGTCCGCATGAAGCCGTTCGCGGTGCTGAACGTCAAGGACCGCGAGGGCAACCTGCTCGAAGAGAACCGGGCCGAGCCCACGGACGTCATCCGTGCGGATACCGCATACGTGATGACCAGCCTGCTGCGGGGCGTCCTCACGCTGCGCGGCACGGGAGCACGCGCGGCCGGCATGGCCGCCGCGTGGCCATTGGCCGGCAAGACGGGAACGGTGGACGACAACACCGACGCGTGGTTCATCGGGTTCGATCCCGACATCACCGTCGGAGTGTGGATTGGATTCGACGACAAGCGGAAGTCGCTCGGAACCTCGGAGCAGGGGTCGCTCGCCGCGCTGCCGATGTGGATGGAGTTCATGCAGGCGTACATCGCCGGGCGGCCCGACAAAGACGACCCACCGGAGTTCCAGGTGCCCGGCAACATCGTGTTCCTGCCCGTCGACAAGACCAGCGGCGCGCTTCAGCCGGCCGGCTCTGCCGGGGCCATCGACGAGGCGTTCATCGCCGGCACGCAGCCAGGCGGGCTCAACCACGCACCGTTCTGACCGGCGCTGCGCGCCGGAACGTAAAACGAAAAACGTGAAACGTAGAACGAAGAACGAATGGACGCCGCTTCTTACTCCCTACGCGCTCCACTTTTCCGTTCTACGTTTTACGTTTTCCGTTTCCACCGCAGCAGCGCCCTCGCCTCCGGCACCCCGAGGGCGAGTGTCATCCCGGCGAACACCAGGCCATACGGTCCCAGAATCAGCACGGCGGCGAGAACAGGATGAAGCACCGGCAGCGCAAGCTTGATCGCCCAGCCAACCGCGGCGCCTGCTGCCGCCGATAACCAGAGCGCGGCGACGTACGACGGCGAAAGGCCGGTCCGTCCGATGCGCACGTTCATCGTGTTCCTGAGCATCAACATCTCCGCCCACCCGGCGATGCCGGCCGATGCCGTGAGCCCGGCCGCGCCCCATCGCGGCGCCAGGCCCAGCGGGCCCGGCAGCCAGAACGCGAACAGATAACCGAGTACCGTGGTCAGGGTCACTCGGACCACTGCGTACCGGAGCGGCGTTCGCGTATCGCGAAGCGCGTAGTACGTCGACGAATACAACCGGCCCAGCGTCTGCGCCAGCAGCCCCACAGCCGAACCGGCCAGAATGGCCCAGACGTATTGCGAGTCCGCGCGGCTGAAGCGGCCGGTCTGGAGCAGCGCTCCGGCCACGATATCGCCCAGCGCCAGGAACGCCATGGCCGACGGGACGACGAAAAAGGCAATCCGGCGGAGTCCGGCGTCGAGCCTGAGTCGCAAACGCTGTGCGGCGTCACTGTCCGCGCTCGCGACACCCGACATCGACGGCAGTTCGGCGGCCGACACGGCCATGCCAAACAGGCTCACCGGCAGCAGCGTCAACGTCGTCGCGTTCGACAACGCGCTGACCGCGCCACCCGGCAGCCAGGTCGCGAGCAGCGTGTCGATATAGCCGCTCAACTGCACGACGCCGCGGCTGACAAAGGCCGGCATGAAGTTCCGGACGACCGTGCGCACCTCGGCGGACGCCGTGTCCAGCACGACGCGCAGATCCGGTGCGAGCCGGAGCACGAGGGGAATCTGCACGCCGAACTGGAGCGCGCTTCCCGCCACCGAACCCCATGCGAGGTACACCGCCAACGTCGGCAGCGACGCCCGCCCGCCAAACAGGAGCAGCGTGGCGATCATCGCCACGTTCCACATGACGCCCGACGCGTATGACAGCAGGAACCGGTGGTGGCTGTTGAGCACGCCCAGGCACCACGCCGACAGCACGAGCAAGCCGGTTCCCGGAAACAGCACTCGCACGATATCGATGGTGAGGGTGCGCGTGTCTCCGTGAAACCCCGGCGCGATGACGTCGATGAAGACGGGCGTCGCGAGGACGCCGATCAGCACGAGGACCGAGACAACGAGGGCCAGAAGAGCCGCGACGGCGCCTGCCACGCGGTCCGCGGCCTGGCGTTCGCCGCGCGCGAGCAGGCCGGCATACACCGGGATGAACGACGCCGACAAGGCGCCTTCGCCGAACAGATTCTGGAGAAAGTTGGGGATGCGGAGCGCTGCGTAAAATGCGTCGGCTTCCGGGCCCAGGCCGAAGTAGTGGGCGAACACTCGCTGGCGGATCAGCCCGGTCACGCGGCTGCAGAAGATGCCGATGGCGACCAGCACGGCTGAGCGCCCGGACGACCTCTTCTCGACGCTACTCAAGGTCGTCGTCTGGGGCACTCTGGCCGAGCGTGCCGCTCGACTTTCTCATCAGGTACGACTTGATGAAGACGTCAATGTCACCGTCCATGACACGGTTCACGTCGCCGACCTGCTCTTTGGTGCGGTGGTCCTTGACCATCTGGTACGGGTGCATCACGTAGCTGCGGATCTGGCTGCCGAACGCGATCTCCCTCTTGGCGCCGCCAATCTGGTCGAGCTTGGCCTGCTGCTCCTTCAGCTTCAGATCGTAGAGGCGGGCCTTGAGGACCCTCATCGCCGAATCCTTGTTCCGATGCTGTGAGCGCTCGTTCTGGCACGAGACGACGATCCCGGTCGGGAAATGGGTGATGCGGATGGCCGAGTCGGTGACGTTGACGTGCTGACCGCCGGCGCCGCTCGAACGGAAGGTGTCGATGCGGATGTCCTTGTCGTCGATCTCAACGTCCACGTCTTCCGGCAGCTCGGGCCAGACGTACAGTGATGCGAACGACGTATGACGGCGCGCGGCGGAATCAAACGGGGAAATGCGCACCAGCCGGTGCACGCCGGCCTCCGCCGAGAGCAGGCCGTACGCATATTCGCCGATCACAGTAAAAGTCGCGCTCTTGAGTCCGGCTTCGTCGCCGGGCTGATAGTCGATGAGCTCGCGCCGGAACCCTCGCCGCTCCGTCCAGCGCATGTACATGCGGAGCAGCATCTCGGCCCAGTCCTGCGACTCGGTCCCGCCCGCGCCCGGGTGAATGGTGACGATCGCGTTCCTGCGATCGTGCTCGCCGCCGAGCATCTTCTTGATCTCGCCCGCCTGCACTTCCTGGTCGAGCGACTCGACGGCCTGCGCGAGCTCGGCGTCAACAGCCTCGCCCGCCGCGGCCCATTCAAAGAGCACGCCGAGGTCGTCGGTGCGCTTTCTCAGCGACGCAGCGAGCTCGCGATCCTGCTCCAGCCGGCGGCGGCGCTGCAGCACACGCTGGGCTTCGGCCTGGTCCTTCCAGAAGTCAGGCGCGGCGGCGCGCGCCTCGAGACGATTCAGTTCGTCGGCAGGATGAGCGGCTTCAAAGATAGCTCCACAGATCGACAGCACGCTTGCTGAGATCCTGGTAGCGGCGCGTCAAGTCGTCAACGGTCGGCATGACGGCTATTGTACACGGCGTCGTACGGAAAGAATGACCAGGGCGAGCGTCGCCACCGCAGACGCATACGCGAAGACGTCGCCGGCGCGCGAGTACAGCGTCGCCGACGTCAGCAGCCGCACGTCGCCCACGACGATGGCCGGCTGATAGATGGCGGTCCGCTCGAGCACGCGGCCGTACGGATCGACGATGCCGCTGACGCCGGTGTTCGCCGCCCGCACCAGATAGCGACCCTCCTCGATGGCCCGCATCGACGCCTGTTCGAAATGCTGGTATGGCGCTGACGTACGGCCGAACCACGAATCGTTGGTGATCGTCGTCAGCAATTCGCTCCCCTCCCGGACGAACCGGCGCACGAGATCCGGATAGATGATCTCGTAACAGATCGCCGTGCTCACCTGGTGGGAGGCCACGGGAAGGAGCGTCGCCTCGTCGCCCGCATCGAAGCCGCGGCCAATGGCCTTGACCAGCGGACCGATGAAGGTGAGCCAGTTTTTGAGCGGCACGTACTCGCCCCAGGGCACCAGGTGCATCTTCCGGTAGACGGCGCCCGTCGTCCCGTCGGCGCGAAGCATGAACGCCGCGTTGAAGCTCTTGTGAACCTCCCGCGTGCGGCCCGTCCCACGCCATTCATATTGGTCGCTGCCCAGAAGAATCGGCACGCCCGCCTGACGCGCCGCCTCCCGCAGCGACGCCGCGACAACGGGATACTCCTCGAAGGCGTACGGCGACAACGCCGACTCGGGCAGGATCACGAGCGCGGCACCGCCGGCGATCGCCTCGCGTGTCATCTCCAGGTGCCGCTTCAGGATTTCAGAGCCACCGCCCCGCGCGTCACGCTCCTCCTCGAGCGCGTTTCCCTGCACGAGGCCCACGCGCAGTGGCTCGCCCTGCCGGGTAAGGGCACCGTCGCGCACGCGCGCGTTCCCCCACACGGCGACGAGGAGCACGCCGGCCACGACGAGCGCGGCCGGCCTCAGTGCGCGCCCGGCGACGATTCCGGCGAACGCCACGTTCACGCTCACGACGATCGCGGAGACGCCGAAGACCCCGACGATGCTGGCAGCCTGGGCAATCGGCAGGACCGTCGTCTGACTGTAGCCGAGCAGTACCCAGGGGAAACCGCTGAAGAGATATGTCCGGCCAAGCTCGGTCGCCGCCCAGACGAACGGCGCGGCGGGAAGGGCGGCCACGCCGAGCACCATCGACAGCCGCCGGGTCAGGACCGCGAACAGCGCCGGAAACAGCGCGAGGTACGCGACGAACACCACGTTGATGGCGACGGCCAGCGCGAGGGACAGTTCCCCGTAGCGCGCCATCACCATCGACATCCAATAGAGCGTCCCGCCGAAGTAGATGGCGCCGGTCGTGAGGCCGAGCGCGAAGGCACGCGGCAGCGAGACGTTCTGCGTCAATGCCACGAGCAGCGGCGCCAGCGCGATCCAGGCGAGCGGCGGATATCCGAATTTGGGAAAACTGAGTGCGAGCAGGACGCCGGATCCGGCAGCCAGCGCGAAACCGTGAGCACGTGTGGACAAATCGCCTCAGTTTACTCCTGAGCCCCTTCCTGCCCGCCCGCCGCGTATACCAGTGAACCGAGACGCAGACCGGCAACGCCCATTAGAGGCAAGGTCAACATCCCGGCATTTGCGTCTCACTCAGGAGGGTAGTCACATGGTCAGCAATCTGAAGCTCGCGGCGGTCGGCGCTCTGTCCCTCGGTCTCGTCATTGGCGCTGCCGGGATCGCCCGAAGCGACAACGCCCCGCACACCAACTACCTCACGTTCAGCCGCGCCGTCGCGCTGCCGGGCGTCGAGTTGGCGGCGGGCACCTACATCTTCGAGACTCCCACCAACTCCATGTCGAACTCGATTGTTCGCGTATCGAGCCAGGATCGGCGCAAGGTCTTCCTGACGGCGTACACACGTCAGGTGGAGCGCCCGAAGAACGACAAGGGCAAGCTGCTCGTGACCCTCGGTGAAGCGGCCCCCGGCTCTGCGCCGCCCGTCTCAGCGTGGTTCCCGATCGGCGAGCGCGTCGGGCACGAGTTCGTCTACGGCAAGTAACCTTCTCGGGGCCATTTTTCCGGGATTCCCTCCCGGGAGGTGGCCCCTCTCCCCTTCACCTCCTCACCCTTCACCCTTCACCAACCTCCGCGGCCAGCGTAGAATAGCGGCCATGTCGTCGATCGTTCGTATGCTGGGCACCGCCACGGCGAGCGTTGCCGTGCTCGCCTCCGCCGCGTCGGCGGCGCAGGCGCCCGCAGCGAGCTTCCGTGCGCGGCTGACGCCCGTCCCGGTCGAAACGTCCACCGCCGCGACCATTACGGGTTCTGGAACGGTGACCGCTACCTTGAACGGCACGCGGCTGTCAGTGTCCGGCACGTTCGCCGGCATGAAGAGCGCCGCGACGATCGGCCAGATGCACTTCGGAGCGCGCGGCGTGCGCGGGCCCGTGGAATTCGACCTGACGGTCGAGAAAGCACCGAGCGGCGCGATCAGCGGCAGCGCCAACCTGAACAAGTCCCAGCTCGACTCGCTCAAAAAGGGCTGGTTCTACGTCCAGATTCACGCCGAGCATGCACCGGACGGCAACTTGTGGGGTTGGCTCCTCCCGGTATGACTCGAGCAGTCATCGCACTCGTCGCGGGCTGGGCCGTCGTGATGGGCGCCGTGTCCAGCCAGCCCCAGGCGTCGGGCGCTCCACAGACTGCGGGCACGGCGGCGAGCGTGGCGGCGGGCGCGTTGGTGGGCAAGTACTGCCTGACCTGCCATAACGCGCGCACGAAATCCGGCGGCCTGATTCTGGAAGGAATGGATCCGGCGTCTCCCGCTGTACGCGCGGAAACGTGGGAGAAAGTGATCCGGAAGGTCCGCGGCGGCATGATGCCGCCTGTCGGCCTCCCTCATCCGGATAAAGCCGCGCTCGACGCGTTCGCCTCCTATCTCGAGTCGTCCATCGACGCGGTCGCGGCGGCGCATCCGAATCCGGGACGACCCGTCCTCCACAGGCTGAATCGCGCGGAGTACGGCAACGCCGTGCGAGATCTGCTCGCGCTCGACGTGGACGTCGCCGCGCTCCTGCCTGCCGATGACAGCGCGTACGGCTTCGACAATATCGGCGACGTCCTCGGCGTCTCGCCGATGCTCATGGAACGGTACCTGTCGGCCGCCTGGAAGGTCAGCGGCCTGGCTGTCGGAAACCCGAACGCCACGCCCACTGTCGAGACCTTCCGCGTGCGATCGGACCTTTCGCAAAACGATCACATCGAAGGTTTGCCCATCGGTACGCGGGGCGGCATCCTGATCCGCTACACCTTCCCCGTGGACGGCGAGTACGTCATCCAGCCGAGGCTGTACCGCGAAACGGTGAATATCATCCGCGGCCTCGAGGTCGCGCACGATCTCGAGATCACCTTCGACGGCGAACGCATGCGGCTTGCCCGCTTCGGCGGAGCCGACGACGAAAAGGCGAACTATCTGAACCCCACGGCTGCGGGTGACGCGCTCGAAACGCGTTTCAAGACGCGCGTTCCCGCCAAGGCCGGCCCGCATTTTGTGGGTGTCGCGTTCTTGAAGAAGAGTTCAGCGCCGTCGGTCGATCTCCTGCAACCCTTCCTGCGCGAGCGGATCGATCCGATCACGCCCGTGGGGATCCCGGAAGTCGACAAGGTCACGATCGAGGGACCGTTCAACGTCACGGGCACGGGCAACTCACCCAGCCGCCGGCTGATCTTCTCGTGCAGGCCTTCCACCGGCGCAGACGAAACCGCCTGCGCGAAAACGGTGCTGACCACCCTGGCGCGCCGCGCGTACCGCCGGCCACCGACGGCCGCCGAAGTCGATCGGTTGATGGGCTTCTTCGGCACGGGCAGGCGCACGGGCGGCACGTTCGATGCGGGCATCGAAAACGCGCTCACCTTCATCCTCGTGTCGCCTCAGTTCCTGTACCGCTTCGAACGCGACCCCGAACAGGTGCCGGCCGACGGCGCCTACCGCGTGAGCGACCTCGAACTGGCGTCGCGGCTGTCGTTCTTCATCTGGAGCAGCATCCCCGACGATCAACTCCTGAACCTCGCGGTGTCGGGCAAGCTGCACACGCCGGCTGTGCTCGATCAGCAGGTGAAGCGGATGCTCGCCGATGAACGCGCCCGTGCGCTCGGCGCGAACTTCGCCGGCCAGTGGCTGTTTCTGCGGAACCTGAAGAGCCTGCGCCCGGACGAGGACGTGTTCCCGGATTTCGACGACAACCTCCGCCAGGCGCTCCAGCGTGAAACGGAACTGCTCTTTGAAACGATTGTGATCGAGGACAAGAGCGTGCTCAGCCTGCTCGACGCCGATTACACGTTCCTCAACGAGCGGCTCGCGCGCCACTACGGCATTCCGAACGTTTACGGCGACCAGTATCGCCGCGTCGCCATCAAGGACGATTACCGGCGCGGGCTGTTGGGGCAGGGCAGCATCCTCGCTCTCAACTCGTACGGAAATCGAACGTCACCAGTCACTCGCGGCAAGTACGTGCTGTCGAACATCCTGGGGACACCCCCTCCCGAGCCGCCGGCGAATGTGCCGCCCCTGGACGAGAAGCCCGGCAAGGTGCTGTCGATGCGCGAGCGAATGGAGGAACACCGGGCCAACCCCGCCTGTTCCGGCTGCCACAAGCTGATGGATCCCATCGGGCTGGCCCTCGAAAACTTCGACGGGATCGGACGGTGGCGGACGAATGACGGCGGCGCCCGCATCGACGCGTCGAGCACGTTGTGGGACGGGACGTCGGTTGACGGCCCCTCCGGGCTGCGGCGTGCCATCCTGAGCCGGCCCGAGCAATTCGCGCGGACGGCAACAGAGATGCTCCTGACCTACGCCCTGGGCCGCGGGCTCGAGCCGGGCGACATGCCCGTGGTGACGATCGATCGTCAGGGAATCGGCGGCTACGCAGTATCAGTTTTCGTCGCTCGTGATCGGTATCGTGAAGAGCGGACCGTTCCAGATGAGAATGAAGCAGGGAGACCGCTGATGTTCATTACCCGGAAGCACATTTCTCGCCGGACGTTCCTGCGCGGCAGCGTCGGCGTCACGCTCGCCCTGCCATTTCTCGATGCGATGGTGCCGGCTCAGACGCCGCTCGCGAAGACTGCGGCGCGTCCGCTTCAGCGCTTCGGGTTCGTCTATGTCCCGCATGGATCGATCATGAAGGACTGGACGCCCGCCCAGGCTGGCACAGGGTTCGAGTTCTCGCCGATCCTCAAGCCGATGGAGCGGTTCCGGGATCAGCTGAACGTTCTGACGGGCCTGACCAACAACGGTGAAAACGGGCACTCCCCCAGCACCGCGATGTGGCTGAGCGGCACATTTCCTTCCAAGGGAAGCGTCATCCATCTGGGCACGACGGTCGATCAAATCATCGCCGAGAAGATCGGCCAGGAGACGACGTTCCCGTCGATGGAGTTCGCGACCGAGGACCATTCGAGCCATCTCGGCAGCTGTGCCGGCGACTTCCTCTGCTCGTACATGAGCACCATTTCCTGGCGGACACCCACGCAGCCGCTGCCGATGGAGATCAACCCGCGGGTGGTTTTCGAGCGCATGTTCGGCGGCGACGGCGCGACGCCGGCCGCCCGGCAGGCACGTCTCGCGCAGAACACCAGCATCCTCGACGCCGTCCGCGACAGCGTGAATGACCTGCAGCGCGGCCTCGGAGCCAGGGATCGCGCCAAGCTCGGCGAATACGTGGACAACGTCCGCGAGATCGAGCGACGGATCCAGCAGGCGGAGCGTCAGCGGACCGATCACCTGCTCGAAACACCGCCCGTGCCCATCGGCGTGCCCGAGTCGTGGGACGAGCACGTGAAGCTGATGTTCGAGCTCATGGCCCTCGCGTACCAGGGGGACATGACGCGCGTGACCTCGTTCATGATGGCCCGCGAGCTCAGCACGCTGACGTATCCGCAGATCGGCGTCGCGGACGGACATCACCCGGTCTCGCACAACAACGGTGTCGCCGAGCAGGTCGCGAAGAAGGCCAAGATTGACGCCTACCATCTCGGATTGTTCGCCGGCTTCCTGGATCGGTTGCGGGCGACGCCGGACGGCGACGGGAACCTGCTCGATCACTCCCTCTTCCTCTACGGCAGCGGCATGAGCAACGGCAACCAGCACACGCACGACAATCTGCCGATTCTCGTGGCTGGCGGCGCCGCCGGCCGCGTGACCGGCGGCCGTCATATCCGCATGGACAACTACACTCCGCTGTCGAACCTGATGGTCACCATTCTGGACAAGGCGGGCGTGCGCACGGACCAGTTCGGCGAGAGCTGGGGGGCGGTTGATCTCTGAAACGCACAATGTAGAACGTAAAACGAGAACGGAACGAGCCACGAGCCACGAGCCACGAGCCACGAGCCACGAGCCACGAGCCACGAGAAAAGATGCCACACGACATCCGCGCCACCGGCCGCTGCTCCTTCTGGGCTTTCGTGCATCTCCTCGTGTGCGTGGCTGCCGGCTCTGCCACGCTCGTGCCGGCGAGAGCAGAGGCCGCGAAGCCGGCGGCGGGCACCGGAAATGCCGCGATCGTCGACGCGGTCAAACGTCAGGACAAGACGGGCGCTCGTGCCCTGATCAAGCAGCGCGCGGACGTGAACGCGGTGGACGCCGAGGGCATGACCGCGCTCCACTGGGCCGCGCACTGGGATGACCTCGATACGGTGAAACTGCTCATCCGCGCGGGCGCGCGCGCGAAGGTCGCCAACCGATACGGGGTGACGCCGCTGCACGAAGCCTGCACCGTGGGCAACGTCGCGATGATCGAAGTGCTGCTCGATGGCGGCGCCGATCCGAACGCCGTGCTCGGCGAAGGGGAAACGCCTCTGATGACGGCGGCGCGTACCGGCAACGCGGCGGCAGTACGCCTGCTGGCCGTGCGCGGCGCCAACGTCAACGCCGTGGAATCCTGGCGCGGACAGACTGCGCTGATGTGGGCCGCGGCCGAAAATCACGAAGCCGTCGCCCGGCTGCTCATCGAGCTCGGCGCGGACGTGAACGTCCGCTCCACGCATTACGATTTCCCGTCGCTCACCGGCGGCAACGGCGGCATCATTCACGACCGAGCGGAAGGCGGCCTGACGGCTCTCATGTTCGCCGCCAGGCAGGGCTCCATCGAAACCACCGAGCGCCTGCTCGCCGCGGGCGCGAACGTCAACGCCAGCGAGCCGCAGTACGGCTTCACGGCGCTCCAGACCGCGATTTTCAATGGACACTACCAGTTGGCCGTGCGTCTCGCGGACCGGGGCGCCGACGTCAACGACGGCTCGCTCTACACGGCGCTCGAAACGCGCAATCTGGCCACGTACAGTAATCGCCCGAATCCGCCCGACAATGACAACGGCGTCACCAGCCTGGATCTCATTCAGGCGCTCCTGACGCACGGCGCCGACCCGAACCGGCCGTACACGAAGAGAATTCCGCCGCGCCAGGCCCAGGGCGACATCAACGTGCCGCCAGGCGCCACGCCGCTCTATCGCGCCACACGAGCCACCGACCTTCCGGCGATCCGCGCGCTGCTCAACAAGGGCGCCAACCCGAACGTCGCCGCGGAGGACGGTTCAACGCCGTTGATGGTCGCCGCTGGATTCGGCGCCCGCCGGGGCGGCGATGAGGAAGACGTCGTGGAGAAAGCCGGCCGCGCCGATCCCCTCGACGCCATGAAGCTCTACGTGGGAGCAGGTGCGAATGTCAACGCCGCGAACGACGCGGGCAACACGGCGCTGCACTACGCCGCGCTCACCGGGTCCACACGCAGCGTCGAATATCTGGCTGCCAACGGAGCGATGCTCGACGTCACGAACAAGCGGGGAAAGACACCGCTCGACCTGGCCAATCCGAAAGGCGCCACGGCAAGCCTGTTGCGCCGCCTCGGCAATCAATCAGTTAAGTAAGTCGACGCGGGGCTGCGTACGTAGACGCGGGGCGACGCGTGTTTTCGCGCGCCGCCCCGCGCCGTTCGGTGGGCTTCTACGCGGCTATGCCTTGTCCCTGACTTCGATCATCGTGGCGATGTTGGCGGTGCCTTCCGTTCTGTACGTCACGGTCAACTGGCTGCCGCGCATCGTCGCCAGGCCGGCGACTGTTTTCTGGCTGCCGGTAACTGTCGTCGAATCGTTATAGCGGAACATCATTTCCGCTCCGGCCGCCGTCTTGATCGACAGCGTCTTCGCATCCGGATCTACGCGGACGAGCTCGCCGACAGCCGGAGCCGCCGCCGGAGCGCGGCCCTGAGGCGGCGCTGCGCGATCGGCCTGAGACGGCGCGGTACGATCAGCTTGTGCGGCCGCGTGCGTCACAGGTGCGTAGAACGGCGTGATGAGCGCGGCGAGAGCCGCCGCGAGCGCGACTCGCTTCAAGGTGTTCTTCATCATTCTCTCCCCTGCTGATGCGTTTGATGTACGAGTGAACTCATGCGAACGAGCAGCGGATATTCGCGCAGCCTCCTTTCAGTTTGTTCAGGGGACGGGATGCAAAGACGGTGCTCAGCGCGCAGGCGCCGATGGCGGCGCGCGCGCGAATACGGACGCGTTTCGGTTGTCATATCTGTCGTGATTCCTGACAGTGAGATATGTAGGTTCTTCCGGTTCCCGCAGGTCGGCGTGTTACACTTACCGTTAACGCCGCGCGTTGCGGCTCAGCTTTCACTTTCAAATCAATTCAATGCGCGCTGTTCGGTTCAGCTTTGCGTGCCTGTGTGTGATTTCGGTGTGGCTCGCGCCTCATCAGCTCAATGCGGATGAGCCCCAGGCCGATCGCGATCGCGTTCAGCATGTGGTTGATGATTTCCGCGCCCGCCTCGCGATAACCGACGACGTTCAGGTCTCAATCGTCGCAAGCAACGCGCTGATGGTCTCGGTCCAGCGACAAGCGGATCCGGACGCTGGCTTTCTGCTGGCTTTCGAAGGCGCGTTCCTCAGTCAGCTGAGCGAGGAAGAGCTCCGCGCCGTCGTTGCCCATGAGCTGGGCCACGTCTGGATCTTCACTCACCATCCGTATCTGCAAACAGAACAGCTCGCGAACGGGATCGCGATGCGGCTGGTGACGCGTGAGAGCCTGGAGCCAATCTACGACAGGGTCTGGAAGCGCGTGGGCGCCGTCGGCGATATCGGGACCTACCTCGGCGAAAAACCGTCGCCGGCTACCGACACGCCTCCGGCATCCGTGACCGCTGGTTTCAATCCCGACGATGACGACGGCTCCGTCCTCGGCACCGATTGCGATCCCTGCGGCGTCCGTATCGCCTGACGCCACAGGCACTCGATCCGATCACTGACCGCGCGCGGTTCCCGACTGGGACGTTCTGCGTTCTACATTTTCCGTTCTGCGTTTTACGTTCTGGCTGCGTTCTTCAGCAGCCGCTAGGGTCGCCGCCGCCCGCGTGAAGCGGGACTCGCCTCCTCGGTTCGCGGGGCCCGCGTTCCCTTTCGTTTCTGAACGGCCTGCCGCAGCACGAATTCAATCTGGCCGTTGACGCTGCGCAGTTCGTCCTGCGCCCAGGCCTCGAGCCCGGCCCACAATTCCGCATCGATACGAAGAAGAAACGACTTTCGGTCCGCCATTCGCGTCGCGTCAGTTATAGAGCGTGCCCGTGTTCACCACAGGATGGACCTCGGACTCGCCGCACAACACGACCATCAGGTTGCTCACCATCGCGGCGCGCCGTTCGTCGTCCAATTGCACGACCTGCTTTTCCGCCAGTTCTGTGAGCGCCATGTGGACCATGCTGACCGCGCCGTGCACGATCTTCTGCCGCGCGGCGATGACGGCCTCGGCCTGCTGGCGGCGCAGCATCGCCTGCGCAATCTCGGGCGCGTAGGCCAGGTGCGTCAATCGTGCCTCATCCACCGTAATGCCTGCTTTGGCGAGCCGCTCCTGAAGTTCGGCGCGCAGGGCACGCGATACATCCTCCACGTTTCCGCGCAGCGTCGGCTCGCCCTCTTCGCCGTCGTCGTAGGCATACAGGTTCGCGAGATGGCGCACAGCTGTCTCGCTCTGCGTCCGCGTGTAGGTCTCGTAGTTGTCCACGTCGAACATCGCCTGCGCCGTATCGGCCACGCGCCAGACGACGACCGCGGCGATCTCGACGGGGTTGCCGCGCTTGTCGTTGACCTTCAGCGTGTCGCCATTGAACGTGCGGGCGCGGAGGGAGATCTTGTTGCGGCCGAGCGCTCGCCTCCGTGTGTCGGTCGATTCGCTCTTGCCGCCCCCGCGCTTGGACTGAAGGGCTGCCGCCAGGGCCTCCGCCCCGAACGCCTGCTGTCCAGAGGTGTAAAAAGGGTTCCCCCAATGGAAGCCGCTCTCGCGTACCGGTCCCTTTGTACGCGCCGAACAGCACGAGCACGCGCGCTTCATTCGGCTGCAGGGTGAACAATCCCGAAAGCAGCAGGCCGATCAGCGGAAGCGCGAGGACGCAGACGAGCACGAGCTGCGGGCCGTCGGACGGTGCGTTCCTGATGCCTGTCACCAGCAGGGCGATATCTGCCAGCAGCAGGCCGACCAGCAGCACCAACATGAACCACCCGTTCAGCACTGACACCGTGTGTTCGCGATTGGCGACACCCTGATTCACGCTCATTGCGGTCCTCCAGTCGTAACTTGCTATCTAAGTGATATCATACGGATATCACATTCGCAAGGTTCCACGGAGGCAGGGCTCCGCCGCGGTATGAGACCCGGCAGGCCATTACACGTGCGGAATGTCTAGGGGGCCGGCGCCACGCAGCTGAAGCTGGCCGCTTCGTCGATGCTGCCCTCTCCCTTGTACCGCGCGACCTGCGGGTAGGGGCACAGCGGCCTGCTTCGGACCACCTGACCGTTGGCGACCTTGCTTGCGACCAGCGTGTCCGGCGCCTTGCCTTTCTCGACCCAGTCGATTACCGCGGTCACCGCGTCGTTCTGGTCGGGGCCCACGCCGCCGCCGCAATGCGCCATGCCCGGAACCATGAACAGCCGGAAGAAGTCCGTCGTCTTTGGTCCGTTCTTCTGGACGGCCTGCTCGAAGTACTTCACACCCATCATGGGCATCAGGATTGAGTCCGCCCAGCCGTAGGTCATCAGGAGCTTCCCGCCTCTCTTGTTGAACCCGGACAGATCCGGATTGTTGGCGTTGGCGAGCTTGCCCCAGCGATCGAGCAACGGGATATCGCGATCGAAGTCGAACGTGCGAAAGTCGTAGTCGGGGTTGGGCTGCGGGAACACGAGGTACTTCATCGTGGACTCCGCCAGGCTGAAGTCCGCCGCCTTGACGTCCGCCTGTCGCGGAATGATGACGTTGAGCCATCCGCTCGCGCTGGCCCCACCCGGGCCAGCCGCCATGGCCTCGCTTCCGTACATGAACCCGGGGAAGTACGGCTTTCCACCGCTCATCGCTCCGCCATAGATTTTCTTGAACGTTCCGGCCTGCGCGGCGGTGAGACACTGCGGAGTGTCCGAGCCCGCCTGGCAGACCGGCACGTCGCGGCCGGGATCGAAGTCGCATCGCCGTGGATCGTCGATCAGGCCGTCGGCGAGCCCGTCGACCTTGTCGCACTTCGCCATCACGGACGCAGCAACCAGCGCCAGCTTCTCGATCGGGATCGGCGTTTCCGTCAGGGCTCGTTGATTCCAGAGCGCTCCGACGGTGAATCCGGTCTGATCGACCCACGGCGCGTTGGCGACGATGCCGTCGAAGTCCTGGGGGTAGCGTTGGGCCTCGATGAGGCCCTGTCGGCCGCCGTTCGAACAGGAATTCCAATATGAACGCGCGACCTCACGCGAGTAGTACTTCGCCGCAATTTGCTTCGCTGTCGTGGCAGTCAGGTGCACGGCCCGATACGCGTAATCGATGGCCTTCTGCGGGTTGCTCATGACGAACGACGCTTGCGGTTCCTTGCGCGAGTCGTGGCCCGTGTTCGTCATCGCCATGACGAATCCCAGCCGGACGGCATCGGCCCGCTGGCCGGCACGCAAGGGCTCGTCGAAACCCTCGCCCGCATGGCCGCCGTTGCCGATCATGTAGAAGCGACCGTTCCATCGGGCCGGCAGGTTCACTTCAAAGGCAATCTCGGGAGAGAGCACGCCGCTGACGCGGCAGTGCTCCGGCAGGTTCGCCGCTTCCGGCACGACGCGCGCCTCGATCTTGACGAGTTCCTTGTCCCTGAACTCCGCAAGGCTGGCGCAGGCCCGCCGTGGTTCGAGGTCGCTTCGTGAGTAATCCGTCAGCGAGCTCTTGGCGTGAGCAAACGCCTGGGCGTGAGCGGCCTGTGGCAAAAGACCCAGAAGGATGCCGATCCAGGCGACCGACACCGCCAACCTCGTCTCGTTCCTGCTCATGCCCACTCCTTATTGACCTCCTGCGCGCGAGCGGTTACGGTATCCTTCATCGCTCGCTTCGGCCTGGAGGTAAAGATGGTACGGTTCGCGATCGCCCTGCTTTTTGTGATCGGAACGGCTGCCGTTGTCTCGGGCCCGGCAGGCCCCTTCCGGACGGTCAGCGTCCGCGCCGCCGACGCACCCGTCACGTTCGCGAGAGACATTCTGCCGATCCTCCAGAAGAATTGCCAGTCGTGCCATCGGCCGGGACAAATCGCGCCGATGTCGCTGCTGACGTATCAGGACGCCCGCCCCTGGGCTCGTTCCATCAAGGCCAAAGTCGAAAGCCGGCAGATGCCGCCGTGGTTCGCCGACCCCCAGCATGGGAGCTTCGCGAATGACCGTTCCCTTGCCGAACGCGACGTCGACGCGATTGTGAAATGGGTGGACTCGGGCACGCCGCAGGGCGACCCGGGCGACGCGCCCCCGCCGGTCGACTGGCCCGCCGACGGCTGGCAAATCAAGCCTGACATCGTCGTGCGGGGACCCGAGTTTCGCGTGCCCGCCCATGCGCCCCAGGACGTCGTGGAGTGGACGACGTTTCTCATTCCCAGCGGCTTCACACGGGACACGTGGATCACCTCGCTCGAAATCAAGCCGAGCGTCCTTCCGGTAACCCACCACATCTGCTTCACGTTTCAGCCGCACAAGCCGGACGCGAAGTACTACGAAGCGAACTGGAATGAATCCCCGCGAGACGGTGAAGGTGCCGCGATCAAAGGCGAAGCGCCCCCGCGTCCCGCGCCGACAGGGCCGCCCCGTACGCCCCCGGCGGGGGCGGCGGGTTCCGACGGCGCAGGCGGTTTCAACTGCTACGTGCCGGGGCGCGCCGCCGACGATTACCGCCCATTCAAGGCGGGCAAGCTGATTCCCGCCAACAGCGACATCTCGATTCAGGTCCACTACACACCGATCGGCAGGGACATCGTCGACCGTCCGCTCATCGGCTTCACCGTCGCGGAGTCCGCGCCCGAGAAGCGCTGGATGTCGTACGGGATCGTGGGCGGCGGGCCGAACTTCGCCATCCCGCCGAACGACCCGAACTACAAGAGTCCCCCGTTCGATCTCGAGTTCACGGCGGACGTCGATCTCGTCGAGATGATGCCTCACATGCACGTGCGCGGAAAGGACATGACGTATCACCTCGTCTATCCCGATGGCCGGGACGAAGTCGTGCTGAACGTCCCGAAGTACGACTTCAACTGGCAGATTCTCTATCAGCCCGCCAGGCCGATTCGTGTTCCGAAGGGTACGAAGATGTACGTCGACGCGCACTACGACAACTCAGCGTCGAACAGGGCCAACCCGAATCCGAACCGGACCGTTTACCTGGGGCGGATGACGTGGGAAGAAATGATGGCGCCGTTTTTCGGCGTACTCGTCGACGCGAACACCGATCCGGGAAAGCTCATCAAGCTTGGGACGTTCGCCGTGCAGGGGGGCGGCGCCTAGGTGATCCTGCGCACGCGGGTCGGCAGCGCGCTGATCGCTGTGGCGGCCCTGGCTGCCGCGGCGGTAGTGACGGCTGGCGCCGCCGCCCAGAGCGGCGGCAAACCGGCCAGGGGCAACCCTACTCCCGGAACGCCGCAACCGGATCCGCCGAACCCCGCCGATCGAATCACGTTGACGGGCTGCGTGCAGGCGGCGCCCGGCGGGAGTAACTCGATCGACAAGACCACCCCGAGCGATACCCGGTTCATCCTCACCAATGCCGGGCGGCGCGGCGTCACGCCGCCCGGAACGGGCGGCTCCGATGCGGCCGCGAGCGCGTCCGCCCCGACTTATCGCCTGGAGGCGATCGAAAGCCAGCTCTCCCCGTTCGTCGGCGCAAAAGTCGAGATCTCGGGCGAAGTCAAGGCGCGCCCCGCTGGATCGCGTGGCGAAGGAAGCACGAGGACCCCGACGATCCGGGTTGAGTTCGTCCAGAAGATCGCCGCGCTTTTCCTAGATCATCCTCATTTGGTTCGCTGCCATCCCAACAGAATCGTGGCTCGGTGGCCAATTCTGGAACATAGACGGGATCGCCCCGCGTCAAACCCCAACAAATCCCGGCAGTCAGACACCTGGACCGTTCTGTGCACCAGACGACCGCGGAATGTCCAAGAGTCGTCCAGGTGCACCTCGTGACAATCTGCGAAGGCTAGGATGGCACGAGCGCAGTGCCCTCCTCGCGTGCACGCTCGTGTGTCTGGTGTCCGCAGGCCTCGGTCTGGAAGCGCAAGCCCCGAATGCGCCGACGCAACTCCTGACGGGTCAAAACTTCGAGGGCATCCTCGGCGTCGTCTGGGGCGACCCACACCCGCTCGGTGCAGCCAGCGACATCCAGTACACGCTGACCCTCGCGGACGGAAGAATGCTGCGCCTGCAGCTGACGGGGCAGGAGAACGAGGCGGCGGTCCATTTCGGTAAACGAGTTTTCGTCTCCGGCCGTACCGCTCAGGCGACGTCCCGCGGAGGGGTTCCCGCCACACCGTCCGTCGTCGTGGATAGCTTCGCACCCAGTCAGGCACCGCAGGCGGACGCGTACGAGGCCGTCACCTTCGGGACGAAGAAGGTCATCTTTCTGCTGGTGAAGTTCCAGGACGATGCCGCGGTCCCGCATCCGCCGTCGTTCTACACCGACATGACGAACCCCGACACACCGCCCGGGGGCGCGCTGTTTCCGTCAACTATCAACGGCTTTTTCAAGAAGACCTCGTACAACCAGTTTTCCTGGATAGGCGACGTCGGCGGAGTTGGCGGAGTCGGCGCGTCAGGCGGTTGGCTGACGCTGCCCCATCCGAAGAGCTACTACGCGCCATGCGGCGGGAGTTCGAGCTGTGCGCTCCTGCAGGCGTTGGCGGACGACGCGACGGCCCTTGGCCGCGCGCAGGGTATCAATTTCAAGGTCTATAACAACATCAACTTCGTGCTGAGCAACGACCTGGACTGCTGCGCATGGGGCGGCGGGTACTACAGTTCGGTGGACGGCCAGTCGTACGGCGCGACATGGGAACCGCCATGGGGGCAGAACGTCCCCACCTACGCACATGAGATGGGCCACAGTCTCGGACTGCCCCACTCGGGCTGGGCGTATTACTCCTACGACAGCCCGTGGGATGTGATGAGCAGCGTCTCGTCCATCAACTCGATGAATTGCGGATCGTACTTGTCAGCGAATGGTTTCGGGAACACGCTTCGCTGTTCCGAGCCGGGCGACGGGTATATCGCCCCGTACAGGGACTACCTGGGGTGGATACCGTCCGGGAATCAGGTGGTCACGGATACGAGTTCGAACGTGACGGTCGCGCTCGAAGCCGGAACGCTGCCGCTGGGCGTCGGCGATCAAATCGATCAAGGTCTGCATCACGGGATCGCCCTGCACCGGCTCCACGGCCCACTTCTACACGGTTGAGGCCAGGGTGAAAGGCCTCGGAGCCAGCTCACAGTACGACGATGGGATTCCGTCTGACGGCATCATCATTCACGACGTTCAAATGAACAGGCCCGCCATCAGCGGGAGCTGTTACTTCAACAACCAGTCAGGATGGGCGATACCGATCGACGCCACTCCCGGTGACTACAATTCGACGACCTGCTCGTCAACCGGCGCTCTTTCCAACGCGCAGTGGCTTCCGGGTCAGACCTATACAAACGGGTTCAAGATCAGCGTCGTCAGCCGGTCCGGCTCGACGTACGTGGTCTCGGTTACCTCGGGGACGCCAGTACCCGCGGTGACGACGAGCGCCGCAACATCTGTGAGCGGCACAACGGCCACGCTGAACGGCATCGTGAATCCCTCTGGCTTCGCAACCAACGCCAGGTTCGAATACGGTACGACGACGGGCTACGGCACCCCGACGCCGCTCCAGGCAATGGGGGCCGGCGCCTCGGCGGTGGCCATTGGCGGAGGCGCCATCGCAGGCCTGACCTGCAACACGCAGTACCACTTCCGCGCGACGGCGACCAACGCCAACGGGACCAGCGTCGGATTGGATGCGACGTTCAGGACAGGGCCGTGCCCCCGCTTCGATTTCGACAGCGACCGCAAGACTGATCTGGGCGTCTACCGTCCGTCGACGGCCACGTGGTACGTCCTGCAGTCGACCTCGAACAATACGACCTGGCTCGCGCAGCAATGGGGCGCGAGCACCGATATCCCGGTGCCCGGCGACTACGATGGCGACGGCAAGACCGACCTAGCGGTCTTCCGGCCTTCAACGGGGACGTGGTGGATCTTGAAGTCGAGCACCAACTACACGACCTGGCTCTCCCAGCAATGGGGTGCGAGCACCGATATCCCGGTACCCGGCGACTACGATGGCGACGGCAAGATTGATCTGGCGATCTTCCGGCCCTCAACGGGGACCTGGTGGATCCTGCAGTCGAGCACCAACTACACGGCCTGGCTCTCCCCGCAATGGGGCGCGAGCACCGACATTCCCGTGCCTGGCGACTACGATGGCGACGGCAAGACCGACGTGGCGATCTTCCGGCCCTCAACGGGGACGTGGTGGATCCTGCAGTCGGGCACCAACTTCACGACCTGGCTCGCGCAGCAATGGGGCGTGAGCACCGATATGCCGGTGCCCGGCGACTACGATGGCGACGGCAAGATTGACCTGGCGATCTTCCGGCCCTCAACGGGGACCTGGTGGATCCTGCAGTCAAGCACCAACTACACGGCCTGGCTCTCCCTGCAATGGGGCGCGAGCACCGATATGCCCGTGCCCGGCGACTACGATGGCGACGGCAAGACCGACGTGGCGATCTTCCGGCCCTCAACGGGGACGTGGTGGATCTTGCAGTCGAGCACCAACTACACGACCTGGCTCTCCCCGCAATGGGGCATGAGCACCGATGTACCCCTGCCGAGGCGGCCATGATGGTGGGCCATCACGCCCTGAGCGGTCTGTCCCAGCGAACTTCAGAACTCTGAAGCCGGAGCCCCGGAACCGCTTTATGCTGGGGGCATGACGAAGCGAACCTGGCTCGCCTGCTCAATCGCCTTTCTCACGTCGACTGCCGCCTGCACCCGCGCGCTCGCACCGGCGCCGGCGCCTGGCTCGGCAAGCGACGCCAAGGCTTTCTCGACACTGCCAACCAGACACTCCTCAAGGTCGGCATCCTCGGCAGCCAGGGCGGCTGGGTCGCGCAGAACTTCATCACCGATGACACGGCGGCGTTGAACGCGCGCATCAGCCAGGAGGCCATCGAGGCGAGCGTCAAGCTCGCGAAGGAGGCCGCCAAGTACGACGGGCTGACGCTCTCCGACAGCGAACGGCGCCAGATGAACGTGCTGAAGACGTCGCTGGTCATGGTCACGCCGGCCGATCAGAAGGAGGCCGAGGAACTGACGACGATCATGGCGCGGCTCGAAGCAGATTACGGCACGGGCAAATGGTGCAAGGACCCTGGAAAGGCGGATACCTGCCTCAACATCGATCAGATCACGGAAGTCATGGCAGGCTCGCGCGACGAGAAACGCCTGCGCGAAGTGTGGGAAGGCTGGCACACGATTTCCCCGAAGATGAAGAAGGACTACTCGCGCTTCGTCGAATTGTCGAACAAGGGCGCGAAGGAGCTGGGGTTCGCCGATACGGGCGCCATGTGGCGCATGAAATACGACATGCCGCCCGAGGCGTTCTCGAAGGAACTGGACCGCCTGTGGACACAGGTGCAGCCCCTGTACGTGAAGCTTCATGCGTTCGTCCGGATGAAGCTGCGGGAGAAATACGGCGATCTCGTCCCTGAGAAGGGACCCATTCCCGCCCATCTCCTCGGCAACATCTGGGCGCAGGAGTGGGAGAACGTGTATCCGCTCGTCGCACCGAAAAACACGGACGTCGGCTACTCACTCGACGCCATCCTGAAGAATCGCCACATGAGCGCGCTCGACATGGTGCGTACGGGCGAGCGGTTCTATACGTCGCTCGGGTTCGATCCCCTGCCCAAGACGTTCTGGGAACGGTCGCTCTTCGTCAGGCCGAAGGATCGCGACGTGGTCTGCCATGCCAGCGCCTGGGACATCGACCTCGAGGCCGACGTGCGCATCAAGATGTGCATCAACCCGACCGCCGAGGATTTCACGACCATTCATCACGAGCTCGGCCACAACTTCTACCAGCGCGCGTACATGAAGCAGCCCGTCATCCTGCGCGACAGCGCGAACGACGGCTTTCACGAAGCGATCGGCGACACGATTGCCCTGTCCGTCACGCCCGAGTACCTCGTGAAGATCGGCCTGCTCAACGCCGCGCCCGATGCCTCGCACGACACGGGACTGCTCCTCCGCATGGCGCTCGAGCGCTTCGCGTTTCTGCCGTTCGCACTGGTCATCGACCAGTGGCGCTGGAAGGTGTTTTCCGGAGAGGTGACGCCCGCCAGCTACAACAAGGCCTGGTGGGACCTCCGTCTCAAGTACCAGGGCGTTGCGCCCGTGTCGGCGAGGGACGAGGAGTTCTTCGACCCGGGCGCCAAGTACCACGTGCCCGACAACACGCCGTACATGCGCTACTTCCTCGCGCGAATCCTGCAGTTCCAGTTCCACCGCGCGCTTTCGAAGACGGCCGGCTGCACCATGCCGCTGCACCGTTGTTCGATCTTTGAAAGCAAGGAAGCGGGACAGCGCCTGAATACCGTGTTGTCGATGGGCATGTCGAAGCCGTGGCCGGACGCACTGGAAGCGCTGACCGGCTCACGGCAGATGGACGCCACCGCTATCCTGGACTACTTCGCGCCGCTCTCGACCTGGCTCGACCAGCAGCTCGCGGGGGCGCCGACCGGCTGGTAGCCGTCAGGCCGCTGCCTATTTGAGCAACGTGATGCTGCCGTTGACCGTCGCGAGCGCGAGCCGACGGCCGCCCGATCCCAGCGTCCCTTGAAGGCGCCGCGGGTCGGCCTGCCCGGTGACCGCAACCGGCAGCTCACTCTTGATGCTGCCGTTTGCCGTCTCGGCACGCACCTCCGCGTTGACGACCGCGGGCAACTTGAGGGTAATCTCACCATTGACCGTCCTGAAGTCGGCCCCGTCCGGCCAGTCGGCCCGGCCCATCGTCGCGTGAATCGAGCCGTTGACCGTCGTGGCGTTCGCCCATCCGGTCGTCACCAGCCGGATTGACCCATTGACGGTGTGACCTTCAGCGTTGCCCTGCAGCGAATCGGCATCCACTTCTCCATTCACTGTCCGCCCCGCAAACCCAATTCCCGGCCGGCACCCGCACCGTAAAGTTCACGACCGTGTCGTTGTTTCGCGTGGACATCCGGCCCTGCGATCCAGGCTTGCACTCGTTGGGAGGCTGGTTCGATTCCGTCGGGTAGACCGCGCAGACCGTGACGCCGCCTGCATGCGGGACGACCTCGAATCGCACATCCGCCGGGTTACTGCGGCGCGCCGAGCGCGTGGCCGTCACCTCGACCTCGTTTCCCACCGCCGCCATGGCTCTCACGTTGCCGTTGATGCCCTTGATTTCGATGGTCTGGCCCAGACGCCATCTGCCCCCGCCACTCAAAATCCGTTTGCGCCGCGGCGCCGCCGGCGCATCCGAGCAGTACGACGCCGACAAGGGCGACCGGTTTCAACATGTTGCGCATGGCAAGCTTCCCCCTCGGAACCGTTAGACGGATGCCCGCTCGATTAGTTGCCCGCGGTCTGCCTACCGTCCCAGGAGCGCCAGCAGCCCCGTCGTCAACCAGGGGACGTAGGTGATGACCAGCACGCCGAGGCCGAGAATGGCCATGAACGGCAGCGTTGCGCGGCATACCTCGAGGACCGGGCGCTTGAAGCGATAGGACGCCAGGAAAATGTTGAGGCCGACCAACGGTGTCAGAAAGCCCAGTTCGAGGTTCGACACGAAGATGATGCCCAGATGGATGGGATTGATGCCGAAGGCGGCGCCCAGCGGAACGATCAGGGGAACCACGACCACGATCGCGGCGAATATTTCCATGAACCAGCCCACGATCAGCAGGAACACGTTGAGGACGAGCAGGAACGCGAGCCGCGACTCGATGTGGGCGCGTACCCATTCCACGAGCGTGGCCGGCAGCTGGATGCCCACGAGATAATTGGTCAGGCCGACCGCGACACCGAGGATCACCAGCACTCCGCCGATCACCACCGCACACTCAACGAACACGCGGAGGAGATCCCTCATCGTCTTCAGATCGCGGTGAACAACCGTCTGGATGAACAGGGCGTAGCAGGCCGTCAATGCGGCCGCCTCGACGGCGGTTGCAATCCCGCTGAACATCGACACGATCACCACGGCCGGCATCGCGAGCTCCCATTTCGCGGCCCACAGGGCGGCGCCCGCCTCTCCCGGCTGGAAGCGTTGGCGCACGGCGCCGGAGCTCATACCCTCGCGGACGCCCCATGCGGCGATCATCGAAGTCAGCAGAATGCCTGGCAGCAACCCGCCAATGAAAAGGTCTTCGATGGGGATCTGCGCGACGACCGCGTACAGAATCAGCGGGAGGGACGGCGGCAGCAGCAGCCCGAGCGAGCCGGAGACGGTGAGCAGCCCGAGCGAGAACTGATCGCGGTACCCTTCCTTCAGGAGCGCCGGAAACAGCACGCCGCCTACCGCGAGAATCGTGACGCCAGACCCGCCGGTGAAGGCGGTGAAAAACGTGCAGAGCACGGCGCACACGACAGCCGTCCCGCCGGGGATCCAGCCGAACCACGCGCGAAACACCCGCAACAGACGAGCGGAGGCATGCCCCTCCGCAAGAAGAAACCCCGCCAGCGTGAACAACGGGATGGCCGGCAGCGTCGGCGACACGCTCAGGGAATAGGTTTCGATGAGCACGGTGGCCGGCGTCACGCCGTCGCTCATGAAGAGCAGGACAGCCGCGCCGCCGAGGATCGCGAAGATAGGCCCGCCGACGAAGGCGGCAGCCATGACGGCCACCAGCCCGGGCCACGCGGGCCGGTGTTCGAGTATCGCGGGAAATCGAACCAGCGCAACGCCGGCCAGGATGCCGGCGGCGGCGATCGCCCTTCCCCACCAGGACCGGTCAGCGCGCCAGGCAAGCCGCACGGCAATCAGCGCGAATCCGACAGGCAGCGCCAGCTGTCCCACCCACGCGGGCACGCCGGCGGCGATGATGGTGCCTGTCTCGCGCTCCGCGATGACGAGTTGAACGGCGCCGTAGGCGAGGATCGTCGCCATGCACGCCGCGACCGCCGCTGAAAACACAGCGGCCGCCCGGCGAGCCTGCCTGGGCACGGCCGCGCCTGTGGCGAGCGCCAGCAGCTTTCCCTCGCGTGCGGCAATCGCGGCGCCAAGAAAACCAACCCAGAGTGTGAGGTGCTGAACGAACGGACCGGAACCGGGGACGCCGACGCCAAACAGACGCCGCACGGCGATCTCGACCAGCGGCAACGCGACCATCGCGGCGAGCGCCGCGGCGGCGACCCCGTCCTCGAACAGCGCGAGTAGCCCGATCACTTCGCCGGGCCGGCGGGGTGCTGCTTGCGGTAGGCGTCCCGCGCCTTGACGGCGAGGTCGAATACGTCGGCCGGAACCATCTCGCCCCGCATGGTCTTCGCGAGGCCTTCGATCTCACGACGCCATTCCGGCGCCGAGGCCTGGGTTACCGACAGGCCGCGCTTGGTCATTTCGGCTACAGCCGCCGCATCCTGTTTCGGGACGTCGTCCTGCAGACGCTTCTGCACGGCTGCCGCAGCGGCGAGCAGCTTCGGCCTGTCGGCCTCGGGCAGGGCATTCCAGGCCTTGCGCGTGATGACCGTCGCGCCGACGACCGGGGCGAGGCCGATATCGAGCATGTTCGGCGTCTGCCGATACCACTGAAACAGGAGCGCCGCGAGCGGAGTCGTGGGGACGGCTTCGACCATGCCGGTTGTCAGACCGGTCATGATATCGGTCATCGCCATCGCGCGCGGCTCGAAGCCGTTCGCTTTGAACCACTGCACCATCCGGTCATTCCCCGCCGACGTATAAAGCTTCGCCTTCTTCAGGTCCGCGACGGTCGTGATGGGCTTCTTCGTGAACAGCTGCGTCCACCCGCCGTGGCCCCAGTTCAGCAGGACAAAACCCTTCGCCGCCACGCGCTTGCTGATCTCCGGCGTCAGCTTGTCCGTCACCTCGTTCAGCTCGTCGTAGGACTCGAAAAAAAACGGGATGTCGAAGACATTGAACGAGGAATCGATCGACCCGAGGCCCACGACGGTGAGCGAGGCCGCCTGTAGTGCATCGAGGCGCATTTTCCTGAGCACCGTGGGCTCGTCACCCTGGGATCCGCCGCCGAACACAGTGAGTGACACACGACCGTTCGTCGCCTGATTCCAGTCGGCAGCCATCTGCTTGAGATTTCGATCCCAGATGGAGTTCTCAGGAACAACCGTCGCGAGCTTGAGAGATGTTGTCTGGGCGTGGGGAGTACAAACGAAGATCAGCAGGAGCGCGCCAGCCGCAAGCGCGGTGACGATCGAATGTCTTAGCGGGTGATCCAGGGCTTGAACTGCTCTTCTTGTTGCAGCTTCGAGGCGATGACTTCGGCGTCGCGACGGGTCTTGAACGAGCCGACTCTGACACGGTAAACGTTGGGCGTCCCGCCGGGCGGGGTGAGCACGTACGCGTCATAACCTTTGTTGACCAACCGCTTCGCGATCGTATCGGCCTCGCCTGACTCGCGGAGAGCGGCCACCTGAATCGCGTAGCCATCGCCCCGTGACGGAGCCGGAGACGAAGACGCAGCCGCGGGCGCGGGCGCGGGCGGCGCAGGCACTTCCGACTCCTTTGACTTTGCCGTGGCGACCGGTTTTGGCGTCGGGACTGCCGCAGGCGGCGCCTCAACGCGCGGCTGGACGGTCTGTGCAGTCTGCGGCTGGACCGTGGCGGGCGCTCGCTGCGTCGGCGCGGGCGCCTTCAGCGTTTCCCTCTTGTTGTTTTCTTCGAGCCGTTTTGTGTACCAGAGGTCTTCCGGCGGTACCGGCGGAGGGTTCGCGGAGTTCAAATCGGTGCTGGCTGTCTGGGCTGGCGCAGCCGATGGCGGCGGCGCCGGAGCCTCCAGGACGCCGTTGTCGGTTTGAACGGGGGGCGTGCGTTCCGTTTTGACGCCGCGGCCGACGAGCACACCGCAGAGGAAGATGACCACGGACACGACCGTGGCCGCCATGAACAAGAACACCAGCTGTTTACCGTTCAGCTGGATCTCGTGGAAGCCGTCGTCCTGTACTTGAGTGGTCAACGTTGGAGGATCTTAGCACCGTTCAGCGGACAGTACAAGCCCCCTCCTGACGCGCGTGGCGTCGACGCTAGGCGCTTCCGAGCGGCACGCGACTGTCCGCGGGGGCGAATGTCAGCGAGCATCCAGGCTGCCCCATCCCCCGGCACGATGCGATTTCCACGCGCGCCGACAAATCGAACAGCGCATGGAGTCGCGTGAACGCCGCGACGTAAAACCCGCAGAGCGGCCGCGAGAGGGGTTCGCGCACGGTACAAAAGACGGACCCCCTCAGATCGACGCGCGCCTGCCCCCGCCGGAGGCGCGAAACGGCACGGCTGCCCGTGTAGCTCTTCTGGACCAGCCGGCCGAGGAGGCGAAGCAGCAGCCGGCTCCGCAGCCACGCGGGGGACTTTCTGATCAGCGTGCGTTCAAGCGGCGCCATCGACTCCACCGTCCATTCGGCGGCGTACTCGCCGGCGCAGGTCGTGATCTTCTCGTAGGCCGCGTCGCCTTCCTGGCGCAGAAAACTCAGCACGGCATACAAAGGCGCGAGACCGATGGTGCCCTCCCGCAGTCCTTCGGCATCGAGCCAGTTCTCGTAAAAAGTCAGGCGCGTCGGCAGGATATCCGAAATGCCCTGATGAAGGCTCGCGACCAGCACACGACCAATGACGGCGTCACGCATAAACGCTGTAATATCGATTCAGCCCGGCTGTGGATGCCGGGACTTTGACGTTGGACCTGGACTTTTGAACGTTGAACTTTCTTCCTGCGCTATTCTGGCCGGCGGACGAGCCACGCGCTTCGACGGACGCGACAAAGGCGCGCTCGTGGTCGCCGGGCGGACGATTCTCGACCGGCAGATCGCCGAGTTGTCCCAGATCACGCGCGACCTGTTGATCGTCGGCGGCGAAATTCCGGAGGCGCCGCTCGCGGGCGTGCGCTACGTCGCCGACCTCGTGCCCGGGTGCGGGCCCCTTGGCGGCCTTCACGCCGCGCTTTCCGAGGCGCAGGCCCGGGTCGTGGTCATCGTCGCGTGCGACATGCCCTTCGTCTCAGCGCCCCTCATTCGTCACCTGCTGGCGATCGCGGCCGGGCCCGACATGCCCGACGTGGTCGTTCCGCGTACCGAACGCGGGTATCATCCATTGTGTGCCGTCTACACGCGTGCATGCCTCGAACCAGTCGCCCGCCGGCTGGCCAACAGGCAGCTCAGAATGGACGGCCTGTTCGAGGACGTCCGAGTGCGCGCCGTGACGGCTGACGCGCTCGCCCCGTTCGGCGACCCCGGACATCTTCTCGCGAACCTCAACACCCCGCTCGAGTACCCGGGCGATCGAGGCAAAGGGAATTCAATCCTAGCACGACCGTATCGGGCAGCCCGGCTTCGGTCCCCTGGCGTCACACGACGACACACTCATTCATGATTCTCAACGTTCTCAGACAGGTTCACGATCAAGTCGCCGCGGCGGTGGCCCGGCAGTACGGGCTCGCGGAGGTGCCGGCGTTCGCGATCGAGGTCCCGCCCAATCGCGCGCTGGGCGATCTGGCCGTCACGGTCGCGTTTCAACTGGCACGGACGCTCCGAAAGGCGCCGCGCGCGATCGCGCAGGAACTCGCAGGCGTGCTCGCCGACCTGCCCGGCATCTCGAAGGTCGAGGCGGCGCCGAACGGATACCTGAATCTCTCCCTCGACCGCCGCGCGTTCCTCCTCGCCCGCTTGCGGGGCGAGGTCACAGCGCCCGCTGCGCCGGCCGACGGTGCGCCGCCTGAGAAAACGATCGTCGAGCACACGGCGATCAACCCGAACAAGGCGGCCCATATCGGCCACCTGCGAAACGCCACGCTGGGCGACACGCTGGCCCGGGCCCTCCGCTTCAGCCACACACCGGTCGAAGTCCAGAACTACATCGACGATCTCGGCGTTCAAGTCGCCGACATCATCGTCGGCTTTCGAGAAATCGATCGCAAGACGCTGAGCGAGATCCGAACGATCGCCGACACCACGCGGTTCGACTACTACTGCTGGGATTTGTATTCGCGCGTCACGGACTGGTACGACGGCCAACCCGATCGGCTCGCCGTCCGCGCCCGCGCGCTGCACGACCTCGAAGAGGGGCGCAACGAGACCGCCGATATCGGCGCCTTCATTGCGGATCGTATCGTTCGTACCCATCTGAAGACGATGGCGCGGCTGAACATCGGGTACGACCTGCTGACCTACGAAGGCGACATCCTCCGGCTGCAGTTCTGGGCGCACGCGTTCGAAATCCTGAAAGCCCAGGGCGCCGTATTCCTGCAGACCGAGGGCAAGCTCAAGGGCTGCTGGGTCATGCGCATCGACGAGGGGGATGCGGTCACGCAGGACGACCCGGCCGCGGATGGCGGTGAATCAGGCGGGCCTGGCAAGGATATCGCCAGAGAGAAAGTCATCGTGCGATCGAACGGCGTGGTGACGTACGTCGGCAAGGACATCGCCAACCAGTTCTGGAAATTCGGCCTGCTGGGTCGGGACTTCCGCTACCGCCTTTTCGGCACGCAGGAGGGCGGCCGCCCCCTGTGGGCCACGACGTCGGGAGACACCGACCCTGCCGCTCCGCCGTTCGGACATGCCAGACGCATCTACAACGTGATCGACTCGCGGCAGATGTACCTCCAGGCGCTCCTCAGCCAGGCCCTGCGGACGCTGGGACACCCGGACGAGGCCGAGCGGTCCGTCCATTTTTCCTACGAGATGGTCGCGCTCTCGCACGCGACCGCGCGGGAACTGGGGTACGAAGCGCCGGAAGCGCCCGGGCAGGACGCCGGCGATGCCGCTCGCAAACCGTTCGTCGAGGTCTCGGGCCGGAAGGGCCTCGGCGTGAAGATCGACGACCTGCTCGACACGCTGATCGACAAGGCCGCGGCGGAGGTCGCCAAGCGCAACCCCGAGATCCGTCCCGATGACCGGGCCCGTACCGCCGGACAGATTGCCATCGCCGCCATTCGTTACTTCATGTTGAAGTTTTCGCGAGGCAAACTGATTGTGTTCGACATCGAAGAAGCGCTCAGCTTCGAAGGCGAAACGGGACCATATCTGCAGTATGCTGTCGTACGCGCGAACAACATCTTCAACAAGCTGCAGGAACGCGAGGGACACACGATTGCCGACATCGTCTCGCTCCTGGACCAGACGCCGGCCGATGAACTCGAATCGCTCGATTGCTGGGCGATGGTGCTCGAGGCCTCGCGTCTGGACGACGTGGTCGATCAGGTGGTGAGGTCTCTCGAGTTCTCCGGCCTGGCGAAGTACACCTTCGGTCTCGCCCAGATGTTCAACGCCTTCTACCATCGCTACCCGATTCTCGGCGAGGAGCGCCCGGAGCTGAAACGCTGGCGCGCCGCCGCCGTGTCGTACGTCAGAGACGAGATCGCTCGCGCGCTGACTCTCATGGGGATCGACGTGCCGGCCCGGATGTAACGCCTCGAACACTATGGCGCTCATTGGTGTGACGAATTGCCGCAAGCTCGAGGACTACCGGCAGTCGGTACTGCACGTGGGCGGCGAGGTGCGCGGTACTCGACCCCTCGACCGACATTCCCGCGTCGCTCGAGGGTCTGGACGGGCTCATGCTCACGGGCGGCGGCGACCTCGCCCCGTCCAAGTACGGCGAGACGCCGCATCCGACACTTGAGGCTGCCGAGCCCGGTCGCGACGACTTCGAACTGGGACTCGTGGCCCTGGCCCGCCAACGCGGACTCCCCATCCTCGCGATCTGCCGCGGCGTGCAGGTGCTGAACGTCGCGTACGGTGGCACGCTCGTGCAGGACATCCCCTCGCAGGTGCCCGGCGCGCTGGCGCACAAACTCGAGGTTCCGCCGCATCAGGCGTTCGAGCTCGCGCACGAGATTCTGGATCGACAAGGACACCATGCTCTCGAGGCTCATGCGCGAGCGCCTGAGCGACGCCGACGCCTGCGAAGTCAACAGCCGGCACCATCAAGCCATTCGCGAGCTGGCGCCGGGCCTGATTGTGTCGGCGACCGCGCCGGACGGCGTCATCGAGGCAGTCGAGGATCCCGCCGCCGCGTTCTGTCTCGGCGTCCAGTGGCACCCGGAGAACTTCTGGCGCACTGGCGAGTTCCGTCCGCTGTTCGAAGGCCTGCTCGACGCGGCCGCGCGGAAATAGAACGAACTCTTCCGCCGGCCCCGGACCGTCCGCGGCTAATGGCGCCGCATGTTGAAGCCCGTGAGAAAGCTCACCCGTGTTCCGGCCTTCGAGGGCACGACCGCAACGTTCATCGGCACGTTGATGAAGCCAGACCTGATGGTCACGCCCGCGGCGAATGCCAGCGCGACGCCTGCGGGAGTGACATTGGGGCCCACGCCGAATTCAGCGCCCTCCCTCGTGCGCAGCCCCACGAGCCAGCTGATGCTCGGGAGCGCGACGCCCTGATCGAGGCCGCCAAGCAAGACGACCCATTCGTTCACCACCGCGATTCCGCTGTCCTTCGAGTAGAACTGATTTTCGAACTGCCAGCCGAACTGGGTGATGGCCGGACGGACGTCGATCTGACGTTGGTGAAGTTCGTCGACCACGCCGTCGCTGAGCGCGGTGAATCCGAACCGGGGGCCCGAGAGACTCACCGCCTTCGCGTAAGGCGGCGGCGAGATCACCGTCTGAGCACAGAGCGGCGCGGCACCAGCAAGGAACATCAGGGCGAGACAAGCACTCCGCATACGCACCTCCATGACCCTGATGGTGCGCGCCGGCACGTCGTGAAGTCCTGATGGATTCCCTGAAAAGTCCTGATTGTCTGAATGGAGCTCGGCGCCGACCTGGCCTATTCTGGAATTCTACGTTCTGCGTTCTACGTTTTTTACGTTCAGGCTGCGCAGCAGCCTGTCTAGGCGGCGCGCGTCCGCAGACGCGCCAGGACTGGCGCCCAGGCGGCCGGATCGGCGGTCACATTCAGCAGCGGCTCCACCGGCATCAACCATCCGGCGTTCCCCGGCACGGCATCCGCGAGCGCGCCATCGAGCAGGCGCGCAGCCTCCTTGTGGGCCCCCGCGAGAACCAGCTGCGACGCTCTCGCCATGGCTGCGTCGAGCGAGCCAACCATTGGCGTACGGTAGCCGGAGGTGGCCGCGCGTGTGACCTGCCGGGCATCGCCCGATGTCGAAGCCGCCAGCCCCACCCGCGCCATGGGATGGATCGCGACCCGTTCAATCGCGCGGTTGAACGCGTCGCGAGCCTCCTCGCGGCGGCCTTGCCGCAGCTTCACCGAGCCGACGGCGTACCACGTGTTCGCGCAGCACTCCCTTGCGTAAACGTGGCCGCTCCCTTCGAACGACAGCTCGCGCTCGAACTCCTCGAGCGCGCGAGCATCGTCTCCGGCATTCAAATGGAGAAGGCCGAGCAACCAGTGCAGCGCCACCCCGCTGAAGCGCGACTGCCCGGCCGACTGGCTATCCTGAACCGCGATGCCCGCAACCAGCTCGCGTTCGGCTTCGCCGAGCGCCTGTCGCGCGACATGCACCGTGGCGGCGAGCCAGTGCGCCAGGGGAAACCCGGGCAGGAGCGCGAGCGTGCGGCGGGCTTCCCGCAGGCGCTCTTCTCCCCACCCGACGAATGCGAGACGGAAATGATGCCGCCAGTTGTCGGGTTCGAGCGTCACCGCGCGCCTCGACGCCGCGAGGGCATCCACGCGGCTTCCACTCCGTTCGAGGACGAAACCCAGCGTCGCCCACGCTTCGGCGTATCCCGCACCGAGACGACAGGCTTCGCGCGCATGATGCGCCGCCTTGGCCAGCGCGGCGGTATCGCGCGATTCGTCAGCCCGTGTCATCTCGAACTGCATCATGCAGGCGTTCGCCATACCGACATGCGCGGACGCCTCGTCCGGCGCACTCCGAAGCACGGTCTCGAACGCCTCCCTCGCGGGAATGATTTGATCGCGCTCGAATGTTTCGAGTGCGGCGCGTCCTTCGATCCAGGCGCGATGCGGCGCCAGAAGGGCGTCGAGCGCCTGGTCGGACTCGCGGCGAACGAGGCGTGACACCTCTCCGGTGAACCGGTAGCCGCGCCGAGCCACCGTCTCGAGATACGGCCGCCCCCGGGGTCCATCACCGAGCAGCCGGCGCAGCGCGGAAATCACCTGCTCCAGGCTGTTGTCCGTGACGGCCACGTCTTCCCACGCGGCCGTGATGAGCGCGTCTTTGGACGCGATCGATCCGGCGTTGGCCAACAGGTGTTGCAGGACGCTGACATGGCGGTCGCTGATCGCGACCCGCTCGCCACTGCGGGTCAGTTCGTTCGACCTGGTGTCGAGGCGAAAGGGACCGAATGCATAGACGAGGCCCGAGGACACCAGGGCATTGTAGGCTCGGGCGGCCGAGGCCAGAAAGGGCCCTTACAAAAGCGCGAACACCGCCACGGTTTCGACGTGAGGGGTGTTCGGAAACAGATCGAAGGCGTCGGCCCGTTCGATCGCATAACCCGCGTTGACGAGTCCCCGCGAGTCGCGCGCCAGTGTGGCCACGTCACAGCTGACGTAGATCAGCCGGCCGGCGCGCAGGCGAATCACGCCATCGAGCGCCGCACGCGACAAGCCCGTACGTGGCGGGTCGACGACCACGACTGCCGGCCGATCCTGCCTGCCGTCGAGAAACTCTTCCACCGGCTGATGATGTACCGCGATCGAGTCATGAGCCGATGCGTTTTCGCGTAAATCGCCGCAGGCAATGCCATCGCCTTCGACGGCCGTCACACGAACGCCGCGCCCTGCAGCGGCCGTCACCGAGAACAGACCCGAGCCGGCGTAAAGATCCAGAAGGTCCCCGCCCGCCGGCACCAGCCCGACAACGTGATTCACGAGGGCGTTCAGAAGAAACCGATTTCCCTGAAAGAAGGACCGCACATTCCGCTTGAGCGTGACCGCGGCGGCGCCCTCGACCGCGACAATATCCGTGACGGACGCGCCAGGTCCGATACCTGTCACCCCTTCGATATCGCCAAGCCGATCGCGGACCCGCGCCTCCACGGTTGTTCCTGCGTCGGCACAGATGACGCGATCCGACGCGTCGACGTTTTCGGACAGGTCGAGATCGCCGGTCGTCTCGAGGCCGAGCGATACGAGAGCGTCGCTGATCTTGTCGAGGACGTCACAGGTGGCCGGCAGCAGCTGACGCGACTGACGCGCGTCGCACAACTCGTGGGTACCCTCGCGAAAGAACCCCGCCCGGCGCCCCCGGACGTGAAGGCGGGCGCGCATTCGGTATCCCTCCTCGGGCGACGGGGCCACGCGGACGGCCGAAGGCAGCGTGAGCCGCCCGATACGACCGAACGCGTCGGCGATGACCTGACCCTTGATGTCGAGTTGCCGCGAGTAGTCGATGTGCGCGTAGAGGCATCCGCCGCAAAGAGGATCGGCCGCCACCGTCCGCCGATCCGGCGACGGATTGATCACATTGACCGTATCGGCGTAGACAACGCCCTTGCCGACGCGCTCGACGCGCGCGGTCACCTGCTCTCCGGGGATCGCGCCGCCGACCAGCACGATCTGCCCGTTGAGGCGGGCGATCATCCGGCCACCCGCGGCGGGTTTCTCGACGGTCAGCTGGATGGATTCGCCAGGGGCTGGCATCATGCGAACGCGATCGTGGGAAGCGCGAGCCGGTTCCGAATCAGGCGGTCCGCCGCCGCGTCGCGCGCCCGCTCGTACGCATCGGGGGACATGCGGTCGCGAAACGACGACAGCTCGTCATCGGCCTCGCGCAGTGTTGCCGATAGCGCGGTGGCGTCGAGCAACGACCGCGCTTCACGAAGCAGCTCGCCGTCGAGCGCGACCAATCGGTCCAGCAGTGCCTGACGCGCGTCCCCCCTGATGCCCCGGCTCTCGGCGCGTGCGGCATCCAGCTCGCGCGCCACGCGGTCGATGAGAGCGTCGAACTCGCCTCCGAGGCTGCCGTTGGCTCTCGCGGCGGTCAGCCGCAGAACGACGCGCTGAAGATGCGCGGGCAGCGACCCGCCGGGCGATGCCTCCGGCTCTGTGGCGCTGAGCCCGACGGCACGGCGCCACTCGTCGAAGACATCGAGCACATCGGCGTCACAGAAATCGATACGGATGGGACGCCTGCGCGGACCCTTCCGATAGTAGCGTTCGAAGTACCGGTCGATACCCTGAAAGGCAATCTTGAGCGGAATGCCCTGCGCGGCCCACCCCGACACGAGATCGAAGGACGGCCCGGTCACCCGGACGAGGTGACCGTCGTTTTTCTGGCACAGGTAGGACTCGATCTCGCGACAGAAATCTACTGGTTCCGTTCCCACACGATTCTCAGACCGTTGAGCGTCAGATCGGGATCCACGTAGTGGATGAGCGACGTCTCCGGCGCAATCACTTCGGCCAGCCCGCCGGTCGCCACGCACTGGACGCTCTGGCCGCCGGGGCCCGCCAGTTCCGCGCTCATCCGGCGGACCAGCCCCTCGACCATGCCGACGTAGCCCCAGAAGAGCCCTGACTCCATCGCGCCCACCGTCGTGCGGCCGACGACGGACGAGGGCTTGCGCACGTCGATCCGCGGCAGCCGCGCCGCGCGCTGGAACAGCGCATCGGCCGAGATCGTCACGCCTGGACAGATGGCGCCGCCGAGGTACTCGCCCTTCGCGCTGATTGCATCGAGGGTCGTCGCGGTCCCGAAATCGACGACGACCAGAGCGCTGTGCGCCGCCCGGCCGTACTGTTCGTAGGCCGCGATGCCGTTGACGATCCGGTCGGCGCCGACGTCGGCGGGCGTATCGTAGAGAATGGGCATCCCCGTCTCGAGACCCGGCTCCACGACCATCGCCGTCAGGTTGAAATAGCGCTCCACCATTCCGCGGGCGGGGCTCGTCAGCGGCGGCACGACCGAGGCCATGATGACGGACCGAACCGCCTTCCGATCGATGCGGGACACGTCGAACAGACCGTGCACGAGCAGGCCCAGTTCATCCGCCGTCCGCTCGCGCAGCGTCGTCAGCCGCCAGCTGTGCGCCAGCCTCTTCCCGTCGAACACGCCGAGGACGATATTGGTGTTGCCGATGTCGATCGCTAACAGCATTGGTTCAAGAGGTTCAAGAGGTTCAAGGGGTTCGAGTGCAAGAGGTTCGGGTTCACAAGTTCACAGGTTCATAGCCATGAGACTTCGCCGGCGACGATTCGCTCGGTACGGGCGTTCATACGCACAAGAAGCGCGCCGCGGTCGTCGATTCCGTCCGTTACGCCGATCTGCGTACCGGACGAGGTCGTCCAGGAGACTCGGGCGCCGCGCGCTGCGGGCGCCCGGGCACGCCATTCGTCGAGGATAGCATCGAACCGGCCGGCGAGCAGGTCGTCATACCGGCGCGCGAGGGCTGCAAGCGTCTCAGCGAGCACTCTGGCGCGGTCGACGGGGTTCGCTGCTTCGGTCTCGAGCGAAGTTGCCCGGCCAGCGAGGTCCGGCGGAAACGCCATCTCGCTCACGTTGATGCCGTAACCGACAACCACCGCATCGGCGACGCCTTCCGACAGAATCCCTCCGAGCTTCCGCCGCGCGACGAATAGATCGTTCGGCCACTTGAGATCGACTCGCAGCGCAGTCGCCGTTTCCAGACCCTCCGCAAGGGCCACGCCCGCGGCCAGCGTGATCAGGGTCGTGGCGCGATCCCGATCGGTGGCGCGGGCCGGCGTCAGAACGACTGACACGTACAGTCCGCTGCCCGGAGGGGACAGCCACACGTGGCCCCGCCGTCCACGACCTGCGGTCTGCGCGCCGGCAATCACGACGGCGCCCTCGTGATCTGCCGACGCCGCGAGGCTCGACGCGACGTCGTTTGTCGACCCGGTCGTCGGCAGGTACACGATGCGGGATGCCAGCCGTCCGAGCCGGTTCGTCGCGGATGCCAGCGCGTCAGCGAGATCGCGCGGAAGCGCGTCGTCACCCGATAAGTTCGATTTCAAAGCTGATATCGATGGCTGGTGCGGAATGTGTGAGCGCGCCCACCGACGCGAAATCCGCGCCCGTCGTCGAGAGGTCTGGCAGACGGTCCACCGTGACGTTTCCCGAGATTTCGATCTTGGCGCGTCCGGCGGCCCGCCGGACAGCCTCCCGAATATCGGGGCTTGCCATGTTATCCACCAGAATGACTTGAGCGCCGGCGGCAAGCGCCTCGTCCACCTGGGCGAGCGTTTCGGCCTCGACTTCGATGGCCAGGCCTGGCTGGCGCGCCCGCACGGCCGAGATGGCGGCCTTCACGCCTCCGGCGAGCCGGATGTGGTTGTCCTTGATCAGGATGGCGTCGAAGAGCCCGAATCGATGGTTCGTGGCGCCTCCCGCCCGAACCGCATACTTCTCGAGGAGCCGCAGTCCGGGCGTGGTCTTGCGGGTATCGAGAATCACGAGCTTTCCGCCCGCCGCCTCCACGAAGCGGCGGGTGCTGGTCGCGATGCCGGACAGTCGCTGGAGAAAGTTCAGCGCCGTCCGCTCGGCGACGAGCAGCGTCCGCGCGGTGCCGACCACTTCAGCGACGACATCGCCAGGCCCGCAGGGCGCGCCATCGGCCGTTCGTACGGTGACCTGCACATCGGGTTCGAGCAGGCGGAACGCTTCGAGCGCGATGTCGAGGCCGGCCAGGATACAAGGAGCCTTGACGAGGAACTGGCCGCGGGCGCGCGCGCCAGCCGGAACGGTCGCGTCGGTGGTGATGTCGCCGGCCGCGCCCAGATCCTCATCGAGCGCGCGGCGAACGATTTCGCGGTACGACGCGGCGTCAAGATGGGGGGGCTTCATATCCTGCGACGAGAATCGCGCGTGGCTCACCACTCGTGACCTCGAACGCCTGCACGCGCAGCGCCGATCGAAGATCGGCCTCCACATGAGGCATCAGCGCCAGCGCGGCCGGCTCGGCGGTGATCGCGACCTTCGTGATTGGAACCTTGAGCGGCTGCTTGGCTTCGGATCGCTGCTTTCGAACCTCGAAGAGGACCTCGGTCGCCCACTCGTAAGCCGCCTGATCGTCCTGATGCCTGGCGGACTCAATCTCATCCGGCCGCGGCCACGCCGCCTTGTGGACGGAGCCTTCCTGCCACCAGGACCAGACCTCTTCGGTCACGAACGGCAGGAACGGGGCGAACAGCCGGAGCAGCACGGACAGCGCCGTGGACAACGCGGCGTTGGCCGATCCGGCCGCCTCGGGCCCCTGCTCGCCGTAACGGCGGCCTTTGACGAGCTCGAGGTAGTCGTCGCAGAAGCGCCAGAAAAACGTCTCGGTTCGCTGGAGCGCCCGCGCGTAATCGTAGCCCTCGAACGCCTCTGTCGCTTCACCGACGAGCAAAGCGAGGTTGCGCAGCATCGCCCGATCCACCGGCCAGACAATTGGTCCCTTCGGTTCGGCGTTGCTCAACGCGAACTTCGACGCGTTCAGCAGCTTCATCGCCAGCCGCCGGCCGACTTTCATCTGGCTCGGGTCGAATGCGGTGTCGGTTCCAGGCCGGCCGCTCGCGGCCCAGTAGCGAACCCCGTCCGATCCGTGCTCTTCGAGCAGCCCCATCGGCGTGACGACGTTGCCCTTCGACTTCGACATCTTCTTGCGATCGGGGTCGAGCACCCAGCCCGACAGGGCGGCGTTCGACCACGGCAGCGAATCGTGCTCGCAGTGCGACCGGAGCACGGTGTCAAACAGCCAGGTGCGGATGATGTCGTGCGCCTGAGGCCGCAGGTCCATGGGAAAGGTCCGGGCAAACAGATCCGCGTCCTCTTCCCAGCGGCAGACGATCTGGGGCGTCAGAGACGAGGTGGCCCAGGTATCCATGATGTCCGGGTCGCCGGCGAAGCCGCCGGGGACACCTCGCTGGTCCGGCCGGTATCCGTCCGGCACGTCGGTGGACGGATCAATCGGCAACCGGTCCGCTCGGGCCTTCATCGGTTGGCCATGGTCGACCCGGCCGTCGGCGTCGACCGGATACCACACGGGGAACGGCACGCCGAAAAACCGCTGGCGGCTGATACACCAGTCACCGTTGAGGCCGTTCACCCAGTTCTCGTACCGCGCCTGCATGTACGGCGGATGCCATTTCAGTTCCCGCCCCCGGTCGAGCAGCGCACTACGAAAATCGATCGTCTTGATGAACCACTGGCGGCTCGTCACGATCTCGAGCGGACGATCGCCCTTCTCGAAGTACTTCACCGCATGTGTGATGGGCCGTGGTTCGCCGATCAGCTCGCCCGACGCGCCGAGCAGCTCGACGATGGCCGTCCTCGCCTTCGACGCTGAAAGGCCGGCCAGCCGGGAATACGCTTCGTTCGCGGCGCCCGGCTGCTCCGACGCCCAGAGCCCGTCCTCCCCGAAGACGACGCTGCGGCTGAGAGTGCCATCAGGCTGGATGACGGCACGAACCGGGAGCGCCAGTTCGCGCCACCACGTCACGTCGGTGATGTCACCGAACGTGCAAATCATCGCGATGCCGCTTCCCTTCTCGGGGTCGGCCAGGTGATGGGCCCGGACGGGCACGCGCACCTTGAACAACGGCGTCGTGACCTCGGTGCCAAACAGCGGCTTGTACCGCTCGTCATCGGGATGCGCAACCAGCGCGACGCAGGCCGGAATCAGCTCCGGCCGCGTCGTCTCGATGTCGATCGTGCGAGGTCCGCCCACGCCGAACCTGATACGGTGATAGGCGCCTGGCGTTTCGCGGTCTTCGAGCTCGGCCTGCGCCACGGCCGTCTTGAAATCCACGTCCCAGAGCGTCGGCGCCTCGACCTGGTACGCGAGCCCACGGTCCAGCAGATGCAGGAACGCCAGCTGCGATACACGTTGCGATCGCCGATCGATCGTCGCGTAGGTCATGGACCAGTCCACCGACAGGCCCAGATGTCTCCACAGATGCTCGAAGACTTTCTCATCCTCCGCCGTGAGGCGCGCGCAAAGCTCGACGAAATTCGGCCGCGACACCGACACCGGAGGTTTGGGCGGCGTGGCGGGGGGCACGAACGACGAATCGTAGGGAAGCGACGGATCGCAGCGGACGCCGTAGTAGTTCTGCACGCGCCGCTCGGTGGGCAGGCCATTGTCGTCCCAGCCCATGGGATAGAAGACGGCTTTGCCACGCATCCGCATGAACCGCGCGATCAGGTCTGTGTGAGTAAACGAAAACACGTGGCCGACGTGCAGCGATCCGCTGACGGTTGGAGGAGGTGTGTCGATCGAGAACACCTGATCACGCGGACGCGTCCGGTCGAACTGGTAGAGGCGGGACTCTTCCCACCGCGCCGTCCACTTGGCTTCGAGGCCTTCCAGCGCGGGTTTCTCAGGAACGGGCATCGGACGATCGTATTACAGAACGAGAGGAGTTGGTGTGTGGGGCCCGCGGTGGAGAAGAATCGTCCGCGGCGGCGGTGATCAGGCCTCGACGACCGATTACTCGATCGAGGCTTTTATCCGTTCGATCTCTTCACGAATCAGACGTTCGGCAATCGTGGCCACTGTCTCGCGCACGGTGCGATCCGTCATCTGTTCGAGCACGCGCCTGGAGACCTGGTCCACGAGATCGTCCGTGATGGCAAGATCGGCGCTGACAGCCGTCGCAATCGGGGTGGCCGTCGCAGGGGGCGGTGCGCTCGGACCGGACTCGGGTTTTTCGGTTTCGGCGCGTGATGCAAGGGCCTCCGCTGCCGGCGCGACCGGCGGCGGCAGCGGGGCTGACGGCGCAGGCGTGGGTTCCTCAGTCCGGCCCCACAACTGCCCGAGCGCGTCCGATGCCGGCGTGTGGGCTTCGGGCGCTCCTGCCGGCGCCGCGGGCTTGAGGCCGAACCAGTCGACCGCCAAGGGAGCACTGGATTCCGCAACGGGCGCCGACCTGCCCGAAAGATTGGAGAACGCGGCGTCGAGCTGATCGAAGTAGTCGTCGATGGACTTCGCGCCCGATTCGGGCGCCTGATCCCCGCTCGACTGCGCGCCGAAGACGCCTTCGAGCGATCCGATGGGACGCACGGGCGACCGGCCGAGCAACTCCTTCACACGGCCGATGATCTGCTGCGGCTCGAAGGGCTTGGCCAGCACGCCGTCACAGCCGGCGCCGGCGGCCCTGGCAGCGTCGACCGGCTCAAAGGCGCCGGTCAGGAGCACCACGGGGATGTGCGAGAGCCGCGGAGACTGCTTCATGTACGCGGCCACTTCGTAGCCGGTCTTGCCCGGCATTCCCACATCGACCAGGACGATGTCGGGCGGGATCGCGTCGAGCCGGGCAATGGCCTGGTCGCCGTCACTGACGGCGACGACGTCGATGTCCTCGTCGGCGAAGGTCAGCTCGATCACGCGCTGAATCGTCACGCTGTCGTCGGCCAGGAGCAGAGTCTGTGGCACCTTGGATATATCGGCGCAAATAAAGAGACCCGATAGGCCCTACGCCCGGGATCGGACGTTGGCGTTGATGAAATCGATGATTCCCTGCATAGGCGCCCCCGGGAGGAATATCCCCTTGACACCCAGCGCCTGCAGTTTCGGGACGTCCACATCCGGGATGATGCCACCGATCACGACCAGCACATCGTCGAGACCGTTCGCCTTGAGCAGGTCCATCAGCTTCGGCGCGATGTGGTTGTGCGCGCCTGAGAGGATCGACAGGCCGATGACGTCGGCGTCCTCCTGCAGCGCGGCGGTCACGATCTGCTCGGGCGTCTGCCGCAATCCCGTGTAGATGACCTCCATCCCGGCGTCCCGCAGCGCGCGGGCGATGACCTTGGCGCCGCGGTCATGGCCGTCGAGCCCCGGTTTCGCGATAACGACTCTCACTTTACTCATGCCATAGCGCTTTCCGGATCACGAGCCACGAGTCACGAGCCACGGCCCCCTAGATGATCGCAACTTCTTCATACTCGCCCCAGACGTCGCGCAGCGCATCGCACATCTCCCCGACCGTCGCGTAGGCCCTTACGGCCTCGAGTATCGGCGGCATCACATTCTGTTTTGTCCGGGCCGCGGCGCGCAGCGCGTCGAGCGCCTCTTGGACACGATCGCTGTTCCGAGATTTCCGCAGCCTCGCCAGTTTGTCGAGCTGCTTCTCGCTCGTGGATTCGTCGATGTACAGCGTTTCGACTGAGCTGTCGTCCTGCACGAAGTCGTTGACGCCGACAATCGTCTTTTCCCGGGACTCCACGGCCTGCTGAAAGCGATAGGAGCTCTCGGCAATCTCCCTTTGCGGAAAGCCCGCCTCGATCGCCGGAACCATGCCCCCCATCCTGTCGATCTCGTCGAAGTAGCGGCGGGCGCCGTCCTCCATGTCCCTCGTCAGGCGCTCGACGAAATACGACCCGCCGAACGGGTCGACCACGTCCGCCACGCCGGTTTCATGGGCGATGATCTGCTGGGTCCGCAACGCGAGCGTCGCGGCGGCTGCCGTTGGAAGCGCCAGGGCCTCGTCGAGCGAATTGGTATGCAGGGAGTTCGTGCCGCCGACCACCGCCGACATCGCCTGCAACGCCGTCCGGACGACGTTGTTATACGGCTGCTGGGCGGTGAGCGACACCCCGGCCGTCTGGCTGTGGAAGCGCAGCTTCCACGAGCGTTCGTCCCTGGCGCCGAATCGATCGCGCATCGCGTGCGCCCACAGCGTCCGGGCCGCCCGGTACTTGGCAATCTCTTCGAAGAAATCGCTGTGCGCGTTGAAGAAGAACGACATGCGCGGGACGAAATCGTCCACGGCGAGCCCGGCCTCGACGCCCCACTGCACGTACTCGAGGCCGTCCCGCAGGGTGAACGCCAATTCCTGGAGCGCCGTCGATCCGGCTTCACGGATGTGGTACCCGCTGACCGAAATCGTGTTCCAGCGCGGCACCTGCCCGGCACAGAACGCGAAGATGTCGGCCACAATCCGCATCGACGGGCGCGGCGGAAAAATGTATTCCTTCTGGGCGATGTACTCCTTGAGGATGTCGTTCTGAATCGTGCCCGAAAGCCTGCGCCAGTCGGCGCCCTGCTGTTCCGCCACGACGAGGTACATGGCGAAAATCATGGCGGCCGGCGAGTTGATCGTCATCGACGTGGTGATCCCGCCAAGGGAGATCCCGTCGAAGAGCGCTTCCATATCGGCGAGAGACGCCACGCTGACGCCGCACTTCCCCACCTCGCCGAGCGAGAGCGGATGGTCGGGGTCGCGGCCCATCAGCGTTGGCAGGTCGAAGGCGACGCTCAGGCCGGTGCCGCCCGCGGCGAGGAGCGCCTTGTAGCGCGCGTTGGTGTCCTCGGGCGAGCCAAAGCCGGCGAACTGCCGCATCGTCCACCGCTTGCCCGCATAGCCGCTGACGTGGATGCCGCGGGTGTAGGGAAAAGAGCCAGGGGCATTCACGTCGCGGGCGTAGTCCACATCCGCGACGCTTGCGGCGGTATACACGCGATCGATGGGCCGTCCGGAGATGGTGCTGAAGCTCCGCGCCTGCTCCGCCGCGGTTTTCATGCTATCGAAATTATAGTCACGAACTCACGCAGAACACGACGAGCCCGTGAAAGCTCCGAGGCGCCTTGACTTCCTTCGGATCGCAGCGTTAGCGTACGACTCACTCACATGACGCCATCTCCCAGCGCGACCGGCAGTCTCTTCGACGCCATGCTGCAGGAATTCGAGGAGGCCGCCCGGATCCTCAATCTCGACCGGGGCATCTGGAGAATTCTCACGAACCCCAAGCGTCAGATCACGGTCTCCTGCCCCGTGCAAATGGACAACGGGGAAATCATCGTCTTTACCGGCTACCGGGTGCAGTACAACGTCACGCTCGGCCCCGCAAAGGGAGGCGTCCGGTATCACCCGGGCGTCAACCTGGACGAAGTCACCGCGCTCGCCGCGTGGATGACGTGGAAATGCGCGGTGGCCCACATCCCCTTCGGCGGGGCCAAGGGCGGCATCATCTGCGACCCTTCGGTCATGTCGCGCCGCGAGCTCGAAGCGCTGACCAGGCGCTACGTCGCCGAAATCATTGATGCCATCGGACCAGAGAAAGACGTGCCCGCCCCCGACGTGAACACCAACGAGCAGACGATGGCGTGGATCATGGACACGTACAGCATGCACGTCGGCCACACGGAAACCGCCGTGGTCACCGGCAAGCCGCTGGAAATGGGCGGATCGGCGGGCCGCCGCGAAGCCACCGGCCGCGGGGTGATGATCGTGGCCCGCGAGTCTGCGAAGCACACCGGATTCGACATCAAGGGCGCCCGGATCGGCGTTCAGGGTTTCGGCAACGTGGGCTCCGTGTCCGCGGACCTGCTCGCCGAAATCGGCGCAAGAGTCGTCGCCGTGAGCGACTGGAAGGGTGGCATCTACAACGCGGCCGGTCTCGACATCCCGGCGCTGATCGAACACGCGCGGCAGACAAAGACGGTGGCAGGCTTCACCGGCGGCGAGCCGCTGACCAACGACCAGCTCTTCGCCCTGGATCTGGAGATCCTGATCCCGGCCGCCCTCGAAAACCAGATCACGATGGCGAACGCGCCGGGCATCCGCGCCAAGGTCATCGTCGAAGGCGCCAACGGCCCGACAACGCCTGACGCGCACCAGCACCTGCACGACCGCGGCGTCTTCGTGGTGCCGGATATCCTCGCCAACAGCTCCGGCGTCACCACCTCCTACTTCGAGTGGGTGCAGGACCGCTACGGTTACTTCTGGACCGAAAAGGAAGTCAACGAGCGCCTCGAAGCCAAGATGAGCGAGGCGTTCGCGGCCGTGCTGCGAACGGCCGTGGAGTTCAAAGTGGACATGCGGACGGCGGCGTACATCGTCGCGATCAACCGCGTCGCCACGGTCACTCGCATGCGCGGGATGTACGCGTAGGGCGATCGCGTAGAGGTTAGAGGTTAGAGGTTAGTTGGTGACGCGAAAGCGCAGGACGTCCTTGGCTTGCCCGGCCGGGCTTGCCGCCACCAGTTCCACGGAATAATCCCCTGGCGCAAGGCCCGCGAGTGGCAGGTGAATGTGGATCCGGCCGTCGGCAGCGGTCGGGGACTCCACCGTGAGCGGACGCATCGAGAGCCCGGTGGCGTTGAGCAGTTTCGCCGTCACCTCCGGCGCGCCATCCGGCGAGTACACCGGCACTCGAATGACCAGCTGCTCGGCCCGGCTGAACTGGCGCGAAGCAACCGGCACGGCATCGGGACTCGTTTCGAGCACCCGAACATCCCGCGCGGTTCTCGCACGAAGCACTTCGGGCGTGCCGATCGCAACCGGCGCCCGCAGATCGCCGACGAGAAGATCGCGGACGTCGGTGTCGATGGACGCGGCCGCCGAGTCCTGAATCGACATTTCCAGACGGATTCGTCCAGGCGGGACCTCGAACACTGCCTGGGAGCCGGCGGCGATGTCTGCGGGTTCTCCCGACGCGGCGCCCGTCGGCCGCACCGGTCCTTCAAAGACCGTCGTACCGTTCGCACCGAGCGCCTTGAACTCGACACGGGATGGCGTCCGCACGCGGCGGTCGCCTGGCACCGCACCCGCGGGCTCCCAGACGAAGGTGACGCGCGTGTTCCCGTTCGCGCCCCTGGCCAGACCAAACCAGGGCCGGATGATAGGGCTTGTCCGAGCGGCGGGCCGAAGCGGCACGCTGGGCTTGGGATCGTTGGCATGTGCCAGCAGGTTCGCGCGCTGGATTTCGTCAGGCGACGGCGCCCAGAAACCTTTCCGCGCCCGCAAGCCGCACGCCTTTCACCTTTACCGAGACGTCAACGGCGTGGAACATCCCGTCACTGTTCCTGGCCGATCGATACGTCAACAGATAGTACGCGGAGGCATCGGCGACCATCTGGCGAAGGCCTGCGTCGATCCCCGGCTCGGATGCCTGGGAGGCGGGCGAAAATCGCGCGCCGTCCGTGTCGTCGGCCAGGACGCTGAGCAGGTTCGGCCCCTCGTCCGGCGCGGCCGCCCGGGCGGCGGCGTCCCGCGGATCGAGCACGTAGATCGACACGTTCGCTCGATTGGCCGTCCGCATGACAGAGGATGAGGTCGGCAGCGACTCGAGGCCGCGGCGCCGCAACATCGGGTCCGCCTGCTCGCTGACGAGCAAGAGCGTCTTGCGTCCCGCACCCAGATTGGCCAGATGCAACGCGAGCGCGTTGAGCGTCGACCAGGTCGCCTGCGTGCGCTGGATGTCGGCGCGCGCCTGGTCGTTCACCATGTAGTCGCGCTCGAACGCCGTTCGCGGCGTGTAGTCGCCCCGGCGGCCCTCGAACGCATCGATTGTGCGGTGGAGCGCCTGCCGATCGCTCGTCATGTGAATGCCGAGCAACGAATCCAGCGGACGCAGAATCGCGACCTTGTCACCTGGCCCGAGATCCTGGTCGACAAAGCGATGGAGCGCGTCACGAACCAGTTGTGTATTGGAGGCGCTGACGTAGTAGTCGTCGAGATAAATTGCAAACACGCGCGCGTTGTCGCGGCCGGTCTCTGCCGGCTCGACGCCGGCTTTCACCAAGCGGACCTGCTCGAGCGCCTGAACCTCGGCGTCCTCGCGCAGCACGAAGTCCGATGCCTTCAGGGTTTCAACAGCCTTACCCCGTGCATCAGTGGCGATGACGTCGATGAGAACCAGGCTGGGGGCGGGGTTCGACGGCAGCGGCGCCTGCGACGTCGCCGCCGACGGCCGCCAATGCCAGAAGCAGCCCGCGCATGGCTCAGTTGGTGAGGCGGAAGCCGACCAGTTCCTTCGCTTCTCCACCCTCGCCGGTCGCTTTGACTTCGACGATGTACTTGCCCGGAGCCAGCCCGGCGATTGGAATGTCCACGGTAGCGTCGCTACCCGGGGCAGCTGGCGGTGTGACAGGCAACTCGGACATCACCTGCCCGGCCCTGCTGAGCATGTGGACGGAAAGCGCCGGCGCACCGGCGCCGTACGCGGCGACACGCATGAACAGGCGATCCGTACGGCTGAACTCGCGCCCGGTTGCCGGAACGGCCTGCGGATCGCCTTTCAACTGCTGGATGTCTCGCGGAGTCCGCGCACGGAACAGCACCGGCGTGCCCAGTGACGTCTGCGTCGTCGTCAAATCCGGGACAGTGATTTCGCGAACTTCCGTGTCGAGCACTCCGGAGCCGCCTTCGACTGACAGGCGAAGCTCCATTTTGCCTGGTGCGGCGTCGAACACGACGCGCGACGCCCGTCCGTTCTGATCTCCGCCTCCGGACAGCGACGGCGTCGTCGATGCCATTGCCATGTCCGGCACCCGGCCGCGGAAGATCGGCGACCCGCTCGGGCCGACAGCCATGACCGACACCCGTGACGGCGCCTCGCCCGGCCCGAGCGGCCGGTCGGCTGCCGTTCGCGGCGTCGGCTCCCAGACGAACGTCACGCGCGTCTTGCCGTTGTCGCCGCGCGACGTTCCGACCCAGGTTCGAATGACCCGTGCGCGCGTCGTGGCGGACGCGACGTTTGACAGCGCGGCGGTCACCGCCGGCGGCGGCCCCGGCTTGGGCGGCGCCAGCGCCCTGGACGTTTCCTCGGCGGTGAGGGCCCAGTATCCCTTGCGCGCGCGCACCTGGAGGCCCGGACGCTTCACGCGGACCTTGATCTCGTGGAACTTGCCGTCGGCCGGCGCGGCGGTGGAACTGTATCCGAGCAGGTAGTAGGCGCTGCTGTCGCGAATGATCTGCTTCATCCCGTTCGCGAGATCGTTGCGGTTCACGATGGCGCGGCCGTCCGTGTTTTCGGCCAGCGTTCGCAGTGAATCCATCGTGGCGTTCAGGTACTGCCGATCCGTGTCGTTGCCGACAGACGGCTCGCTCAGGTCGAACTCGAACACCGCCAGACCTCGCGGATCGACCGGGTACAGGGACACGTTGTTGCGATTGGCCTCGTCGTAAATGTCGCGCAGATCCTGCTGCATGTCGATCGTCGCGGAAAAATTCGCCCGCGACTCGGTGACCGGATCGGCCGCCCCGCCGGTCACTCCGGCGATCGCGGGCATCTGCGAATTCGGACTGCGCATCTGCGGCGGCACCATGTAGGTGAAGCCCTCGCTCACGACGATCAACGACTTGCGCCCCTGCTTGAGGGTGCCCATGTGGATGATCAGTCCCTTGAGCGCCGAAAGGGAAACCTTGTTCCGGATGCGCTCGACGGTTTCGGTCGGGTAGTTCGCGTACTGCTGCTCGATGTCGTTCATCGGGGTGTAGTCGTACTTCCGCCCCATGAACTTCTGAATCCCCTGCACGATGGCGGCGTGATTGCGCGTCATCCGGACGTTCAGCACCGACTGCAGCGGATACATCAGGCCGATCATGTCCGAGGGGCCGAGCTGCGTTTCGATGAACTTGGTGAGCGGGTCGCGAACGCCCATGCTGGCCAGCCGTCGCACGTGATAATCGTCCAGGAACACGGCGAACAGGCGGACGTCGTCGCGCGCGGCCTCGGCCTCTTCGTCTTCGTCGGTGCGAATCTGCCTCGGAGGGCCGTCGGGGCCGGGCATGGTGCCGCCGTCCAGCTTGATGAACTTGAAGCTTTCGACGGTTTGCGGCTTCCCGTCTTCGGTCACCTCGAAGTCGCTTTCCTTCAGGTCGGCGATGTTGTTGCCGTTCTTGTCCGAGATGATGACGTCAACCCGGACGAAGTTGATGCCGCCGCGAAACGCGGGCTGCGCGGCCTTGTCGTCTCCGGTTTGTTGCTGCTGGGCGCGGCCGCCGGCGGTGCACAAGGCAACGGCGATGGCGCCAGCCACGGCGAGGGTCCGGATCGTGCTCCTCATATGCCTATATTAGACGCTTCCAGCCGACCCGGCGGCCGTTTCCGGTGCTAACATCCGTCGCGTGCCGCCGCTGCCGCTGACCGTACTGACCGAGGACGAACGGCTGTTCCGTGACAGCGTGTACGAGTTCGCCGACCACGAGATCCGCCCCAAGGTCCGCGAAATGGACGAGCAGGCCGCGCTGCCCCGTTCTCTCATTGACGGGTTGTTCCGGCTGGGCGTCATGGGCATCGAGGCGCCGGAAGAGCTGGGCGGAAGCGGCGCGAGCTTCTTCCATGCCGTGCTCGCCGTGGAAATGCTCTCGCGGGTCGACCCGTCCGTCGGCGTGCTGGTGGATGTCCAGAACACGCTCGTCGTGAATGCGCTGCTCCGCTGGGCCAGCGAAGACCTCAGGCGGCGCTGCCTGCCCCGCCTCGCCGCCGACACGATCGGCGCGTACGCGCTGTCGGAGTCGGGTTCGGGCAGTGACGCGTTCGCCCTGGCCGCGCGCGCGACCGCCCGCGGCGCCGACTGGTCGCTCACGGGGCGCAAGCTGTGGATTACCAACGCGGACGAGGCCGGCCTCTTCATCGTCTTCGCCAACGCCAATCCCGAAGCCGGCCATCGCGGCATCACGGCGTTCGTCGTCGAACGCGGCGTGCCGGGCTTTACGGTCGGTAAGAAAGAAAACAAGCTGGGTATCCGGGCCAGCAGCACGTGCGAGCTCGTCTTCGACAACTGCATCGTGCCGGGGACGAATGTCGTCGGCGAGGTCGGCCAGGGCTACCGGGTCGCGATCGAGACGCTCAACGAGGGTCGAATCGGCATCGGGGCCCAGATGATCGGCCTCGCGCAAGGGGCCCTCGACCACGCAAGGGGCTACATCAAGGAGCGCAAACAATTCGGCAAGGCCATCGCGGAGTTTCAGGCGGTGCAGCATCAGGTGGCCCGGGCGGCGACAGAACTGGAGGCGGCCCGCCTGCTCGTCTACAATGCGGCCCGCCTGCGCGATGCCGGGCTGCCGTTTCTCTCGGAAGCGGCGATGTGCAAACTCTTCTCGTCGGAAGTCGCCGAACGTGTGGCGTCGCTCTCCGTCAATCTCTACGGCGGCAATGGATTCGTGAAGGACTACCCCGTCGAAAAACTGTACCGCGACGCCAAGATCGGCCAGATATATGAAGGCACGTCGAATCTCCAGCTGCAGACCATTGCGAAACATCTCATTGGGTGAATTCATCGTCGAGTCGTCTCGAGGCTGATGGAGAACGCGCATGGATAGACGAATCCCGAACGTGGGTCTGTTGTCGGCCGGCCTGTTGCTCGTTGCTCTGTGTCTCTTGCCCGCTCCTGTGCTGGCGCATCATTCGTTCGGCGCCGAGTACGATGCCAACAAACCCATCACGCTGACCGGCGTGCTCACCAATATCGAATGGACCAACCCGCACAGCCACTTTTACCTCGATGTGAAAGACGACACCGGCAAAGTGGTCAATTGGAAGTTCGAAGGGTACGGCCCCGGCGTGTTGTACAGGACGGGCTGGAAGAAGGACGTCACCATGAAGCCTGGCGACACCATCACGGTGTTCGGGTGGCGCGCGCGTGACGGCGGCAATTGGGCGCACTCGCGCGAAATCACGCTCTCGGATGGCAGGAAGATGTTCTTCGGGCCGCCGGCCGGCACCGGCGATGGCGGCAACACGCCCGCGGTGGAGGTGAAATGATGCGCGCCTTGTTTGCGGCAACCACGGCATTCACGGTGTGCTGCGTCACCCTCGCGTCTGCTCAGAGCACCGTGCCCCGCGCATCCGACGGCAAACCGGATCTCACAGGAGTGTGGCAAGGCGGAAGCACACAGCGCGGAAGCTGGGATGAGGCCAACGGCGGCACCGGCGTCGGCGGCACCGGGCGAAATCCGACGGCCCCGGTGGTGCTTTCGTCGAACGATCGACCCGCCGGACGGGAAGGCGCGCCTTATCAGGAGTGGGCAGCCAAAAAAGTGCTGGAGTCGTTCAACCGCAGGGGCATCGACGATCCCACGGCGCAGTGCCTGCCGGGAGGGTTACCGCGATCCGTGACGCTGGGACTATTCCCTCAGCAGATCGTCCAGACGCCGAAACAGATCATCATCCTGTACGAATACATGAACGTCTTCCGCGTCATTCCGATGAACGCGAAACACCCTGATGACCTGATTCCGGCGTATATGGGCAACTCCGTGGGGCGCTGGGAAGGCGACACGCTCGTCGTGGACGTCACCGGCTTCAACGACAAGACATGGCTCGCCGGCACGGGCACGTTCCACTCGGAGGCGCTGCACATCATCGAGCGGTATACGCGAGTCGACAAGGATCGGATCAACTACCAGGTGACGATGGAGGATCCGAAAGTCCTGACGAAGCCCTGGATTCTCCAGTCGAGCCTCATGTTGCGCGAAGGCACCCGTCTGGAGGAGTACATCTGCGCCGAGAACAATCTCGATCCGGCGCGCTACGAACAGCTGCTCAAGGACGGCGTCAAGATTACCCGTCAGTAGACTTCAGCTCGAGCAGTTCGGTCCAGCCCACCCAGTCCCTGAATCGTCCGTGGGAGACGAGATCGGAGCGCCGCAGCACGCGCAGCATCAGGGCCGTGTAGTTCTTGGGCGTATAGAACGACTGGTGCACCAGGACGTACCGGACGTCCAAGCGGCGCAGCCGGGCGATCGCCTCGTCATCCGGAAACGTCTGCATGAGGGTGATGGTCTCGACGTAATCGGGCGGCATATTGCCGCTGAAGCCGTTGACGAGCGGATCCCAGTGGGTCGTTGACCAGTACATGTAGTACGGGCTCAACTCCTCAGGCAGCTCGAGCACGACGGAACGGTCGAGCGTTTTCAGAAACTTGTAGACGTCGGGCACGGCCCCTGGGACGTCCTTCAGGTACATCGGCATCGATCCGCACTCGATTCCAACCGCCACGAGCACGGCAATCAACAACGCGCTGCGGACCCGCACCTGGCTCGCGCGCTCTTGAAGCGAGGAAAACCCGAGACCGGCAAGCACCGCGAGGCTGCAGCAGGCCAGGATCGAAAACCGGGCCGGAGCGCGGAAGCCGCCGAGCACCCACACGTGGTCATACAGCCACGCATAGACCGGCGCGTTCATCCCGAGGGACAGGACGGCCGCGACCACGGTCATCGCAACGTAGATCCACGTCATCGATCGAGGCTTTCGCGCCAGCGCACAGGCCGCGAGGACGACGGCGATAAGACCGGGAAACAGATGGAGCTCGTTGCCCTCGAACACGATCCGGTTGGACGTCCATCCCCACAACCAGTTCTGGGCCGGAGCCGTCACATAGCTGGACAGGTGCGCGCTGAATCTGGCGACGTCGCCCGGATCGCGCACGCCGAGCGATCGGGCGTTCTCCGTGTACGGTTGCGCGTAAACCATCGCGACGGCGCCGGCCATGAGGGCGGCGATGCCCAGCGGCACGACCGCTGCGCGGACGCGGTGAGGCTCGGTCGCCGCCAGCAGCAGCACCAGCGCGGCGACCATCATCCCCAGGAACGCGCCGTAGTACATGGACGAGAGCATCTGCAGGGTCAGGAAAACGCCGACGAGGATGCCATCTCGAATCGCCCCCCTCTCGAAGACTCTGTGGACCGCCCACAACGTCAGGGGTATCCAAATCGTCCATTGCAGTTCGAGGTGCATGAAGTGCTCGACCCGATAGGGCACGAGCGTGAACACCGTGGCCGACACCAGAGCCGCATCGGGGCTGCCGGTCAGATGCCTGGCCAGGACGAACATCCCGATACCGGACGAGGCAATGCCGGCGAGCAGGAGGATGTTGTAGACGAGAACAGGATTCGCACCCGTCCCGAGCCACGGAGCGGCAAGGACGCCCTGAATCAGCGTCGCGTCAGAATAGGCCAGCGTACGGGCATGGGGATAGAAGATGTTGCCGTCGAACAGATGCTTCGCGCCGCCCGTGAGGGCGTGTTCGAGCCACTGCAGCCGCCACATGCTCAGGAACGGATCGCCGTGGTTGGCGACTTTCGCGCCCAGATACAGGGCCTGAGGCCACGTGAGCAGAATCGTCAGCGCGACGAGGAACGCGGCGGCGACGACGAGGGGCTACGCAGTATGGAGCCGATTTTCTTGAACAGCGCCGAAAACACCGATCAACAGTACCCGCAGATGATCGGCGCCAGCGCGAAAAATCCCCGGATGTTACTCATCCTTAAGATCGATCGACACTGACGCCGCGTTTAAACGTCAGACCTACCGGCCCAGAAACCGCCGCCGGAAATCGAAACCGCTCGCGATCGACACGCTCCACTCGCCCTTCGTGTCGGTCTTCGGTCAGACGTGTTGTCGAAGTCGTCGGGGCTGAAGCCTTGCGGAATGAACGACGCCTCTCCACGAATGTAGAACGCCTTCTTCAAGCTATTCTTGCCGGTGGTTGAGGGCGCAGTATGTCACGCTCAGCGGCGTCAGGATCGCTCGCCAAACGAATCGAACCTGATCATCCGGTGCGCTCGTACCGTAGAACGGCATGACACCGGCGCCCAGGCCGATCGCACGTATGCAGATCGGGATGATACTTGTAGACCGCCATGAGCTTCCACGCGTTGATGGAGTTCGCGTTGGTCACACCTTCGTACGAAGTGCCGTACTCGCAATAGTACGCGAAGCGAAAATCCAGCTCGTGCTTGAGTTCGGCGATTTCTGTGGCGCCCTGCCGTCTCATCCCCCACCATTCCTCACAGTTGGGCACGTGGTCGCCGTTGGCCTTCAGGCACAGCAAATGAATCTCGGATCCGGCGCCCGTGAGCTTCGGATCGAGGCCCCAGATGAATTCCCAGAATCCTCCTTCGTCCGCGCGAGCCGTCGCGGGCACGAGCGCACACATCAGCGCCAACACAAGTGTGAATCGCTTCAGAGAACTCATACAACCTCACTTTGAAGTTCCGTCTTGATGGCTTCTACCGGTCCGATCCCGCGGGCGTCAGACCGTTGAACACGTTCCCGGTGATTCCGAGCCGGCGCACCGCGGGATCGTCGCTCCTGACCACGCGATTGCGCGGCGGTTCGACGCCCGGACACAGAACCATGAGCTCGTTGCCGCTCTCACCGCCGACATAGCAGCGTGCGCCGGCGACATCCACGCGCTCCAAGTCCCGGCGGTGAAATGTTCGATATGGCGCGACACACAATAGCACCATGATCGTGATGACGCCAACGAGCACCGCCAGCGCCGCCGTCCCGTCCCGCGATCCCTCGCGGCGGCGAAGGCGGATGGCTCGGTACAGTCCGTAGACGAACACGCTAATCGAGACGTTGAGCGACTGTTTGTACTCGATTCGCGCAAACTCGCCCTTCGCCGATCGGCAACAAGGTGGCGACCGGGGCCGTGTCGAAGTGCTCGGTCCATGCGGAGATCACATCCCGGTTTACCTGGTAGAACACGAAGAGAGTCACGAGAGCCAGTCCAGCCAGGGCCTGCGCAAGCGCGGTCGGCCGGTGTAATCCCATCCGGATACCGAAATCGACGCCCAACGCCCGCATCCGCTGGGCAACACGACCGCACGGGACCGATCAACTGCACCACATTAAACACGAACCTCAACGCCGCGAACAGCAACGGCCATCGAGCGTCGCGACGATCAGCGACGGGAATGACGGCTTGCACACCCCAACTGAGGTAGCCCAATAACGTCTCGCCCCGAATCGCGCGTTCGGCCCGGTCCGCCCGAACGTCCAATTGAACCCGACGGTCGACACCAGACCAGCAGCTCCGAGCACAGCCAGAATCAGTGGCGTCCCTGCCGCTATACGCGCAAGCCACCTGAGGATGAGCTCACGCCGGTCCAGCTCCCTGATGTGCCGGCGAACCGCCTCGAGTGCCTGCTTTCATCTCGCCCGCCGACTGGAAGCGGGCGGTCACGTGCGGTTCCAGGCTCTTGGCGATGAAGTCCGCGAGCCACCGCGGGACGTCTCGGCCATCGATCCGCGCGAGGCGCGGGCCGATTCACGGCCTCCCGAAGTTCATCAATCGTCGTCTCGATGATAGGGCCGGCGGCCCGTGGCCATCTCGAACATCACGACGCCCAGGCTGTACAAGATCCGAACGCCCGTCGATCCGCTCACCACGCAGTTGCTCGGGCGACATGTATCCGGGCGTCCCCGCGACCGCGGTCAGCGTTTGCAGCCGTCGGCCGAGGACCGAGAGCCGTCGTCGATCCCGATCCCGCCCGGACGGCCCGGGCAACGCCGAAGTCGAGAACCTTGGCCGAGCCGTCAGTGGTCAGCATGATGTTCGCGGGCTTGAGATCCCCGTGCACGATGTCGCTCCGCGTGCGCCGCCCCAAGCGCGCCGACCAGCTGAGGCCGATGTCGACGACCCGATCTCTCGGCAGCCGCCCGCGCGCCAGCAGCGTGTCCAGGCTCTGGCCGTCCACGAATTCCATGGCCATGAACGCACGGTCGTCGTGCTCGACGACCTCGTGCACGGTCGCCACGTTGGGATGCGAATGGCGGCGGCGGCACGCGCCTCGGCGAGAATTCGGTCGCGGTCGGCTTCGAGACTCGAGTCGCGAGAGCAGGCATTTCAGCGCGACACGGCGCCGCAACTTCTCATCGAGGGCGAGAAACACCTGTCCCATCCCGCCGCGGCGCACGCCGGGCGAAGGATCGTGTAGTGCTTGATTGGCGTCGACGGCTGCAGATCCGCCAGCTCGTCGTCCTGAGCGCCGAAGGTTGACGAGCGGCCGGCTGAAGTCGTCCGGCGTATCGGCATTCGGCAGGATCGCCAGCACTTCGTCGCACACGTCGGGCTGGTCCTTGAACTGCAGGCGGACGTAGGCCTCGCGCTCCGGTCCCGGCAGGCGCTGGGCTTCGTACAGCACGTCCTTCGCCTTCTGCCAAGACGTTTGGTCCATCGGTGTCTGCTCGAGTGAGAGTGTGGCGGGTAGAGTACGACGGCTGAGCTTTAAAACCAAGCGGTTATGGTCGATTTCTGGGGCGAAAAGCGACCGTTACGGCTCAGCCGTATAGTCGTCAGACAGAACTGTCTCGACTCAGCGACCCAGCCAGCGCGAATGGGCGCGCTGGCTGGGACTGAAATCGTGTTTTCCCTCTAGAAAAGCGCCTTGATCGCGAATTGAATCTGACGCGCCGATCCCGAGTCGCCGGTCGGGAACCGCGTGTTGGTGATCACGCCGAACGACGTGCTTCCGACACTCGCGATGCGGCCAGGCAATCCTAGATTCGCCTGATTGAACAGATTGAATACCTCGACGCGGAACTGCAGCCGTGCGTCGTGCCCGAGCTCCATGTTCTTGATCACAGAAAAATCGGTATTGCCGAAGCCGGGGCCGTAGACGGCGTTTCGTCCCAGGTTTCCAAAGTGAAACACGCCGGCCGGCGAGACCGGCAGCGCGAACACCGTACCCGAAGCGCACGACCCCGCACCGGTGGCGATTCGCGGGTCACACACGCTGTTGCTGAACCACGGCGTCACCTGTCCGAGGACGGTTGGATCGCCGATGAGATCCGGCCGCAGCGTGTTGTTGACGCCGGTGAAGGTGGGGATACCGGTGACAATGTTGACGGGGCTGCCGGTCTGCGCCTGGGTGACGACGGCGAGCTGCCAGCCCTCCTTGGCGCGATTGCCCTTGAACGGCAGGTCGTAGATCGCGTTGATCACGAACCGGTGCCGGGTATCGAAATCGGACGGCCCTTCGCTGTCTGCGATGTTGTAGCTGTCCTGGACGACGATGGCGGCGGTGCTGAGCGAGTTCGTATCGGTGGACTTCGACAGCGTGTACGACGCGTTGAACTGCAGCCCTTTCATCGGCCGCTCGTTGGCCGTCAGCCACAGCCCCTTGTAGTCGGACCACCCGAGACTGTCCGTTTCCACGATGTTGCCGAGCGGCGCGCCCGGAAGAATGGGGCTGGCCTTCGACACCGTTGGAAACGGCCGGACACCGTTCACGAACTGGTTGATGTTGCGCGTGATCCGCAGGCGATCGCCATGAGAACCGAAGTAGCCGGCCATGACGCCCAGCGCAGGGCCGATCTGGCGCTCGATATTGACGTTCCACGTCTGCATGCGGCCGCTCTGGAAATCAGGAGCGACCGAGTTTGGCGCCAGACCCGACGCGAGCGCCGTGTTGGCGGCGCTGCTGAGGCGGATGTTCCCGGCAAAGGTCAACGGCGTCGCGAGAGGTGGATTCGATGACAGCGGCGACACCACGTTCGCGACGGGCATGTCGACCATAACCGCGTAGGCGCCGCGAACCACGGTCAACCCATCCTTTGAGGGCGTCCAGATGGCGCCGACGCGAGGCTGGAAGTTATGGCCCGTCGGATACGGGTTCGCCGTCTGGACGAGCGATGCGGTGCTCGCATCAAACACCACGTACCGGTCCTCGGTTTCAGTCGGACCCATGATCGCGTCGTAGCGGAGACCCAGATCGAACGTCAATCGAGAGGACGCCCGGAAGCTGTCCTGCGCGAACAGGCCGAGCGCCGATTGCCGGACGTTCGACGGCCGATCGCCGAGGGTGATCACGAAGTTGTTGCCGAGGCCGGTCTGGAACGCCGCCAGGCTGCCGAACTGAAACGTGCCGGTGTCCGAGGTGAAGTTGTCATTCTGAATCCGGCGGAATTCTCCGCCGAGCTTCATAGAGTGACTGCCCCGCAGGTAACTGGCGCTGTCGGACAACACGAAGCTCGTGTCCTTCCGCCCCTGGGGGAAATTCGAGGGCCCGCCGAAGTTCAGCCCCGGCCCCACGATCGTAATCTGCGGGATGCCGATCGCGGTCGTCACACCGTCGTTGATACCGTAGTCGAGCGGGTTCAGCTTGGCGTTCGGCTCGAACGTGATGTCGATGCGGTTGAACCCGAATCGGACCTCGTTCACGAGATTGGAACCGAAGATGTGGGTCTCGTTGAGCGTCATGATCTGCCGGTGCGAGTGCCTGGTGTCGCCGAATCCAGGCACCGTGTTCAGCTGCAGTGTCGGCTCGCCTCGGAGGTCGCGCTGAAACGCGTAGTACAGGTGCACCGCGTCGGCGTTGCTCACGTTGTGGCGGGCATCGCCCGTGAACTGGTCGATATCGACCGGGGCCGTCGCCGATCCGAGGTAGCGGCCTTCCCCGCTCGTGCCAATCGCGTTTGCGGTGGGGATCAGAGGCAACAGGTTGCGCGACACGGGGTCCGTCACGGCCGCTCGCTGGTCGTCGCGCAGCACGCCGCTGTTGATGTCGATCCCCTGGCGCTGCCGAAGGCCCTCGTACGTGCCGAAGAAGAAGGTCCGGCCCTTCACAACCGGTCCGCCCAGGTTCGCGCCGAACTGGTTGCGCCGGAATGGCGACTGCGGGACCGGCTCCTGGTTGAAGTAGTTCCGCGAATCGAGCGCGGAGTCGCGGAAGAACTCGAAGCCTTCGCCGTGAAAGGCGTTGGAGCCGGAACGCGTCGCGATGTTGACGATGGCGCCGGAGTTGCGGCCGTATTCCGCGCTGAACGTCGAGTTGTCCACCTTGAACTCCGACACCGTGTTGATCGACGGCTGAAACGTGATCTGGTTCTGCGCCGGATCGTTCAGGTTGATGCCGTTGATCATGAAGTTGATGGTGTCTTCCCGGTTGCCGGCCGTGTTGAAGGCGAACGATCCCTGACCGCGAAGCGGAGCGGAGAGAAAGCCGTTCTGCGGCGGTGTCACCGAGCCTGGAATCAACAGTCCGAGGTCGACGAAGTGACGGCCGTTGAGCGGGATCTCCTGCACGGTGCGCTGCGAGATTACCTGGCCGACCGACGTGGTGGCTGTCTCGATCACCGGCGCCGACCCCACGACGCTCACCGCCTCGGCCAGCGCGCCGATGGTCAGGCGTATATTCACGAGGGACGTCCGCGCGACCTCGACGTCGACGTCGCGCGCCTGGTCGTCGAAGCCAGCCAGATGGGTCTCGATCCGGTAACGGCCCGGCGCCAACGCCGCTGTGATGTATTCGCCCGACGCGTCGCTGACCGTTGAACGCTCCACGCCGGTCGCGACATTCCGTACCGTCACGGTGGCGCCTGGGACAACGGACCCCTGGGCGTCAGTGACCGTGCCCTGGATAGCCCCGGTGGACTGCGCCCGCACCGGCGCAGTCGTCATGACGATCGCCAGGAACGCGTAGATGCCTGCCCTGCACCACCATTGCCTCATGATGCACACCTCCTGAATGTGTCGTCACCGCAACAGCCAGATCCCAAGCAGCGCCACTGATTATTGGGCAGACCGGCCGGATTGGAATGTCAGTTTCAGGATTAAAAACGCGAGCGCTGCCCGCCTCTCCCATTTTCTTGGATCGGCGCCGGCAAGCGCGGCCGTGAGCCTGGCGTCGTCCGTTCTGTCCCGGTGAAAGCCGCTTCGTCCCAATGCTTGCGATGCGCAAGACCGCGCGCTCGCACACGAGCCGGGCTGAGGATCAGCGCCGAACGTGGGGAATGCAGGTCGCGATGAACCCGGCGTCTTTGAGGTCGCAGTCGCCGGGCCTGTAAAACGTCAGCAGCCGGCCGCAGATGATCACGGCAATCCACACGGACAGCGAGACAGCCGCCACGACTTTAGCCCCTTTCGGGGCATCCGCGCCTGGACCCGTTCTCTTCAACCGGCCGAACAAGAGTGCATAGAACGCAAGAATGTTCAGGCCCGCGATGGCCATGAACAACAGCTTGAACTGGAAAGCGGGGTTATAGATGTACTGGTTCGGCTCGGTGACGAGGAACATCGCCCCCGTGGTGACGTTCAGCAGGTAGCCGAACACGCCCCAGGGCACGAGCCGGTGAAGCGCGGCGATCGAGACGCTCTTGGCGAAGCCGAGCAGCCGCAGATCAAACGTGGCGATGGTCCCTATCAACAGCGACAAGCCGAGGAAGTGGATGCTCTCGCACGTCGGCCACCCCCACGCCGAGTGCATGAAGTCCGAGACAATCTTCACGCTGAAGAGCGTCTTGACGAGCCAGATCTGAAAAAGCGCCATGAGTTGGGCAACGCCTCGCGTCAGATAGTCGTCAGCTTCACGTATGTGTACGCCAGCAGGCGCCCGGAGGTGATGACCGCCGCCCAGAGCAGCAGCGACGAAAACGCGAGCAGCTTGCCCGACAGGGGGACGACGTCCACGCCGGCGGCCGCGTTTGCCAGAACCCGCCGCCGGATGAGCGTCTGCGCGACCAGCCCGAGCGCCACGCACGTGAGCTTGAAGTAGAACATCGGGTTGGTCAGCGCCTTCGTCGGATACGCGATCAGCAGCACGATCCCGGAGACGGCGTTGAGCCAGAAGCCCGCCCACAGCACCGGGAACACGCGCCTGGCTTCCATCAGCGGCACGCGGGGCGCAAAACCGAGGATTCTGAGCGCGATCGCGGCGTTCATGCCGGCGAGGAACCCCATGCCGATCGTGTGAAACGAGAGGATGATCGGAAAGGCGAAGACGGATGGCGACTCGCGCACCCAGACGCTGAGCGCGCTCGTTTCGACCCAGATGAGGAAGGCGTTCATCATCTCAGCGGCTCAGATGTTTGGCGATGATCATACGCTGCGCTTCCGACGTCCCCTGGTATATTTCTGTCGCGCGCACGTCCCTGAAAAGCCGTTCGACGACGGATCCGCGACGGTAGCCGGCCGACGCGAGCACCTGCATCGCCTTGTCGGCTGCATGGTGGGCCGCTTCCGACGCCGCAAGCTTCGCCATGGACGACTCCACGGCGCCCGGCTCGCCTCGTGCCTTCACGCTCGCGGCCTTCCACATCAGCATGCGTGCGGCGTCGAGCTCGGTGGCGGCGTCCGCAATCATCCACTGAATCGCCTCGAACTGCGCGATTGGCCGGCCGAATTGCTCGCGCGTCCTGGCGTGCGCGATGGCTTCGTCCAGCGCGGCCTGCCCGATACCAAGCGCCTGCGCCGCAATCGCGACGCGTCCGCCCTGGAGCGCCCACATCGCAAGCCCGAAACCCGCGTCCACGGCGCCCAGCAGCTGATCGGACGGCACGGTCACATCGAGATCGAGGTCCATGCAGCCGAGCCCGCGCACGCCAAGAGAATCGTCCAGTGCCGTTCTCGCGATCCCCGGCGCGTCACCGGCCACGAGAAACGCCGACACTCCCTTGCCGCGCTGCCCCGGCTGTGTCGCCGCAAAGACGACGATCACGCCGGCCGCGGCCGCATTGGCGACCCAGACCTTCCGGCCGACCAGCCGAAAACCACCGTCGACCCGCGTAGCCGTCGTCTGCTGGTTGGCGGCGTCAGTGCCCGCACCCGCCTCCGACAGCGCAAACGCGCCGACCGTCTCACCCCGCGTCAGCGTCCGAAGCCATCGGTCGCGCTGCGCGTCGGTTCCGGCGTGTTCGATCAGTTCGGCGACAAGCGAATTCGTGACGGCGAGCGACGTGGCCACGGTGGCGCTCGCCCGCCCGATCGATTCGATGGCGAGCGCGTAGCTCAGATAGTCGCGGCCGGCCCCGCCCCAGGCCGTGGAAACCGTCATGCTCAGCAGCCCGAGTCCAGCGGCGGCGCGAATGACATCGGACGGAAACTCGCCGCTCGAGTCGATGGCCGCCGCGCGCGGCGCCACGACCTCGCGCGCAAAACGCGCGACGTCGTCCCTGAACGCAGCCTGCTCCGGCGTCAGATCGAGGAACATGCGCGAAGATATCTTCGCACAAAGAACCTTGGCGCCCTTCCTGACGTCGTGAAAGGAACCTAATCGACTTCCTTCGAAAGGCGCTCGAAGACGGGCCGCAGGCGCGCAGCCGTCTGCGGAAGATCTTCAGGCAGCACCCGGGTGTCCGCGATGACGCCCATGAAGTTGGTGTCGCCGTTCCATCGCGGCACCAGGTGCACGTGCAGATGTTCCTGGATTCCGGCGCCGGCGGTCCGGCCGAGATTGATGCCGACGTTGATCCCGTCTGGGCGGTACGCCTCGTCCAGAGCCATCTCGGCGTGGCGCACGAGTGTCATCAACTCCGTGCGCTCGTCGGCGGTCGTGGCGGCCAGTTCGGCGATGTGACGGTTGGGTACGACCATGAGATGGCCGTTGTTATAGGGATACAGGTTGAGGATGACGTAGCAGAGACGGCCGCGATGGAGGACGAGGTCTTCGTTTCGCCCCTTGAGCTCGCAGAAGACGCAGCCGCTATCGGTGATGGTACCGGCGCCGGTTTCGGCCGCTCGAGTCACGTAGGAGAGTCTCCACGGAGACCAGAGGCGTTCCAAGGTTGAATCAGGAGTCGACCGTCAGCAGCCGGTGGTCAGACCGCCATCGCGTCCGGCGGCACGGACGGCCCGGCTGCCGGCTCTTTGTTGATCAGTTCCTTGAGCTCTTTGCCGGGCTTGAAGTACGGGACCTTCTTGGGCGGCACATCCACCTTGTCGCCCGTCTTGGGGTTGCGCCCCTTGCGCGGCTCGCGCTTCCGGAGCCGGAAGCTGCCAAACCCGCGCAGTTCGATCTTTTCACCGCGATGCAGCGCGTCGATGATGCTCTTGAACACCGTGTCGACGATGACCTCGGAGTGCTTCTTGGTCAGGTCAGAAACCCGCGAGACTTCCTCGACGAGCTCCGCCTTGGTCATGCTGCCGCTGGTCATGCCTGCGACTCCTGTCGTGACTCGGGGCCCGTGACTCGTGACTCGTATTTACGAGCCACCAGCCACGAGCCACAGCCACGTCACCGATTCCTGAAGTGATCGCCGAGCGTCGCTGCGCCAGACCCTTCGTTTTCCTGGTACGCCGCCCAGTCGGCGCGGAATTCGTCGGACTTGAGCGCGCGGATCGACAGCCCGATCTTCCGCTCGCTCGGCGCGAGCTTGATGATCTTCATCGGGTAGGTTTCGCCCACCACGAGCTCGATCTTCCCGTCCTTGCCGGCCTGCGGCGAATCGTCGAACTCCGACACGTGGATCAGCCCCTCGATCCCTTCGTCGAGCTCGACAAACGCGCCGAAGTTCGTCATCCGCACCACCTTGCCCTCGATGGTGTCGCCGACGTGGCGCCGCGTGAAGAAGTCGTCCCAGATGTCGGTCGCCAGCTGTTTGAGGCCGAGCGACAGCCGCTGGTTCTCGGCGTCGATGTTGAGCACCATCGCCTCGACGACATCGCCCTTTTTCAGAACTTCCGACGGGTGTTTGATCCGCTTGCTCCACGACATGTCGGAGATATGAATCAGGCCGTCGATTTCCTCTTCGACTTCGACGAAGGCGCCGAACTCGGTGAGATTGCGCACCTTGCCGGTGATCTTCGCGCCGACCGGATACTTGTCGGCGAGGTCGTGCCAGGGATTGCTCTCGACCTGTTTGATGCCGAGAGAAATGCGCCGCGCCGTCGGATCCACGCCAAGGACCATGGCGTCCACGGCGTCGCCGACGTTCAGAATCTTGGACGGATGCTTGACGCGCTTGCTCCAGGACATCTCGCTGACGTGAATCAGCCCCTCGACGCCTGCCTCGAGCTCGATGAACGCGCCGTAGTCCGTGAGGCTGACGACCTTGCCGCCCACGCGATGGCCCACCGGATAGCGTTCCATCACGTTCGCCCACGGATCGGTGATGAGCTGCTTATGGCCCAGGGACACGCGCTCGGTCGCCGGGTCGTACTTCAGCACGACCACGTCGATCTCGTCGTTGACCTTGAACAACTCCGCCGGATGGCCGACGCGGCCCCACGACATGTCGGTGATGTGGAGAAGTCCGTCGATGCCGCCGAGATCGATGAACGCGCCGTAGTCGGTGAGGTTCTTGACGACGCCCTTCAGGACGCGGCCTTCGGCCAGCGTCTCGAGCGTGTGCTTCTTCTTTTCCGCGTTCTCTTCCTCGAGCAGCGCCTTGCGCGAGAGCACGATGTTGCCGCGCTTCTTGTTGACCTTGATGACGCGCATGCGCAATTCCTGGCCGCGGAGCGCGTCCAGATTCCGCACGGGACGGACGTCGATCTGCGAGCCGGGGAGGAACGCGCGCACGCCGATGTCGACGGCCAGGCCGCCCTTGATGCGCTCGATGACGCGGCCGATGACGACCTTACGCTCCGCGTAGGCCTTCTCGACCTCGTCCCAAATCTTCATCTTCTCGGCTTTTTCGCGCGAGAGAACGACGTAGCCTTCGCGATCCTCGGTTCGTTCGAGCAGCACGTCCACGATGTCGCCGGCCTGAACCGTGATCTCGCCGTTCTCGTCCACGAACTCCGTGAGGGCGATAATGCCTTCGGACTTGTAGCCGACATCAACGACGACTTCCGAGGCTGTCACTTTCAGCACGGTGCCTTTGACAACCTCACCTTCCGCGATATTCCGGAAGCTGCTATCGTAGGTGTCCAGGAGCCGGGCATATTCCTCGGGGTCCATCGGGGCCTGGTCTTCACGCGGCAGAAGTTTGAGACCGCCGCGATCGTTTCGCTCGGGTCGCTCGATCGTGCCGGTGCCGCCCCTGGCCGGGCCCTGGGTATTCTCGTCGTCTACGTTCGCCATGCCTTACGTGTCCTCCCTGCGTGACTTTTCGGAATTCCGATAAGCAACAGAGAGTACGACACTTATCGCGAAACTGTCAAGGCTGAGAAGGGATATCCGCCATGGCAAAACGTACCAAAAAGAAGGCCCGAACGCCGCGCTTCCAGCGCGAAACGACGCACAGGAAAGAACACAAAGCGCCGGAAAACCCCCAAAACCCGGCTCGCGGCCAAACGCCGCCCCGTCCGCGCCAAGGCCAGACGCCCGAAAAAGCGCAAGAAGGCAGTGACGGCCGTCGTTCACGGCAAGTCCCCCCGCCTCGACAGGGCCCGGCGGGTCCTGACCGATCCGGTTCCGGCATCCTCGCTCGACGTGGACCGTTTCAAGGCCGCCGCGCGCAGCGGACGCAAAGCTCTCGATCGGAGCCTGCAGGAACACAGCGGCATGACCCCGGCGATCACCGGCGGCGATGTCGACGCCGACTGGGAAAACGCCTACTTCAGCGGCGACGAAGCCCCCGGCGGCGACAACCTGACGCCGGATCAGGAAAACGTCGAAGAGATGGGCGAAGCGCTGGGCCTGTCGTACGAAGACAACGAAGAACTGAAAGGCAGCGACAAGGTCATCGAACGCGACAAACACCGCTGGGAGCTCGACCCGGCGTCGGCGGATGACTACAAGAGGGACACAGAGTAGAGGCTAGAGGTTGGAGGTTAGGGGCTGGAGGTTGGGAACTCGTGGCTCGTTACTCGTGGCTCGACGAGGCACGAGAATCAGGGACCGCCTCATCTCTAACCTCTAACCTCTAACCTCCAACCTCTAAGCCCTTCTTCTTCACGACCCGCAGCACCTCGTCCACCACCTGCGTCGATCGGGCTTTCCCGTTGTGTCGATGACGATGGCGTCGGGCGCGGCGTAGAGCGGCGAGGCGGCGCGCGTGCGGTCGAGTTGATCGCGCGCGGTCAGCGCGGTCGCGACGTCGGCGACTGCCGTGGGTCCGCCCGTGTGCGCCGGGTCGAGCGCCCGCCGGCGGGCGCGCTCCTCGGGCGACGCGTCGAGGTAGATCTTCACGTCCGCGGCCGGGAACACGACTGTGCCGATGTCGCGTCCCTCCATGACGATTCCGCCGTTCTGGCCGATGTTTCGCTGGCGGATCACCAGTTCGCTGCGCACGGATGGCAGGCGCGCCACTGCCGCAGCGGCGCGATCGATTTCCGGCGTGCGAATCGCCCTCGTGACGTCGAGGTCGTCGATGCTGACCACGCCCGCGACGACCTCGATGCGCGACTGCTGCGCGATGCGGGCGACGGCCGCCTCATCGTCGAGCGGCACAGCGTCCTCGAGAGCCTTCCAGCCGACCGCGCGATACATGGCCCCGCTGTCGACATGCCGATAGCCCAGCCTGGCCGCGACGGCGCGCGCAACCGTGCCTTTTCCGGCACCGGATGGTCCGTCGATGGCGATGATGAACGCAGGCATGAACGCTGGCAGAATACCATGCGCATCTGGCTCGTTCGCGAGGCCTTCACATCACGAGGACACGAAGAACACGAAGAACTGACCTATAGTGTCCCCATTGTTCGTCGTGGCCTTCGTGCCTTCGTGATAGACGAGCGATCGAACTGATACCCATGGAACGCCTGCAGAAGATTCTGTCGCAAGCCGGTATCGCGTCGCGCCGCGCGAGCGAACAGCTGATGACCGACGGGCGCGTCACGGTCAACGGCAAGACGGTGCTCGAGCTGGGCACAAAGGCGGACGCCTCGCGCGACGACATCCGCGTCGACGGCCGCCGCATCAAGATTCCCGATCGACACCTCTACCTGCTGGTGAACAAGCCGCGCGGGTACGTGACGACGCGATCCGATCCGCAGAAACGGCCGACCGTGATCGATCTGCTGGCGGGCGTCACCGATTACGTGTATCCGGTCGGGCGCCTCGACTTCGACTCCGAAGGCCTGCTGATCCTGACCAACGACGGCGACCTCGCCGCGAAGCTTACACACCCGCGCCACGGTGTGCCGCGCGTGTACGAAGCCAGCGTGCTCGGTGTCCCGGACGACCATGACGTGCGGCGGCTGGCGAAGGGCGTGACGATTGATGGTCAGCGGACCGGCCCCGCCGAGGTGACCGCGATCGGTCCGAGCCGCCTCCGCATTACCGTGCGCGAAGGGCGGAATCGTCAGGTGCGAAAGATGTGCGACGCGATCGGCCACCCCGTCACAGAGCTGCGGCGGGTCGCGATCGGTCCGCTGCGGGACGCGAGGTTGAAGCTGGGCGCGTGGCGTGTCCTCACCACGCACGAGGTGGAGCGGCTGCGCGCAGCCGCCGGCGTGTCAGTGGATCGAGCCGCCCGCTGATCCCCCGGGGCCGTCCTCGTTCGTGTCGTCCTCGCCGACGGAGTCCTCGGGCTCTTCGAGCGGCAGCAGCTCTTCGGGCGGCGTTCGCTCCACAAGAATCGGCGCCTCGAGATCGAGCGCTTCAGCCATATCCTCGACTTTTGGCAGGTCCGCCAGGTCGTTGAGGCCGAAGCGAATCAGGAATTCCTTCGTCGTGGCATAGAGGAACGGCCGCCCGACCACCTGCTTCCGTCCGACGATTTTGACGAGGTGGCGTTCGAGCAGTGTGTTCAGGACACCGGATGTATTGACGCCGCGAACCTCGGCAATCTCGAGCGCGGTGATGGGCTGACGGTATGCGATGACCGCCAGCGTCTCGAGCCCCTGCACCGTCAGCCGCTGTGTCGTGCGCTCGTGGAACAAGCGCCGGACCCAGTCGTGCAGATCGGGCCGCGTCGCGATCTGAAATCCGCCGGCCACCTCGACCAGCTGCAGGCCGCCCGGCCGGTTGTAGTCGTCTTTCAGCGCCGCGAGCGCCGCCAGCACATCCTCTTTCGGCTCGCTGTCGAGCAGCTTGAACATCGCTTTCGGCGTGAGCGGTTCGGGCGAAGCGAAGATCAGCGCCTCGAGAATCGCCTTGAGCTCGGCGGACGCCTGTGTCGCCGCGCCTTCCCGGTCGTGCCCGTTGTTCTCCAACATCCCGTCCTCCTGCGAGGCGCTAGCGCGCCTCGGGATCACCGATGGGGTGCGGCGCGTCCGCGGGACGCGCGCGTTTATAGATGCGAATCGGGCCGAACGAACCGACCTGGAATACGCGGACGAGCTTCAGACGGATCATCTCGAGCAACGCGAGGAACGTCACAATCAACCCGCCCCGATCGTTGACGTCGGCAAACAGCTCCTCGAAGCCGCAGGCCTCGGTTTCCGAGAGCCGCTCGAGCAGCTGTTCGATGCGGACTTCGACGGGCATCTGCTCGGGCGGCAGAAGCACCTTCGGCCGCAGCTTTGCCCGTTCGACCACGGATTGAAACGCCGACAGCAGGCTGAAGAGGTCGACTTCGAGCTCCGGCTCGTAGTCATCGCCGGCGAGCGCGGCCACGCGTTCGTCGGGCCTCAGCCACTGTGCCGAGCGCAGTTGTTCGCGTTCGTGCAGCAGTTCCGCCGCCGCCTTGAACTTCTGATGTTCGAGCAGCCGCCGGACGAGCGCGTCGCGCGGATCTTCTTCTTCTCCCTCGATGGCCGCCGCCGTCTCCGGGCGCGGCAGCAGCATCTTGGACTTGATGTGGATGAGCGTCGCCGCCATCACGAGGTACTCGCCCGCGACGTCCAGGTTCATCTCCTGCATCAGGTGAATGGCGTCGAGGTACTGCTGCGTAATGAGCGCGATCGGAATGTCGTGAATGCTGACTTCGTTCGTCTTGATGAGATGCAGCAGGAGATCGAGCGGCCCCTCGAAGTTCGACAACTTCACCGGGAACGCGTCGACGGCCGATTCGAAGTCGTTCGGCTGGTCCATCATGAGTACGAAATCTTCACAGCATCGCGCACGCGCGCCATCGTGTCCAGCGCGACGGCGCGGGCACGGCGGGACCCCTCGAACAGGATTTCCCGCAGGTGGTCGGGCTTCGCGAGCACCGCGGAGCGGCGCTCCCGGATCGGATCCAGGTACGCGTTCAGCGCGCGGGCCAGCTTGGTCTTGACCTCGACGTCGCCGACCTTGCCGTTGCGGTACCGGTCCTTCAAGTCGTCCACTTCCGCCTTGTCGGGGTTGAACGCGTCGTGGTAGATGAACACGGGATTTCCTTCGACCGTGCCGGGAATATCCGCGCGAATCCGTTTCGGATCCGTGTACATCTGCCGGACCTTCTTGGTGACTTCTTCGGGCGTGTCCGACAAGTGAATCGTATTGCCCAGGCTCTTGCTCATCTTCTTGTCGCCGTCGAGTCCGGGCAGGCGTCGCGCGCTGAGGGACGCCGTGAGCAGCGGCTCGGGCTCGACGAGGACGGCTTCGCCTTTGCCGAATACGTTATTGAACCGCCGCACCACCTCGCGCGCGAGCTCGAGGTGCGCGACCTGATCCTCTCCGACGGGCACGAAACGGGCATCGTACATGGTCACGTCGGCTGTCTGGAGCAGCGGGTACCCGAGGAACCCGATCGACGAGAGGTCCTTGTCTTTCAGGTTTTCCTGCTGCTCTTTGTACGTCGGCACCCGCTCGAGCCACGGAACGGGAACGACCATCGACAGCAACAGAAACAGTTCGGCGTGCTCGGGGACAAGCGACTGGATGAAGAACGTGCTCTTTTCCGGATCGAGGCCCGCGCCGATCCAGTCCGCGACGTTCTCATATGCATACGTCGTCAGCTGACTGGTGTCGGCGTAGTCGCTGGTCAGCGCGTGCCAGTCCGCGACGAAGTAGAAGCAATCGTACCGGTCCTGCAGCGGGACCCAGTTGCCGAGCGCGCCCACGAGGTGGCCGAGATGAAGTCGTCCTGTCGGCCGCATGCCCGATACGACCCGCTGCCGTCCCGGCTGTCCGGTCTGTGACGTCATCACTGCAGCAGGGACAGCACCAACCTGAACGGCGGCACGACCAGATAGTTGAAGAGGGGCGTCAGGATGACCGCATAGAGCAGGATGAAGCCGTACGGCCGGACAAACGCATCGAAGCGGCTGCCGAGATTTGGCGGCAGCAGGCCGCCGAGCACATTGCCGCCATCGAGCGGCGGAATCGGAATCATGTTGAAGACCGCCAGCAGCACGTTGAGGCGAAGCGCCTGGCTGAGCAGCTGCGCGACAGGCACCGAGATGTTCGGCTCGCCGAGCGTGACGGGCGAGATCGGCAGAATCTGCAGAGCGATCGCGACCGTGACGGCGAGCGCCAGGTTGCTCGCAGGACCGGCGGCAGCCACCAGGACGTAATCGCGCCGCTGGTGACGCAGCCGCCTGATGTTCACCGGCACCGGCTTCGCCCAGCCGATCAGCGGCGCGTTGGCCACCATGGCCACGATCGGAAACACCACCGTGCCGATCAAATCCGCATGCACCATCGGGTTGAGCGACACCCGCCCGAGCAGGCGCGCCGTCGGATCGCCCAGCCGATCGGCCGTCCACGCATGCGCGCATTCATGCACGGTCAGGGAAAACAGCAGAACGATGAAGGCAATGAAGATTTGAGCGACGTCGATGTCGAGCAAGGAGTGTTCAGGTTACGGCCGACTCGCAAAAAACGCAAGAACGGCGTCGGCCAGTTTCGCGCCGACAGCGGCCGCCAGTTCTTCCCGCGTGGCGCGCCTGACGCCCGCCACGCTGCCGAACTTCGTCAATAACGCGCGCCGCCGTCGAGGTCCGACGCCCGGCACCTCGTCCAGCTCCGATCGGAGGTCGCGCATCGCGCGAGCCTGGCGGTGGAACGTCACCGCGAACCGGTGAGCTTCGTCGCGCATGCGCTGGACGAGCAGCAGGGCGGAATCGTTGCGCGCGAGCGCGATAGGGTCCGCGTGCTCGCGGGTGTAGAGCAGTTCTTCTTTCTTGGCAATCCCGACGGCCACGAGATTCGCCAGGCCCAGCTCGCCGAGCGCCTCGTACGCCGCCGAGAGCTGTCCCTTGCCACCGTCGATCACGATCAGGTCCGGAAACGGGCCGCCTTGCTCGAGCAGCGCCCGGTAACGACGGAGCACGACTTCGTGCATGGCGGCGAAGTCGTTGGGGCTCGTCACTCGTGGCTCGTGGCTCGTCGCTCGTGACTCGGGGCTCGAAAACACCGGGTTCCTCCGAGCCACGAGTCACGAGTAACGAGTCACGAGCCACGAGTGACGAGCCACGAGCCACGGCCCTCGAGCCACGAGCCACGGACCACGAGCCACGGATGCGGAACTTCCGATACTCCCCTCTCCGCATCCGTCCGTCTTCGCACACCACCATCGACGCCACGGTCTCGCTGCCCTGAATCGTCGAGATGTCGAAGCATTCGATGCGGCGCGGCAGCGACGGCAGCGCGAGGACGCTTTGCAGCGTCTCGAGCGCGTCGTACTGCGCCGCGGTGGCCTGGTTGAAGCGCGTCGTGTACGCGAGCGCCGCGTTGCGCGTGGCCAGATCCACCAGTCCCCGCTTCTCGCCGCGCTGGGGCACCACGATGCGCGCGCGGCGGCCGGCACGCGACGACAGCCACGCCTCGAGCGCTTCACGCTCATCCGGTTCGGACGGCACATGAATCTCCGGCGGTGCCGTTCTCAATTCGTAGAACTGCTGAATGGCCGCGCCGAGCACCTCCCCCTCATCCGATCCGACGATGGCCTCTTCGCTCCCCAGCTCGATCCGTTCGACGACGCGTCCGCTGCGGACCTGAAACACCTGGATGGCCACGCCCTGCGGCCCCAGCTTGAGGCCAAAGACGTCGCGGTGCCCGAATTCCGTGGTCGCCATCTTCTGCTGCCGATCGCGCAGGGTCTGAACGGTCCGCATCGCATCGCGCAGCTGCCCGGCCTCCTCGAACCGCTCGCCCACCGACGCCTCCAGCATCCGCCCCTCGAGCGTCTTGATCAGCTCGTCGTTCCTGCCTTCGAGGAACATGTGGGTCAACCTGACCGCGCGGCCGTACTCGTCGGCCGAGCAGAGGCTGTCGACGCACGGCGCGATGCAGCGCTTGATGTCGTACTCGAGGCACGGCCTGTCCCGCTTGCCGGTGATGACCTCGTTGCACGACCGGATCCCGAACAGCCGGTGCGTGAGCGACATCGTCTTCCGGGCAAACTGCGCCGGCATGAACGGGCCGGCGTAGAAGCTGCCGTCGCGCGCCACGCGCCGCGCGACAAGGACGCGGGGAAACGCCTCGTTCGTCGTCAGCTGCAGATACGGGTAGGTCTTGTCGTCGCGCAGCAGGATGTTGTATTTGGGCGCCCGCTGCTTGATGAGATTGTTTTCGAGCGCCAGCGCTTCCACGACCGAGTCGGTCACGATGACCTCGAGCCGCGCCGCTTCGTCTAACAGGGCGTTGGTCTTCGGATCGGGGCCGTAGGCGCCGAGGTAGTTCCGCACCCGGTCCCGCAGCGCCCGGGCCTTGCCGATGTAGATGGTCTCGCCGTCGGCGTTGAAGTACAGATAGACCCCAGGTTGCTCCGGCAGCCGGACGATCTGCTCCTTGAGATCCTGGATAGCCATACGCTACTATGTCGCGTCTCGCAAGCTGTGCCTAAACCATCCATTTTACGCTACACCGCCAGGTCCCGCGCGCGGCTCGATGACCGGGCGGCCGCCGGCAGATCAGACGACACGGCAGAGGGAACCGGAACACCGCGCCGGACGTTCACGGGCGTCATCGGCACGCTGTGCATGTTCCCGCTGCGCGCCATCATCGCGTTCTGCGTGGCGCTGCGCATCCATCCGAACACGCTGACGCTCATCGGCGTCATCGTCAATGTCGGGGCGGCGTGGGCGCTCGCCTACAACCGTTTCACACTCGCCTTCGTCATCATGATCGTCGCCAACATCTTCGACTTCATCGATGGCAAGGTGGCGCACGAGCTGCAGCTGCAGTCGAAGTTCGGGGCGTTCTGGGACTCGACGCTCGATCGATTTTCCGATCTCGCGCTGCTGACGGGCCTGATCTTTCTGTATTCCAAGCTCGGCCGTAGCGACTACGTCATGGTGGCGGCGCTGACGCTGATCTTCTCGATCATGACGAGCTACGCGCGCGCCCGCGCCGAATCGCTCGTCGAGAAGTGCAAGGTCGGCTTCATGGAACGGCCCGAACGGATCGTGCTGTTCATGATCGGCGCCATCACGAACCGGATGGCCGGCGTGCTCTGGGTGATTCTCGCGCTTTCGATCCTGGCAGTCGCCAACCGGATCTATTACACGTACCTCGTCCTCAACAACCGGCCGATGCCCTCCAAGGAAGGCGCGTGGGGCGTCTTCAACGGCGCGTTTTTCTGGACTGACGAACGCACCACGATTCCGTACGACCTGTGGGTCATTGCGATTCTGGCGTTCGTCTGGCTGACTCCGCCTGACTGGCTCGGCGATCCCACGGCCCACGGCCCCGGGCTCATCGGCATCGTGAAGACGTGGTTGGTGTCTGGGTAGCCCGTGCTCGTAGCTCGTGGCTCGTAGCCCGAACCTCTAACCTCTAACCTCCAACCTCCTCCTGATCACACATCCAATCCGACGGCGCGCATCAGCGCGAGGGCGTTGCTGTTGGTGACGATCCCCGGACGCATCGTATAGTCGAACACCATCCGCCCGTTCTCGAGCGTGTCCTCGAAATGCCAGTTGGCCGCTGCAGCACCGAGGGCCTGTGGCAATTCGGTCAACGCCAGGTCGTGGGTCGTCACCAGCCCGATCGCGCCCAGCCTGACCAGCGCGGTCACGATCCCTTCCGCGCCGATCCGCCGGTCGTGCGAGTTGGTGCCGTGAAGAATCTCATCCAGGAGATACAGCAGCGGGACAGGGCCGCGTGCCGCGTCCACGATCTCGCGCAGGCGGAGAATCTCGGCGTAGAAGCGCGAGTGGCCGTCTGGCAGCGAGTCGTTGATGCGCAGCGTGGCCCCCAGGACCAGCGGAGACAGACGAAGCCTCCGGGCTCGCACCGGTGCGCCCGCGAGCGCCAGCACCGTGTTGAGCCCGACTGACCGCAGGAGCGTGCTCTTGCCCGACATGTTCGATCCGCTGACGAGAATCACGCGCGGACCGCCGGCGCCGCCGAGCCGAACGTCATTACGCACCGACCGGTCGTCGGCGATCAGCGGATGGCCGAGCGCTTCGCTGTCGAATACCGGTCCGTCGGCCGTCAACTCGGGAAAGGGATCCGACGGATGCTCGAAGGCGTACGTCGCGAGCGCGGCCAGGGCCTCGATTTCGCCGATGGCGCGGAGCCACTCGCGGACGGCGGCGCCATACTTGATGTGCCATCGGTCGATCGCGACGGCCAGCTGCGGCTTGACCAGCAGCAGATACGCGATCGGCGCGAACATCATGTTGTGCGTGGCATCCACCCACGACACGAGCCGCCTCAATTGCGCGATGCGGCGCGAGGCCGATGCCCCGTCGGCTCCAAAGGCAGCCCGCAACGCGGTCAGGCGCGGCGATCCGAAGCGCTCGGCCTCGATCCGCGCGATGAGCGCGCAGACGAGCGCCAGATCGCGCTCTGGCGTTTCGACGGCGTGCAGGGCTCGATCGAACCGGCGCCGCCAGATCGCCTGGAAGAGCGCGACGCCGCACGCCCAGGCGAGAAACCAGATCAACTCGATCCATTCACCTGCGACGGCTCCAGCCAGACCAGCCGTGACTGCCGCAAGCGCGGCCAGCAGTGTCCCGAGCGCCGGTGGAAAGCCGGCTGGGGGCGAAGCCGCCCAGGCGCCGAGCGGCCCGGTGCGGCCGATGGACGACTCGTCCGCGAGCACGGCGACCTCTTCGCGAAAATCGAGCATCGGCCGCAGTTCCGCCACTGCAGCCTGACGCGCGACGATCTCGTCGAGGGGCGCGCCCGAACGAAGCCAATCGGCCAGCATCGACTCGCCGGCGCCCGTCCTGGCCGTGTTCATCAGCTCGAAGAGCGACGCGCGGCCGAACAGGTCGAGGTCGTGGCCGTAGGAGTGTCCCGCGAGAAAGGCCGTTCCGTCGCGACCGGTGCCGGGCCACTGACCGGACAGCCGATCCAGGCCGCGCAGGTACCAGCGTTCGGCATTCTTCGCCCGATCCATCCGATTGAGGAGCCGCGCGTGCGCGACTGCGAGCGCACCAAATACCAGCCACACCAGTAGAGGCCAGACGGGCGAAAGCGCAGCCCGGATGAAGGCCATCCACAGCAGCACGGCGCCAAGACACGCCACCGCCAGGCGGGCGTTTGAGAAGAGGAGGTGTCTGCGATCGAGCGCGGCGATCCGGGAGCGCCGGTCCGCGAGGCGAGCGTGGTACTCGGCGGTCGGTGACCGGTGGTCGGCGTCCGGTCCGGTCACGCCCGCTTGCGTTTGGCGACCGGCTTGGCGGCGACAGCCTTGGCAGGAATCTTTTTCTTCGTACTGACGGCGTCGAGGCTCTTCCGCAGCGCTTCCATCAGGTTCACGACCTTCGGCGCTTCCTCCACCGCGGGCGCAACGACTTCCTGGCCCGCGATCTTCGCGTCGATGATCGCCTGGAGTCCCTCTCGATACTCGTCCTTGTAGTCCTGCAGGTCGAGCGGCGCCTCGAACATCTCGATCACCTGCTTCGCGAGCTTGATCTCGCCGGGCTTCACGGTTGCCGGGACGGACCCGAGCTCGTCGACGGCGTCCATGCTCCTGATCTCGGCGGCGTGATGCAGCGTGTGCATGACGATGCCGCGCCCATGCGGACGGACGGCGACGAGGTACTCGCGGCCGTACAGCGCGAGTTTGCCGACGCCGACCTTGCCCTTCATCCCGTCGCGCATGACGGCGAACGCGTCACCAGCGACGTTGCCGTCGGGCGCCAGGTAGTACGTCCGGTCCACGTACATCGGATCGATGGACGATTCGTCGGCGAACTGGACCAGGTTGATGACCCGCGTCGATTCGGTGCGGACCTTGTCGAAGTCCTCCTCCGACAGCACGACGTACTGCCCCTTCTCGAACTCGTAGCCCTTCACGATCTCGGAATTCGGCACCTCGCGGTTGCAGTGCGAGCACCAGCGCTTCTGCTGGATGCGCGATCGGCACTCCGCGTGCAGCTGGTTGAACGAAATCGTCGCGCCGGACTCGGTGGCCGGGAACACCTTGATCGGAATGTTCACCAGGCTGACCTTGAGGTAGCCCTTCCAGGTTGCTCGTGCCGCCATATGCTTAGTGGACTGCCCTTTCCAAGTCACTACCGGCCGCTCCGTTGTCGCGGCCGACGAATCGCGGTCGAAGGCTCGTGGCGGTAGTGCTCATTCAGTTGATACCCACCACTAAGATATCGGATGCACCGGCCGACGGGACCACTGATTTGCCACCCGCGTCACACATCCTCGCGTTCGTCGTGATCCAGAAGATCGAGCCCGGTGCCGCTGAAATGAATGTCGTGCTTGGCGATCTTGTCGCGCAGCAGGCGGCGCGCCCCCGCGTAGTACTCCCCCGGCACCGTGAGACGGCGTGCAAGATTGCGCAGCCTCGAGATCACGATGAGCGCGACCGTGTCCCCGGTCTCACGCCAGCTGATGCCGCCGATTTCGTTGTACGGCATGAAGGCGCTGTCCGACCACACGCCATCCTCGTAGAAACCGCGCGCGACGTTCCGGCTCATCGGAAACAGATACGCGTAGTACAGAAACATCATGGACTCGCCAAAGACCTGGCGATGGCGAAGACGGACGACGTTGTAAAACAGGATGACGCCAAGCACGACACCGATGGCCAGGCGGAGCACGTAGTACGGCGGCCTGGGTCCCCGCCAGGTCAACAACGCGCGGCGACGCCGGCTCAGGTAAGTGACGTATTCGGCAAGCAGCCGCGCGTTCGCCAGGGCAAACCCGACTCCCAGCACGAGCATGGTGCCCGTGACGACCGGTTCGATCTTCACAGCGGGATTTTACGCAAAAAGCGCCCCGGCCTGCTGCGCGGCGCGCGGCCTTCCCAAATTCCCCCGCACAATGGAGCACGGTTCGTGATGTAAGCTCTTGCGGGGGTTTTTCTTGGTTCTCTCCGACCGCGACATCCGACTGCACCTGGCCTCGGGCAAGATCCGCATCACGCCGTCCATCGATTTCGAGACGCAGCTGGGCAGCTGCTCCGTCGACTTCCGGCTCGGCACCAAATTCAGGGTCTTCGAGCACAGCCGCTTCGCCTACATCGACCTCCGGAAAGGCGTGGACGTCGACGAAATCATGCGGGAAGTCGAGATCGGCCCCGAGGAAACGTTCACGCTCCACCCGGGCCAGCTCGTGCTCGGGATGACGATCGAGTCCCTGGAACTCGCGCCGGACCTGCTCGCCCGGCTCGAAGGCCGCAGCAGCCTGGGCCGCCTGGGGATCATCGTCCACGGCACGGCCAGCGTGTTCGATCCCGGCTGGATCGGCAATCCGACGCTCGAGCTCGGCAACGTCGGCATCCTGCCCGTGTCGCTGTACGCCGGCATGCGCATCTGCTCGTTCACTTTCGAGACGCTCTCCTCCCCTGCCGACGTTCCGTACGCCGCCAAAAAGGGCAACAAGTACGCGCACCAGACGGGCCCGCTCGCCAGCCGGTACGCGAACGAAAAGTGACGATGACGAGCGGCAGCTCCAACCAGGCCGAACGACTGACCCGGCCCACGGTGCCCGCGCTCGACGCCGTGCTCGGCGTGGCGTTTCGCGCCCTGGACGACGGGTTCGTGAGGGTCGTGGATTACATGGGGCACGACGGGTCCGTCGTGCAGGCGGCGCGCGTCTCGTACGGCGCCGGCACGAAGCGTGTCCACGAAGATCGGGGCCTCATCCGGTATCTGCTGAGGCACGCGCATACGACGCCGTTCGAGATGTGCGAGATCACGCTGCACGTGCGCGTGCCCATGGACACGTGGCGCCAGTGGATCCGCCATCGGACGGCCAACGTCAACGAGTACTCCACGCGCTATTCCGTCGCGATCGATGCAGCCCAGCGCACGCCGCCTTCGGAATGGCGCCGGCAGTCTTCCGACAACCGTCAGGGCAGCGCGGGCTTCCTGTCGCCCGAGCAAGGCGCGGATCTTTCGGCGGCCGAAGTCAATCTTCAGGACCTCGCGAGGCAGACGTACGAAACGCGCCTGGCCGCCGGCGTCGCCCGCGAGCAGGCGCGGAAGGATTTGCCGCTGTCCACCTACACGGAGGCCTACTGGAAGGTGGACCTCCACAACCTGCTCCACTTTCTCCAGCTGCGGATGGACGACCACGCGCAGGAGGAGATCCGCGCGTACGCCGCCCTCATCGGCGATCAAATCGTCGCGAAGTGGGTGCCGCTCGTGTGGGAAGCCTTCAACGACTACCGGCGCAGCGCGCTGCGACTGTCGCGAATCGAAGTGGCCGTGGTGACGGCGCTGGCGGCGGAATCGCCCGAACGGGCACGAGCCGTCGCCGAATCGCTCGGCCTCCTGAAGGCAGATGCCGAGGGACGGCTTGCGCCGAACCGCGAACGGCGGGAACTCGAGGAGAAACTCAGGCGCCTGGGATTCAGCGTGCCGTGGCCGTCAGCGACATCATGATGCAGCTCAAAGTGAAGCGCCTGAATCCCGCCGCGATCCTGCCGTCTTACGCTCGCGTGGGTGATGCCGGACTGGATCTGTTTGCCGTCAAAGCCCTCTCCATCGCCCCTGGCGCATCCGCGCTCGTGCCGACTGGCATCGCCATCGAGCTGCCGCCGGGAACGGAGGGCCAGGTTCGTCCGCGCAGCGGCCTCGCGTTGAAACACGCGATTACCGTCTTGAACACGCCAGGAACCGTTGACGAAGGATATCGAGGCGAAGTGGGCGTGATCCTGATCAACCACGGCCAGACGATGTTCGCCGTCGAGGCCGGCATGAAGATCGCCCAACTGGTCGTCACTCCCCGGATTCAGGTCGAGGTGGCCGAGGTGGCGGCGCTTCAGGATTCCGAACGCGGCGCCGGCGGCTTCGGGTCCACCGGGACCTAAATCATCTGGTCATCTGGTCATTTAGTCATCTGGTCATCGTTGTTCGATTGGCCAATCGGAACAATGACTAAACGATGACCAGATGACTAGATGACCAAATGACTAGATTCGCCCTTCACACCCGTGACTGATATTCGCCCGTCTCGGTATTGACGCGGACCTTGTCGCCCTCGTTCACGAAGGACGGGACGTTGATGACCAGCCCGGTCTCGAGCGTGGCGGGCTTGACCTGCGCGCTGGCGGTCGCGCCCTTGATGCCCGGGACGGTTTCCTTGACGACGAGGTCCACCGTGGGTGGCAGCTCGATGCCGACCGGCTCCACGTCGTAGAACTCCACGCGGATGATCGAGTCGGCGATCAGATAGTCCTTCGAGTCGCCGAGCGCCTCGGCGGAAATCTGGATCTGCTCGTAGCTCGACGTGTCCATGAAGTAGTAGTGGTCGGTGTCGTTGTAGAGGTACTGCATCTCGCGTTCGTCGAGCACGGCGCGCTCGACGTCTTCCTCGGCGCGGAACTTGTGATCGGCGAGCGACATCGTCCGGATGTTGCGCATCCGGACCTGGATGTGCGCCCGCTTGTTGCCGGGCGTCAGATGATGCAGTTCGAGGATGCGGAAGAGGTCGGTGTTGACCTTGATGAGCATCCCTTTCCGGAGTCGAGTGGCTTGAACAGATGAGGCCATTGTTTGTCTGTATATCCTTGCAATCGTAGCACATACCCCCAATGGTCCACCTTGCCGGCAGAGGGACCAGTCATGCTACGATGCCGATTGTGGCTTTTTCGCGGTGGGATCCGCTGCGCGATCTGATCGCGCTGCACGAGCAGATCGGCCAGCTCGTGGGCACGGATGCGCCCGGCTGGACGCCGCCCGTTGACCTGTACGAGACGGCCACCGATTTCATCCTCACGGCGGACCTTCCGGGCCTTTCGCGCGATCAAATCGACGTCAGCGTGGACGACAACCGGGTCATCATCCGCGGCGAACGCGTCGGCGGGCCGATCGACATGCCGTGCGAGCAGTTTCATCGCGTCGAGCGCGGCCACGGCCGCTTCTCGCGTTCGTTCGCCCTGCCGGACGCCGTCGACGTCAGCCGCGTGTCGGCGGATCTCAAGGACGGCATCCTCACCGTCAGGATTCCAAAGACCAGGGGCCGTGGCGCGAGTCGCGTCGCTGTGAGCGGCTGAACGGCCTGAGCGATGTCATTCAGCTCAGACGCCTCATCTCTCCTTCGCAAGCTGTTCGTCGGCGGCGTGCTCGTGTTCGCCGGGTTCGCGGGCGGCCTCGTGTTGACCGCCCGGCTTCGTCCCGTCTCCGAGTCGCGCGCCGAAGCAGCGCCCGCGCCGGCGCCTGAACCCGCTCCCGTCATTCAGGCCCGCGGCACGACACCCGCCGCGGCAGCCGTGGCGGTGACCGGCGGCCCTGATTTCACGCGGATCGCCGGACAGGCGGTCAAGGGCGTCGCGAACATCTCGTCGCTCCAGGTCGTGCGAACGCCGAATTCGCCGTTCGCGGCCGACCCGTTCTTCCGGTACTTCTTCGGCGAGGGCGACGACGTGTTCGGGGCGCGGGATCGCCGGTCGCTCAGCCTTGGTTCGGGCGTCATCATCTCCGCCGACGGCTACGTCGTGACGAACAACCACGTCGTCGGGGAGAACATGAGCGAGATCAAGGTCGCGCTTCCGGATAAGCGCGAGGTGCGCGGGCGCCTCATCGGCACCGACGCGGCCACCGATATCGCGCTGATCAAGCTCAACACGACGGGCTTGCCGGTCGTGCCGTGGGGCGACTCGAGCAAGCTTCAAATCGGCGAGTGGGTGCTGGCAATTGGCAGCCCGTTCCAGTTGAGCGCCACCGTCACCGCCGGCATTGTCAGCGCCACGGGACGGACGAATGTCGGGTTTGCGGACTACGAGGATTTCATCCAGACGGACGCCGCCATCAACCCCGGCAACTCAGGCGGCGCGCTGATCAACATCCGCGGGGAGCTCGTCGGGATCAACACCGGCATCTTCAGCCAGAGTGGCGGATACCAGGGGATCGGCTTCGCGGTGCCGAGCAATCTCGCGCGACACGTGATCGACGATCTCATGAAGTACGGCGAGGTCCGCCGCGGGTCGATCGACTTTCGCGTCGAGAGCATGACGGACCCCGAGGTCGCCGAGCAGGTGGGCGCCGGCACGCGAGGGGCCCTGGTCACGCAGATGTATCGCAACTCGGCGTCGTATGAAGCCGGCCTCAGGCCTGGCGACGTGATCGTCGCCTTCAACGGCCAGAACGTCGCGGATGCATCGCAGCTGCGAAGGCTGGTGGCTGACGCCAAAATCGGCACGACAGCCACGCTGAAGGTGGTGAGAAACGGCCGGCCGGCAGACTTGAAAATCGCGATCGAATCGAGCGCATCGACCGTCCGCCGCCGCCGGTAAGGGCGGGATCTTCCGTGGCTCGTGGCCGTGCCGTGGCTCGTTATCCGTTTGCCGTTCTACGTTTTACGTTCTACGTTCCGCGCTCTATGCGGTAGCCGTCGCCCGCCGGGTTTCGATCCACGCCTCGAATTCCTTGAACGATCGTCCCAGGTTCACTGGCGCGAGCAGGCGATCCGCCATCACTTCGGCAGTCTTGTACCCGTTCCCCGTTACGCACACGACCACTGACTCGTCCGGCTCGATCACGCCGCGACGCACGAGGTCGATGGTTGCGGCGAGCGTCGTGCCGCCGGCCGGTTCGGTGAAGATGCCTTCGGTTTCCGCCAGCAGCTGAATTGCGTCGATGATCTGCTTGTCGCTGACGGCTGCACCTGCGCCACCCGTGGACCGGATGGCCTCGAGGACTTGAAAGCCATCGGCCGGGTTGCCAATCGCGATCGACTTGGCAATCGTGTCCGGCCGCACGGGCTCGGGATATTCGAGGCCTTCCGCCAGCGCGTTAATGACCGGCGAGCAACCCGCCGCCTGCGCGGCGTGCACGTGCGGCAATTCGCCCTTCGCGAGACCGACTTCCCTCAGTTCGCGGAAGCCGCGGAGAATGCGCGGCAGGAGCGTGCCACCGGCGACCGGCGACACGAGGTGATCGGGGTACCGCCAGCCGAGCTGCTCGACGATTTCGAAGCCCATCGTCTTCGCGCCCTCCGCGTAGTAGGCGCGGAGGTTGATGTTGACGAAGCCCCAGCCGTAGCGATCGCCGACCTGCGTGCACAGGCGGTTCACATCGTCGTAATTACCGGCGATGGCGAGTATGGTCGGCCGGTAGACCGCCGAGCCGAGAAGCTTGCCGGCCTCGAGGTTGTCGGGAATGAACACGCAGCACTCGACGCCAAGGCGTGCCGCGTGTGCCGCGACGCTGTTCGCGAGGTTCCCCGTCGAGGCGCAAGCGAGCACATCGAAGCCGAGTTCGAGCGCGCGGGTGGCCGCCACCGACACCACGCGGTCCTTGTACGAGAGCGTGGGATGGTTGACGGAGTCGTCTTTGATGTATAGCTCGCGGAGTCCGAGGCGATCGGCCAGGCGTGTGCAGCGGACGAGAGGGGTGAAGCCCGAGTTGAAACCCGTACGGGGTTCACCGGTGATGGGTAGCAGTTCGCGATAGCGCCAGAGGTTCTTTGGACGCCGTTCGATCTCCTCCTGGGTGACCTTGACGGCGGCGTAATCGTAAACCGGCTCCAGCGGGCCAAGGCATTTCTCGCACGCCCACAGCGCTTCGGCTGGAAACTGCGCCTTACAGATATGACACTGCAGACCGATGAGTGCGCTCACACAACCTCCCCGATGCCACACCCCGGCTCTGTTGTGTCTGGGACGACAAAATGTGAGAGGTTGGGACGATCGTGCAAGTTTCCCTTATCTCCCCTTCCCCACGACGTTCGTGAGAAGGCAGGAATTGGCACCTAACCGCGACCGGGGTGCTTATAAAAGCGTCGCGTGGTTGCCGTGGCTTCGTCGGGCCTGTCCCTCAGCCACTCTTGATAAGCAGAGCGTATTCAGTTGTTCCGACGACTATACCAAACCCCCGGCGCGGCAGACAAGCACACGCAATCTACAGGTCCACTGGTCCACGGGTCCACCAGGTCCACTGGTCCACCAGGTCCACTGGGTCCAAGTCCAGGTCCGCTGGTGAAGAACCGGACCTCGTGGACCCCGTGGACCCTCTGGACCTTTGGACCTTTGGACCTGTGGACCTTGTGGACCCTCGGACCCCTGGTCGGTGCCTATGCGGAGCACTCTCCGTCCATGACTTCCGGTGCAAATTCGGCCGACTCGGCCAGATCCACGTAGTCGTCAGGCAGGGCGTCAGCGGCGGTCATTTTCTCCAGATCGGCCAGCGTGAGCCGCACGCGCTCGACGCTGACGCGCCCGAAAAACGAGGTCGCGGACTCCCCTTCGTTCTTCTCGCGCGAGTACATCTCGATCAGCCGATCGACCACGTCGGGAATGCGGCGTGCGGGAATCTTGGCGGCCAGCCGGCCGAACGAGGCGCCCCCGTGCTCGGTTCCACCGCCCACCATGACGAAATACTGCGGGACGGCGCGTCCGCCGATCCGGCGGACGCTGCCCTGGAAGCCGATCGTCGCGATGTGATGCTGGCCGCAGCCGTTCGGGCAGCCGCTGATCTTGATGCGCGCCCCATCGGCCGCCGCGATCAGGTCGGGGCGTCCGCGGAGATGGTCTTCGAGCAGACGGCCCAGGCCGCGCGACTGTGTCACCGCAAGCCGGCACGATTCGGCGCCGGGGCAGCTGGCGACGTCGGCAACCGAGCCGGCGTCCGCGAGTCCGAGACCCGCAGCGGCGAGACGAGCGTACAGGGCACGCACATCACCCGACTTCACCCATCTGAACACCAGGTTCTGATCCATCGTCACGCGGACGGTGCCGTCGCCGTACGCCTTCGCGAGGTCGCCGATCACCCGCATCTGCGCACTCGTCATGTCGCCGAGCGGCACCGTGGCTTCGACGATCGCGTACCCGAATTGCTTCTGCGCCCGCACGTTCGACGCGCGCCAGCGCGAATAATCCTCGTCGCGGCTGTTCAGCACCGGGACCACCACCGGCATGATGCCCGGCCCCTTGACCCGGCCCGACGTGACGCGCGCCGTGATCTCGACCGTCGACGGCGACTCGGAACGCGGTGCACTCGGCATGGCTTCGTCGGCCGGTGTGTCGATCTCGAGGGTCGGCACCTCGCCGCGCAGCCGTATGCCGGCCAGCTCGCGGTCGTACTCGTCGCGCCACCGCGCCCAGCCGAGCGATTTGATCATGAACTTCATGCGATTACGCTGCTTGTGCTGGTAATCGCCGTAACGATGAAACACGCGCAGGATCGCTTCGGCCACGCGGAAGATTTCCGAGGTCGGCAGGAAGTCGTGAATCACCGCGCCTTCGGTGCACATCAGCGCGGTGCCGCCGCCAGCCGTAACGCGGAACCCGCGCCCGCCACCGGGGCCGAGCGCGGCCGTGAACGCCAGATCGTTGATGCCCGTGGCGATGTGATCGACGGTGCATCCTTCGAACGCGATCTTGAACTTCCGCGGAAGCACCCCGGACAGCCGATGCCGCAGCAGGAAGCGTGTCAACTCCTCCGCATACGGCGTAATGTCGAAATGCTCGTCCGCCGACACGCCCGCGTACGGGCAGCCGGTAATGTTTCGCACCGAGTTGCCGCAGGCCTCGCGCGTCGTCAGGCCGGTGCCGGCCAACTCTCGCATCGCGGGCTCGACATCGTGGAGCTTCACGAAATGAAACTGCACGTTCTGCCGGGTCGTGATGTGGCCGAATCCACGTGAGTATTTCTCGCCGATCTCGGCCATCGCGTACATCTGCGATGTCGTCAGCAGTCCCTGCGGGATCTTGATGCGCAGCATCTGCGCATCTTCTGCCTGCCGCTGCCCGTATGTGCCGCGAACCAGCCGGAATGTGCGCCACTGATCGGGCGTGATTTCCCCGCGCTCGTACTGGCCGAGCACGCTGACGAACTCGTCGATATCGGCCTGTTTGGCAAACGACAGCCGCGCACGGCCGTAGGTGGTCTGATCATCGACGGCTGACATATGGCCTCTCAATGCTGCCCGGTGTTCCCGTGCTGCCCGATTCGAATGACGCGGAACCTGCCAGAGATACTACTTCCCCGATCACGATGGTGCCAGCGCCGGCCCCGGCGTCGAGCGGCACCCGGCCTGCCGCCAGATCTCCCAGACTCCCCCGCCAGGCCCGTTGCAAAGCCGTCGAGGCGCCAGAGACGACGGCTGCGGGTGTGCCGGGCGCCCAGCCTTTACCGACCAGATGGGCGGCCAGTTGGGCGATCCTTGCCATGCCCATGAGCACCACGAGCGTGACGCCGTTGGGCGCGACGCCTGCGACGGTCAGCCCGAACGCCCGCTCGTCGTGACCGCTCACGACCAGGAATCCCGACGCGACGCCACGATGTGTGACCGGGATGCCCGCAAGCGCGGGCGCGGCAATGGCGCTCGTGATGCCGGGGACGACCTCACAGCGCACGCCGGCGGCCGCCAGGGCCAGGGACTCCTCGCCGCCGCGTCCCAGCACGAATGGGTCGCCGCCCTTCAGCCGCACGACACGGCGGCCGCGGCGTGCGGCGCGAATCATGAGCGCGTTGATTCGGTCCTGCGTCAGGGCATGGCGTCCGGCTCGCTTGCCGACGAAGAACCGCTGCGCGTGCCGCGCGTACCGGAGAATCCGCTCGTCGATGAGCGCGTCGTAAAGAACGAGATCGGCGGCTCGCAGACGGGTAATGGCTTTTCGGGTCAGAAGCGCGGGATCCCCTGGGCCGGCGCCCACGAGCGCCACCTGGCCCTCGGCAGGCCTGAAGGCCCGCACTCCTGGCGTCGATTCTTCTGACTCCGATTCTTTACGGTCGTCGTGCAGACCTTCAGGTCTGCTGTATAACCGGTTGATCGCGTCGAGCAGCAGCGGCCGCCGCTGCTCCATCGGGACGCCGTCAGCCTTCCAGCGGCGTCGCTGTTTCCTGGCTTCGCGCAGCCACCGCGCGAGCTCGCGGCGCGGCAGCAGGACGTCCAGCCCCTGGCGCAGCAACGACGTCAGGCCCGGGGCTTCGCCATTCGAAGAAACAGCCAGCGTGAATCCCTCGCGGCGGATCACACCGCTCAAGTACGCCGACGCGTTGGCCGGATCGTCGACCGCGTTGACGAAGATGCGACGCTCTTCCGCCGCCTCCGCGACGGCCCGATTCACGTCCGGCGTGGCCGCGGCGATCGCCAGCCATGCGCCGTCGAGATCGCCCGGCGTGAACGCGCGACGGACGACCGTGATCCCGGACGCGCCACTGGCGGCGGCGTTCGCGATTGCCGGGACAAGATCGGGAGCCACCACGCAAACCGATGCGCCGGCGGCAAGCAGCTGCTGCAGCTTGGCGGCCGCGACAACGCCGCCGCCTACGAGGACGACGCGGCGGCCGGCGAGGTTCAGGAACAGGGGCAACAACATACAAAAATGGCCCGGAAAGCAGTGAGCCTCCCGGGCCTCGTGGGTCTCTGGTCTCTCTGCTCTTTCGAGCTAGAGTTCGTGAAATCGATGTGCGACCAGACCGCTGGCTCGGAGGCTCGGCTGAGCCCAACAACAGCAGCGACACGCGCCGGTCGATTTACACATCACAACGATCTAGTTTAACCGGAGCCCGCCGCGCCAAGTCAAGCACGCGATGTTTGCCGCTACACTGAAAGAGCCATGTGCAGACGTCGCACTTTCACGCCCGCTGCCGTTGCGATTGCCTTCCTGCTGAGCACCCAGCCGGCCCGCGCCGAGCGGCTCCCGGCAGGCGTCGTGCCCAGCCACTACGACCTGGGCTTCGCGGTCGACCTGGCGCGGGCACGATTCGAGGGCATTGAGACCATCCGTGTCGACATCGCGCAGCCGACGCGAACCGTGGTGCTGCACGCCCTGGACATCGCATTTCGAACCGTGACGATCACGGCGGCCGGGACCGCGCCACAAACGGCCAGCGTCACGCTCAACGAACCGCTGCAGACGGCGACGCTCACTGTGTCCAAGGCCATACCGAAAGGGTCCGCCGACATAAAGATCGTCTACACCGGCATCCTCAACGACAAGCTGCGCGGCTTCTACCTGAGCACCGAAGCGTCCGGGCGCCGGCACGCGGTGACGCAATTCGAAGCGACCGACGCGCGCCGCGCGTTTCCCGGCTTCGACGAGCCCGCCTTCAAGGCGACGTTCGACGTGTCGCTGACAATTGACGCAGGCGACATGGCGATCTCGAACGGCCGCGTCGTGTCGGACACGCCCGCCGCCGACGGACGCCACACGGTCAAGTTCGCGACGACGCCGAAGATGTCCACGTATCTCGTCGCGATGGCCGTCGGCCGTTTCGAATGCCTCGAGTCGTCCGCGGAAAACATCCCGATCCGCATCTGCTCGACGCAAGGCAAGAAAGAGCTCGGCCGCGTGGCCCTCGATCTGGCAGGCCGGCTCCTGACCTACTTCAACCAGTACTTCGCCATCAAGTATCCGTTCGGCAAGCTGGATGTGCTGGCCGTGCCCGATTTCGCGGCGGGGGCCATGGAAAATACGGCCGCGATCTTCTACCGGGAAATCGACTTGCTCGTGGACCCCAAGGACGCGTCGCTCGCGACCAGCAAGCGCATCGCCTCCGTGCTGGCTCACGAAATGGCGCATCAGTGGTTCGGCGACCTGGTCACCATGAAGTGGTGGGACGACCTCTGGTTGAACGAAGGCTTCGCCACGTGGATGGAGGGCCATGCGCTCGCCAGCCTGCGGCCCGATTGGAACGTGTCCGTGGACGAGGCGATCGCGACCCAGGCCGCGCTGAGCCTCGACGCCCTGGCCTCGACTCACGCCATCCACGCGCGCGCGGAAACGCCGGCGGAGATCGACGAAGCCTTCGATGCGATCGCGTACGAAAAAGGCGCGGCGGTCATTCGAATGCTCGAAAACTATCTCGGGGCGGAGACGTTCCGAAAGGGCATCAACGCGTACCTGCAGGCGCATGCCTACGGAAGCGGGACATCGCAGGACTTCTGGACCGCCATGACCGCGGCGTCCGGCAAGCCGATCGATCGGATTCTGCCGACGTTCGTGAACCAGGCCGGCGCACCGCTGGTCGATGTCACCTCGGCGTGCCGCGACGGCCGCATGGACGTGGCGGCGGCTCAGCAGCGCTTTTTCCTCGATCCCGCCCTCCTGGTGAACCGTTCGTCCGAGTTGTGGCAGGTGCCGCTCTGCTTGAAATCCGGGGCGGCCGCGGGAGGATCGGGCGCGCCGGACGCGTCGTGCCAGGTGCTGTCCCAGCCGCGGCAGTCTTTGACGATCGAACGGAGCGCATGCTCGTCTTCGTCCTGGGTTTTTGCGAACCCGGGCGCTCTGGGCTACTACCGGACGGCCTACAGTCCCGAGGCGCTTCGGGCGCTCGCGCCACGCGTGCAGGATGTGTTGACGGCGCCCGAACGGCTGTCGCTCGTGGGCGACGAATGGGCTCTGGTCCGGGCCGGCCGTCACGGCGTCGGCGAATATCTGACGCTTGCCGCGGGATTCGGCGCCGAGCGCACGGACGGTGTGCTGTCCAGCATCATCGAACGGCTCGCCTTCATTCATGAATATCTGACGACGAACGCGACTCGACCGCAGCTCGAAGGCTTCGTCAGGACGTTGTTCGGTCCCCTGTTCCAGCAGATCGGGTTCGAATCGGCGCCGGCCGACACCGAAGAGGCTCGGGCGCTGCGAGCCACGCTGATTGAAACCCTCGGCACGATCGGCGGCGACCCCGACGTGTCCGCCCGGGCACGCGCCGCGCTCGATCGCTCGCTCTCGGGAGGCGCGCCTCTCGACCCGGCGCTCGCCGGCGCGATCATCGCCGTGGCCGCCGATCACGGCGACCGCGCGCTGCAGGACGCGCTGCTCGGCGCATCGGACCGTGCCGGGTCGCCGGCAGAGCACTATCGCTATCTGTACACCCTGGCCCACTTCCGCGATCCCGCGCTCGTCGACCGGGCCCTGGAGTACTCCTTGACGTCGAAGCTCCGCAGCCAGGACACCGCGGGATTTCTGGCGCGGTTTCTTCGGGGAGGAAGGCGCCCGCGCGCGCACCTGGGCATTCATCAAGCAGCACTGGCCGGATCTCGCCAGTCGGGTCGCCATCGTCGGAGGCGACACGACCGTCGTGACCGCGCTCGGCGCGTTCTGCGACACCGCGTCGCGCGACGACATCAAGGCGTTCTTTGCCGCGCATCCGCTTCAATCGGCCGCGCGGACCCTCGATCAGACCGTCGAGCGCATCGACAACTGCGCCGCGCTGCGCGAGCGTCAGGCTCCGGCGCTCGCGGAGTGGCTCAGGGGGAGATAGCTACTTCAGGACTTTCGGAACTTACTTCTCCACTTTAGACTTTGCACTTTGCACTTTCTTCTGGCCCGACACCGCGGGATGTCCTTCGAGGTAAACGCGCCAGGGATGCTCGGTCCCCACGCTGATGCCAATCCTCGGGCCCCACACGAGAGCGTCCCGCCTCGAGGCGGCGTCCTTTTTCGCGAGGGCCTCGATGAACAGGACATCGCCGCACAGGTCGGCCCGGTTCTCCGCCAGCGTGATCCCCATCGCCATCGTCAGATTGCCGGGCCCGCGGCAGATGTCATGTACCGCGAGTGAGGAAGAACGCCGCCGCGATCGTCCCTTCGCGGACCGGGCACGGCGGCGCCGCATCACGCTGATACCGGTCAGCGGATCGAGCGCCCGGATGAGCACCGCCGCCGGGGCATCCGCCGACTCCGTCACCACGTTTACAAGTGAATGGATGCCGTAGTTCAGGTAGACATACGCATAGCCAGGCGGACCGTACAGCGGCGCGTTACGCGTCGTGCGTCCTGGTGCCGCGTGACAGGCGGGGTCGGATTCGCCGATGTAGGCCTCGACCTCGACGATGATCCCGCTGGTAAGGGTGCCGCGGCGATTATGGACGAGGACTTTCCCGATCAGGTCGCGCGCGACGTCGAGAGTGGGCCGATCGTAGAAGCTGCGCGGAAGCGTCACATCCAGGGGCGGCTACCGGACTACCGATCCGGGCCGGGATCCGCGCCACGCAGACGCAGCGCGGCGCGCTCGGCGGCGAGCGCCACCTGCTTGTCCTGATCCTTGATGAGGGACGCGACGATCGGCTGGGCGGCGGCATCGGCGGAAAAACCCAACACGTCAGCGATATCGGCGCGGACACCAGGGTCGGGATCCTGCGTGTAGCGGCTCAGGCGATCGGCCTGGCCTCGTGCGATGTCGACGAGGTACCGCTTGGACATGTCGCGGTCTTTCGGGCTCAGGAGCGAGTCGGTCAGCCGCTCGATGGAGCCAGCCGAGAGCATCGCCGACGCGAAGGTGCCGGCGAAGATCACGCGATCGTTGTGCTCGCCCGCGAGCGCCCCATCGATCGCCTTCATCTGGGCCGAATCCCCTGAGCGTGCCAGCCCTTCCATCGCGATGGCCTTGATGGCCGGCGAACGTGACGCCAATTGGGACACGAACAGCGGGGTGCTGTCCGGGTGGGCGATCCGGGCCAGCGCGTCAAACGCGGCCTCGGCGAGCTCACCCTGTTTGTAGTATTGGAACAGCTGCGTCAGCGCGTCGACGCCGCGTGCGTATCGCATCCTGCCCAGGGTGTCCATGGCGGCACGCTTGATCAACCGGTTCTGATCGTTCAGCGCGTGGATGACCGCATCGCCGACGCTGGCGTCGGCGGCTTCGTCGGACGTATTCGCATCGAAGACCCGGCCGATCACGCGCACCGCCGCCGCCCGCAGCGCCTCGTCTGACGAGCCCACCATGGCGGCGAGCTCGGGCCCGGACGCCTGCTGCATCGCACGGCGCGCGGCGCCCGTGGGCTCGGACGCGAGCGCACCAAAGGCATACAGGGCTTCAACGCCGACACGCGGATTGTTGTCGCGCGCGGCCGTTCGCAGGGCCGTCAGCACTTCCATGGGCACCGGCGTGGCCCCGAGAGCCAGCGGACCCGCGGAGAAAGCCGCTTCGGCCGAAATCTTCCCGCGAACCTCGACCACGAGGCCGACTTTCTTCCTGGGAACGATCTTTTCGGCCAGAAATATGTTCAGTTCCGCCGCAATCGCCTCGAACTGAATCGCATCCTCCGAGTCGAGAACGGTCGCGGCGAGCGGGACGGCGGCTTCCGGGTATGGAGCGGCCTTGAGGAGCGTGACCGCCCGCAGGCGGTCGCTGCTCTCGTGGCTCGCGAGGTCGGAGACAGCCTGCTCGAACGGCACCTGCGCGGCGACAGGGGCTGGATACGCGGCCGACAGCAGTATTCCGGCAACCAGAGACGGCAGCGCGCCTCTCCAGCCCGTCCCGACCGTCGCGTCCAACCCGTTCGAACTACCGTCCCGCATTCGCATGTGATCCCTCCGGAAGCACCGTACGAAGGTATCGGCCGGTATGGGAGGTCTCTATCTGGGCCACCTGCTCAGGAGTGCCCACGGCGACCACACGGCCCCCCTCCTCTCCGCCTTCGGGGCCCAGGTCGATGATGGTGTCGGCCGTCTTGATGACGTCCAGGTTGTGCTCGATGACGACCAGCGAGTGGCCCGCCTCGAGCAGCTTGCGGAAGGCCGTCAGGAGCTTCGCGATGTCGTCAAAGTGCAAGCCGGTGGTCGGCTCGTCCAGGACGTACAGCAACCGCTCGCCGCTATGCGACGACAGGTGGGCGGCGATCTTGATCCGCTGCGCCTCTCCTCCCGAAAGCGTCGTGGCCGGCTGGCCGAGGCGCAGGTACCCCAGGCCAATCTCGTCGAGCACCTGCAGACGGCGCAGCACCTTCGGCGAGCTGCTGAAAAACGTCAGCGCTTCGCGCACCGTGAGGTCGAGCACCTGGCGAATCGACCGCCCGCGGTACTTCACCTCGAGCACCTGCGGCTTGAATCGCTTGCCGTCGCATTGATCGCAGGGGACGAACACGTCGGCGAGAAACTGCATCTCGACGCGAACCTCGCCCTCGCCCTGACAGGCTTCGCACCGTCCCCCGGGCACGTTGAACGAGAAGTGGCTGGCCGTCAGCCCGCGCGACCGCGCGTCCTTCGTGGCGGCGAACAACTCGCGAATCGGATCGAAGGCTTTCAGATACGTCACGGGGTTCGATCGCGGCGTGCGGCCGATCGGCGCCTGATCGACGAGCACCGCGTCGGTGATGTATTCGATGCCTTCGAGCTTGCGGAACGCGCCAACGCGCCGATCCCACCCGCCCTTCGCGCGCTTGACGGCCGCGTAGAGCACGTCGTGGACGAGGGTCGACTTCCCCGATCCGCTGACGCCGGTCACAACGGTCAGCGTATTGAGCGGGATGCTGATGTCGATGTCCTTCAGATTGTGTTCGGTCGCCCCCAGCAGGCTCAGCTTCTGCCCGCTTCCCCGCCGGCGCGTGGTCGGCACGCGAATCGAGAGCTCGTGCCGGAGGTACTTCGCCGTCAGGGAGCGCGGCTCGCGCATCAGGCCTTCGAGCGTTCCCGAGTACACGACGCGCCCCCCCTGCTCGCCTGCGCCCAGACCCAGATCGACGATGTGGTCGGCGACGCGAATCATGTCGGCGTCGTGTTCGACGACCAGCACCGTGTTGCCCTGGTCGCGCAGCTGGCGGAGGATGTCGATGAGCCGCTGGTTATCCCTCGAGTGCAGGCCGATCGACGGTTCGTCGAGCACGTACAGCGTGCCGACCAGCGCCGAGCCCAGCGAGGTCGCCAGGTTGATGCGCTGCGCCTCGCCGCCCGAGAGCGTCGACGACAGACGGTCGAGCGTCAGGTAGTTCAACCCCACATCGCTCAGGAACGACAGCCGCCGCGTGATTTCCCTGAGCACTTTTTCGGCGATCGCGGTCTCTTTCTCGGACAGCTGGAGCGACCCGAAGAACTGCTGGGCGTCCCGCACCGTCAGCGACGACACCTGGTCGATCGTCTGGCCCGAGACACGGACGTCGCGCGCCTCGCGCCTGAGCCGCGCGCCGCCGCAATCCGGGCACGTCAGGTATCCGCGATACCGGCTCAGGAACACCCGGACGTGGACCTTGTACTTTTTTCGCTCGAGCCATCGGAAGAAGCCTCGAATGCCCTGGTAGTCCGCGCCGTCGGTCGGCCCGCCCTCGATGACGAACTGCTGTTCGTCGGCGCTCAATGACGACCACGGGACGTCGAGGCGGAGCTTCCGGCTGCGTGCGGCCTTTTTCAGCTCGGCGAGCTGCGCGCGATAGTGCGGCTTGCTCCAGGGTTCGACCGCGCCCTCCTGGAGGGACTTGGAGGGATCGGGCATGACGAGGTTGATGTCCAGTTCGATGATGTTCCCGAAGCCGTGGCAGGTCGCGCACGCGCCGAACGGGTTATTGAACGAGAACAGCCGCGGCTGCGGATCTTCGTAGGCGATGCCGCACGGCCGGCACTCGAACCGCTCGGAGAACTGGTGGACAACTTGTGGCTCGGGGCTCGTCACTCGTGGCTCGTGGCTCGGGCTCGTGGCTCGAGGCTTGAAGCAGTTCCACGGCCCAGGCCGCGCCGCCGCCTTCGAGATACGCGGTCTCGATCGAGTCCGTGAGCCGCTGGCGCATGTCCTCGGCGCCAAGCTGGACGCGATCGACAACCACCTGCAGCAGTTGCCGATCCGCCAGCGATGCCGCGCCCACGTCGTCGAGCGACACGGCTCGCCCATCCACCAGCAGCCGTCCAAAGCCTTTTCGCTTCAGGACCTCGACTGCGGCCGCGACGGCCGCGCCACTTGAACCCGACCACTCGAACCCCTCGAACCTTCGTCGAAGTCGTCGATCTGCTCGACGACCTCGTCGACCGTTTCGCCCGTATCGGGCGCAGCGGCGGTCGCCACGATCGGAAGATCGAACCCGATGAGCAGGCGCGTGCCTGCCGCCAGCGCGCCGAGTTGGGCCGCGACGACCTCTGCTGTCTCGCGCACCACCTCCCGCCCGCAGTTCCGGCAGAACGTGCGGCCGACGCGCGCGTACAGCAAACGCATGTAATCGTGGATCTCGGTCGTCGTTCCGACCGTCGATCGCGGATTGCGAATGCTGTTCTTCTGCCTGATCGCGATCGCCGGCGAGATGCCGTCGATGCGATCGACGTCCGGCTTCTCCATCCGCTCGAGGAACTGCCGCGCGTACGCGGACAGCGATTCCACATAGCGGCGCTGTCCTTCGGCGTAGATCGTGTCGAAGGCGAGCGACGACTTGCCCGACCCGCTCACGCCCGTCGTGATGATGAGCGCGCCGACGGGAAGAGACACGTCGATATTCTTGAGGTTGTGCGTACGTGCGCCGCGGATGACGATCTCGGATCGGTCGGCAGCAGCCGCCGGCGGCGCGACGACTGCCGAGCTGGTTTCGGACATCGCTTGTCTGGGCTCGCTAAGTGGACAATTGCGACGCGGCGTTAAACCATCTATCGTAGCACGCGTGAAAATTTTTCGTAGCGCCTCAATCCCGTCCGAACGCGGCGACGCCGATACTTTCACAGGCGCGGTCACGCGCGCCACGCTGGCGTCAGACGAGGCCGGGACCCCCGTCAAGGTGTATCGCGTCGCCTTCGAGCCGGGCGCACGCACCCACTGGCACACGCACGACGGCCCCCAGTGGCTGCTCGTCGTCGAAGGGCGGATCCGCATCCAGAAACTGGGCGAACCGGCCCACGAGGCCGTCGCGGGCGATGCCATCGTCATCCCGCCCGGCGAAAAACACTGGCACGGCGCGACTCGGGACGCCCGGGGCGTGCACCTGGCGCTGAACGTCGACGCCTCCACCAGATGGATGGAACCGGTGACCGACCAGCAGTATGGGGCATGAGCGCGTGCTAAACTATTGAACTCAGTCGCGCACCCGCCAGGCCGGCGTAGCTCAGTTGGTAGAGCAGCTGATTCGTAATCAGCAGGTCACCCGTTCAAGTCGGGTCGCCGGCTCCAATTCAGGAGATCTTGCATGACGAACCGCGTTCTCGCGTTGGGATGCATGACAGCCGTGGCTGGCGCGGTCCTCGTCGCGACCATTCCCGTTGCCGGCCAGACCGCGGCCGCATCACCAAAGCCTGCCGCGGCGGCACCCGCGAAGCCGCTCTCGATGAGGTATGCCGAGCCGGCCAAGTCGGCGCCGAAAACCGCCTGGGGCGAGCCCGACATCCAGGGCGTGTGGACGAGCGATGCGGCGCTTGGCATCCCGCGCGAACGGCCCGAGAAGTTCGGGACCCGGGACCTGTTGACCGATGAGGAATTCGCCGAAGCCCGGAAGAGCGACGAGCAGCGGCGTGATGCCGGCGTCAACGCCGTCGGCGCGTTCAGGAACGACGGGGCGTGGAAAACGCGCTCCTACCGTCAGACGTCGCTCGTCGTCGAGCCGGAAGACGGCCGCACGCCGGCGTTCACCGAACACGCCCTCACCCGGACCGCGCCGCGCGACCGGGGAAGCTTCGGCGAGGGCCCCTTCAACGACCAGCTCGATTTCACGCTCTACGACCGCTGCATGACGCGCGGCATCGTCGGGTCGATCATGCCGGTCGTGTACGGCAACGGAAACCGCATCATCCAGTCCCCCGGCGTGGTCGTCATCAGCTACGAGATGGTGCACGATACGCGCGTCATCTACACCGACGGCCGGCCGCATCTGTCGTCGAACGTCCGGCAGTACCTGGGCGACTCGCGCGGACACTGGGAAGGCAGCACGCTCGTCATCGAAACGACGAATTTCACCGACCAGACCAGTATCGGCGGCGGCAACGGCAACGGCCTGCGGCACAGCGCCGACCTCAAACTGACGGAGAAAATCTATCGCGTGGACGGCGACGAACTGCGGTACGAAGTCCACATCGACGATCCGAAGACCTACGTCCGACCGTGGACACTCTCGCTGCCGCTCACCTCACCGCCCGGATACGTGCTGCTGCCGTACGAGTGCCACGAAGGCAACTACATGTTGAAGAACTCGCTCAGCGCCGAGCGCGCCGAAGACAAGGCGATCGAGGAAGATGCCAGGAAGGGCATCGTCCGGCGGCGTAAGAGCGTGCAGCAGAACCTGGACGCCGGAGCGCGGCCGATCCCCGGGCGGGCAAACCCGGACGATCAGGAATAGCGGCAGAACAAGAACAGATGGCACAACGATCACGTCCGACGATTACCAAACGCCAGCGCGAACAAGCGCGTATCACGAAGCAGAAGGACAAGGCGGCACGCCGCGCTGAACGTGCGCGGCGGGACCCAGGCGCACCGTCGTCACCAGACGGCGTCGATCCGGACATCGCCGACATCCGGCCCGGGCCCCAGCCGCTCGCCGACTGGCAGGTTGATATCGACGAGGTCTAGCTCTTCGACTCGCTGCAGCCTCACTTGTTCGCGTCGCGAATCTGGGTGAGGAAGATGTCGATATAGCCCTCGAGCCCTCGCGACACGGCCGCCGCATGGCCAGTCGTCGTGCTGGCACCGATCCCGCCGCGATGGATGAGCGACACTTGCACAAGCACCGGTTGCTCGTGATAGGCCAGCCTCGCGGTCGCATGCGTGTACAGGAATGCATCGTAACGGGATACGCAGCCCACATTGGGTGTGATCGTCGTGATGACGTTCACGTACACGTACGTGTCGTCGTCTGAGTTCTTCCGGACCGTCAATCCTCCCGCGCTCAACTTTCTCGACAACGCGTCCTGAATCGAGTCCTGGTTGAGCCCGCACGCCTTGGCTTCCTGGCCGAAATCCTCGACGAGAATGCCGACGGTTTTGAGTCCTTTGAACTCGGCCCCCGGACGCTGATCAAAGCTGCCGGATGCAGATGCAGGTTGACCAGGTGCTGGTGGCTGGCCGGCTGGTGGGACCTGTGCGGGCGCGGACGCCTGGGCGGGCGCCTCTGGTGCTGCGACCCCCGAGTTGTACACGCGCGTCAGTTTGTCGCCGGCCTTCCCTTCGTCGATAAGCTGAGCTTCGACGAGGAGGCGCGGCGGATTCGCCGCCGCGGAGAGCGTATACCGGACGTCGCGGCCTTGCGCGACGTGATACACGACGACGACCCGGTCGCCCTCGCGTGTGGTTGTGGCCGTGAACGGGACGCCCTGGATCTCGAAAGCCTCTTCCTTGCCGGTCGGGTGCAACGTTCGCGGTTGCCCGAGCTCGTTGGTGATCGTGATCGCGGCGGGCGCATCGACGATCATCAACCGCTGTGGCGGGTTCCGCAGGTCCGCTATCAACAACTGGATACGGCGGGAGTCGTCGTAGCTTTCGGGACGGCCGAAAAAGGGACTGCCGGACGACCGGCCCGAGCCGCCTCCCGACCCGCGCCGTCCGCTTCCGCCGCCGCGCGAACCCTGGGTCGCGCCCTCCTCAGCCGGCGGCTGCCGCGCCCGGGATATTGAACCCGATCTCCTTGGGAAATTCGCTGAGCGCCGCGGTTCAGGCTCCAGACGCCGGCCAGCGGTGACGCACTCTGTCCAGCTGCCCACGCTGACGTGCCCAGGACAATGAAGGCGACCAACCGGCAGGCGCGACGACCTGATCGATCCATAACGTCCACACTAGCATGGGATCACGCCAGCGCTTCCTTCACGAAGGCATAGCACTTCTTTACCTCTTCGACCGGCGTGCCTGTGCCGCGGTGCTCGTATTCGATATAGGCGCGAATCGGCCAGCGCTCCCGCTTCAGCAGCTGCAGCACGTCGCGAATCGGCGTGTCACCCGTTCCCCACGGTACGTTGTCGCCCTGGTGGCTCTTCCGGTCCTTCAAATGCAGATTCGTGATGGCGTCGTGGTGCTCTCGCAGGTACTGCATCGCGTCGAAATTCGCCGCCGTGAAGTGACCGATGTCGAGGTTGACCTTGAAATACCTCGACATGCGCATGGCCTCGGCAAAGCTCTCCGGCGAGGCGAACTCGCCCGGCTTCGACGTGTCCGAGTGGCCGTGCATCGCGACGACCATCTTGTGCCGCTCGGCGAACGGCACGATCCGCCGGGCGACGTCGATGGTCGTCGAGCTCGTGATGATCTCCGCGCCGAGCGCCTTCGCCATCTCGAACCCGCGATCGATTTCGCCGTCGGTGAAGCTGGCATTCGGGCTGTAGTTGTACGCGTAGATCGACAATCCAGCCGCGTTGAACTTCTTCCTGACGTCCTTGAAATGATCGAGCGGCGTATTCATCCGCCAGGCGCGCAGGTCGTCGCGCGCCTTCCCGGCCTCCTCCGGCGGGCGGCCGCGCCCGAGCGCCTGCTGCGGCTCGATCTGCGGCGCCCAGAGCTCGCATTCGACGAGGCCGCAGTCGCTCATGGCTTTGACGATCGCGTCCACCGCATCGGTGCCGGGCGAGCGCGGCAGCTCGCGGAAGCTGTACGTCTGCACTCCGACGCGCACGCCGGCGATCCGCGAGTCCAGGCCGGCGGCAGCCAGTCCGCGACTCATCGCGAGAGACGCCAGCGCCAGTTTGCCGAAATCGCGCCGTGTGATCATGTCTCCCCTTTCGTCAGCTCGAGGCCGCCACCACGATCGTCATCGCGGCAGCGTAAACGCGTACAACGTGTCTCCCGCGCCGACCACCACGTACTGGCGGCCATCGAGCAGGTACGTTTCGGGGCCGTTGCTCGTGTTCAGGCCGAGACCGACGTGCCACAGCGGCTTGCCGGTCGACGGATCGTACGCGACGAAGTTGCCTCCGCCGTCGTTGCCGAACAGCAGTTTGCCAGCCGTGCTGAGCAATCCCATCGGCGCTCCGCCGGCGCCCGCGCCCATGGCCAGTGGCCGGCTCCACTTCACCTTGCCGGTCTTGTAGTCGATCGCCTTCAACGACCGGCCAAGGCTGCCGACATTCCGTTCGGCGGCCGCCCACCCTTCCTGATGTTCGTCGGTATCGGTGAGATAGAACACACTGAACGATTGAGTGACGCCGACATAGAACAACCCCGTGTCGGGGCTGAAGCTCGGCGGCGGCCAGTTCGTGGCGCCGTTGGTGTCCGGCGACACGAGCACGCCCGGGATTGACGCCTCTTTGTCGGGATTCGGAATCGGCTGACCGTTCGCGTTCAAGCCTTTCGTCCAGTTCACCGATTCGATATGCGTCGTCGTCAGGACGTGCTTTCCGTTCGTGCGGTCGAGGACGAAGAAGTGGCCGTTGCGATTCGCCTGTGCCACCAGCTTGCGCGGCTTGCCGTCGATGACGCCATCTATCAGGACAGGCGTCTGCGCGGCGTCCCAGTCGTGGGTGTCGTGCGGCGACACCTGGTAGTACCACACGAGCTTGCCCGTATCAGGGTTGAGGGCGACGATCGAACAGGTCCAGAGGTTGTCGCCGGCGCGGCTCTTTCCCGCCAGGACCGGCTGCGGGTTGCCGGTGCCTATGTAATAGAGGTTGAGCTCCGGATCGTACGTTCCCGGCAGCCAGGGCATGCCGCCGCCGTTGGTCATGGCCTCGAGCGTCGGCCAGCTTTCGGCACCCGGCTGGCCTGGCCGCGGCGTCGTGTACCAGCGCCAGATCACTTCACCGCTCTCCGGATCGCGCGACTCGAGATACCCCGGCACGTCGAGCGAATCGCCGCCGACGCCGATCAGCACCTGCTTGCCGACGATGAGCGGTGCGCTCGTGGAAAAATACTCGCGTTTCACGTTCGCGATCTCGTGGTGCCAGCGCTCCTTGCCGGTCGCCGCGTCGAGCGACACGAAGTAGTTGTCCGGCGTCAGGAAGTAGATCCAGTTCCCGTACATCCCCACGCCGCGGTTGCCGATATGGATGCCACCCCGCGTTTTCCAGAAGTAGTGCCAGATTTCACGACCGGTGCGCGCGTCCACGGCCCACACGTGATCGGGAGCCGAAAAATAGAGCGTGCCCCCGACCATCAGCGGCGTGGCCTTGATCGTTGGTGGTCCGAATCCGCTTGCCGCCACCGGAGGCACGTCGGGCCCTTCGCCCCCGATCTGCGCAAACGCCTGCGACGTGTTCAGCCGGTACACCCACGCCAGCTGCAGGTTCTTCACGTTGTCGGCGGTGATCTGCGCGAGCGTGCTGTACCGGCGGCCCGAGTAATCGCCGTGATAGGTCGGCCACGAGTCGGTCGGGATTTTGAGCAGCGCCGAAGGGTCGAGCGCGGCGCCCTGTTGGGCGGCGAGCGCGGCCGGGATGACCAGCGCCAGCGTCCAGATGATGAGACGGCATACGCGTCCAGTCGTCATTTGAGACTCGCCAGATAGGCCGTCACGTTGTGCATGTCGGTGTCGGTCCACACGGGCAGCATGTTGAGGTGAGCCTGCAGCGGATCGACGAGGTCAACCCTGGGCAGGTCGCCGTTCCGAAACCACGACCGCATTTGACCTGTCTGCGGATCGTAGAGTGTGACGTCGAAGTCGGTCAGCCGCACGAGCACGCCCGAGATCGTTTGCCGCGACGGCAGCGTAATGGACGCCTTGATCGCATTCTTGTCGAGGTAGGCCGGTTGTGGCGGTCCGGCGCCGCGCCCGCCTCGAGGCATGAGCAGGCGGCCCTGCAACGTCACCGCGTCGTACTTCGCGCCGACGCCCTTCAGGTCGCCGGCCGCGGAATGGCAGGTGGCACACTTGCCGGCGCCGGCGAAGTACGCCTCGCCGGCCTTCGGATCGCCGGTGAGGATGTCGAGGACCTGGTAGAGCCGGCGATTGGCGTTAAGGAAGATGGCCGCGTGAAGGAACGTCGCCAGGTCGCTCACCTGGTCCGCGGCCAGCTGGAACGCCGGCATGCCCCTGTCAGGCCGGCCCGTCGCCAGGAACGCGCCGAGCTGCCGGCCTCCCTCGTCGTCCTGCACCAGCGCCGAACGGGTGAGGTCGGGCCCGCTCGGCCCGCCTCGCGCATTGGAGCCATGGCAGAATCCGCACTGGCTGACGAGCAGCGCGGAACCGCGCTCGACGGCGGCCGGATCGAACCGGGCATCGGCGGCGGTAACGGGACGGCTCTGGGGCGGAGGCGCCTGCGCACGCAGGCCGATCGTCAAGAGCACCAGGGTCGTGCAACCCACACACGCGAATCTCAGTGGCATCGAGGCGCTCCCCCGCGGACGTTAGATACCACAGATCGATCAGCGTTTCGCGAGAATCCTCTCCATGTCGTCCATCACCCGGTTCATCTGGCGGACGGTGAGGTCGAGCGGTTCGTCGGTCGTCATGTCCACGCCGGCATCCTTGAGCAGGTCGATCGGGTACTTCGACCCGCCGGCATTCAGGAACGCCAGGTAGCGCCGAATCGCCGCCGCATCACCCGTTTTCACTTTCGCCGCCAGCGCTTCCGAAGCGGTAAACGACGTCGCGTACTGGAAGACGTAGAAATCCCTGTAGAAGTGCGGGATGAAGCTCCACTCGTGCGCGACGTAGTCGTCCACGATGCAGATCTTCTGGTCGTGTCCGTAGTAGCGCTTCGTGATGTCCATGTACAGCTTCGCGAGCGATTCCCCGGTAAGCGGCTCCCCCTTCTGCGACATCTCGTGCATCCGCAGTTCGAACTCCGCGAACTGCGTCTGCCGAAACACCGTGCCCTTGATGTTCTCCAGATAGTTTCCGAGGAGGGACAGCCGGGCGGCGTCGTCTTTCATCTCCTTGAGCATGTAGTCGTTGAGCAGCGACTCGTTGAACGTGGACGCCACCTCGGCGACGAAGATCGGGTAGTTCGCCAGCGGGTAGGGCTGCGTCTTGTTCGAGAAGTAGCTCTGCATGGTGTGGCCGAGTTCGTGAGCGAGCGTGCTGACGTCCGTGTACTTGCCGTTGAAGTTGATCAGCATGTACGGGTGGACGTCGTACGCGCCGCCGTTCGAGTAGGCCCCTGAGCGTTTACCCTCGTTCGGCAGCAGGTCGATCCACCTGTCGCGGAACGCTCGTTCGATGACCGCCTTGTAGTCGGCGCCAAGAGGCGCGACCGCGCCGAGCACGAGCTTCTGCGCTTCCTCCGGCGTGTACTCGAGCTTCACCGACGACACGAGTGGCGCGTACAAATCGTAATAGTGGAGCTGATCGACGCCCATCATCCGTTGTCGCAGTTTCAGGTACCGGTGGAACGCGGGGAGGTTCTTGTTTACTCCCTCGATCAGTCTCGTGTAGACGGAAACCGGGACGTTGGGACCGTCGAGCGACTGCGCGAGAGACGATTCGTACTTCCGGGCTTTCGTGTAGAACGCCACCTTCTGCACTTCGGCGCTCATCGTGGACCCGAACGTGCGGCTGAAACCGGCCAGCGCACCGAAGAAGGCCGACATGACCTTCTCGCGGTCCGCGCGATTGGGCAGCGCGCGCAGATCGTTGTATGCGGCCTGATCGAGTTTCACCGAACGGCCATCGCTGAGCGTGATGGTCGGATACGGAAAGTCCGCGTTCGAGAGGATGTTGTAGGTGTCCGATGGCCCGGACGCCAGCGGACCCGCGTCGGCCAGCAGCTTTTCCTCGTTGTCGGTGAGCGTGTGCGCCTCGCGCCGGAGAATGTCCTCGAGATAAACGCGATACACCTTCAGGCGCGGCTCCGCTGCCAGGTACTTGTCGACCGTCGCCTTCCCCGCCTTGAGCACTTCCGGCTCGACGAACGAGGCCTGCGCGCCGAAATTTGCCGCCAGCTGCGTCATCTCCTGGCGCATGCCTTCGCGCTGGCTGTCCCGCGTATCCTGATCGGCCTCCATGCTGGCGTAGACGTAGAGCCGCGACAGTTCCTTGTCGAGCGAGAACATTCGATCCAGGCCGTCGGCCATCGCCGTGGCGGACGAAGTGAGCCGGCCCTTGAAGCGTCCGAGCGTCGGCATCTCGGCGGCGAACGCGTCCTTGGCGCCGCGCCACGCCGCGTCGGACGCATAGATGTCCGCCAGATTCCACTTGAGCGCGTCCGGAATCTTTGCGCGATCGCGCTGCTGGGCGCCCGCCGCCAATGAAAACGCGATGCACAGTGTCAACGCCGCGAAGCGGCGCACCCTCGAATGAGCCGTGGTCTTCATACGGCTATTCTACGACGGTCAACCTGCGCTATTCTCGCCGCCATGCCTTGGATTTCGCGCGGCGACATCGACGGGTTCTTCGGTCTGGCGCTCGACAACCTCGTTCAGCTGCTGCTCATCGACACGCTCTGCCGGTTTGTCCTGGGATTCCCGGCCGATCTCGTGTACGGCCGCGTGCTCCCCGGCGCCGCGGTCTCGATCCTCGTCGGCAACCTGTTCTACGCCTTCCAGGCCCGGCGGCTGGCGCAGCGGACGGGCCGCACCGATGTGCTGCGCGCTGCCCTACGGCATCAACACGGTGTCCCTGATCGCGCACGTGTTTCTCATCATGCTTCCGGCCAAGGCGCTCGCCACCGCCGCGGGTGCGGCCGATCCCGCACGCATCGCCTGGCAGGCGGGGCTCATCGCCACGCTGTGTTCCGGGATTATCGAGCTCGCGGCCGCGCCCTTCGCGGAGCGCGTCCGAAAGGCGACGCCGCGCGCCGCGCTGCTCTCGACGCTCTCGGGCATCGCCATTGGCTTCATCTCTTTCGGGTTCCTCTTCCGCGCCTTCGCCCGCCCCATCGTGGGCCTGACGACGTTCGGCGTGGTGATGCTGACGTACTTCGGCCGGGTGCGCTTCAAGGGACACCTGCCGGGCGGGCTCGTCGCCATCGGGCTCGGCACGCTGCTGTCGTGGCTGATCGGCATCGCGCCGTCCGGAGATACGCCGCCGCCCGCCGGTTTTCACCCGCCTGTTCCCGTCCTGGGCGATATTGCCGCGGCGCTTGGCGGCGGGCACCTGCTGCCCTATGTCTCCGTCATCGTCGCGATGGGACTGTTCAACGTGCTTGGATCACTGCAGAACATCGAGTCGGCGGAAGCCGCCGGCGACGCCTACCAGACGCGGCCATCGCTGACGATCAACGGCATCGGGAGCATCGCCGCGGCGCTCTTCGGCTCGGCGTTTCCAACGACGATCTACATCGGCCATCCGGGATGGAAGGCCATGGGCGCCCGCGCGGGCTACTCGGTCATGAACGGCGCGTTCATCACGATCATCTGCGTGACAGGCACCCTGGCGTGGATTGCCTGGGCGGTGCCGATCGACGCCGGCATGGCGATTGTCCTGTGGATCGGCATCGTCATCAGCGCGCAGGCCTTCCAGGCGACGCCCCGCGAACACGCCCCGGCCGTCGTCGTCGGCCTGCTGCCCGGCATCGGCGCGTGGGCCGCGCTGATGGCGAAGAATGGGCTCAAGGCGGCGGGAATGGGAACGGCCGCCCGGCCGTTTACCGAAGCGCTCGTTGGCGAATTCCAGAAAAGCGACACGTGGATCCACGGCGTGTTTTCGCTCGAGCAGGGTTTCCTGTTCACGTCGATGCTGCTCTCGGCCGCTGTCGTCGCCGTGATCGAACGGAAATGGACCGTGGCCGCCGCGTGGTGCGCCGCCGCAGCGGCCATCTCCGCCACCGGCATCATGCACTCGTACCAGTGGACGGACGCCGACACGGTGTTGAAGCTGTCGCCGGCATGGCCGTTCGCCATCGCGTACGCGGTGATGGCGGTTATCCTCTACAGCGCGAGGTGGACGACCGAGCCCAACGAAGGACACTAGCAGGGCGCTGAAGAACGCAGCCTGAACGTAAAACGTAGAACGTAGAACGAAGGATTGTTGAGTCGCGGCCGGCTTCAGCCGGCCGTTGACGTCCGCCTGAAGGCGGACGCTACACCGATCCGAAACGCACGTTATGGCTCGCAGACGTCCGGCCCGAGGTCCTGCACGCCACCGGTCGCGCGGGCCATCAGCGTCGGCGTCGTCCGCGCCTCGAGACGCTGCCGAAGTTCCGCGCCCTCCCTCCCGGAAAACACCCAATCAGACGCCCGACCGCGCCGCAGCTCGTTGGTGACCCAGACCGCCCGCATCAATCCAACGCGGGAGTGCTCTGACGTCCCGATGAGCATGTGCCCGATCTCGTGCGCGATTGCCCGGCCGAGGAGTTCGCCCTCGTCCACGCCTGCCTGCGTCGCGAGCGCGCGCACCCGATCCGCGTAGATCGTCCCGAGCGATCCGGCATGCTGCGACACATCGATCAGCGAGGAGCCAAGCGAGTCTCTGGCGCTCCCCGGGCTCGATCTGACGAACCGCAGGACGACCTCGTGCGGCTTGACCGGCCCGGTGCAGGTGGACACATGACAGGGGCGCCAGATCGGATCGATGCCGACATTGGCCAGGATCGCGCCAACGCTGGCGCGGGCGCGTTCCACGTCGGCCGGGGGCACGCCGACCGAATCGTAGACGCGTACGACGAGTTGAAGATTCACCACCACGAGCGCCGCCATCAGGAGTTGCATGCAGGCCAATATGGCCCCCAGCCGCGGGTACCTCAATGACGCGGGGATGCACGGAAGGTGAAACGTTGGTAACGAGATATCGTATTGATTTATAACGTTTTATCCTTGCCTCGCAAGCCCGGCACGTATCGCCGGTCACTTTGAAGAAGCGGTCCAATTTTCGATTGGACCGCCTTCCATCCGATGTATAAGTGATCCTTTGGACGCCTTCTGGAGGTGGCGGCGGTGACCGACTTCAGGTTTGGACGATTCGAGCTCGACTCACACACGCGTGAGCTGCGGAAGGACGGCGTGCGCCTTCGGCTGCAGGATCAGCCGTTTGCCGTGCTCGCGCTCATGCTCCAACATCCGGGCGAACTCCTGACACGGGACGAACTTCGCGATCGCCTGTGGCCGGACGGAACATTTGTGGATTTTGAACACGGTCTCAACGCGGCCGTGAAGCGACTGCGGTCGGTTCTTGGGGACAACGCCGAGCGGCCGCGCTTTGTCGAAACGCTCCATCGCCGCGGCTACCGGTTCATCGCGCGCGTGGAGCGCTTGAACGGCGCCGGGGGCACGCTCATGCCGAGCGATGCCACCGACATCAGGCAGCGGCTGGCGGTTCTGCCCTTCAGCCACCTTGGCCAGGCGAGCGCGCCGGAGTCGTTTGCGGGCGGACTGACCGAAGAGCTCATGACGCAGCTCGGCCGCCTCTGTTCCGACCGTCTCGGCGTGATCGCGCGCTCGTCGTGCCACAGGGTCCAACGGACGGATCGCACCGTCCGTGAGATCGGCGAGGCGCTGCGCGCGCAATATCTCGTGGAGGGCACGGTCCGGACGGACTCCGATCGCGTCCGCATTACGGCTCAACTGATCGAAGCACGCAGTGAGACGCAGCTTTGGGCTGAATCCTACGAACGCCCGATGGCGGACACACTGCTTGCTCAATCGGACGTCGCGACGCAAATCGTGCGCTCGGTCGCGCTGGAACTGCTGCCTGACCGCGCGCCGACCCCTTCGACAGGAACGCGCCACGTCGAGGCCTATCAGAGCTACCTGAAGGGCCGCTACCACTGGAATCGGCCTGGGGACGAAGGCATTCGTGAATGCCTCGCCTTTTACGACATCGCCCTCAAGCACGATCCGGCCTTCGCCACGGCGCATGGCGCCAAGGCTCGCGCAACTGTCGCAGCGGCCGAGTACTACGTCCTCGAGCCGAGCGCGGCGCTCGACGCCGCCGAGGCCTCAGCGGCGCAGGCGCTGGCGATCGACCCGACCGACCCCGAAGCGCTCGTGGCGCTCGCCGAAGTCCGCCGGTCCCGCGATTGGGACTGGGATGGCGCGGAAGAGACATTTCGCCGTGCGATAGGCTTCAATCCCAGCAACGAAGCGGCACATCGCCTGTGCGGCGTGCTGCTCGGAGCCCGTCGCCAGCACGAGGCCGCCGTGGCGATGACGAATCGAGCGTTCGATCTCGACCCGCTCTGCCTGACCGCCAGCACGAGCGTCGCCTGGGTCCAATATGTCGCTGGACAGTACGACGATGTGATCGATCGATGCCGGCACACGATTGACATGGATCCCAGCTATGTCGCGCCGCATCGCCTGCTCGCGGCGGCGCAGCTCCAGGCGGGAGACGTCGACGGCAGTATCCGGTATCTCGCGTCGGTGCCGTCTACACGGACCGATCCGCTGTCGCTCGCGTGGCAGGCCTATGCCCTGGGCGTCAAAGGGGATCGCGATCGCGCCGTTGACGTCCTCTGCCAGCTCGATGAGCTCGCGCACGAACGCTACGTGTCGTCGTATCACCTGGCACTGGCGCACGCGGGCATCCGCGATTTCGACACGACCTTCACGCTGCTGTCGCGCGCCTGCGATCAGCGAGATCCTGCCGTGATGCACCTCGCGAGCGAACCGAGGTTCGCCGCCATCCGCTCGGACGACCGCTACGCGGCCGTTCGTCGGGCGGCTCGGCCTGGCCCTGGAGACAGCTGCCCATGCGTAACAGGAACACGGCCACCGCCCGCCCCGACGCGGCCGCCATCGACCAACAGCCGTGTCGACGACGGCGCGCAGGTCGGCCAGCTTGGCGCGCTCGGGTTGTCGGCGTCCGGGCTGCCTCGCACGCGGCCGGTGTACCGTCATATCGCGCACGCCATCGAACGCGGCATCACCACCGGCAACCTGACGCTCGACTTCCGGCTGCCGGCCGAGCGCGAGCTCGCGCGAGCGCTGAAAGTCAGCCGCACGACTGTCGTCAACGCGTATCGCGATCTGGAAACCCGCGGCCTCGTCCGCGGTCACGTCGGCCGCGGCACGTTCGTGTCCGCCGCTCCCGAAGCTTCGGGCGCTCCGTTCGCATGGCGTGGCAAAGTTGCCGCGGCTGCCGCACGATCGAGCGACTCGGCCATTCGCGACCTGCTCCGGCACGCGGCCGACCCCTCGATTGTCTCCGTCGCGGCCGGTGTGCCGGCCCTCGAAGCGTTCCCGATCGACGCGTACCGCCACGCGATGGACCGTGCCTTGAGCCGGGACGTGCGCCTTGCCTGGGGCCACAGCCCGACAGAAGGACTGCCCGTGCTTCGGGACGCGATCGCGCATCGCTTCGGCGGCCAGCCCCAGAACGTGCTGGTCCTCGCCGGCGCCCAACAGGGGCTGGACCTGCTCGCGCGCTGTCTCGTGGATCCGGGCGATACGGTCGTCGTCGATCGCCCCGGCTATCTCGGCGCCCTGCATACGTTCAACGCCGCCGGCGCGCGCGTCGTCGGCTGGGACGTCGTGCGGCACGACCTCGATGAGCTGGAGGACCTCATCCTCCGCTTCCGCCCGAAACTGATCTACACCAACCCGACGTTCCAGAACCCGTCCGGGTGGACGATGGCCCTGAAGCTGCGGCGGCAGCTGCTGTCGCTGGCCACACGACTGCGGGTGCCGGTCATCGAGGACGACACCTATCGCGAGCTTCACCTGGGCACGCCGCCGCCTCCGTCCCTGCATTCACTCGATACACAGTCAGTCGTCATCCACCTCAACACGTTTTCGAAAATGCTCGCGCCCGGCCTTCGGCTCGGGTGGCTGTCGGCAGCGCCCCCGATCATCGAACAGCTCGCGCTTCTCAAACAGCGCTCCGATCCGCACATGGCGAACCTGAATCAGCTGATCATCGCCGACATGGTGACCAGCGGCGCGTTCGACCACCACCTCGAGGATCTCCGCAAGGAACACCTGCGCCGCCGGGACGCGATGCTCTCTGCGCTCGCGCGGCACGGGGCAAACGGCGTGCTGCAGTGGAACGTCCCCGACGGTGGCATATACCTGTGGTGCAGGCTGGCAGGACGGGTCAAGGCGTCGCACGTGCAGGCGCACGCACTCGCCCAGTCCATGGCGTTCGTCAAGGGCGATGTGTTCTACGGGGATCAGGCCGGCGAGCGCGAACTGCGGATCTGCTTCACGAGTGTGCCGCCGAACCGAGCGGACGATGTGGTGAAGCGGTTGCTACGGGCGATTGCTGCGGCGAAGCGAGATGCCAGCGCCCCCGCGAATCTCGTCGCCATCGTCTGAGGCCAGGCCGGCGACGCGCGGCGTGCCCCCTGGTCCAAGCAGAAGCGAGTTCACCAGGAACCGCTGGCCGTCGGCGGCGACATCGAACGCGTGGTACGGCGCGTACGGGAAATGGACGTCGAACAGGGGTTTCACGCCGCTGACCTCGAAGTCGCGCCCGTCGCTGTTGACCTCGGCGGCCATCAGCCGGCTGTCGGGCGCCATGAAGAACAATTCCTTGCCGTCGCGCCGCCAGCGTGCCTGAAACCCGCCGCTGCGGGACACGAGCCATTTCGAGCCGGACTTCGGAAACGGCGTGACGTAGACCTCGGCTTGTCCAGATTCCGTCGAACTGTACGCGACCCAGCGGCCATTCGGCGAGAAGGCGGCCCAGTTCTCCTGTGTTTCGGTCTTGAGAAACGGATACGGCTTGCGGTCTCCGGTAAGGGGCAGAACCCAGATGTCGTTCCCGGTCCTCTCGCTGCTCGTCACAAACAGAATGAAGCGGCCGTCCGGGGACCAGCTGACAGGCCACTTCCCATCTTCGTCGGCTACCAGCAGTTCCTGACGATCGTTGCCCTGGGACGAGGTTTGATACAAATCGAGGCCGCGGGCACGCTGTGAATTGAACGCCACCCGGCGGCCATCGGGCGACCAGACCAGCCAGTTTTCGTCGGCGACGTTGCTGTCGAGCCGCATGCGGCCGCCCGTGGCCAGGTCGTACAGCCAGAGGTCGCGCGTGCCGCTCGTTTCATTGAGGACGGCGACGGCGACACGCTTGTTGTCGGGTGACAGCTCGAGGTTGCCCAGGTCAGCCAGCTCCCCGACTGTCGCGAGCTTCTTGCCGGTCCGGTCCACCCACACCAGCTGCGAACGCACGACGCCGCGGGACCGCTGGGCCGACAGCACCCCCGGCCCCGCAACCAGGCACAAGACTGCGAGGGCCGCGGCCGGCCGGATCATCGCGCGAACACCTCTTTGATCGGCGTGATCCTGACGTCGCCCTCGGCAATGTTGAGTTTCAACGCGCCGATCACGCGATCCTCCTGCAGAAGCTCGGCGGGCTTCTCGCCGTCGTACTTGATGGGCGAGGGAGCATCCGCGACCAGCGCCTGTTTCAGCGCGGCCGCCTCTTTCGTGATGATGACAACCGACAACTTCTGAGGCGTGAGGTGGCGCTTGATGGCGGCGTTGACCTGCCCGAGCGTCAGGGATTGCAGCCGGCTGCGCATGTACTCGGTGAACTCGCCTGTCTCGTACCATTTCGAGTCGAGGGCGTAGCCCAGCTGCTGATCCTGTCGCGCCGTCATGACGAACACGTTCTTCATCAGGTAGTCGCGCGAAGACTCGAAGTCCGACTGTGTCAGCCCCTTCTCGACGAGGTTCGCCAACTCATGGACCGCGAGCCTCAGCGTCATGTGGGCGTTCACGGGAACGACCGGACGGATCCAGATCTCGAAGATCTGGCGCCTGCGCGCCACGTTTGCGTCCGGGAAGAACTGGAACATGCCGCGGGGGAACGCCTCGATGTAGGCGTAATCGCCGTAGTTGATGCCTCGCTCCTCGCGAATCTGCTGATAGAGGCGGCCGGTGGACAGGCGGTGCTCGCCGAGCCACGAACGGGCCACGGACAACGCGGCGAAGTCCGGATGCGAGCGCGTGACGTCGATGGGAAACCCGAACGAGATCGCCGTGGCCCGCGTTTCCTTCTCGAGAATCTCGACCTCGATGCCTTTGGGACTTTGGCCGGTCACCGCCACCCGCGGCGCCGGCGCTCCTTCCGGCAGCGTGCTCAGCCGCGCCTTCAGCTCGCGCACCAGGTCGTCAGGCGCATCCCCGCTGATGCCGAGCGTGAGGTTCGCGCGCGTAAACGCCTGGCTGGGCGAAGGACTTCACATCGTCCAGCGTAATGGCACGAAGGCCCGCTTCGGTGCCGAGTGCCACATGCCCGTACGGGCGTTCCGCGGAAGATGTTCGCCTGGAGACGCTCCTTGCCGAGTTCTTCCTCGTTATTCGACCGCAGGTCCTGGAGGAGGGCATTCTGCTGGCGCGTCTTGAGCCGATCGAAGTCCTCGGCCCGCCAGCCAGGGCTGAGCAGCTGCGGCAGGACCACATCCAGGAACCGCCGCCAGTTGTCCCGGTGGACGATGCCCGTCAGCACCGCCATCTCCTTGTCGGACCGCGCGGCAAACGAGCCCGCCATCGGATACAGCAGCTTCTCGATCTGGTCAATCGTCAGGGCCGTCGAGCCCGCGTCGGTGAGCATCGCCGCCGTCAGCGCCGCCAGCCCCTCTTTTCCCGCCGGATCGTGGGCCGAACCGGCGTTGAACAGCAGCTTGATGTTGATGAGCGGTGACGCGGACTTCTGCAGCACGACCTGCCCTGCGTCCAGCTGCCCGGATGGAAGCGGGCCTGCCGGCGCGGGTTGCGCGGCTGGCGGTTCGACCTTGGCCGCTCCCGCTCGACCCGACGGTCCCTGCGGCCGCAACGAGGCAAGCAGCGGGGCTTTCTCGATAGCGGCCGGCAGGGGCTCCTTTGACAGCGTTGTCACGATCAGGCCGGGATCCGTGAAGTATTTTCGGGCCGTGGCCGCCAGATCCTGGAAGGTCAGCGAATCCAGCGTTCGATAGTAGTTGTTGACCGTCTGATACGACCGCTTGTACGACGTGTAGGCGGACAGCACCGACGCGACACGTTCGCTGCTGTCAATCGTGCGCGCAAACGAATAGCGACTGTTCGATTTCGCCTCGTCCAATCCGGTCTCCGATGTCACGATGCCGCCGCGGACAGCCTCGGCAAACGTCGCGAGAATCTGATCGCGGACGTACACCGTGTCGCCCACGTTCTTCACCCTGGCAAACACGGTAAACAACGACGGGTCGAAGCTCGATGGCACGTCCACCGCCAGCTCGTCGACTTTCTGCTCGGCCACCACGAGCTTCTTGTAAAGGTCCGAGGTCTCACCGAAGGCGAGCGTGCCGAGCATCGCCACGGCCGCCGAATCCTTGCCGTTCTCGTTGAACGCCGGGCCGGGAAACGCGACGCTCACCCAGGGCAGCGTTTCGCTCGCCCAGGGGACGTGGGCATACTGCGGACCGGCCGGCGGAGGCTCAGGCGGAATCGCCGCCGGCGCCGCGGACCCTGATTTCCACCCGCCCCAATATTTCTCCACGATCGGCAGGACCCGCTCCGGCACCACGTCACCAGCGATGATGACGGTGGTGAACTGCGGCCGGTACCAGCGCTCGAAGAACACCTTCGAGTAGGCGTACTCGTTCGGCATGTTCTCGATGTCCTTGATGAACCCCATCGTCGTGTGCTTATAGGTGTGCGACCGGTAGAACTTCTCGCGCTGGACTTCGAACAGCTTCTCGAGCGGGTCCGCGCTGTTCTTGTTGTACTCGCCGAGGATCGCGCGCGCCTCGGTCTTGAAGTCGGCCTCCGAAAACGACAGGTGCTGGAACATGTCGGCGTAGACGCTCACGATCGTTTCGAGATCTTCCTTCGCGAACGTCGCGTAGTAGTGCGTCGAGTCGTCGCCGGTGCCGGCGTTGTCGCGAGCGCCGGCCTTCGTCATGATCTGGCGGTACCGCTCCGGCGGATTGGCCGGCGTGCCGCGAAACATCAAATGCTCGAAAAAGTGCGCGAACCCGGACTTTCCAGGCTCCACTTCGTTGCGCGAACCGGTCTGCACCGGAATCTGGATGCTCACGAGATTCGGAAAACCGGTGGGAACGATGATGACCTTGAGGCCGTTCGGCAGCGTGGTTTCCGTCGCGCGAAACGGCAGGACGTCGTTCGAAGGGCGCGAGCCTGGTGATTGCGCTGAGAGCATTGAGGTCATTCCTGCCGCCAAGAGCAACGCCGCCGCACGGGGTACGCGCATCGCTTCTTCTCCTGTTGGTTCGTCAACCGTATGGTAGGCTTTGTCGCCATGCCGCTCAAGCGCCTGCCGGCGCCCACAATCGTGCTCGGGCTTCTGTGCCTGATGTACCTGATCACCTACGTCAACCGACAGAACCTGGCGACCGCCGGCGCGGACATCAGCCTGGACCTGCATCTGTCGAAAGGCCAGCTGGGGAAGGTGCTCGGCACGTTTGGCATCACCTACGCGATCTTCCAGATCCTTGGCGGATGGATTGGCGACGTCTGGGGCGCGCGAAAAACGCTGTTTGTGTGCGGACTCATCTGGGCGACCGCCACGGCGCTGACGGGCCTCGTCGGGGGGCTCACCTCACTGTACATGGTGCGCCTCCTGCTCGGTGTCGGTGAAGGCGCCACCTTCCCCGTCGCCACGCGCGCGATGCAGAGCTGGACGCCGCCGGAACGCCGAGGGTTCGCACAGGGCATCACCCACGCCTTCTCGCGTGTCGGCAATGCCCTCACGCCGCCGCTGATGGCATCGCTGATCACGGTCGTGGCCTGGCGGGGCTCGTTCGTCGCACTGGGCATCGGCAGCCTCGTGTGGGTCGGCGTCTGGTACTGGTATTTCCGGGACGTCCCTGCCAACCATCCGGGCACGACACCGGCAGATCTTGCGAAGTTGCCCAACAATGGCCAGGGGGTCGGCACGCGCCGCGTGGAGGTGCCCTGGGCGCGCCTCATCCGGCGCATGGCGCCCGTCACGCTCGTGTATTTCTGCTACGGCTGGACGCTCTGGATGTATCTCAACTGGCTGCCGCAGTACTTCATGAACGTCTACAACCTGCAGCTCTCGCGTTCGGCGCTGTTCTCGGCAGCCGTCTTTCTGGCGGGCGTCGCGGGCGACTATCTCGGGGGCGTGGTCAGCGATCGCATCCTGCACACGACGGGCAGTCTCCGGAAAGCCAGGCGCGACTTCGTCATCGTGGCCTTCTCGTGCTCGTTCCTGTTCATGCTGCCGGTGTTCGTGACGCGCGATCTGACGATCATCGTGCTCAGCCTGGCGGCGGCGTTCTTCTGTGCCGAGCTCGTCATCGGACCGATGTGGTCGATCCCGATGGACATCGCGCCGAAGTATTCGGGAACGGCGAGCGGGCTGATGAACACCGGATCGGCCATCGCGGCCATCCTGTCGCCCACCGCGTTCGGCTACATCGTCGAGTGGACCGGCAACTGGCAGCTGCCGTTCATCGGCTCGCTGGGGCTCCTGCTGGCCGGCGCAGCGATGGCGTTCACGATGCACCCCGAGCGCGCGTTCGAGGCCTAACGTGCGTGGCTCGTAGTCCGTAGCTCGTGGTCCTTCGCTAGGAGGCAACGAGTAACGAGCCACGAGCCGACGAGCTGCAGATCCCTAGAAGTCGAACTGCACGCTGATCTTCGCGAACCGGGCCGTCACGATGGTGGTCGGGACGCGCCAGCCGGTGATCGACGCGTTTGAATACGTCGCGTTTTCCGCCAGCACGGTGCTGACGTTGAACACGTTGTACAGATCCAGGTTCAGGGACGTTCGAGTCCGCCCGTACCGCAGCAGCTTGGCAAACCTGAGGTCGAGCTGGTTCAGGCGATCGCCGAACATGCTGCCGGGCGGCACCAGGTTGACCGTCACGTTGGCGGCGCCGCCGATCAGGTCGCGCCCGAGGGATGGCTTGACCTGGGCATTCGGAATCACCTGGTTCGCCGCGAGCTGCGGGCCTGGAATGCTCTGGAAGGCGCCGCTGATCTGGACGTCCACCTTGGGCAGCGTGTAGGCGCCGAATAGCTTGACCTGCGTCAGGAAGGGCGTTTCCTGGCGGCAATACGGCACGCCCAGCTGCGCGATCTCCGGCAGCTTCGCGAGAATCTCGCAGTTGTCGGTGAGCGTCTTGCCCGTGCTGATGCCGCCCTGAAGCAGGACGCCCTGGCGCGGCCGGATGTTCGTCGTCAGGTCGAAGCCGTTCCAGTGCTGGGTCTGACTGCCGAAGTTGCCTGCCGCCGTGAAGTAGTTGTCCTGCGCGACGATCTTGTTCGCGTCCAGGAACCCGGGGATGAGGTTGCCTCCGCCTCCTGGCAGACGCGCGTCCACGGGCGCCGTGACGCTGAACGGCGAGAAATCGGTGGCCGCGAGCGCGCGGTTGTCCGTGGCGGCGAAGTTGCCGAACCAGCGGCGGAAGTACGCAAACTCGACGGACATCCTCGAGGCCACCTCGCGCTGCACGCCCGCCGAGAATTCCCAGTTATAGGGCCGCACGCCGAAACCGTTCATCACCGCCGGGTCGACTGTGATGCTCGGCGTGGGTTTGCCGAAGTTCTGGTCGGACATCGCGAAGCAGCGGTCGCCACCCCCGGCGAGGAAATTCTGATCGAGCGGGCTGGTGAGATCGCAGTCGGGCACGAAGTTCTTGTTGCCGTCGGTCCAGTTTCGCGTCACGAAGTTGGCCAGCCGGTTCACTGGCGCGAGCGAGTCCCCATAGACGCCCTGCACGCCCTGGGCAATCACGTACTTGTTGACGCTGGCCTTGATCGCGGTCTTGCCGTCGCCGGTCAGATCGTACGCCGCGGCAAGCCTCGGCGTCAGATCCTTCCAGCTCACGAGGTCGGTTTCCGGCAGGTCGAGATTTCGCGCCGGCACCAGCGGCGCGGGCCCGAGGTGCTGCGCGGGAATGGTGATGGACAGATAGTCGAACCGAAGACCGGCATTGAGCGTGAACTTTCGCACCGTCCATTTGTCCTGCGCGAACAGGCCGATGCCGGCGGGCTGGCGCTGCGATTTCAGATACGGCGTCGTACGTTCCGTCAACTGGTTCGGGACGCCATTGTTGAAACGGTAGCTGAGATGGTAATCGTTGTCGCTGAGCGACTCGTTGCGGAGCACGATCGTATCGGCAAACCCGGCCTTGAAGGAGTGCGACCCCGTCACATACGTGGCGGTCGCTGCCGCATCGATGTTCCGGCCGTAGGTGTTCTGGAACGGCTGCGTGAACGTCTGGCCGCCGATTCCGCCGCCGTGGTAGACGAGACCCGCCGGCGCGCCGTTGACCGACGCCTGCTCGGTCACCATGATCAACTTCAGATACGGATCGCCGGCCGGGGTGGCGCTGTACTTGTAATTCTCCTGACGAAGACCGCCGCGCACCTCGAGGAGGAGGCGGCTCGACACGGTGGACGTCCACGCCGCGGTCATCATCCGCTGGATCGGATACTCGATCCGGATGGCCGCTTCGGGCGACATGGTCGCCGTGACGTTGGAGCATTGGCAGCGGCCCTGGTCGTCCGCGAACAGGCTCAGCTTGTTCTTGGTGTCAATCTGCCAGGTCAGCCGCAGGTTCACGCTGCGCTGGGTCGCGTTGAGATAGGCGGGATTGTTCAAGTCCGGATCGTAGGTCCAGGCGTTCTGAATGCCGGCGTTCTTGTTGACGAACATGCCGCCGACGTAATTCTGCGTCTTCACCCATCGCGCGGATCCGTAGAACCAGACCTTGTTCTCTTTGAGCGGCCCGCCGAACCCGGGATTGAAGTCGTAGTTGCTCTTGACCGAATTCGGCGTCCGCAACCCCCGATCCTTCAGGCTTTGATCGTAGTTGTCGGCCTGAAAACCGGACGTGGCGCCGGTGCCGAAGATCGATCCCCTGAACGTGTTGCCCCCGTCCCGCGGAATCATGTTGATGCGGACGCCGCCCGTCATCTGGTCCGCCGTGCCCGACGAGTAGTCGACGGACATTTCCTGCGTGCTGCCCATGTTCGGCAGGAAATTGCTCGCCTGCCCGGCCAGCTCGGAATTCGCCGTGGACAGGCCGTCGATCATCACGCGCTGATCGTTCGCGTTGCTTCCGTGAATCGTCATCGACCCGCCGGTGGTGTTGATGATGTTCGTGCCGCCCACGTCCTGGTTGTTCAGGTTCATCCCGGGAATGAGCGTGGCCGCCGTGAACTGCGTCCGTCCGGTCGGCAGGCCGGTGAGGACGTCCTGGCTGAGCGTCTTCTGCCTGTTGCCGCTCTGGACGTCGACAATCGGCGATTCGCCCGACACCGTAATCGTTTCCTCGACCGACCCGATCTTCATCTCGGCGTTCACCGTGGCCGAGAACGATCCGGCCAGCTCGATGCCGTCGCGCTTGACCGTGCTGAAGCCGGTCAGCGCGAACGTCACGCTGTAGGTGCCGGGACGGAGGTTTTCGATCTTGTATTGGCCCGAGCCGTCGGTGACGGCTGTGCGCACCTTTTCGATGAGGGTGGGGCTGGCGGCCTCAACCGTCGCTCCCGGGAGGACGGCGCCCGAAGGATCCTTGACGGTGCCTCCGATGGACGCCTGCGCGAAAGCCAACGACGGCGCCATCACCACCACGAGGGACACGACCGTCCACACCGAGCGGGCGAAGATACGCATGGGCTCTCCTTCAGATCGAGGGTCGGCGGGCGAATGTAACAGCAGGGTTACAGAGCGTCAATCCCTAATTCGGGGCGTGGCGAGGCTGAGGACGTCCGCCAGATGCAGCGCCCGACGGCCGGTGGCCTGTTCAATCTGCTCGCGGCAGCTGAACCCGTCAGACACGATCAGCGCTTCCGCGCTCGCACTGCGCACGGCTGGAAGGAGGACGCGTTCGCCGATGGCCTGGGACACCTCGTACTTCTCTGCGTCGAAGCCGAACGAGCCGGCCATCCCGCAGCAGCCGGCATCGGGCACGCGCAGGTCTGCGCCCGTCTTCCTCAGCAGCGACTCCTCGTCCGTCATCTTCATCACGGCCTTGTGGTGACAGTGTCCGTGCAGCAGGATCGGGCGAGTCAGCGACGGCGGCACGTAACCCGGCACGCGGCGCTCGAGGAACTCGCTCAACAGAAACGTCTGCGTGCGGAGCCGTTCGGCGCGGGGATCGTCAGGCAGGAGGCTCCGAAGTTCATCCCTGAACACGGACGCGCAGCTCGGTTCGAGGACCACGATCGGGATTCCCGCGTCGATCGGCTCGGCGAGCGCGGTCAGGATACGCTGCAGGTACGCGGTCGCCTGATCGAGGAGTCCGAAATCGTAGAGCGGCCGGCCGCAGCACAACGACTGCGCGGGAATGGACACCTTGCACCCGGCCGCCGTCAACACGTCCAGCGCGGCCTGGCTCGTTTCTGGATGAAACGAGTTGTTGAACGTGTCGACCCAGAGAATCACGTCTCCGCCGGACGTCTTCGCTTTTTGCCGGCGTGCCATGGTCCGAAAGCTCACCGGCGCCAGCCGCGGCATCGTCCGCTGCGGCGCGATATCGAGCGCCTTCTTCATGAGGCCGTTCAGTCCGGGCGCCTGCATCATCGCGTTCGCCAGCATCGGCGACACCGACGCCAGTGAAAGCCAGCGATCCACCATGCCGAACGCGTAGGCGTGCAGCGGCCGGCGATGACTTTCGTAGTAATGCGACAGGAACTCGGACCGATACGTCGCGATGTCCACGTTCGTCGGGCACTCGGACTTGCAGGCCTTGCAGGACAGGCACAGGTCGAGCGACCGCTTGACCTGCTCGTCGTTCCAGCCGCCGCGCAGCACGTCCCCGCGCAGCGCCTCCGCCAGCATGTGTGCCCGCCCGCGCGTGCTGTGCTCTTCCTCGAGCGTCACCATGTAGCTCGGGCACATCACACCCGCATCCTGCTTGCGGCACTCGCCGATACCGATGCACCGATCGGCCGCCGCGGCCAGCGAGCCACCATCGTCCGGAAACCGGAAGCGCGTCGCCTGGATAACGTTCAGGGGCGCGCCGCCAGAGCCCAGGCGCAGGTGCTCCGTCGGCTGAGGGGCGTTGACGATGTTGCCGGGGTTGAGCTTGTTGTCCGGATCCCAGGCCGACTTGAAGGCCACGAACGCTGACATCAGTTCAGGCCCGAACATTTTCGGCAGCAGCGCGCTGCGCGATTTGCCGTCGCCGTGCTCGCCGGAGATGGAGCCGCCGTGACGGACGACGAGGTCGGCCGCGTCGCTGACGAACGCGCCGTACTTTCTGGACGCCGGCCTCGCTCCGCAGATCGAAGCTGACCTGCATATGGATGCAGCCATGACCGAAGTGCCCGTAGAACGTGGCGTTGTACTGGTAATCGTCCAGCAGCCTTCGAAGCTCGCGCAGGTACGGGCCGAGCTTCTCGGGAGCGACCGCGGCATCGTCCCACCCCTCGTAGCGCGGCGGCGTCCCGGGAATATTGGCGGCGGCGCGAGGGCCGGATTCGCGAAGCTTCCAGACGGCCTTCGATTCGACGGGCGTGTAGATCCGCGCGACGGGCGCATTGGGCGAGCGCTTCAATCGCTCGACGAGCCTCGCCGCTGCGTCGCCGGCCTGCTTCGGATCGTCGGCGCCGAACTCGACAAGCAGGATGCCCCGCCCGGCCGGCAGCAGATCCAGATTCGCGGCGCCTTTCACGCGCAGACCGTCAACCATCGCGCCTTCGAATCCCTCGAGCCCGATCGGAGAGAACTCGAGGATCTCCGGGACATGGTCCGCCGCTTCGAACGCGTCGGCGTACCCGAGGCCGATGAGAGACCGGTGCTGGGGGCTCTGGATCAACCTCACCTTCGCGTCGAGGACGATGGCGCAGCTGCCTTCACTCCCGACCAGCGCGCGCGCAACGTGGAATCCGCGCTCGGGAAGCAGCTCGTCGAGGTTATAGCCCGACACACGCCTCGGAATGCCCGGGAACTTCGCGCGTATGCCCGCTGCGTGCTGATCGCGGATCGAACGGAGCCGCGAGTAAATCTCGGCGCGGCGGCCGCCCTGCTTCACGATCGCGTCGTACTGGGCATCGTCGGTCGCACCCACCGTCAACTCGGTGCCGTCGTAGAGCAAGAGGTGGAGCTCCTCGATGTTGTCTACGGTCTTCCCGGCCAGCAACGAGTGGGTCCCGCAGGAGTTGTTCCCGATCATGCCGCCCAGCGTGCAGCGGCTGTGCGTCGACGGATCGGGGCCGAAGGTGAGCTGCCGCGCCTCGGCACGGCTCCTGAGCGAGTCGAGGACGACACCCGGTTCGACGCGCGCGAACCGGCGTTCCGGATCGATCTCCAGAATCCGGTTCATGTATTTCGTGAAGTCGAGCACGACGGCGACGTTGCAGCACTGGCCGGCCAGGCTCGTACCGGCGCCCCTTGGCAGCACGGGCACCCCATGACGCCGGCACGCCTCGACCGCTGCCCTGACATCGTCGGCGTCGCGAGGTACGACCAGGCCGACCGGCACCTGGCGATAGTTGGACGCGTCGCTCGCGTACAACGCCCGGCTTCCCGCGTCGAAGCGGACTTCCCCACGTATAGTTTTTCGGAGCGCCTGCTCGAGATCGGCCGCGTTCACCTGACGTGCGCGGGTTCGGCGGCGTGGGCCGGCGCAAGGGACGCGATCGCCGCCATGACGCCGCCCTCGCGATGCGGGATGCCGGCCATGCGAAGACCCATCTCGACGCCGCTCAGCGTCCCCATGAGCATCAGATCGTTGAAGCTGCCGAGGTGGCCGATCCGGAACACGCGGCCGGCGAGCTTCGACAGGCCGATGCCCAGCGACATGTTGAGGCGTTCGAGGATAATCCGGCGCAGCTTGTCTGCATCGTGGCCTTCGGGAACGAAGATCGCCGTGATCGAGCTCGAGTACTCACGCGGATCCTCGCAGACAATCTCGAGACCCCATGCACGCGCCGCCGCGCGTGTCGCCGCGGCGTGTCGTTCGTGGCGCTGAATCACGTTCGGAAGGCCTTCCTCGTGCAACATCTTCAGCGCCTCGCTCAGGCCGTAGAAGAGGTTCGTCGCAGGCGTGTACGGGAAGAACCCCGCCTCGTTCTGCTTGATCATGTCTTCCCAGTCCCAGTAGGCACGGGGCAACATGGCGGTCTTGCCGGCGAGCCGCGCCTTCTCGGACACCGCGACAAAGCCCAGGCCTGGGGGAACCAGCAGCCCTTTCTGCGATCCGCAGACCGTGACGTCCACGCCCCACTCGTCGTGGCGGTAGTCCATTGACGCGAGCGACGAAACAGCGTCCACGATGAGAAGCGCCGGGTGGCTGGCGCGGTTCATGGCGCCTCGAAGGTCGGCGATGCGGCTTGTCACGCCCGTCGAGGTTTCGTTGTGCACGACGACGACGGCCTTGATCTCGTGGGTCTTGTCCGCGCTCAGGCGCGCCTCGAGGTCGACTTCAGACGCACCCCGGCGCCAGTTGCCCGGCACGTAGTCCACCCGGAGCCCCAGCTTTTCGGCGATTTTCTTCCACCCCAGCGCGAAATGCCCGGTCTCGAAGACGATGATGCGATCACCGGGGGACAAGGTGTTCACCAGCGCCGCCTCGGAGGCGCCGGAGCCTGAACTCGGATAGATCACGACCGGACCGGTCGTCTGGAACACCGCCTGGAGTCCCGCCAGGATGTCGAGCGTCAGCGCGGCGAACTCCGGGCCGCGGTGATCGATGACCGGGCGCGCCATGGCGCGGAGTATCCGATCGGGAACGTTCGTCGGACCAGGGATCTGGAGGAAATGCCAGCCGGATTGCGTCATGACTTACCCACCTCTGAATGCTCAGCCACGCTGATTGTTCGCTGCGCGTCGGCCTTCACGATGTACCCGATCCGCAGGTTCTGCTCGGTCGTCATCCTGACCGCCGCGACGTACGCGTCGTGCGTCGAGTACAACGCCTTCAGGCGCGCCTTGTCAAAGGGCTCGTGCCAACCGGTCAGGAAGCAGAAGCCGCCGCCCGAGTTCTCGCCGCTGTTGGTGGCCGTGGCCACCGCGTGTTCCGCAAGCCGGATACCCCCGAGGGCGTTGCCGAAGCTGTCGCGGGCGATGGTCGGACGCTCGCCGTCCGTATTGATCTCGATCGCCGGCGAGGTTGGCGGCAGCGTGCCGTCCTTGACCCAGCGCGCCAGGTGATCGTACAGCGCGCTCTGGACGTATTCCGACGGAATCTGGCTGAGCGGCGGGTGGTTGCATCCGTTAAAGGGACCGGGCGCGCCGCCAAAGGGCGGGCCGCCTCCGCGACGGCCGGCTCCTGCCGCGGGCGCAGGCGGCGGATTCGGCAGCATCGTTTCCTTGTCGCGCAACCCGAGCTTGACGAGCTCCGTCGCGTGCTTGATGTCGAGATGGGACGTCCCGGCCACCTCCCACGTGCGGAACTTGTCGGAATCGGGCTGGCGCGCCGCCACCTGCCCGAGCACGTCGGTCTCCGACAGCAGCTTCCAGATCTTGACACCGAGGTCGGTGCGCATCTTCCCGCCGCCCCCGTGCAACACGACCGCGTCGTAGACCGGCGCGAGCGGGTGGACGGCGTTGAAATACGTGGCCAGCCGCCCGGCCGACTGCGAATGGCCGGTGGCGATCACCCGCTGCACCTTGAGACTGCCCATGACGCTCGCGCTGGCACGTCCGCGGACGGCCTGCCCCGCGGCCGTGAAAATGTCGTACGACAACGCGTCGCCCATCACCGTGCCACCGTCGGTCACGTCCAGCGACGAGTAGCGGCTCGGACTCCACTGCTTCATGGCGCTCACGCCGACGTTCTGCGCCGAAACGCCGACCCATGCGTACCCGGCGTTCACGAGGTGATCGGCGGAGTGAAACCAGTCCACCTCGTTGTCGAATCCCTCGGAGACGTTGCTCCATTCCACGATGGCGGTGCCGTTGAATTTTCCAGCAGCCGCCGGCCGGCGCACGACCAGGCGCGTCACGTACGGGTGGGTCGCCGCGTTGGCGGTGCCGTTCGACATCTGATCGCGCGGGATGTCGTAGCTGCGCGCCGCTCCCTGAATGAAGAACTCCTCCTCGACATAACCCTGTTTCTGGAGATCGAGCGTGGACGCGTTGAACGGGTAGCCATGTGCCGCGTCGCGAACCGCACTCGTCAAGGCGACGGGCCCGATCACACTGACCGCCCCCGGCGAAGCGGCCGGCGACTGCGTGGACTGCTGCGCGCCCACAACCGCCGCGGCCGCGACGCATGCGACGGCAATGGCGGTACCGAGTTGGTGAATAACGCATTGACGAATCTCCCAGAGGGCGAGCTACTTACACACGAAATTCGACGCGTCGTCAGTGTCGCCGGTTCCTGGGTACACGGCCGTCAGCGGATAGGCGCAGAGCGGACGCGTACGCACCGTGTGACCCTCCACGACTCGGGACGCCGGAATCCGTTCGGGCGCGACCCTGGACTCGACCCAATGGTCGACGGCCGCCACCATGTCGAACGTGCTCGTGCCCTCGCCGCCGCCGCAATGGCCCATTCCCGGCACCATGAACGCGCGCACCGACTCGCGGACCGCTTTCTTGTCCGGCGTCGCCGCCAGCACGCTCTGGTAGTAATTGATCGCGTTCCGCGGCGGGATGCCCGGGTCGGACCAGCCGTGATAAATCAGCAGCTTGCCGCCGCGAGCCATGAACCTGCTCAAATCGGCGTCCACCGCATTCAATCCCGTTGCCGTCTTGTCGGTCAGCGCGACATCGCTGTCGAAGTTGAGTTGAGCCGGTTCCCATTTGTCGTCTTTGAACACGACGTACTTGAAGAAGTCCGTCGCATAGCCGACCGGCTGCGCGGCCACCGAACTTGCCCAGCCAAGTTCACTGCCCGGCTCGAGACCCGGGTACAACGGTTCGTGCGTCCGCGAATGCGACGCGCCGGCGTAGATCTTCGCCGCCGCCTCCACCTGCGGGGCCGTCAAGCATCCGCCGGATGCCTCGCCCTTGCACAGCGTGACTTTCGGATCGAACTTGCAGCTCGCCGGGTTTTCAATCACGCCGTCCTTGACGCCGTCGTGCGCATCGCACGCGTCAAGCGCCGCTTTGTGCAGCACCTGATACGACTCGGGCGTCAACATGCTCGCCGCATCCTTGTGTGTGGCCTGCCACAGCCAGATCTGGCCGAAGGTCTGCCGCCTGGCGAAGTTCGCGGGCGCGCCGGCGATGATGGCGTCGTAGTCGGCCGGGTAGCGCTGGACTTCCGTCAGCGCCTGGCGTCCGCCGGTCGAGCACCCGTTGAAGTAGGACGCTTTCGGCGCGCGGCCGTAGAACGCGTCGACCACGGCCTTGGCCGCGACGGTCATTTCGTGCACGGCCCGCTCTTCGAAGTCGATCAGTTTCTCCGGATGACCGACGATGAAGTTCGCGTTGCCGCCCGCATGGCCCGTGTCCGTGCTCGCCGTGGCGTACCCGGCGGCGAGCGCCGTCGCCATTGCCGGATAGCTGACCGTTCCCGCCCAGGCGCCGTTGCCGACCGATTGCAGCTTGCCGTTCCAGTTGCGGCCGGCAGCCACACCTCGATCTTGATCTCCGAATCATTCGCCGGCGTCAGCGTGGCGGCCACCCGGCAGAATGCGGGCAGCGCCGCGAACGGGTTCGCGCCGCCGCGTCCGCCTCCGGCGCGGCCGGACGGTGGCGCAAACTTCCCCGCGTCAACGGGCTGAGCGAGCGTGATGGTCGTGCCCGCCCGCGACAGCGACATCATGTCTTCGCAGGTGGAGGCCGCGCCGGATCGCGCGGACGCGAGCACGGCGACGAGAAAGAGGGCACCAAGCGTGCGGCGCGTCCCGGTTTTCATGAGTGATGCACGGAGGGGCCTACTTGCCCTTCAGCTTCTCCAGCTCCAACTGGTACTCCGGATACATCGTCTTGGCGCCGCCCATCGCCGCGTCGAGCGGCAGGTGGTAGCGATCGAGGAATTCCTTCACCGCCGGGTTCTTGCCGACCGGGTAATTCGGCACGACGCCCTGCGGCCGGTTCGCGATCTCGTCCACGTACTCACAGGGCCACAGCCACGCACCCACGCCGAACTGCGTGCGTTCGATCAGCGTGAAGTCCTGCGTCTTGATGAGCGGCTCGGTGAGGTAGACCGGGTCGGTCACGATCGAGATGTGCGTCAGGTTGTTGCCGTGACGGATGAAGTGCTCGCTGAGCGTGGCGCGGTCGCTTTCGGGCAGGCCGTTGCGCCGCACCCACCCCTGCTTGATGTGCGTCGTGGTGACCGAGAGCATGTCGCCTTCGAAGCGCCCCGTCGAGAAGCCCTCCCACGTGTGGGCGGCGTACTCGGGCGGATGGGGCCGGCCGTCCATCCAGATGGTCCGAGTCTGCTCGAACGTGCTGATGTAATGCTTGATGGCGATCAACTGCTGCGTGTCGGGGTCGCGTTCTTCCCAGATGCGGACCTGCATCGGCCCGCGGTAGATGTACGGCGACACGTGGACCTGGCACTGATGCTCGGGCAGCGTCAGCCGCGAGGGATCCCAGCTGAGCGCCCACTGCCGCGCCCCGTCGGTAATCGGCAGGCCGAGATAGTCGCCGAGCTCGGGGCCGGGAATCCGCTCGAGGAAATCCTCTTGCAGCCGGGGCGCCCAGGCTCCCGTCATGTCCATCTGCGCAAACACCGAGGGCGGGGCGATCAGGAGCGCGGCGCCTGCCAGCAGCATCCATCTGACGGATCGGAACATATGTGTCTTCACTTGGCGGTCACTTATGTTACACCCGGTCACTCACCCACCAGAAAGGGCACGGAGGCTTCGGTCTTCTCCCATGTCATCACGAGGCGGCCGCCCGGTCCCGAGGCATTCGGCTCGATCGCGAACGTCAGCTGCTCGACAGGCGCGGACAGCGACTGTTTCTGCATCGCGACACGCCCGAGATCGCGGGATCCGCGGTAGTTGGTGTGGAACGTGTGCGCTTCCTTGTTCAGAATCAGCGTCCACGCGGTCTCGGTCGGCAGAATCCACAACGAATACTCGCCGGCGGGCACGGCCAGCTGCCCCATGCGGAGCGGACGGCTTGTCGACAGCATCGTCGCTTCATCCGCGCCCGGGCACCAGACGTCGTTGTATCGGACCAGCCCGCCGAAGATCGTGCGGCCGCGCATGGAGGGCCGCCCGTACTCGATCAGCATGGCCGATCCCTCCACGGTCGCCATCGTGGTTTCATGCGGGCTGACGCGCCGGCTTTGCGCATGCGCGCCGCCGCGGCACCCGAGCACGACCAGCAGTACCGACCACGAGCGCGCCAAGCGTCCGGTTGCGTTTCGTCATATGCCCTCCTGCGTCCCATCCAGCCTGTCGCGCCCGGCCTAGCAGGGCGCTGGAAACACCGCCCTGCTATGTGGCGATCGATTTCCAATTGTTCACCAGGTGCTCGGCCGTCCGCCAGGCAAGCGCCTGCGCCGTCAGCGTCGGATTTCGCGCGCCGCTCGTTCCCATCACCGAGGCGCCGAGAATACCGAGGTTCGGCGCTTCATGCGAAAACCCCCACCGATCGACGACGTTCGTCGAAGCATTGTCGCCCATGCGCGTGCCGCCGTACGCGTGTGTCGCGACGCCCATCGGGCCCATGTTTCCGCGAATGACCTCGCTCGCGCCGGCAGCCCGGTACCACGCTTCCATCTTGTCCTGAATGAATGTCGCGATTCTGCGTTCGTTCTCCTTATAGTCCGCCGTGATGCGGCAGACCGGGAGGCCAAGCGGATCCTTGACGACAGGGTCGAGGTCCAGATAGTTATCCTCGTACGGCAACGTCGTTTTCTGGAGATACGCCGTGTTCGTGCGATCGGCGTTCTCCTTGATGAACGCCTTCCACGCGGAACCCCACGTCGGCCTGCCAAACGTGAACATCGAGGCCGCGCTGATCGGACGCCGGTCCGAGTACACCCACAGATTCCCACCGCCCACAAAGTCGAGACTCCCGTGATCGAAGTTATCGTCGGCAAAGTCGTCCACACCGATCCCTTGTGCCGGCAGGCCGTACCAGGTGTTCAGGTTCTTCGGGAACAACGCCGTGACGACCGCGCCCTGATTGTGGCTGAAGTAGTGGCGGCCAACCTGACCGTGGTTGTTCGACAGGCCGTTGGGATACGCGGGCGACTTCGACAGCAGCAGCGTTCGCGTGTTTTCGTAGGTGTAGCTCGCGAGCAGCACGACTTTCGCCGGCTGAAAATACTCTACGCCGTCGGTGACGTACGTCACGCCGGTGACCCGGCCCTGGCGATCGGCCTCGATCGTCGTGACGTGCGCCCGCGTCACGACTTTCAGATGCCCCGTTTTCTGCGCCTTCGGGATCGTGGTGACAGCCGGGGAATTCTTCGCGTCCACGTGGCAGCCGCCCTTGTTGCAGAAGCCGTGATACATGCACGCCGATCGGCCCTGGTACGTGCGCGAATTGATCGCGGCCGGTCCCGGAAACGGGTGCCAGCCGAGACCGGTGGCTACCGTGCCCATCATGTCGGTGAAGCCCGACCCCCGCAACGGCGGCATCGGATATTCGCGGGCACGCGGGCCCTCGAAGATGTTGCCGCGCCGATCGATCTTGCCCCGGATGTTCCCGGCCTGACCGGAGACGCCGACCTCGTACTCGACCTTGTCGTAGTACGACTCGAGCTCCTCGAGGCCGAACGGCCAGTCCTCGATCGTCGACCCCCTGGGAATCCGCGAAGCGCCGTAGCGGCGTGTCGTTTCGCTGACGACCTTGAAGTCCCACGGGTTCAGCCGCCAGCTCTGCGCCCAATAGTGCAGCGTCGTGCCGCCGACGGCGTTCATCATCGGATGACTGCTCGCCCTGAGCGTCGGCGCGTTCGCATTCACGCGCTGCGTCGGCACTTCGTGCTGCGCCTTCTGCACCGCCTGCGGCCATTCGCGATAGTTGTTGCGGAGTTCGTCCGGTGCGAAGTCCCGCCTGGTGAGCCACGTGCCGGCTTCGAGCCCGACCACCTCGATCCCGCCCTGCGCGAGAGGCCAGGCCGCCACGCCGCCCGCGGCGCCCAGGCCGATGATGACGACGTCGGTGTCCTTCAGCCTCGTGGGCATCAGGGCACGGCCTTGGTGAACATCGAATAGTCGTACGCGGACTTGTGATTGGGCTTGGCGACCGTCCCCAGACGCTGCTCGTCTGCGGTCACCACCGTGCGCACTCCGGGATAGCCGATCAGATCCCAGCCGACGAAGCCGGCGTTGCCGCCGTAAGAGGGATCGCCGAACGTGCCCTCGATGGTGTGCGTGCGCACCAGGTTGAAAAACGCGATCCCGTTCGAAAAACCAGCCGCCGTTCCCGACGCGACCTCCTGGAGCACGCGGTCCTGGTCGGCTGGCGCCAGCGCCGGAAAACGCGAGCCTCGGGAGGAACTGGCGTAGCTGTCCAGCGCGGCCAGCCCGGAGGCATACACCTGTCGCGACGACTGCAGCGCGCCGCCCAGCGCCCGATCGATGTAGTGCGCCGCGCGGGCTTCGGCGGCCCCGGGGCCGTTGGCGTCAGTCGGAATCAGCCGGGCACACACGGCCTCGAGGACGTCGGCTTCCGCAGAGGTGAGCGTTTCGAGCGGTTCTCGAACAACGGCCGGCACGGCGGACGCCGCGCCCTGCGCAAACGTGGTCCGCCCGGACACGACGGCCGCCACCGGCACGAAAGCGACCGCTCCAACGGCACCGGCGCGCTTCAGGAGTTCGCGCCGCGAAATCTGCTCGTCGCTCTCAGGCTTCAAGAAACGACCCGCTGCGGGCTCCGGGAAAACGTCCGGCCGGTCGACCTGCGAATCTCAAAGTACGGCTGCAGCCGGTGAAGCGCCTCTTGCCGGCTCCACCTGACGTGCTTGCGCATGGCGGCTGCGGCAACCGCCGACGTGCCTGTGGCGAGTGCCTTCGCCAGATCCCGATGCCGCCGGGGTGCGCCCACCGCGACCGGCCGGGGAAACACACAGAACCACGTGGACGAGAGCGCACAGGTCTGTTCGATGGCGGCCGACAGCACGGGACAGCGCGCGCCTTCGGCGATGCTGCGATGAAACTCGTAGTGGAGACGAAGGTAACGCTTGCGGTCGGGATCCTGCGACATCTCGTCCACGCGGGCGCCGAGCCGCTGCAGGCTGACACGCTCGGCCCTCGACGCCTTTTCAGAAAACAGCCGCGCCGCCTGCGCCTCCAGGCTTTCGCGGACGACATAGTGTCCTCGCACATCGTCCGGCGACGGGATGCGCACGCGCGTGCCCGCCCTCGGCCGGCTCTCGAGCAGGCCTTCGACTTCCAGCCTGAGCAGCGCCTCGGAGACCGGCAGGAAGCTCATGCCGAGTTCGGCCGCGAGCTTGCGACGCGAGACGGCCTGCCCCAGCGACAGTTGACCGCGCAGGAGGCGACGGCGGACGATGCCGTACGCGGCGTTGGCAAGAGTGGATTGTGTGGCTCTCATCGGTCTCTAAAAAACAAGGTTCAAGAGGTTCAAGGGGTTCGAAGGTTCAAGAGGTTCACGGGTCCACGGGTTCCACGGTCCACAGGTCCACGGGTCCACAAGTCCACGGGTCCGGGGTCAGCGGCACACGAAATTGGCTGCCTCGTCCACGCTGCCGCTGCCCTTGTACTGCGCGACCTGCGGATGCGGGCAGAGGGGGCGTGTGCGATCGACCCGCCCTTCAACGGAGTGAGAGGCGATGATCGCATCGGGCGCCTTGCCCTTCTCGACCCACTGTTCGAGCGGCGTCACTTTGTCGAAATCGTTCGGCCCCTCCCCGCCTCCGCAATGCGCCATGCCCGGCGCCATGAAGAGGCGGTACGAGTCGTGAATCTTGGTCTGGCCGCCCAGAGCCGCCGCGACACGCTTGAAGTAGTTCACGCTGTTCAGCGCCGAGATCTGCGGATCGCTCCATCCGTGGTACTGAAGAAGCTTCCCGCCGCGTTCGAAGAACGCCTTCAGGTTCGGATCGTTCGCGTTGACGGCCGCGCCCTCGCCTTCGTCGATGCGCGTAATATCCGATTCGACGTTGAACCGGTCGATCTCCCAGGCGGGATCCTTGAACACGACGAAGCGATAGTGATCGAGGCCGGTGGCGCGCGCCGAGACGGACCAGCCCTGGTCGGTCCAGTTGCCCTCGGTGCCGTAAGGCAGGCCCGCCACCTCCCGCCCGGTCTTCGCATTCACCGTTGGCGCGTACATGAGGCGCGCGGTGGCGACCTGCGCCGGCGTCAGGCAGGCGGGGCCGTCCGCGCCGGCGCATTCGAGCACCTTCGGATCGAATTTACAGGCCAGGGGATTCTCGATCAGACCGTCTTTCGCGCCGTCGAGCGCATCGCATGCCTGCAGCACGGCGGCGTGGAGCGCCTGCTGCTTGGCTGGCGTCAGGCGCGCCTCTTCTTTCAGCAGCGCCTGCGCCACTTTCACGGCCTGCGCCGATCGTCCGGACCAGTCGAGCCCGGGCGCGCCGGCGATGATGCCGTCGAAGTCGGCCGGGAACATCTGGGCTTCCTTGAGCGCCTGCCGGCCGCCGGCCGAGCACCCATTCCAGTAGGAATACTTCGGCGCGCTGCCGTAGAACGCGTTGACGATGACCTTCGCCTTGACCGTCATCTCGTGTTCGGACCGGTACGCGAAATCGATCAGCTTTTCCGGATGTCCGAGCGCGAAGCTCGCGCTGCCGCCGGCATGTCCGGTGTCGGTGGAGCTGGCCGCGTAGCCGCGCCGCAGCGCCTCCGCCAGCGCGGCATACCCGATGGCCCCGCTCCACGCACCGTTGCCGACCGCCTGGAACTTGCCGTTCCAGTTCGCCGTGGGCAGCCACACTTCGATCTTGATGTCGGAGTCGCTCGAAGGCGTCAGCGTCGCCTCGACGCGGCAGAACGCCGGGAGATCGGCCATGGCGTTGCCGCGGCCGGCTCGCGCGCCCGGCGCGGAAAACGCGCCCGCGGCCACCGGCTGCGCGGACGTGATCTTTCCGTTCGGCAGCGTCAGCGAAGCCAGACTCTCGCATGTGGCCGCGATTCCTCTGGACGGATACCCAACGGCGCCGGCCAGCATCAGCGTGACAACCGCAATTTTCTTCATCGCATCGCTCCTAGTTTCCGAGCCCGAGCCCGAGCCACGAGCCACGAGCCACGAGCCACGAGCCACGAGCCACGAGAATCATCGCGCCGAGCACGACTCCGGTTCCCAGGCCGTGTTCGCGTCGGCCAACTTCTTATAGTGCGTGCTCCGTACGAACGGTCCGGTCAAGTACCTGCGGATCGTCCACGATGGAGGTGAGAATCAACCAGGAATCGCCGTTTGGCTCGAACGTCCGGCTGAAGTACTCGGTCAGCACCGCGCTGCCCCCGTAGGGTACACCGTTTTTCTGGAGATACCCGGGCTTCATGTGAGTGGTCACGACCTTCAAATTACCACCCCGTCCGCCGGCACCCCCGCGGCCGCCGCGCGCGCCACCTGCGACTTCCCACTGCGCCGCCGAGTTGCCTTGAATGGACGCCGTGTCAGACTGTGACGCGGTTGACCCGAACCGTAAGAGCCGCGTTTGGGTGCCCGCCTCCGTCTCGATCTTCAACGTGGCCTCGTCTTGCCAGGTGATGTGAAGCCGCCCGGGAGTGCGCATCACGCCGGCGGCGCCATACGCCTTGCACGTCTCTCCGGCCGCTTCGTCCTTTGCGGGATCCCAGCTGTTGGCGACCGCATTGCCTGCCGCGTTGAGCGGCACGCTCGGGTGGTCGCCCCGGGCCGGTGTCACCATCCTGTAACGCCAGTCTTCGGTGACGACCGTCACCCAGTAGCCGGTGAGATCGACGGGCGCGCCGTCTTTCGCCGACGCCGCAGGGCCGGCGCCCTGGCGGCCCTGCCCTCGCTGGGCACTCGCCGGGACGCCAATCAGGAGGAGCATCGATAGCGCGACGCCGGCTTTCATCGCTTCACGCTGAGGCTTTTGTAGACGGCCTCTACAAACATGTCGGTCGTCCACGGCCCCGAGCTCGAACCGTACCGCGGATCGTAGTCGCGCGTCGGTTTCGCGGCCTTGACCTGCTCGAGCGTCAGGCCCTTCTTCACCATGTCCTGCACGCGGTCGCGCACGATGGTGACCATGTCCCGGTAGTACGCCACGTCGGCCGAATCGCAGATGCGGCCGTGTCCGGGAATGACGAGCGTGCCGCCTTCGAGCCTGAAATCGGGGAACGCAATGTCGAGGATCCGGTTGAGCGCGTCTACGACCCCGTTGATGCCGCCTCCTCGCTGGAGGTCGATCATCGGGTAGCCGGTGGTCGTGAAGACATCCCCGGTGGCCAGGATGTCGTTGTGACGGAAATAGACGACGCTGTCGCCGTCGGTGTGCGCGGCGGGCACGTGGAAGACTTGTATGCCGTCGCCGTGGTACAGCGGTACTGAGCTTGACCTGATCCGTGTGATAGGTGGTCTGCGGCGTCGCGCGGATCGGGATCGGAGGCTGCACGGTGCGCGCGATCATTCGCTCGAGCACCTGCTCGTGGGCGATGATCTCGGCGCCGTCGGTTCCGACCTGTCCGGCGACGTTGCCGCCCGTGATCTGCGCGCCCGTGACGGACAGCTTTTCGTTCCCGCCCACGTGATCGGCCGTCACGCTGGTATTGATGATGTAGCGGATGGGCTGCGGCGACAGCGACCGGATGGCAGCCAGCACCTTGTCGGCCATCTGGACCGAGCCTGAGTCCACGAGCGTGACGCCTTCAGGAAACGTGAGCACCGTGATGTTGCCGCCGGCGCCCTGAATCACGGAGACGTTGCCGCGCACGTGCAGAATGCGAACGTCGCCCTCGACCGTGCCGGGCGGCTTCGGCCGGCCGTCCTGACCGCCCGCCTCACCAGCCTCCGCCAAGGCTACGGCGGTCCGCCAAAGCTCGAGCGAAGGCGGCAGGCGGACGCTGCAGACGATCGCCACGAGCAGAAAGGCGCGCCGGATCAATTGACCTCGCCCGGAAATTTGGCCGTCGGCGTCGGCCCCATCCACTGCTTCAGCTTCTTGCGGTAGTCGGGATAGCTGGTCTCGGCGCCGCCGCGCGTGGCCTCGAACGGAAGCCCGTACCGCTCGCCAAATTCCTTGAGGTCGTTGTTGGTGCCGAATAGATGGTGCGGCACCACGCCCTTCGGCCGCTCGACTTCCTGCACCATCTCGCACGGATACGGCGGCACGTGCTGATGCAGATCGAGCTGGTAGTCAGTTGTGCGAATGAACGGCTCCGTGAGGTACACGGGATCGTTCACGATGGTCACAATTGTCAGGAAGTCGCCGTGGCGGAGCCAGTGCTCCGTCACCGTGGCCTGGTCGCTGCGCGGCATGCCGTTGCGGCGGATGTAGCCTTCCTTCAAGTGGGTCACGGTGACCGTCAGCATGTCGCCTTCCCACTTGCCCGTCGCAAACCCGCCCCAGCTGTGCAGGGCATCGTCGGGCGGCCGCTGGCGGCCGTCGAGGTAGATGGGGTTATCGATGGACCGGAGCCACTCCGCGTGAAACGCCGCGATCTCGCGCGTCAGCGGGTTCTCTTCCTTGCGAATCGTCAGCGGCGACGGCCCGCGCCAGATGTAATCGGCCGAGTGCGGCCGGCACTGCCACTCGGGCAGCGTCATCATCGACGCGTCCCAGCTGTCGGCCCGCAAGCGCGCCGCATCGTTGATGGGAAGACCGAGGTAGTCGCCGAGTTGCGGGCCGGGCACGCGCTCCGGCTGATCTTCGTGAAACCGCGGCGCCCACTCGCCGGAAAAATCAACCTGCGCGTCCGCCCGCGCCGACGCGCCGGCCAGAACCAGCACCGCCAGGAACAGCCGCCCGCGCGCGCACCAACTGTTCATACTGTTCTTGCCCTTCGGGCGGGGAGTATAACATTCCCGTTTCGGACTCTGATATCGCACTTTCCGGCTAGAACTTCACCTTCGCGGCGTCGGCCAGCACGACTGATCGATACACGGGAAGCGCCCAGCCCGCCTTCATCAACTCGTCGTAACGCTGCTGCACCCTGGCCTGATACGTGCCCTCGTCCTTATAGAGTTTTTTCAGCTGCGCCTGCGTGAAGTCGATCTGGTAGTTCGCCAGGCCGCACAACTGATTCATCGCCGCCTCTCCGCGCGCCGCGAGGAACGGGTGCGGGCTCTTGATCGGCGGCTCGGCGCCCGAATTCGGCACGCCGAACTTCGCCGTAGGCACGTCAACGTACGGGTTGCGGATCCCGCCCTTCACGTTGCCGGCCTCGTCGAGGGCCAGCAGCGAGCCGTCGCCCTCCGTATTGAAGTCGACGTAGTACCGGTCCGCGTGCGGGGGCACCGTGCCCGCGTCCACCCAGCGCCAGAGATGATTGAGCGCCACCGACATGTAGGCGGCGAGGGGAAACCGGCTGATCGGCAGCTTGCACGGATCGGGGTAATACGCCGCCGCGTCCCGCGAATCGATGTGCGCCATGCCCGCGAATTCGTAGATCCTGAACTGGTTGCCGGGGGCGTCACCGTCCAGCCGCGTGGGACCGTTGCCCTGAAACACCTCCCTCATCGTCGGCACCTGGATCATCGGCACGTCCACCATCCGAAGGCTCGCGCCGTTGCTCGTCGGCATGAATCCGTCGTAGATCGGGGACAGGTCAGCGAGCCGCTGGACCATATGCACCGGCAGGTAGTTCACGACGACCGCGGCCGATGCCGACGAACCTGCGAGGAGCATCTTTCGGATCGGCAGACCCGCCAGCGGGTTGTCGGGGCGCTTCGACTTCATCAGCGCCCCCACTTGCGCGATGATCTCGCCGGCCTGTCCGTTCGCCGTGACGAGATCCTTGTAACGCTCGCCGTTGAACTGCGTGAAGCCTTGCGTGGCGCTCGTCAGGATTTCCAGGCCGATGTGACCTTCCGTCATCGAATACGTGTGCGTGAAGTGAAACATCCAGGGGTTGCCGCTCGGGTGCATGGATTCGGCGAGCACCAGTCCGCTGAATCTGCTGTTGTCCGCCGGCCGGCGGATCACGATCCGCGTCTTGTACGGCTGTCCATTGGCCGTGCCCGAGACGAAGTACTCCTTCGTCACGTACTTGAAGTGCGCCAGGTCGTCGCCCGGCTTGAGCTCCATCAACGTTTCGAAAAACTTCCCGGGGCCCGTCACCTCTGGCGACGCCGTGGCGATCGGCGACACGACCGGCGGCGGATCTGGTACCGGGGCTGGCTGCTGTCCACGGCCGCGCTGACCGGGCTGCGGCGCCTGAGGCGGCTGGCCCTGCACCGGAATCGGTAGTTGTCCCAGCACCGTGACAGCGCTGATCGTGGTCACGGCGACGAACGCAATTGCGGCTGTGCAGCGGCTCCTGAATGTCATGACGCCTCTCCCGGGCTGCATGATACGCCGGTTTTCGCGTCGCCTTTTCCGGCCGCCGGCTATGGAGGGTTGAATTGACTATACTGACCGCCTCCCGGAGGGGCTGAGCCATGACGCGTTTCCAGACCTCGTTCGTTCTCGCTGCGGCGGCGGCTGCGGTCGTGTCTCTCGGCGCGCAGGCGCCGAAGCCGAAGCACGTCAATCGCGCGATTGAGCTGCTCGAGGCGGGCCAGCCGATTTACTACACCGGATCGCACTCGGGCACCGAGGGAACGTTCGAAGCCGGCAAGCTGGACGCGCAGACGTGGGCGGACTACATCAGCTACGACATGGAGCACGCGCCGTACGACGTGAAGGGCCTCGCGGAGTACATGCGCGGCCTCGCCGCCGGCGGTCCCACGAAAAGCGGCCATCGCACGCCGGCCGTCATCGTCAACGTCCCGGTCAACGGCATCGACGAAGCGGCGGTTCGGGCGAACGCCTGGATGTTCAGCCAGGTCCTGGCGACGGGCGTCCACGGCATCCTGCTCACGCATGCCGATACACCGGGTGCGGTTCGAGCCTTTGTCGAAATGTCCCGCCTCCCGATCCACAAACAGGGGGTCGGCAAGGGCCTCGACGAGGGACGTCGAGGCGCGCACGGCACGCCGACGGCCGCGCAGATCTGGGGCGTCACCGGGCAGGAGTATGAGGACAAGGCCGACGCCTGGCCGCTCAATCCCAACGGCGAATTGCTGTTCGGCGTGAAGCTCGAGGACAAGTACGCGCTCGCCAACGCCGAGCAGAATTTGAAAGTTCCCGGCATCGCGTTCGCCGAATGGGGGCCTGGAGACATGGCGTTGTCGCTCGGTGTGCGTGGACCGGGCAACGTGGCCGAGAAAGACCCGCAGATGCTCGCCGCCCGCGCCAGGGTGTTCGCTGCGTGCAAGGCCAACAAGATCTTCTTCCTCAACTCGATGAACGCCGCCAACGTCGTGGACATGATCAAGGAAGGCGTGATGATCGGACCTGCCAACCAGCGGGCGGCGGAGATCGGCCGGCAATTCACCAAGCGTACGATGCCCTGGTAGATCGAGTCAGAGGTTAGAGGTTAGAGGTTAGAGGTTAGGGGTTAGAGGCCACCTGGAGAGCAAGATGATCAAAGTGAGCGTGTTGTACCCGAACGCCGCGGATGCGACGTTCGACATGTCGTACTACCTGAACAGCCACATGCCGATGGTGAAACGAAAGCTGGAGCCGGCGCTCAAGGGCATGTTTGTCGACGAAGGGCTGGGCGGCGGACAGCCGGGCGTGGCGCCGGCCTACGTGGCCATGTGCCACCTGATGTTTGACTCCGTCGAAGCGTTTCAATCCACCTTCGGGACGCACGGCCCCGAGATCCTCGCCGACATTCCAAACTACACCAATACTCAGCCAACCGTTCTCATCAGCCAGGTGAAGATGTAGCGGCTCGTCGCTCGTCACTCGTGGCTCGTAGCTCGTGACTCGTTGTCCGTGGCTTGTTACTCGTAGCCGATAGTGCCTAGCTCGTGATTCGCTTTCGCACCACGCACTCGAGCCACGAGCCACGAGCGACGAGCCACGAGCCTCTAGATCAGCGGCGTGATGTTGGGTTCGACGCCGAGCAGGGCCTTGCCGTAGACCTCGAGGTTGACCTGCCACTCGGTGATGGCGTGGCGGCTGGCGACGTGGATGTCGCGCCAGAGGCGCTGCAGACGATTCGAGTCGGCCATGCTCGACGTGCCATGGGCGGATACGAGGATCTCGACCGCCTCACGGCAGTACTTCGCCACGAGCGCCGTGTCGGCGCGAACGCGTGCGCGCGCCACCAGGTCTGGATGCTTTCGAGCGGCCGCGTACCCATCCAGGTCGTCGGCGGCGCGCAAGGCATGCAGGATCGCGGTCTCGATCTTCATCGCCGCATCGGCCAGCAGAATCTGAAACCCCGCAGATTCGCTCTGCCTCGCCATATTCGTGTGCGTGATCCCCCGCGCCGGCGCCTTCGACACCACGTGGTCGAGCGCGGCCCTGGCCATGCCCAGCTGCGAGCCGACGAGGATGAGAATCGTCACCGGCACGAGCGCCACGCGGTACACCGTTTCGTCGGTGTGTTCAGTGCGATAGGTGCCCGCGAACGCCGCTGGATACGGCAGAAAGCGGTGCTCCGGCACGAACACGTCCCTGGCGACGATGGTGTTGCTGCCGGTGCCTTTCATTCCGGCCATGTGCCACGTATCTTCGATGCGTCAGGTCGGTCATCGGCATCAGCGACAGGCCGAAGTTGACCGTCTCGCCCTTGTCGTCGTTCATGTGGATTCCGCACGCCGCCCATTGCGCATGCAGGCATCCAGACGCCCACATCCAGCGTCCGCTCACGCGCCAGCCGCCGTCAACCGGCTTCGCGTCGCCGTGGGGCGCGAGCGAGCCGGCCACCCACGCATCGGGATTACTTCCCCAGACGTCCTGCTGGGCGCGATCGGGAAAGAGGCCCGCCAGCCAGGCGCACACGTTGATGAGGCTCGCCACCCACGATGTCGAGCCGCAGCCGCGGCCGAGCTCGGCCATCACCTCTATATACGTGTGAATGCTGGTCTCGAAGCCGCCGAATCGCTTCGGCACCATGAGGCGGCAGAGGCCGGCCTCCCGCAGCGCCGCTACGCTGGTGTCCGGCAGCCGTCGAAGCGAGTCAGTAGCGTCGGCGTTCTGTTCGAGCAGCGGGCGGAGCGCCGCCGCCCTCGACAGCAGTTCCGTCGTGTCAGGCATCGACGAGGCCTACGGCTTCTCGCACTTGCCGCCGGGACAACGGTTGTTCTCGTTGCAGACCATCTCGTATAAGCCTGTTTTCTCCCACTCGGGATGCAGTTTGAACTCCCAGTTCTCAGTCCAGGTACTCGTAAAGATCTTCGGATCGTCCACGGTGAAGTCGTACTTGATCGTGTTGAGGTCCGTGCGTGTCAGGCGCTCGATCGTGTGGAACGCATCGCTGTGCATCCGGTACTCTTTCGGGTTCCCGTAGTAGTTGTCGTCGAGCGACCAGCGCTTGAAGTGCGTCGTGTCGATGACCAGCGTATCGCCCTCCCACTTGCCCACCGAGTCGCCGTAGTACGTCGGCTCGATGTCGGTCTGGTGTGGCCGGCCGTCGAGCGGGATGATGCGCGTCACCCGCATGAACTCCGTCGTCATCACCAGGTACTTCGGGTTCTGGACCATCTGGACGGGATACGGCCCGAGGAAGGCGGACGGGAACCCCGAGGGCATGCAGAACGCGCGCGGCTCGTCATGCCGCGGGTCGCCGGTCCGCGGTTCATAGAACGGCTCGCCGCCCGGCTTGAAGGGCGGAAACTTGCTCCGGTCGAACACCGTCGCCGGTCCGCGCATCGGGCCGCTCGCCGGCTTCGGGTTGTCCCACATCCCCGAGAAGTCGGGCTTGCCGTTGGCCAGGCGCGGAATGGCGCCCGGTCGTCGGCGTGCCGCGTTGCGCCTGCACAATGCTGAGCGCGGCCACGAGCACAACGCCAAGTGTCGCCGTCGATGCCACGAATCTCTTGTTCATGATCGGTTCCACAGTTCAAGGTTCAAAGGGTCCACAGGGTCCACAGGTCCTCAGGTCCAACGGGTCCACGGGTCCAACGCTCCACGGGTCCAAAGGTTCGGGGTTCCACGGTCTGCGTTCTTCGTTTTGCGTTCTGGCGTTTGGCGTTCCGCGCGCAGCGAAGCTAGCGCGGCTGAAACCCTTCCATGGCCGTGAAGACGCGCCGGCCATCTTCGAACGTCACCGTATTACCGGAACCGTTGGTCGACCCATCCTTGGCGCGAAATCCTTCGACCTTGACGACGTCGCCCGGCTTCATCGCCGTGCGGCTGATGCCCCGGCGCTGCAGCACGCCTGGTGCGCCGCCGGAAAAGCCCCAGTTGGTGACCGTGCCGTCGGCATTCTTCACGTCGACGTAGAACCAGATATGCGGATTGCTCCACTCCACTTTCGTCACCGTTCCCGAAACCTTGACGGGCTTCTCGAGGTCGTACTCCGCGACCGCCGAATGGTGCGCAAGCAGTGGAACACCCGCAATCACGAGCACTCCCAACCACGCGATGATTCGAGACCTCATGCACTAACCTCCAGCTACGAGCCACGAGCTACGAGTTTCGAGCCCCGAGCCCCGAGCCTCTATTGCTTGACCACCGTCTCCCACTTCGGGCAACTGCGCTGCGAGTCGAGCAGGTCGTACGCCTTGTAGTTGGTGCTGTCGATGATGGTGGCCGGGAAGACCACTTCCCTGGGCACCGGCAGGTTCCGCAGCCGGCGAATCGCCGCCATCGTCCCGATACAGCCCTGCACGAAGCCGTTGTTGTCGCCGGAGGCGAGGAGCCGGCCCGTTTTGATTGCGTCCATGGCCTCCTTCGTGCCGTTGATCCCTACGGCGAGCACCTTGCGATTGGCGCCGTCGAACGCCTCGAGCGCGCCGAGAGCCATCGAATCGTTCGCGGCGAGCACGCCGTTGATATTCGGATGCGACTGAATCAGGTTTTCGGTGACGGTCAGCGCCGCCAGGCGCTGGTAGTTGGCAGGCTGCGAGGCCAGCAGCTTGACGTTCGGGAACTCCTCGAGCGCTTTCTTGAACCCGCGCAGCCGTTCCGAGCTCGTCTGCACGCCGCGCACACCCTCGAGAATGATGACGCCGCCGGCGCCGTTCATCTTCTTGAACAGGTAGCGTGCGGTCGCCAGCCCCACGCTGTAGTCGTCCAGGCCGACGAACGTGACGATTTCTCCTTTTTCGACGCGGTCGGTCACATTCACGACCGGGATCTTGGCGGCATTCATCTTGAGCAGGCCAGGCGCCACGGCCTTGAAATCGACGGGCACGAACACCGCCGCGTCGGGCCGCTTGGTGATGACGTCTTCAATCTGGCTCATCTGGTCGGGGATGCTGTCCGGCCGCGTCGGCACATAGTGCGTCACGCGCGCATTCATCTGCTTCGCGGCGTTATCGGCGCCCAGGCGCAGCATCTGAAAATACGGGTTCGTCTGGTTCTTCGTGAAGACGGCAATCTTTTCGCCGTCAGCGTGCAGAAGCGCAGGCGCCACTGTACATGTGAGCAGAACGAGCCACGAGCAACGAGCCACGAGCCGCGGGTCACCAGCCACCAGTTCGCTCCATTCCACAGGCAATCTTCGTCATATCGTTGCCTCGGCCCGCTGCCGTGTCACGACGTCAATCCACACTGCGAGGATCACAATCACGCCGGTGACGAGAGGCTGCCAGCTCGCGTCAATGGCGAGCAGATTCATGCCGTTGACGACCAGCGTCAGCGTCAGCGCGCCAATCAAGGTACCGAGCAGGCTGCCGACGCCGCCGAACAAGGAAGTCCCGCCGATGAGCACGGCGGCGATCGCAGGCAGTGTCAGCGGCTCGCCGATATCGGCCTCGGCCGAGTTCAACCGCGCCAGATAGACGACAGCGGCGAGTCCCGCCATCGCCCCGCTCAGCACGTACACCAGGTTGAGCCGCGCCCGGATCGGCACTCCGGAGAGCCGCGCGGCTTCACGGTTGGCTCCGATCGCAAACACCTCGTGACCGTGGGTAGTGTAGCGCGTAAAGACGGCACCGGCGAACAGGAACGCGGCCATGAGATAGATGGGAACGGGCACACCCAGCCAGTAGCCGCTGCCGAGCGCACGGAAGCCCGGTGGAAAACCGTGAACGGTGTCGCCTCCCATGAACCAGTAGGTGACACCGTTCAACGTCCAGAGCATCCCGTAGGTCGCGATGAAGGGCGGCAGACGCAGCACCGTAACCATCAGCCCGTTCAGGATGCCGATGCCCGCGCCAAAGACGAGGCCCGTGGCGGCGCCGAGCGCGACAGACCCCGTGGACTGCATCACGGTGCCGGCCAGGCAGGCGGAGAGACCCACGTTGGCGCCCACGGACAGGTCCAGTCCGGCCGTGAGGACGGTGAGCGTCAGACCGGAGGCAATCAGGAACGTCAGGCTGGCTTGCCGCAGCACGTTCAGGATATTCGTGACGGTCAGAAACGACTCGGTGCTGACCGAGAGCGCGGCACCGATGATCGCGATCGCGGCCAGCCGATACGCGAGCCGCTTCACGCCGATCTCCACAAGCGGCGGGCGGCAGGCTGAAGAACCGACTCGATGACGAGAGCGACGATCGTCAGCACGCCGATGCTCGCCACCTGCAGAGACGAGGGCACTTCCAGCACGTTGAGGCCGTTCTTGAGCACGCCGATCGTGACGACGCCGATGACGGTGCCACCCAGGCTGCCCTTCCCGCGCTCAAACGATGTTCCGCCGACGATGACCGCCGCGATCGCGTCGAACTCCATGCCGATGGCGGCGGTCGGATGACCCGAGCTCATGCGACCCGTCAGGAGCAGCGCCGCGACACCAGCCATCACGCCGGCCAGAACATAGATGCCGACGTGATAACGGTTCGCGTTGACGCCCGCCAGCACGAGCGACTCGCGATTGCCGCCGATCGCCGAGACATAGGCGCCGAAGGGCGTCTGGCGGAACGTAAAACGGAACACGAAAAACGCCGCAACTGCGATCGCGATGGAGAACGGGAGGCCCAGCGGCCGGCTGTCGTAGAGCGCCGGAAGCGCGTCGCCGACGCCCACGACGCTCTGACCTCCTGTCGCAACAAGCGCCAGGCCCTGCGCAATGCCCAGTGTCCCGAGTGTTGCCACGAACGGCGGAATGCCGAGGCCGACGACCAGTACACCGTTCGCAAGACCGAACGCGGCGCCGACGCCGATCGCCGCGGCAGACGCTGCCGGAAGCGAATGGCCGTTCATCAACAGCGTGGCCAGCACCACGCCCGCCAGGCTCAGCACCGCGCCCATCGACAGGTCGAGCCCCTCGCTCATGATGACCAGCGTCATCGGCAGCGCCAGCAGGAGGAGGACCGACGACTGCACGCCGATGTTCAATCCGTTCGCCACGGTGGCGAAGCCGGACCCGAATGCGGCGAACACCACGACCAGGGCGGCGAGGAGGTACCCGATGCCCGGGACGCTACGCATGGTGCATCGCCAGCGTGAGGATCCGGCTCTCCGTGAGTTCCGATCGCGCAAGCTCGCCGACGATCGTCTTGTCGCGCATGACGTAGGCGCGATCGCAGACGGCGACGACCTCGGCCAGTTCCGAGCTGATCATGAGCACGGCTGCGCCATCCGCCACGAGCTGCTCGATCAGGCGGTAGATCTCGGCCTTCGCCCCCACGTCTATTCCGCGCGTCGGTTCGTCGACGATGAAAAAGCGCGACCCGGCCACGAACCATTTGCCGAGGACGACTTTCTGCTGGTTCCCGCCGCTCAGAAACCGGACGAGCCGCTCGGGGGACGGCGTGGCGATCCGGAGCCGCGCAATCACGTCGTTCACGAGACGGGAGGCGGCCGACCCGCGATACCAGCCCGACGGGAACAGCGTCCGCAAGCCGGCGATGAGCACGTTGTCCTGCACCGATCGCGACAAGGCCAGTCCGTCCGCCTTGCGATTTTCAGGCACAAGGCCCACGCCTGCCCGCACAGCGCGGACAGGACCGCCGGCCAGCGGTCGGCCATCGAACGACACCGTGCCGCGGACCGCCCGGTCCGCACCGAAAATCGCACGGGCGAGCTCCGATCGCCCCGAGCCGACGAGACCCGCGAGGCCCACTACTTCCCCGGCGCGCACGGACAGCGTGGCGGCCCGCACACCGTTGTCGGCGAACAGATCGTTGACGGCCAGCACAGCCTCACCTGGCCGTTCGCAGAAACGCGAGCGGTAGGTCGTCTCGACCACCCGCCCGAGCATCAGATGGACGAGTTCGTCCACCGTCGCGGCCGACGCGTCGAGCGATGCGACGTTGCGGCCGTCGCGAAGCACGGTCACGCGATCGCCGATCGCGGCGATCTCCTGCAGGCGATGCGAGATGTAGATGACGGCGACGCCCGACGCCTTGAGCGCGCGGACCCTTTCGAACAACCGCTCGATCTCGTGGTCGGACAGCGCCGCCGTCGGTTCGTCCATGACGAGGATGCGGGCGTCCTGCGACAACGCCTTGGCAATCTCGACCACCTGCTGCTGCGCGATGCCGAGCTCGTGCGCACGCGTGCGCGTGTCGAGGGCGAGGCCGAGCGCGTCCAGCAGCCGGCGCGCGTCGGCGTGCATCTTTCGCGTATCGACCGTCCCCGGCAGCCGGCCTCGCGGCTCGCGGCCGAGGAAGATGTTCTGCGCGACGTCCAGATACGGAACGAGCGAGAACTCCTGAAAGATGACGGCGATGCCCAGGCGGCGGGCATCGGCCGGCGAGCGGAGGCGCGTGGACACGCCGTCCACCAGGATGTCGCCCTCGTCCGGGTGATGCGCGCCGCAGAGGACGCGGATGAGCGTGGACTTGCCGGCCCCGTTCTGGCCGAGGAGGAAGTGCACCTCTCCCGCCGCCACGGTCAGCGAGACGCGCTCGAGCGCCCGCACGCCCGGGAAGGCCTTGGAGATCCCGCGCATCTCGAGAATCGGCGCCACGACTCGCCTGCTATCGGGGCTGCGGCCGCGTTTGTTCAGTCAGCCGCAGGGTCGTGTTCGGCGTCAGACCCGTGGTGACGACCTGGGTCCGGCCGGATGACCAGGTCACCTCGACGCGATCGACCGTCGCCGCATCCCCGAGGCCGAAGTACAGCGGCATCGCGCTCTGCGAGAGATATCCGGACTTGCCGTCGTTCCACTGCGTCAGGACGCGGCCTCCCACCGACACGCGCACCGCGGCCCCGAGGCCGTCGCGGTTCGACGAGGTCCCCACCAGCGACACGCCGAGCCAGTGCACGGCGCGGCGTTGCGCCAGATCGCTGACGAGCACCTGGGGTTCGGAGTTGAAGTCGTTGGTGACAATGTCCAGGTCGCCGTCCTGGTCGAGATCGAACATGACGGACGATCGGCTGCCGAGCGGCGCCATCACCGTGATTTTCCCCGAGCGTCCCTTGCAGGCGGCAATCGACGAGGCGGCTGGCTGCGAGCAGTCCGCTTCGAACCAGGGCGTGTGCGTCCGCCCGCCGCGCCGGGGCTCGACGCCCAGGATGAACTCGCTGTCGAGAAACTTCTCGCCCTGGTTGTTGAGCACCAGCGAGTTGATGCCGTACCGATGCGGGTAGTCCATGGACGAGGCGATGAACACGTCCTGCCAGCCGTCAGCATTCACGTCGCCCACGCTCGGTCCCCACGGCCAGTAGTTCTCGACGCCGGCCCGGTCGGAGATTTCCTCCATCTTCGACGCACCCTGGTTGTGGAAGAACGAGTTGCCGAAGATGAATTTCGTCCCATCCCCCTGGAGGAAGTCCGTCGTCCAGGCCATCTGCGACTTGAGCTTCTCGCGGTCCGGCCCCACGGTCTGGCTCATGTCCGAATGCATGTCCGTCACGAGCAGGTCGGGACGGCCGTCGTTGTCGTAGTCGAAAAATTTGATCCCCATCGCGCCCCAGGAGGTACGAGGAAACACCTGCGCCGTCCGGTCCACAAATCGCTGGCCATCCTGGTTCTCGAAATAGTGATTGCGGCCCTGCATATTCAGCGCGTAGAGATCCGGGAAACCGTCGCCGTTCACATCCGCCACGCTCGCATCCCCGCTCCAACCCGCATCGCCGAGGCCCATGGCCCCGGTCACGTCCTTGAAGCGCAGGCCGCCGAGATTCCTGTACAGGATCGCGGTCTCCGATCGATCGGGATGGAGGTGGCCGGAAAACCCGTCCGTCACACCGACAAACGCGCCGCCCGCGCCGCGCTCGTCGGTCGTGTAGTGGCCGACATTGCAGACGTAGAGATCCACGAGGCCGTCGCGATCGAAATCGAACAGCACCACCCCGGACGAATGGCCGACGTGATCGACGCCGGCGGCCCTGGAGACATCTTTGAAGTGGCCCTTGCCGTCGTTCTCGAACAGGACGTTCCCGCCGCGAACCGTGGTGACCACCAGATCCTCGTCGCCGTCGTTGTCGAGATCGGCGAACGAGGCCGTCACGCTGATCCTCCCGGCGAGCGCAACGCCAGCGTCCTTCGTGATGTCCGCGAACCGTCCGCCCCCCAGATTTTTCCAAAGCTGGTTGCCGCCGATCTGGTTCGTGAAGTAGATGTCCAGCAGCCCGTCGCCGTCCACGTCGGCGACAGCGACGCCATTGCCGTGGTCGTAGTGCACCGGCTTGTAGGCTACGCCGGCATCGTCCACGATCCGGTGGACGAACGTGATGCCGCTCTCCTTCACGCGATCGGTGAACTGGAAGCCGTAGACGGCCTTGAACTGATCGGTCGTGGCGCGCTGCGCCCGTGCGCGCGCGTTCAACGTGCTCACACCGAGATCCGGGTCGGGGAACCGGACCTGCGGAGATTGCGCGGCGAGGACCGCGACGAGCGCGATCGCCGCGCCGAACAGGCCCGGCAGCACCGCGAACGTCGATCCCTGCGCCATTGACCGGATTATACCGGCCCGTTTGATATCATGCGCATCCTGATGAGCGACTTCGATCGATCCGGCGGCTCGTGGCTTGCCGCCGCCGGGCTGCGACTGTCCGACTGGTTCGAACACTGGTTTCCTGACGCGTTCGCCCTCGCCCTGGTCGCCGTCGTGATCGTCTTCATGGCCTGCGTTGCGGCGGGCAACTCACCGGTTCAATCGGCCGCGTGGTTCGGCGCCGGGTTCTGGGATCTCGTCAACTTCACGATGCAGATGACGCTGATCATCATCACCGGCTACTCGGTGGCGACGGCTCCGCCCATTTACCGCATCGTCTGCCGTCTGAGCGAAGTGCCGAAAACCGGACGCGGCGCCGTCGCGTTCGTCGCGCTCTTCTCGATGCTTTCGTCGCTGATTTCGTGGAGCTTCAGCCTGATCATCAGCGGACTGCTGGCACGCGAGGTCACCCATCGCGTTCGAGGGGCCGACTATCGCGCGGTCGGCGCAGCCGCGTACCTCGGCATCGGCAGTGTCTGGGCGCTCGGACTCTCTTCGTCAGCCGCGCTCATCATGGCCGCGCCCGGGTCGCTGCCCGAGTCGATTCTCGCGATCAGCGGCGTGATCCCGCTCCAGCAGACGCTGCTGCTCTGGCAAAGCCTGCTCACGGCCGGAGTCATCGTCGTGATGTCGATGGCCATCGCGTACTATTCGGCGCCGGCCGAGAGCCACGCGCGCAGCATGGCCGACATGGGCGTGACGTATGCCGCCGTCGTCATCCCGAAAGAAGCGCCCGAAAAACCCGGCGAGTGGCTCGAATACAGCCCGCTGCTGAGCATCGTCGTCGGCGTGTTCGGCCTGGCGTACCTCGTCACCGAGGTCGCGTCGAAGGGCGCCTCTGTGATCCTCGAGCTCAATCACTACGTTTTTCTCTTCCTCATCGCCGGCATCCTTCTGCACTGGCGGCCCCGATCGTTCGTGAAGTCCATCGCCGCCGCGGTGCCGTCGGTGGCCGGTGTCCTCGTGCAGTACCCGATGTACGCCGGGATGGTGAAGATGATGACGGAGTCGGGGCTGGCCCGGCATATGGCGCATTTCTTCGTGGACGTCTCGACCCAGCACAGCTACCCGGTGCTCGTCGGCATCTACTCGGCGTTCCTGGGACTCTTCGTCCCGTCGGCCGGCGGAAAGTGGTTGATCGAAGCGCCGTACATGCTCGAGGCGGCCAAGACGCTCGGCGTCCATCTGGGATGGACCGTCCAGACCTACAATGCGACCGAGGCGCTGGCCAACCTCATCCACCCGTTCTGGATGCTGCCGCTGCTCGGCATCCTCGGTCTCAAAGCGCGCGATATCGTCGGCTACTCGGCGTTGCAGTTCGCGATCCACGTCCCGACGGTGCTGTTCCTTGTCTGGATCCTCAACTACACGCTTCACTGACATGGTTCTCATGCGGTTTTCGAAATCACGTAGCGGCCGGCTTCAGCCGGCCGTTGCCGTCCGCCTGAAGGCGGACGCTACACCGATCGGAAACGCGTTCTAGACGTTTGTTTCCAAGCGAGGGATCCGTGGCCGCGAAACCGCGAGTGCTGGTAACACAGAGAATTTCAGACGAAGCCCTCGAGACGCTGGCGTCGCGCTTCGACGTGGAGAGCAATCAGAAAGATGCGCCGCTCAGCGCCGCGCAGTTACGGCGCAAACTGAAGGACAAGGATGCGGCGATCACGCTGATCACGGACGTGATTTCCGAGACGCTCCTCGCGGCGGCGCCGCGGCTGAAGATCGTGTCGAATGTCGCCGTGGGGTACAACAACTTCGACGTGGCGGCGGCGACACGCCGCGGCGTCATGCTGACCAACACGCCCGGCGCCATGGACGACACAACGGCGGACTTCGCCTGGTGCCTGATTCTGGCAACGGCCAGGCGCCTCATCGAAGCGGACAGGCTGGTGCGGTCAGGCAAGTGGACACGCTGGCGGTTCATGTCGAACCTCGGATGGGACGTGTACGGCAAGACGCTCGGTATCTGCGGTTTCGGCCGAATCGGCCGCGGCGTCGCGCGGCGCGCCGCCGGCTTCAACATGCGCGTCCTCTATACGGGCCCGCGGCGGGCACCGGAAGCCGTCGAGCGGGAGCTCAAGGCCACCTTCGTGGACAAGCAGACGCTGCTGCGCGAAAGCGATGTCGTCTCGCTGCACCTGCCGCTCTTCCCCGAGACGCGCCACTACATCGGTGCCGCCGAGCTGGCGCTGATGAAGCCGACGGCGGTCCTGGTGAATACGGCGCGGGGACCGGTCGTGGACGAGCGGGCGCTGGTGAAGACGCTGAAAGCCGGACGGATTGCAGGGGCCGGACTCGATGTCTACGAGAACGAGCCAAAGCTCGCCGCCGGCCTCGCGAAGCTGCCCAACACCGTGCTGGCGCCCCACATGGCCAGCGCCTCGGTCGATACACGGCTGCGCATGTGCAACATGGCGGTCGCCAACTGCACCGCCGCACTGACGGGCCAGCGGCCGCCGAACCTTCTGAATCCCGAGTCGTTCAAATAACACGAGGTCCCCAGGGTCCACAAGGTCCACGGGTCCACAGGGTCCACGGGACGAAGCGGACCCATGGCCATCGTCCAAGTGGATAGGTGGACTTGGCGGACAACTGGACTCAGTGGATCCGCGGACCTAGTTGACCCCGTGGACCCTCTGTGGACCCTGTGGACCCGTGGACCCTGTTAGTCGTCGTGCAGATGTTCCTTGAGGGTGTGCTGGTATTCCTCGTTCTGCTCGGCCCGGTGCTTCGGCAGCCGCCGCTTCCGTTCGGCCTTGACGTACGAACGCGTCTGATCGGCCGTGGACATGCTGGCCGCCGACAGGAGCCGCTCCAGATCTTCGCTCTGACAGGCCTTGCACTTCGGCGGTGGATCCTGCGCCCGCACGAGCGCCTCGAATTCATGGTGACACGCCCGGCAGACGTACTCGTAAAGGGGCATAAGGCTTTGATCGAATTTACCTTACCACACACGCCTGCGGCTCCCAGCCGGCTCCATCCGCCTGCCGGCGCAGGTGTGTACTCCGCTTATGGCTCCGCACCAGGTACGTCGGATCGGTGATGACGGAATCGTCGATCAGCCATACTTCGCCGCCGGGTTCGCTGATGACGTCGAAGTATTCCAGCATGCTCAAGTTCGCGCTGTACGGCACGCCGTTGGCCTGGAGATAGCCAGGCAGCAGGTTCCTCGTCTCCACGCGGAGCGCTTTCCGCTCCCACTGCGCGGTCGAGGTGCCCTGACGCGAGGGCGCGACCGCTGGCCCCGCGGCGCCGAATTTCAGCAGTCGCGTCTGCATGCCCGCATCGGTTTCGATTTTCAGCGTTTTGTCGTCCGCCCACGTGATGTGGAAGCGGCCGGGCACACGCATGATGTTGGGCGCCCCATAAGCCTTGCAGTGATCCTTCGACGCCTCGTCCTTCGCCGGATCCCACGTGTTGGCGAGCTTCGTGCCCTCCGGCGTCAGGAGGAAGTTCGGGAAATCGCCCTTGGGCGGCGTCAGCATCCGGAAGCGCCAGTCCTCGGACACAATCGAGACCCAGTACCCGGTGAGATCGACCGGCGCGGCATCTTTTGGTGTTTTGGCCGGCGGACCGCCCCGGCCGCGTCCGGCGTTTGCGGCGTCCAGGTCCGTGACATCGCGCCCGCGCAACTGCGCCGACAGGCCCGCCGGCACCAGCGCGAGCGCGAGAACGACCAGCTTGATCGTGCGCGTCACTTTTTGAGGCTCCTGTAAACCGCTTCGACGAATGCGTCCCCCGTGATGAAGGCGCCGGGCGCGTTGTACAGCGTGTCGTAGTCGCGGGTCGGTTTCGCGGCCTTCACCTGTTCGAGCGTCATATTCTTCTTCACCATGTCCTGGACGCGGTCGCGGACGATGGTGACCATCTCACGGTAGTTGATGACGTCGCCCATGTCGGACAGACGGCCGTGGCCCGGGATCACCATCGTGCCCCCTTCCTGGCCGTAGACAGGAATACAGAGATCGACGATGCGGTTGAGACCGGCGACAATGCCCTGGACGTTTCCGCCCGCGGCCAGATCGATGAACGGATAACCGGTCGTCACAAAAAGATCACCGGTACTGATCACATCGGACTTGCGGAAAAACACGAGGCTGTCACCGTCCGTGTGGGCCGCGGCCTGGTGGATGATGTGGACGCCCTCGCCGTTGAAATACAGCTTCTTGTCGTCGCCGAGAAACGTGCTCGTGGGCCACGCCGCCGCGGGCGTCGCGAACTGGCCGTTCGCGCGCGCGCTCATGTGCTTGTAGGCGTTGATGTGGGAGATAATCTGCGCGCCTTGCGCCGCGTCGCCGATGTCGAGCGTGACGTTGCCGCCGGCGATCGTCGCGCCCGCCTTCTTCAGGTTTTCGTTGCCGCCCACATGGTCGGGGTGGCTGTGCGTATTGATGATGTAACGCAGCGGCCCCTGAGACAGCGTGCGGATCGCGGCGAGAAGCTTCGCCGACATCTGGGCGTACTGCGTGTCCACGATCAGGACGCCTTCAGGTCCGGCCTGCACGGTCACGTTCCCGCCGGCGCCCACCAGCATGTAGATATTGCCCTGGGCCTTCTGCAGGTGGACTTCGACGTTGTCGAAATTCTGCTGCTGTGCGTATGGCACGGCCGCCAGAGCCGCCAGAGCCACAGCGGCGAAGACGATGTTGAATCGTGCGCGCGTCACTTCTTGGCTCCCTCGGGCTTCGGCATCGCCGCCAGCTTCTTTCGGTACTCCGGATACATCGTTTCAGCGCCGCCGCGGGCCGCCTCGAGCGGAATGCCGTGGGCTTTCGCGTACTCGGTCAGAAACGGATTCGTGCCCGGCAGGTGATGCGGGATCTCGCCCTTCGGCCGGATGATCTCTTCGACCGGCTCGCAGGGATACGGTCCGATGTCGCCGTTCACTTCGTACTCGTAATCACGCGACCGGACGACCGGCTCGGTGTAGTACTTCGGGTCGACGACGGAGATCACAAGCGTCATGGTGTCGCCATGGCGGATGAAATGCTCGGTCACCGTCGCGGAATCGCTGCGCGTGAGGCCGTTGCGCCGCGTCCACCCCTCCTTCAGGTGGGTCGTCGTCACGACGAGGATGTCGCCGTCCCACTTGCCGGTCGAGAAGCCCATCGCGGTATGCATGGCGTACTCGGGCGGATGGGGACGGCCGTCCATCCAGATCGTCCGTTCCGTGCCCCATGCGAAGTGGTGAGTATGGATGGCGACCAGCTGTTGCGACGCCGAGTCGCGCTCTTCCCACATGCGAAGGCCGGCGAAACTCGACACGTAGTCCGACGGGTGGACCCTGCACTGGTATTCGGGCAGCGTGATGAGCGAAGCGTCCCAGGCGTCCGCACGCGCGCGCACTGCGTCGTTCACGGGCAGGCCGGCGTAGTCGCCGAGCTCGGGACCCGGCAGACGGTCGGGCCAGTCCTCGTTCAGGATGCCGAGGTTGTTCCACACACCCGACAGATTCGATTGCGCGGACGCGGGAATGCTCGACAGCACCGTGCAGAGCGCCGCACCGGCAACCAGTGTTCGGCAGACACACTTGGGCATGGAAGAACTCCTCCGAAACTCACCGGAAAATGGAACTTGCCGATTGTAATCGAAGGCAAACGGCAGTCAACCGCCGAGGGCGGTATGGCTGACGGTCACGGTTGACATACCTCACAGGCTGCTGAAGAGCGCAGCCTGAACGTAAAGCGTAGAACGTGGAACGAAGCGAATCACCCTGTCTAAGCCGGGACCGACGACGAACGGCGGAGAGAGCGGTGGTAGAGAAATGACGCGGCCAGCAGGACCAGGCCCATGACGATGAAACCAACGATGCGGTAGATGCCGTCGAGCGCCACCAGGTCGATGGTGAAGAGCTTGGCAACCGTGAGCCCGAGCAGGCCCAGGCCGAGGTACCTCAAAACCACCGATGGGCGGCTGAACCCCAGTCCGACCAGCGCCATCCCGTAGGCCGCCCACATCACCGAGGTGCTCACTTCCCGCTTGAACGACGCCGTGAACTGTTCGCCGCGCACTTCCCAGAACGAGTAGATATCGGCGGTCAGCAGCGCGACCGTCAGGACGTTGGCGGCCGCGAGAAAGCCGACGACCCATCGGCGGGAGTCCGTCCGGCGCGTATCGGACGTGAATCACCGCCGCGCCGTAGAGCAATGCGACGATGAACCCGCCCGTCGAGCGCGCGCGAGTTGAGGAGCAGCGCAAACCCCACGAGCGTCTCGTCGAACTGCGTGACGACCAGCCGCACGATGGCGAGCGTCAGCAAGACCGCACCGCCGTACCGCAGCGCCGTGGTGCGCGTATGGAGGCCAACCCAGACGACGGCGGCCCCCTCGGCGGCCCAGGCGACGGTCATCCAGGGGCCGGCCAATCCGAGCGCCACCGCGATGGCCGTGAAGGTGAACGCGAGGCCCAGCGCGTGCGGCACGACGGCGGAAACCGCCTGCCGGCGAAAGACCGCGGCGAGCGCCCCGTACCAGATCGCCAGACCGAGCGCGAGGCCCGCCGTCGAGGCGGCGTGGCCGTACACCGGTTCATAAGCCCAGACAAACAGAGCGAGGCCATTCGCCTGGAACAGCAGCCGCTCCGGCAGGGTAAACGTCGAGCTCGCGACAAACACCCGCAGCTGGCCGGCCAGGTGCAGCGCGTACAGACCGAACGCAACGGCGAGCGCGGCGACGAACCACGCCGCTTGTGAGTGTGTCGTGACCCACGCGTAGAACGGTACGGCAATCACCGACCACAGCAACAGGCGCAGCCATGGCCGCTCGCTCAGAATCGCGATCCCCACAGCACTGACGATCAGGAAGTACAGCAGCAGCCACAACGAGTGGTCGAAGAGGACGGCGATCGAGGCGCAATGGTAGAGGAACGGTCCGAACCACAGCGCCGCCTTCACGAGCTTCGCGAGCGGATGCCGCGAGCCGCGAAGATCGTTCGCGACGACCAGGAACATCGCGCTGACCACCGTGAGATACAGCTCGGTGGAGGCAAAGTACGCCGGGCGATACGATTCGACTCGACCAGGCGGCCAGCGTCACCCAGGTGAGCCAGAAACCCGCCAGGGCGAGGAACAACCACTCGTGGCGGCGGACCAGGAAGAGCGTCGCGGCCACGAGGGCCGCGTCGTAGGCGAAGAGCGCGAGATGTTGATCCTGATTCGTGGCCACGAGGAACGGTGCCGCAAACGCCAGCACGATCGCCGTGGCCGCGAGGCCCTGCGAGTTCTGCCGATCGGCGGCGAACGCGGTCACTCCGCTCAGCATCGCCATCCACAGGAGGGCGACGCCTGGCGGCACGAGGGCATATAAGGCGCTGGCCGCGTACGCCGACACGTAGAGGATCGCGAGACCGCCGCCCGCGACCAGGCGGCCATAGAGCGGATAGCCCCGCCCGGCCAGGCGCACACCAACGGCCAGGACGGCGCCGCCTGCCAGCCGTTCCAGCCCCCACGCGCAGGGTCTCGCTCACCCAGTGCCGATCGAACGCGTACCTGACGAAGAATGCGACACCCAGGACCAGAACCAGCACGCCGATGACGAGCGCCCAACGCGAGCCGATTTCGGTCTCGAGATCCGCCCTGGTCCGGGCGGCCGCAGTCACGACCGCCGGCCGAGCCGCAGCCGCTGGCGCTGCAGCTGGTAGCGGCGGCGGTGACGTGTGCGCGGAAGACGGAAGCACCGGCGATGGTGTCACGCGCGGCGGAGGCGCGGGCGAAGCGAACACGGACGGCCCGGCCGACGTCGGCGGCGCGGGCCTGGGCAGCCCTTCCTCGAGCCGGCGCAACCGGGCCTGAACGTTGTCGAAGCGCTGGTTGACGTGCCGAAGTTGCCCGAAGAGCCGCGCAACCAGAATGAGCGCCAGGAGGGCGAGACCGGCAACGAAGAGGAAGATCATGGCGTCCTTCAAGTGTCAGCTGCGGACGCGGCGATGGCATTCACCTTCGGAACTGCTGTGACATGGCGCGACGAACTGAGCAGATAACACACGAGCGATCGGATATCCGTCAGCCGACATCCGCGCGCGACGCGGGACGCAGTAGGATCTGAAACCATGAACCGACCGGGCCTCCTGATGGCCGTCGCGCTGACTGCGTGCTCGAGCGCGTCCGTATCCGCGCAGTGGGTGAAACAGCCGACGGCCGGCATCCCGCGAACTGCCGACGGTAAGCCCAACCTCGCAGCCCCGGCGCCGAACACTCGAGAGGGCCGGCCGGACCTGACAGGCCTCTGGCAACTCGGCATCGAGATCGGCTACGCGGCCAATATCACCGCCGACCTCGCTGCGACGGACATCCAGCCCTGGGCGCGCGAGCTGTCGAAAAAACGTCTTGATGACTTCGGAAAGGATGATCCGGAGATCACGGGCTGCATTCCCGGCGGACCGCGCCACATTACGCGCGGCGGGCTGTCGAAGATCATCCAGACGCCCGAAATCATCGTGATGCTGTTCGAGGATCTCTCCTACCGCCAGATCTTCCTCGACGGCCGTGAGCTGCCGCGCGATCCAAATCCCAACTGGATGGGCTACTCGGTCGGACGCTGGGAGGGCGACACGCTCGTCGTCACGACCGCCGGCTTCAACGACCGGACGTGGCTGGACTTCGCAGGACATCCGCACAGCGAAGGCCTGCGCATGACCGAGCGTTTCCGGCGGCGCGACTTCGGCCGCATGGAGCTGCAGGTCACCCTCGACGATCCCGCGGTCTACGCGAAGCCGATGACGTTCAACGCCGGCGGCAATCTTGTGGCAGATACGGATCTCATCGAATACGTCTGCCTCGAAAACGAAAAGGATCGCGTGCACCTGGTGGGCCGTACAACGGAAGAGAAGGCCGTAACGGTCGTGCCTGCGGTCCTGGCGACATACGTCGGCGTGTACCAGGTGCAGAACCCCGCGGGCACCAGGCAGCTGGCGGGCACAGCCGGTACGTCGTTCACGGTGACACTCGAGGAGGGCCAGCTGCTGATCGACTTGCGCGGCAAGGGCAAGGTACCGATGGTCCCGCTCTCGCAGACGATGTTCTCCCCAAGGCTGCTCGGAACCTACGAGTTCGTGAAGGACGGCAACGGCCGTGTCACGCACATGCTGGTGCACTCGGCGGAGGAAGTCCTGACGGCAGTCAGAAGGTAGCGCAGATCTTCAGGTCTGCGCAGTTCGGTAATCACCAAGACACGAAGGACACGAAGATCACCAACCTTCTAGGATCTTCACGTGCTTCGTGGTCTTCGTGACTTCGTGAGAAGGCCGCTACAGGGGCGCGTTCGGGAGCGCCTCGACCAGATCCTGCATGAACATGGCGCCGCGGGCCCCGTCGAGGACGCGGTGATCGCACGACAGCGTGAGCGTCATCATCGGCTTCACGGCGACCCCGCCCATCACCGGTACCAACCGATCCTTCATCGCGCCCACGGCGAGAATTCCCGCCTGCGGCGGCACGATGATGGCCGTGAACGAATCCACGTGATACATCCCGAGATTGCTGATGGTGAAGGTCGCCCCTGTGATATCGGCCGGCGAGAGCTTGTTCGTCCGCGCGCGCTCGGTGAGGTCGCGTCGACGGGACGCGATGTCGCCGAGGTTGATCGCGTCAGTGTTCGGGACGACGCCGACGACGACCGCGTCCGTCACGGCCATCGCCAGGCCGACATTGACGTCGGCGTTGGCCTTGATGGTGTCCCCCGTCCAGCTCGCGTTCATCCGCGGGTGTTTGCGCAACGTCTGCGCCACGATTGCGGTCAGCAAATCCGTGTACGTCAGCTTGACGCCGCGCGTTCGCTCGATTTCGTGACCCAGCCGCCTGCGGACGGCGACCAGTTCGGTGCAGTCCACCTCGCGCGACAGGAAAAAGTGCGGCGCGGTCGTCCAGCTCTGCGTCGTCCGCTCGGCCATAATTTTGCCGATGGAGCTGAGGGCACCGAGTTCGGCCGGCGCCTGAGCCGCAGCCGCAGGACGCGTCGCAGCGGCCGGTGCCGCTGGCGCAGCCGCTGATCCTTTGGCAGCCAGCACGTCTTCCGCGATGATCTCGCCGCCGGGACCGGTGCCTTTGATCGTCGTGACGTCCACGCCGTGCTCTTTCGCGAGACGGCGGGCCTTTGGAGAAATCTGAACCGGACCGGCGCTGGCAACCGGTGCGGCCGCCACGGCAGCGGGCGCAGACGCCGTCGCCTGCGGCGCCGCGGCGCCGGTCCGTCCTGTCTGCGTCGGCGCGGCCGCTGCCGGCGGGGCCTCACCCTGTTTCAGCAGCCACGCGATGGTCTGCCCAACCGGGACCACGTCGCCGACCTGCGCCGTAATCCCGCCGAGGATCCCGTCGGCCGCCGCTTCGATTTCCACAACGGCCTTGTCGGTTTCCACTTCGAGCAGCAGCTCGCCCTTCTTGACGTTCTCGCCGTTCTTCTTCTTCCAGGACACGAGTTTGCCCGTCTCCTGCGCCATTTCGAGAGCGGGCATGACGACGCTGATGGCCATATGTGTGGGTCAAATGGAGGTTAGAGGTTAGTCAAGAGGTTAGGGGTTAGTCAGATGCCAGGCACTACCCGGTCGAGTGCGGATGATCGCATCGCCCACACGGAGCACGCCTTCGTCGAGAATGTCTGCGCGCAGCCCCGCGCGGTGGACAAGCCCTTTCAAAACGCCCGGCCGGGTCAGCCGCTCGAGATGATTGCAGGGCTCCGCGAGCCGGACACCTCTCAACCGCACGCCGCCGATTTGGAATTCCTTCCCCACGAGATCGTTGAGCGACACGCCGCTCGTGAGGAGGTTGCGGCGGGTTTCGACAGGATCGAGCATGATGCCGTGCTCGCGCGCGAGCAAATCGAGCATTTCGCGCGCGACGAGCGTTACCTGCCGGCCTCCGCCGGGGTTGTTCGAGAAGCTGCCTTCTCCGCGGAAGTACCGATCGCCTTCGAGGCCCTTGCCAGGCACGGCACGAACCTCGGGCACCGATTCCAATCGTCCCTCAGCCTGCCGGCCGATCTGAATGGCGACAAGACTACCGGGCGCCAACCTCGGACCTCGCGGCCGACGCGATCATGTTGACGACGTCCTGGTTCGGCGGGGGCTCGAGTTCGCGGGTGGTCTCGAGCGGTCCGTCGACCGTCACGTACGGCGCGCCGCAGACGAGCAGCTTCTCGGCCGGGAACCGCGTGATGATTTCGTGGCCGGTTGGCGTCACGACGACTTCCTCCTCGATGCGCGCCGCGCTCCAGCCGTCCTTGCTGGGCCAGAAGGTTTCCAGCGCGAACACCATCCCCGGCTTGATCTCGTAGGAATGTTCGAGCGACACGAGCCGGCTGATCATCGGCTTCTCCCAGATGGCGAGACCGATGCCGTGTCCCATCTGCAGGGCGAAGGCGGCTTCTTCGTCGGGGAACCCGAATTCCTGGGCCTTCGGCCAGACCGAGGCGATCTCGGCCGTCGTGCGTCCCGGGCGGACCAGTTCGATGGCCGCATCGAGGTAATCGCGGCAACGCTTGTAGGCGTCGTTGAGCGCGCGGGATGCCGAGCCGATCGCGAACGTGCGGTAGTAACACGTGCGATAGCCCATGTACGAGTGGAGGATGTCGTAGTAGACGGGGTCGCCGGGCCGCAGCATGCGGTCGGAGAACACGTGCGGATGCGGGCTGCACCGTTCGCCCGAAATGGCGTTCACGCCCTCGACGTATTCCGAGCCAAGGTCGTAGAGTCGCTTGGCGACAAGGCCGACCGCTTCGTTCTCGCGCATCCCGGGCTTCATGGCGCGATAGAGATCGTGATACGCGGCGTCGACCATGGCGGCCGAGTGATTCAGCAGCGAGATCTCGTCCTGCGTCTTGATCACGCGGACGTTGGACATCAGCTCCTGGCCGTCGACGATTTTCAGGCCTTCCTTCTGGAGCGCGAACAGCACGGCCGGCTCGACGACGTCCACGCCGAGGGGCTCCCTGTGCAGGTTCAGCTTCTCGAGCTCGACCTTGATTTTCTTCGCGACGTCTTCGGCGCGGCCCATCTCGGGCGACATCGCGCCGCGCATCAGCGGAATGCCCGCGCGCGAACGCTCGCCGAGCCACGAGCAATTCTGGGCGTGATGGCGGGCCGCCGAGCCGAAGTCCCACAGGATGGGTTCGGCCCCTCGCGAGAGCAGCGTGAACCGGCTGATCTTGTCCTGCGCCCACGTGCCGATGTGGGTCGCCGAGATGTACCGGACGTTGTTCATGTCGAAGCAGAGCAACGCCCCCATCTCCGACTTGGCCAGATGCTCCTTGGCACGGGCGAGGCGCTCTTTGCGCAGCCGATCGAAATCAATGCGCTCTTCCCAGTCGACCGCCATCGTGCCGTACGTTTTCAGACCCACGAGATCCTCCAAGGAACGTCGTCCGTCCGGCTGAAGCCGGACGCTACGCCAGTCTTCGTAGCGTCCGCCTTCAGGCGGACGTCACGTCCGTTTACACAGCTTCTGCGCCAGCGCGACGACGTCGCGTTCGTTCGGCACCGTCGTGTCCTCGAGCGACGGCGAGAACGGAATCGGCACGTGCATCGCGCACAACCTCGTGACGGGCGCGTCGAGATCGTAGAACGCACCCTGCGCCACGGTGGCCGCCAGCTCGGCCGACACGCCGTATCGGCCGTAACCTTCGTCCATCACGATGCAGCGCGACGTTTTCTTGACGGAATTGATGAGCGTCGCTTCGTCGAGCGGCCACATCGTGCGGGGATCGACGACTTCCGCATCGATGCCGACCTCCTCGAGCAGCTTTGCACCGGCCAGCGCGGTCTGCACCATGCTGCTCGTCGCGATAATCGTGATGTCGCGGCCCGGGCGCTTCACGTCCGCCACGCCGAGCGGAATCACGTAGTCGTCCTCGGGCACCGGCCCCTTCACCTTGCGGTAGCTGATCTTGTGCTCGAAGATCACGACCGGGTTGTCGTCGCGCACCGCCGCCTTGAACAATCCCTTGGCGTCGTACGGCGTGGACGGGACCACGACTTTCAGCCCCGGGATGTGGCTCGGCCACGCATGCAGCGACTGCGAGTGCTGCGCCGCCGACCGCCGGGTCGCGCCCATGGTCAGCCGGAAGACCATCGGCACCTTCCATTTGCCGCCGGACATGTAGTGGATCTTGGCGGCCTGGTTGACCATCTGGTCCATGATGATCGTCAGGAAGTCGCCGAACATGATGTCGACGATCGGGCGCATCCCGGCCATCGCCGCGCCAACGCCGAGGCCGCTGAACCCGGCCTCCGAGATCGGCGTGTCGATGATGCGGTCCTTGCCGAACTCGTCCACCAGGCCCGTGAGCACCTTGAAGGTCGTCCCGGCCTCGGCCACGTCCTCGCCCATGAGGACGACGTTGGGATCGCGACGCATCTCCTCGGCGATCGCCTCCTTGATGGCGTCGCCGAAGCTCAGCTCGCGCACGTTGGTCGCTGTCTCAAGCATAGATGTCCTGGGTCACCTTGCTGGCGTCCGGATAGGGCGAATTGATCGCGAATTCAACGGCAGCGTCCATCTCGGCGACGAGCTCGGCCTGGATCCCGTCGAGCACGGCACGATCGGCGACCCCGTTCTTCATCAGCCACTCACCGTGGAGGGTGATCGGATCCTTCTCGGTCACCCACTCCTGCTCCTCGGTCTTGGGCCGGTAGTACGCGCGCGCGATGTCGCCGACATGGTGGCCGTGATAGCGATACGTGATGCACTGCAGAAACGCCGGCCCCTCGCCGCGTCGCGCCCGCTCGACGAGAGTCAGGGCGGTCGCGTAAACCTGACGGACGTTCTGGCCGTCGATCGTTTCGTGGCGCATGCCAAACGCTGCCGCGCGCGCCGGGACGTCGCCGGCCGTCGATTCCGAGAAGTGCGTGTACTCGTTGTAGCCGTTGTTCTCGCAGACAAAGATCACGGGCAGCTTCCAGAGCTGCGCGAGGTTGAATTCCTCGTACAGCAGGCCCTGTCCCAGCGCACCCTCTCCGAAGAAACAGACGGCGACCTGTCCGGTCTTGCGGTACTTCGCGGCAAATGCGGCCCCGGTCGCGATGCCGGCGCTGCCGCCGACGATGGCGTTGGCACCCAGGTTACCCGTGTCCGGATCCGCGATGTGCATGGAGCCGCCTTTGCCCTTGCAATAGCCGGCTTCCTTGCCCAGCAGTTCCGCGAACATCCGGTCGGGTGATGCGCCCTTGGCCAGACAGTGGCCATGGCCCCGGTGCGTGCTCGTGATGTAGTCGTCGCGCCGGAGCACTTCGCAGATGCCGCAGGCAATGGCTTCTTCGCCGATATAAAGATGGGCGAGGCCGGGCATCAGGGCGCGTGTATAAAGATCGTTGACCCGTTCTTCGAACAGGCGAATCGCCACCATCTGCCGGTACATGTGGATCAGGTGATCTTTCCCGATCCCGGCGTCGGCGGATTTAGTGCTGGCTGTGTTGGCTGCGGGCGTCGGCGTCATTCAACGGACTCCTGACCTTGAGCAACACGCATCGTAACCTTGATTGACGCTTGACGTCTAGTTCGGGCTCGGATAGCATCCGAACGCCTTGCTCGGAGGAATTTCGGCCTCAATATCGCCCGCCCGCTCACTACTTTAGGAGAGAGAATGGCCAAGAAGATCGTCGACAGAATTCTTCCGACCACGATGGTCGGTTCGTATCCGCGCCCCCACTGGTTCAAGCACCAGCTCCTGGGCCGCGACATCCGCGTGGCGTTCAAGGAAGTCCAGCACGAAGAGGCTTACGACGACGCCGTGGCGACGGTCATCCGCGACCAGGAAGAGGCCGGACTCGACATCGTCACCGACGGCAACATGTGGTACGACGACTACGTCGGCGTCATCGGGTCGTTCTGCTGGTACATGTACGAGCGCATCGGCGGCTTCGAGCCCGCGCGCGAGCAGCACCCGAGCACGGTCGGCGCCTCCGAGAAAACGCAGGGCGGCGAGATCATGGACGACTGGGGCGGCGTCATCAACAGCGGACCGGTCACCCGCGGCCCCATCCGCCTCGCTGATCTATATAAGGTGGCGAAAAAGCACGCCAAGGTGCCGGTGAAGGTCTCGGTTGGGGCGGGCCCGGCCAACCTCGCCTGGCACGCCTACTTCAAGCACTACAAGGACGCCAGGGACCTGACGATGGCCCTCTGCCCCATCTTCAACCAGGAGATGAAGGACCTGGTCGCCGCCGGCGCGAAGTACCTGCAGTTCGAGGACCTCGGCGCCTGGCTGCCGCTGTTCACCGGCAACAAGGACGACTACAAGTGGATCCGCGAATCCGTCGAGATGTGCTGCGACGGCGTGGACGCGAAGATCGGCTGGCATTTCTGTTTCGGCAACGCGTGGGGCAACGACATCCTCAGCGCCAACTATCCCCAGGGCTACCAGACGGTGCTGCCGCACCTGTTCGAGACCAAGGGCATCGACGAGTTCGTGCTCGACTACGCCAACCGCGACATGGCCGGCGTGGACTTCCTGAAGAACCTGCCGAAGGACAAGGGCATCCAGATCGGCGTCCTCGACATCCGCACGGCCGCAATCGAGAAGCCGGAAACGATTGCCGCCCGCATCCGCAAGGTCCTGGCACACGTGCCGGCCGAGAAAGTCACCCTCAGTTCGGACTGCGGCATGAAGCCGCTGGCCCGCATGGTCGCGAAGATGAAACTCAAGGCGCTGGCTGACGGCGCGGCGATCGTCCGCAAAGAAATCGGAGCAAAGTAACCATGGCTGATAAGAAGATCATTGCCGTTCTCGGATCCACCGGCTCGCAGGGCAGCGGCCTCGTCTCGGCGATTCTCAACGACCCGAACGGCGGGTTTGCCGCCCGCGCGGTCACGCGCGACCCGTCGAAGGACGCGGCCAAGGCGATGGCCGCGAAGGGCGCCGAAGTCGTCGCGGGCAACCTCGACGATGTGGAGAGCCTGAAGAAGGCGTTTGCGGGCGCGTACGGCGTGTACGCGGTCACCAACTTCTGGGAGCATTTCTCGGGCGAGAAGGAAATCGCGCAGGCCAAGAACATCGCCGAAGCGGCCAAGGCGGCCGGCGTGAAGCACGTCATCTGGTCGACGCTCGAAGACACGCGCAAGCTGATGAAGGCCGACGACGACCGCATGCCGATGCTGCAGGGCAAGTACCGCGTCCCGCATTTCGACGCGAAGGCCGAGGCGAACGTGCACTTCGCCGGCCTGCCCACGACGTTCCTGATGGTGTCGTTCTACTGGGACAACCTGTACCTGTTTGCCCTCGCGCCCAAGAAGGACGACAAGGGCGTCTACAGCTGGGCGTTCCCGATGGGCGACGCCAAGCTGGCCGGCATCGCCAAGGACGACATCGGCAAGGCGGCCTACGGCATTTTCAAGGCCGGTCCGCAGTACATCGGCAAGACGGTCGCGATCGCCGGCGAACATGTCTCCTTCAAGGACATGAGCGACAAGCTCGCGAAGGGCACGGGCTTCAGCCCGGTGCAGTACGCGGCGCTCGACGCGAACCTGTTTCGCAGCTTCGGCTTCCCCGGCGCCGACGAATACGGGAACATGTTCCAGGTCTACCGCGACTTCGAGAAGGAAGTGAACGCGGTCAGAAGCGTGGAAGAGACCCGGAAGCTCACGGGTGGCTCGCTTCAGACCTTCGACCAGTGGCTGGCCAAGAACAAGGACGCGGTCTCGGCGGCCATGAACCCGCCGGCCCCGCAAAGTGATCGAGAATCTGGTCATTTGGTCATCTGGTCATCTGGTCATCGTTGATCATTGAGGCAATGATTCATTGAAACAACGATGACCAGACGACCAGATGATCAAATGACCAGATTCACCTAGCCAGCATGGCCACTCCCGCCGTCACGTCGCGCGCGCTGGATTGGCGCATGTGGGTGCCCTGCCTGGGCATGGCCCTCTGTTCGTGGCTCTCCTTCGTCGATCGTCAAGTCCTGACGATTCTCGCGCCCACGATCATCCGCGACACCGGGCTCACGCCGCAGAACTTCACCGACGCGGCCTCGTTCTTCTTCCTCGCGTACACACTCGGCAATCCGGTCTGGGGGTCGATTCTCGACTTCGTGGGCCTGCGCGTCGGCATGCTGCTGGCGGTCGCCGTGTGGACAGGCGCCAGCGCCTCACACGCGCTGATGGGCAGTTTCGCCGGCTTCGCCGCCGCACGCGCCGTGCTTGGCCTCGGCGAGGGCGCGACGTTCCCGGGCGGGCTGCGCACGGCCGTCGAGTCGCTGCCGGCGCACCTGCGCGCGCGCGCGATCGCGCTGTCGTTTTCCGGCGGCACCATCGGCGCCGTGATGATGCCGCTGCTGCTCGGGCCCGCTCGCGATCCAGTACGGATGGCGCGTGGCGTTCCTCTCCACAGCGGCACTGGGCGCGACATGGCTCGTCATCTGGGCCGCGATCGCCCGGCCGCCGTTCCTGCCCAAAGCGCCCCCCAAGACGACAAAGGTGCAGTGGCCGAGCTTTCTGGAGCGCCGCGTCTGGGCGCTGATGTTCAGCTACGCGCTGCCGGCGATCTCGCCGGGCCCGGTGCTGACGATTCTGGCGCTCTATCTCAACGGACGGCTCAAGCTGACGCAGGCCGAGGTGAACCAACTGGCCTGGATACCGCCGCTGACGTGGGGCCTCGGGTACTTCTTCTGGGGATGGGCGGCGGACCGCTATGCGGAGGCCAACCGCCGCCCGGTCGGGATGTTCCTGCTCCTGACGGTCATCTCCCTGACGCTGGGCTTCACGACGGCCACCACGTCGGTCGCGCTGACCATGGCGCTCGTCTCGCTGTCGACGTTCATCGGCGGCGGGTTCCAGATGGTGGCGCTCAAGGTCGGGTCGTACGCGTTCCCGCGCGAGCGGGCGGCCATGATGACCGGCATCGCCTCGGGCTCGTGGTCGCTCGTCAACTTCCTGTTGCTGCGCGCCATCGGTCCGTGGACGGGCTGGATGAACGGCAACCACTGGGAGGAGATCTTCTGGCTGATCGCCGTCCTGCCCGCAGTCGGCATCGCGGTGTGGTACGTCCTGAGCTGGAACGACACGTCCCCCGCTCCCTCCTAGCAGGCTGCTGAAGAACCGCAGCCTGAACGCGAACGTAAAACGTCGAACGGACCACTTCCGATCCCTTGCACTCGCACTCTCCGAGCGGTTATAGTCCGCTCACGATCAGTAAGGCCATCGTCTTTCCCAACTAACTCAAACCGTCGCGGCAACGTCATGCCCGGCGGCCTCGTGCGTCCGAGACCCAATTCCGGCGGAGTGTTGTACACGTGTCTACGCGTGGAGGGACAGCTATGACCGATCGAGAAGCGCAAATCAGAGAGATGGCGAAGAAGACCATCGTGCTCCGCCTGCCGGAAATGGACTCGGTGGCCGTGCGCCGGGACGAAACATATTTCGTCGACGACGAAGGCGCCCTGCTGATGGACGTGTACACGCCTGCCGCCGCCGACGGGACTCCACCACCGGTCGTCGTGATCGCGATCGGCTATCCCGATCCGCAGGGACTCTTCAGGCGTTTCGGATGGCATGTGTCCTGGGCGCGGCTCCTCGCGGCGTCGGGCGTCGCGGCCGTTATCTACGGCAACCGCCGGCCGGCGGCCGACCTCCCGGCCGTCCTGAAACACGTCCGCGACCGCGCAGGCACGCTCGGTCTCGACGCCGGCCGTATCGGACTGCTCGCCTGCTCGGGCCACGGTCCTGTCGCCTTGAGCGCGTTGATGCAGGATTCGAAGCTGGCCTGCGCCACGTTCCTCTACGCGTTCACGATGGATCTCAACGGCTCCGATCACGTGGCGAATGCCGCGAAACAATACGGCTGCATCGATGCCTGCGCCGGCAAGTCCGCCGCTGATCTGCCGGCCGGCATGCCGCTGCTGTTCGCCCGCGCAGGCCGAGACCAGTTCGCCGGTCTCAACGATGCGATGGACGGCGTGATCGCCGCGGGTCTCGCGCGGAATCTGCCGATTTCGATGGTGAACCATCCCGGCGGCGTCCACGCATTCGACCTCGAGGAGGACAGCGAGGCGTCGCGCGGTATCATCCGGCAGGTGCTGTCGTTCCTCCGCCAGCACCTCGAAGTGCGCTAGAGTAGCGGCACCATGGCTACACAAAATCGCCGCTCATTCGTCACCGTCCTCGCCTCGTTCGCGGGCATGGCCGCGCTTGACGCGCAGGCCCCGCCGCCTGCGGCCCCGCCGGCCGCAAGCGGCCAGTGGGATCTCAGCTGGTTTGACGCGCTCAAGGGCCGGCACAAGCAGATGTACGACTACGGCACGTGGGACCTGGGTGAGGATCCGCGCCCGCTGCGGTTCGTGAAAAACTACCTCGACACCTACCGCGACGTATTCGCCCTGCAGTCGCCGGACGTCAACACCGCCGTCGGGATTTCACGCTCGATCGCCATCAATCTGTCCGACGCGCTCTGGCTGAAGTACAAGATCGGCGAACGGTACAAGATCGCCGATCCGGCGACGAAACAGCCCTCCGTGCGAAACATCTTCCTGAGCGACGGCGACATCAGCGTCAAGGCGATGCAGGCCAGGGGCACCGTGTTCTGGCAGTGCAATGTTGCGCTCGGCCTTGTAGCGCAGCAGCTGGCGCAGGCGACAGGGACGCCCGTCGCGGACGTTCGCGCCGACCTGGTTGCCGGTCTGAATCCGGGTGTGCATCTCGTGCCCTCGCACGTGATGGCCATCGGCATCGCGCAGGAGCACGGGTTCACTTACATGAAAACGTAGAACGTAGAACGGAACGAGCCACGAGTCACGAGCCACGAGCCACGAGCCACGAGCCACGAGCCACGAAAGAGTATGCGCCCAGACCTGGTCGTGCTGTACGAGCATCCCGAGTGGCAGAAGCCGCTGTTCGCGGCGCTGACGCGCCGGGGTATTTCATTCGAGGCCGTTGACGTGTCGCGCGCGGCGTTCACGAACGTCGATCCCCCGCTCGCTCCGCTGTACTTCAATCAGGCCAGCCCCAGCGCGTATCTGCGCGGTCATACCCGCGCGGTCCCGCTGGCACTGGCCTTCATGCGATCGCTCGAGCTGATGGGCGCGCGCGTCCTGAATGGCGCGGAGGTGTTCGCGCTCGAGTTGAGCAAGAGCGCTCAGGCCACGCTTCTCCACCAGCTCGGCATCGATTGTCCGCGCTCGATCACGTTCAATGACGTCGGCGCTCTTCACGGCCGCGCCGGCGAAATCACCTGGCCCGCCCTGCTCAAACCCGATCAGGGTGGAAGCGGCGCGCGGATTCAGGTCGTCGACTCGCTGTCCCAGATTGAAGAGATTTTCGCGCGCGATCCGGCGATCTGGCAGCCCGACAATCTCTTCCTGCTCCAGGAATTCATCCCCCACGACCCCGACCAGGGCATCGTCCGGCTCGAGTTTCTGGGCGGCGAGCTCCTCTACGCGATGCGAGTCAAAGCGCATGGACGCTTCAACCTCTGCCCTTCTCCGGTCTGTAACCCTGATGACGGGGAAGGCGCGTGCGTGGTCGAGGCGCCGGTCGGCCCGCCTGTCGAGTTCTCGGCGTACCCGGAAGTACCGCGCGACGCAGTCGACACCGCCATGCGGATCGTGCGGGCGGCAAAGCTCGATGTCGGCGGCATCGAGTATCTGGAGAGTATCGAGGGCCGGCGCGTGTTCTACGACATCAACGCCAATTCGAACCTTCGCCCGTCGGTCGCCGCGGCCTTCGGCTTCGATCCCTTCGAGCGCGTGGTCGATTTTCTCGAACGGCAGGTCCGGCAGGAAAGAACGGCGGCGCGCTGACGTCCGGCTAAAGCCGGACGCTACGGCCGGACGCGCACGAGACGTCAAAACCGTAGCGTCCAGCTTCAGCTGGACGCGAGCGCGGAGAGAATCAGGCGATCGTCAGCTTCCGGGGGAACTGGCTGTTGTCCTCGAGGAACGTCTTCTTGCTCGCCAGGTCGGCTGTCTCGGGCTGGACGTACCCGTGGGCGTCCGTCGCGCGCGAGACGATCGTGTGTTCACCCGGCGTCGCGTCCTTCCACGTGTAGGTAAACAGCTTCCACGAAAACCTGCCATTCGAGTAGTCGACAGCCGCGACCCCCCAGGGACCGTTGTCGACTTTGACTTCGACGGACTTCACGGGCGTGCCATCGTTCAGCACGAACCCGGTCACCTTGTACTCGCTGCCTGCTTTCGACACGCGTGCGACAACCGACTTGAGACGCATGTGCGTTACGGCGGTCTCGTTCCACACCGTCTCGCCGTCGATCTTTTCCTCGTGCATCGTGCGGTACCAGCGCGACTGGAACTTGCCGAGGAACGCGTCGCGCTGAACGTGAATGCGCGAGAGCCATTTGACGTTGGCGACGCCGTACCACCCGGGCACGACGAGACGCAGCGGCGCGCCCTGGTGCTTCGTCAGCGGCTCGCCGTTCATCGCGTAAGCCACGAGCGGGTCGGAGCTGAGCGCGTGTTCGCGCGGCATGCTGCGGCCGAACGTCTGGTCGAGCTTGATCTTCTGCTGGCGGAACTCCGTCTCTTCCTCGCCGTGATCCGCGCCGAAGAACACCACTTCGTAACCATCGTCCTTGAGACCGGCCTCCTTGAGGACTTTGCGAAGCGGGACACCGGTCCACCGGCCGTTGCTCGCGAAGCCCTGGACCCGTCCGCGGCCGTTGCCCGAGCATTCGAATCCGGCGACGACCTCTTCCTTGCCCATGGCCTTCAACTCGTCCAGCGAGAGCGACTTCGGGCGATCGACCAGGCCCGAAACCTTCAGGCGGAACGCCGCGGGATCAATCGTGGGGTGCCCGTAGTGCTGCGTCGTGAAGAACTGATCCTTCGGCGTCAGCGCTCCCGCGATGGTGCGGATGTCGAGCACGCGAACCACCTCGCTCGGGTTCGTGGCGAAGTTCGCCGGGATGTCCGTGAAGGGCACGACCGTCTCGCCTTGCGCGAGCGCGGGCATCGTCCATTCGGGGAGGCCCAGAAGGCCGAGTCCCGCGGCGGCCAGGCCGCTCCTGAGCACCGTGCGACGGCTGGTGACGTTCTTTGCTGACCCCATGTCACGCTCCCTGTTTTGGTACCACCAACTGGAAGAGTTTGAGCGGGGCGGTGCCCCGCTGCGCGATGCTCGCCGACTCCGAGGGTCCCAGGTAGATCCCGTGGCCCTTGCCCACGTCGTGCTCTTTCGCGTTCAGCGTGATGGTGCCCTCGCCTTCCATCAAATACAACAACTGATTGGTGCGGGCATCACACGACGCGTCGTACTTCTCGCCGCTCGACAACCATCGCAGCGTCCCGACGACATTCTTCGCGCCGCACAGGGCGTTGTTGAGGACCTCGACGAATTCGCCTGAACCCGGCGTCTTGGTGTGAGGCAGCTTGTTCGTGTCGATATATGTGTTCGCCATGGTTTCTCCGTCCGGCTGAAGCCGGACGCTACGTCTGCACCCAGGTGCCGCCGTCCACGCGATTCCACTTCAAATCCTCCGGCGTGCCTTCGAGGATGTGGGTCTTGAAGCGATTCGGGGCCTGGAATTCGAAATAGAAGAGCGGCGTGAGCGCGCGCAGCCGATGCTTCTGCTCGGCGGGGATGAACGTCATCATGCCCGGGCCGACCGGCTGAATGCCTTCCGGCGTTTCCACCTGGGCTTCCCCTTCGATGATGAAATAGAAATGCTCGCACACTTCATGGTAGTGAAACGGCGATGCCGTGCCCTTCGTGTACGTCATCACGCCGGCCAGCATGTCGTCGATGTTCGTGAGTTCCTTGTTCACGAAGAAGGTGCGCACCCGACCGCCGCTCGCGCCCTCGAGGCGGGGCAACTGATCCTTGTGAAAGATATAAGCCATTCTGGTCTCCCGTATCTCGTGGCTCGTGGCTCGTAGCTCGTAGCTCGTGCCTATTTCGGCCTGTATCCGACGCGGGCCACATCCGAGATCGGGACCGGCGCCACGGTCGCGCGGATCTCGGCCTGAACGTGGCGCTCGACGGTCGGCTTCGGCGATCCGCCGCCCTCTTCGCCCCACATCACCGACACCTGCGTGCCCGGCTCGCTCTGCTCGACGTCGACAACGGCCAGTGACACGATCGCGCGTTCATTGTAGGTGTAGCCGGTGTAAGTGGAGACGCCCACCGTCTTGCCACCTTTGAGCACCTTGTCGTACGGCAGCGTGGCGTAGTTCGCCAATGGCAGGTCGATGTACTTCGCGATCTTGCCGTCGCCAAACAGCGAGCCAAAGACCCGCGCGACATCCTCGCCGTTCCAGACGAGCGTGACCTTCTTGCGCCGGGGGCTGGCCGCCATCTTCTCGAGCGCCTGCCGGCCGATGAAGTCGTGGTCGAACTTCACGAACGGCCCGTAGCCCAGATCGTACGGCGTCAGATAGTAGTCGCGAATGTCGTTCGAGTAGAAACTGCCGCCGAGCGACGCCATCGCCTCGTAGCTCTTCCCGGCCAGCCACTCGCGATATGGCTTCATCTCGGCGCCGGTATACACCGCCGGCAGCGGCGAGGGAATCCAGCCGGACTCGAGGCAGCTCGTCGGATACGTCCTCGCGCCGACTCGGCGAATCCCAAACTCCTGGCCCGCCTGCACGATCGCGTCGCGAACAGCCTCGCCGTGTTCCCAGCGGCCGAAGATTTCCCACCCGGGTTGTCCGACCATGCCATGGCGCAACGCGTGAACGTCGTGGCCGGCGATCGAGATCACGCTCATGTTGAAGAACTTGATGTCCGGAGCGGGCTTGCCCAGGACTTTCTCCATGACCTTGAGCGCGTGCGGGCCCTGCACCTGGTATCTGAAGAACTTGCGGGTGCCCTTGTTGACCGCAGAGCGCTCGTCGCGCTCGGCCGTCGCCTTGTAGCGGCCGCTTTCGATGTGGTACTGCACCCAGTTCAGAGACGAGGGACGACCGACCAGGCTCAGCTTGTTGGCGTCCAGATAAAACAATATCGCGTCGCCGATGACGTAGCCGTCGTGGTTACAGGCCACGAACTGCTTGGCCTGATTCACCTTGAACGTGGCAAAGCTGTTCACGCCGAGGTCGGAGAGCACCTTGAGCGCGTCGGGACCCTCGATATAGAGGTCCGTCATGTGGTGGGACTGGTCGAACAGCGCGCAGGTCGTCCGCCAGGACGCCTGTTCATCTCTCCAGTTCGTGAACTCCGAGGGCACCACGGGAAACGCATAGGGCCCGATCTGCGAATTGCGCAGCAGGTCCACGGGATTTCCTGCGGCTTGGATCGCCTCCTCGAGATTCCGGAAGGCCACGGCTACGGTCATGTGTTCCCCTGTTGATGATGTCAATGTCGTCGTCATGTATGAACGTCTGTTTTCGATCGAACAAAGGTCCTCATTATATGCGGTATGGCCAGGGCCCCCTGCGGCCCCTGCCCAAGCTGGATCAGCGTGCAGTGTCCCTTGACATCACTATTTCGATTATTGTAGAAATACAGAATCTGAGGCCGTCATGCAGAAACCAGACGAGGTCGTGCGGTTCGCGGACATGTTTTCGGCGATGGGCACGGAGGCCCGGCTGCGGATTCTCCGCCTGCTGCTGTCGGCTCACCCCGAGGGCATGGTGGTCGGCGAAATCGCCGACGACCTGGGCATTCCAGCCTCGACCCTCTCGCACCACCTCGAGAAGCTCAGGCACGAAAGCCTCGTGGAGGTGCGTCGCAACGGCACCTTTCTGCATTACACGGCGAACACGGGCGCGCTGCAGGAGCTCCTGGGGTTTCTCTACGCCGAATGCTGCACGCGAAACAAAGCCATTGCACCCGAAAAAATTGTCTGCTGCCGCTAGGAGCGCGCGATGAACGTCCAGGACATCGTGAGAGAGAAATACGGCGAGGCGGCACGCCGGGTGACGAGCGGAGGCAGTTCGTGCTGCGGCCCGTCGGCGACGGCCGACGCATGCTGCGACCCCATCACGTCGAACCTGTATGACGCGGCGCAGGTCACCGGGCTGCCCGAGGACGCCGTCCTGGCCTCGCTCGGGTGTGGCAATCCGACCGCCCTGGCGGCACTCCGACCCGGGGAAACGGTCCTCGACCTTGGCTCCGGCGGCGGCATCGATGTGCTGTTGTCCGCCCGCCGCGTCGGCCCCACCGGCAAGGCTTACGGCCTCGACATGACGGACGAGATGCTGGCACTCGCACGAGAGAACCAACGCAAGGCCGGTCTCTCGAACGTGGAGTTCCTGAAGGGCGAGATCGAACACATTCCCTTGCCGGACAACTCGGTGGATGTCGTGATTTCCAACTGCGTCATCAACCTCTCTGCCAATAAGGACCAGGTGATGCGGGAAGCGTTCCGGGTGCTGAAACCCGGTGGCCGATTCGCCGTGTCCGACGTGGTGACGCGAGGCGACGTTCCAGCCGAGGTGCGACGCAACATGCTTCTCTGGGTGGGCTGCGTTGCCGGAGCCCTACGGGACTCGGAGTACGCCGACAAGCTGGCGGGAGCGGGGTTCGAACAGGTCGAGATTGAACCCACGCGCATCTACAAGGTTGAAGACGCGCGGGCGTTTCTCTCCGGTCACGGCATAGACGTTGACGCGGTGGCCTCGCAGATGGAGAACACGTTCATGAGCGCCTTTGTCCGGGCTGTGAAGCCGCCAGCCTGCTGCGCGCCGGGTTGCTGCGCATGACGCTCGCGCGCCGCCTCACCGCCGAGGCGACGGGCACGGCGTTGCTCCTCGCGGCCGTCGTCGGCTCCGGCATCATGGGTGAACGTCTGGCTGGCGGGAACGTCGCGATTGCGCTTCTGGCCAATACGCTCGCCACGGGCGCGGCACTGGTGGCGCTCATCCTGACGTTCGGTCCCATCTCGGGCGCGCACTTCAATCCCGCCGTGTCGCTCGCTGACGCATCTCAAGGTGGGCTGTCGTGGTCGGATGCGGCCTTCTACGTCGGCGCACAAGTCGGTGGGGCATTGATTGGCGTGGGGCTCGCCAACCTGATGTTCGGAGAGCCCGCCTTCCGCTTCTCGCAGCACGTTCGGACGGGAGGAGGGCAAGTGCTCAGCGAGGTCGTCGCGACGTTCGGCCTCCTTTCGATCATCTGGAGTTGTTCGCGCACACGGCCCGCGGCCGTTCCGTTCGCGGTGGGCGCCTACATCACGTCCGCCTACTGGTTCACGGCTTCGACATCCTTCGCAAACCCGGCCGTCACGCTGGCCCGGGCCATGACAGATTCGTTCGCGGGCATTCGCCCGGTCGATGTGCCCGCGTTTGTCCTGGCTCAGGCAGCCGGCGCAGCGCTGGCGACCGCGCTCTTTCGCTGGCTGATGCGACGAACACCGGCGACGATGACGCCCGGCGAGCGGGCAGGAGTTTTACGATGAACGAACAACGCCTCAGTGTGCTCTTCCTCTGCACTGGAAACTCGGCCCGTTCACAGATGGCGGAAGCGATTCTGCGCGCGCTCTCCCATGACCGCATCGAGGTCGCGAGCGCCGGCACCGAGCCGCAGGTGGAGATCCATCCGATGGCCCGGCAGGCTGTGCGGACGCTCTTGAATCTCGACATGGCGGGACAGCATCCCAAGCGGCTCGACCGGTTTCTCGACAGGGATTTCGACTACGTCATCACAGTCTGCGACAGAGCGGCAGAGACATGCCCTGTGTTCCCCGGCGACCCGGAGCGCATTCACTGGAGCTACGAAGATCCCGCGGCGGCAGTTGGCACGGAGGACGAGCGGCAGCGAGCCTTTGACAGCACCGCTAAGCAAATGCTGGCACGAATGCGGACATGGTTGTCGCTGCCGGCCCTTCAGCGCAGGATCGAAACGGCGAGCCAGGCTGGCCGATAACGACGTCGGACGGGTCGGCGCAGTCACCCCTTTTCCCTTATCAAATACAGGACGTGTGACGACGGGTGCCTGCCTGCGGTAACCTCTTCCGGCATGCGGTTATGTCGTTTCGATACTGGCCGGCTGGGCGTCGTCGAGGGCGACACTCTGAAGGACGTGACCGCGGCGCTCGACGTCCTCCCGGTCTACCGTTATCCCCTGCCCGCCTGCGACCCGCTGATCCTGAATCTGCACGCGGTCACCGATCGCATCCGTACACTCCTGCGAAACGCCGACACCGTGCCGCTGTCCAAGGCAACCCTCCTGTCCCCGGTCGCCAACCCGGGTAAGGTCGTCGCGGCGCCCGTGAACTACCAGAAGCATCTGGACGAGGTGCGAGGGGACAAGGACCTGCACCACCAGAACCCCATTAACACCATCCACAAGGCGGGACTCTTCCTGAAGGCGACCAGCGCGCTGGCCGGCCCAGGGGAGGGTATCGCGCTCCGCAAACTCGACCGGCGCAACGATCATGAGATCGAACTGGCCTTCGTCATCGGTAAAGTGGCGCGGAACGTGTCGAAGGCCGACGCCCTTGGATACGTTGCGGGCTATTCGATTGGCCTCGACATCACGATTCGTGGTCCCGAGGAACGAAGCTTCCGGAAGTCGGCGGACACCTACGCCATCCTGGGGCCGTGGCTTGTGACGCCGGACGAAGTCCCCGAACCCAACGCCCTCGACCTGAATTTGTCCGTCAACGGCCAGCCGCGCCAGAGCTCGAACACCCGGAACATGATTCTCGGCGTGCGGGAGCTCATCGAGCTGGCCTCATCCTTCTACACGCTCTATCCGGGAGACGTCTTTTTCACCGGCACGCCGGAAGGCGTCAGTCCAATCGAGCCGGGCGATACCATTCATGCGTCGATTGAGCGAATTGGATCGATGGACGTGAAGGTCCGGGCGTCGTAAGCACAAAGACGAAAACCATCATGGACTCTCCGCGCTTCTACACCAAGCAGGACGCCTCAGGCGAGCGCCTGGCGTTCTACAACCGCCTGAAGACCCAGAACGCCGCGCCGCTGTGGGAGGTGCTCGGCGATCTCGTGCGCACGGATCCGCGCACGGCCTGCATGCCCACTCTCTGGCGCTACGACGAGGTGCGGCCGTTCATCATGGAGGCCGGCGCGATGATCACGGCCGAAGAGGCCGAGCGCCGCGTCCTGATCCTCGAAAACCCCGGCTTCAGCGGCGGCTCCCGCGTGACCCAGAGCCTTTACGCGGGCCTGCAGCTCATCCTGCCCGGCGAGATCGCCCATAGCCACCGGCACGCGACATCGGCGCTGCGTTTTGTGCTGGAAGGCGAAGGCGCGTACACCGCGGTCGATGGCGAGCGCGTGACGATGAAGCCGGGCGATTTCATCCTGACACCGTCGTGGACGTACCACGATCACGGCAATCTCGGCAGCGACCCGGTGGTGTGGCTCGACGGACTGGACATTCCCATCACCAACTTCTTCGACACGAGCTTCGCCGAGCGCTACCCGGACAAGTCGCAGCCGGTCGCGCGCCTCGAAGGTGACGCGCTGGCGCGTTACGGATCCGGCATGCTGCCGCTCGAATACAAGCCGCCGCGGCCGTCGGCGCCCATGGTGGCCTACCCGTACGCGCGCAGCCGCGATGCGCTGGACCTGATGGCGAAGAGCGAGCCGCCAGACCCGCGGCACGGCCTCAAGCTCCAGTACGCCAACCCGGCCACCGGCGGCTATCCCCTGCCCACGATCGGCGCGTTCCTCCAGCTGCTGCCGAAAGGCTTCGCGGGCCGGCCGTACCGGTCCACGGATGCGACCGTGTTCTGCGTCGCCGAGGGCAGCGGCTCGAGCACAATTGGCGAACGCTACGTATACGTGGAACAAGCGCGACATCTTCGTTGTGCCGTCCTGGCACCCGGTCTCGCACAACGCGCGCGACGAGTCGGTGTTGTTCAGCTTCTCGGATCGGCCCGCACAAAAAGCGTTGGGATTATGGCGAGAAGAGACCACCATCTAGTCATCTGGTCATCTGGTCGTCTGGTGATTGCTGCCACTGCGATCGCGCTGACGATCATTGCTGGCGTCACAGCTCAGAAATCACCAAGAACCGCATCCGGCGACTGGCCGATGTACAACTACGACCTGGCTGGCACCCGCCATTCGCCGCTCGCGCAGATCAACACGCGCAACGTCGGCACGCTGGCGCCCGCGTGGTCGTACAAGCTGGGCAAGGATCGAACGGCCGGCACGATCTCTGGCGGCTCCGAGTACACCCCGATCGTGGTGGCGGGCGTGATGTATGTGGCCGCATCGGATCGAGTCGTCGCGCTCGAACCCGAGACGGGTAAGGAGATCTGGCGTTATACGCTCAAAAACGGAGCGCCGTCGCGGCGAGGCGTCACCTATTGGTCCGGCGGCGCCGACGTGCCCGCCCGGATCTTCGTCACGTCCGAGCGGCGCCTCATCGCACTGAACGCCAGCACCGGCGAAGCGGCGACGGCTTTCGGGAATGGCGGCGAAATCGACATGGTGGCGCCCTACAACTCGGCGCCCACCCTCTACAAGAACCTGCTCATCGTCGGCACGAACGGATCGCCTGGCGGCGTGCGTGCGTTCGACGCGCGGAATGGTACGAAAGTCTGGGATTTCCATTCGGTGCCGGCGGCCGGCGAACCTGCGGCGGGCACCTGGAAAAACGAAAGCTGGAAAGAGCGGCCGAATACTTACAGCTGGGCGTTCTCGCAGACGCTAGACGCCACCCGCGGCATCGTCTATGTCGCCGTTGAAGCGCCCGGACCGAGCGACTACTGGGGCGCGGACCGGCCGGGCGACAACCTCTACGGCAACTCGCTTCTCGCGCTCGACGCCGCCACCGGCAAGCTGCTCTGGCACTTCCAGACCGTCCACCACGATCTCTGGGACTACGACCTCCCGTCGCCGCCGTCGCTGCTCGACGTCACGATCGGCGGTCAGCTCGTGCCGGTCCTCGCGCAGACGAGCAAGACCGGCTACATGTATGTCCTGAACCGCGTGACAGGCAAACCGGTATTCGGGATCGAGGAACGGCGCGTCAGCAAAAGCGACGTGCCGAACGAAGAGAGTTCGCCCACGCAACCGGTTCCGGTGAAACCACCGCCGCTCGCGCGCGTCAGCTTCAAGGCCGACGACATCGTCCGCGCCTCGGACACGACGGCCGAACATGCCGCCTTCTGTCAGGCGCTCATGGAACGCAGCGGCGGGTTCTACAACGATGGCCCGTTCACGCCGTACGTGTTTCGCGATGCCGGCGCCACCGCCCGCTCGACCATCCTGTTTCCGGGTTCGATCGGCGGCGCCAACTGGGGCGGGACGGCGGCGGATCCGGGCTCGGCTATGTGTTCGTCAACACGAACGACGAGGCCAGCATCGGCTGGGTGGAAAAGAGTCCGGCCGGCGCTCGCGTGCCGTTCCGCCGCAACAGCATTGTCGGACCAACGTCGCGGTTTCAGTGGGCCGAAGGCGATCCGCGGACGGGGAACATCATGGGCGGCGAGCGCGGCTGGCTGTGCCAGCGCCCGCCGTGGGGAAATCTCGTCGCCGTGAACGTGCGGACAGGTGAGATCGCCTGGAAGGTGCCGCTGGGCGTGACCGAGGAGTTGCCGGAAGGCAAGAGAAACACGGGCCGGTTGAATCTGGGCGGGCCGATCACCACCGCCGGAGGCCTGATCTTCATCGGGGCCACGAATGACAAGCGGTTCCGTGCGTTCGACGCGAGAAATGGCAAGGAGCTCTGGACGGCCCGCCTCGCGATGAGCGCCCACGCCGTTCCAATGACCTATCAGGGCCGCAACGGCAAACAGTACGTGGCGATCACCGCGTCGGGCGCCAGCGCATTGGACGATCCGATGCCCGAGGGCTCTGAGGCGCTGGTGGTCTTCGCGCTCCCGTAAGGCAACGAAAACCCGACAACGAGACGAGAAACGAGAAACGAAATGAAACCACTCCTGACGACCGCCGCCCTTTGCCTGACTGGCACCGGCCTCCTTCTGACGGCCACACTCCATATGTCTGCACAGACCCCGAACGTCACGTACATCGACCACGACAAAGTCGCGGCGGCGCTGGCCAAGGGCACCTCGCTGATGACGGCGCCGAACGTCACGGTATCAGGCGCCCATCGCACCGGTCCCGGCCAGGTCGAAGTCCACGACAAGGAAACCGATGTGCTCTACATCATCGAAGGCGAGGCCACATTCGTGAGCGGCGGCACGATGGTGGGCGGCAAGGTGTCGCGGCCCGATCAGCACCTTGGCACGGATATCCAGGGTGGCACGACGCAGCATCTGACCAAGGGCGACGTGATCGTCGTCCAGGCTGGCACGCCGCACTGGTTCAAGGAAGTGCCGAAGTCGGTGAACTACTTCGTCGTGAAGGCCCTGAAGAACTGACGTCTAGCGGCGTTTGCGGCGCCCGTTTGACCGGCGGGCGCCACCGTTCCCGTCCAGCCGCGCGATGCGGTCGATGACCTCTTCGTGCAGCACGCGGACCTGCGTCAGCGTGTGGTCGTTCAGAGCCCGCATCTCGGCCCGGAGTCCCTCCTCGAGCGACCGCATCTCGCCCCGGAGTTCCTCCCCGAGCCCGCTCATCTCGACCCCGGAGTTCCTCCCCGAGCGCACGCATCTCACCCCGGGTTGCCTCGTTCAGGGCGCGCATTTCCTGACGTACTGCGGAAAATTCATCGCGCATTTCGGTCCGAAGCTGCAGAACCTGCACTTCGAGCGACGAGACTCGTGCCGGAAGTTCTTCGAGCGCCGTCATCTTCGTTTCCAGAACCTCAACGCGCGCAAGGAGATCGCCACTCGACATGCTGCCCTCTTCACGTGACGGCCGTGCCGATCATCGGCACGGCCGTCCAGCAGTTGTGCGAAGGGCATTCCAAGCGGGCCGCGACGACGGTAGCATCGTCGACGGGCGACTTCAAGAGCCGGTGAGAGGCCTAGCGGCACTTACCCGGGAATTTTTCGTTCTACGTTTTACGTTTCACGTTCAGGCTGCGTTCTTCAGCAGCCTGCTAGCGTTGCTCCGACGTTCCGAGCGGCCGATCTGGATCGCCCGGTGCAGCGGTCGGGCCCTCGATGTGCTCCACGTCCTGATTGTTTTCCTGACAGATGTACTCCATCAAGTCCTCGCCTGGCAGAAGCTTCGCCGCGAACGTCACCTTGAACGGTCTCGCGTAGGCGCCGGGATCGTCGATGGTGATTTCGTTCACCAGCGTCCCGGCATCCGTCCGGGTGTACCGCTCGATCGTGTGGAGCCTTTCCGTGTGCGGATGCCCGCGGAAGTCGAACCAGAACTTGTCGTTGTATCCAACCGTGTCCACCACGAGCGTCCGGCCCTGCCAGCGGCCGATCGAATGGCCGTACCAGGTCGGATCGGGATCGGGCGGATGCTTGCGCCCGTCCATGAAGATTTGGCGATACGTGTGGATGTTGGCTTCGAAGAGGAAGAAGACGTGCGTCGGCGTTTGCACGATCCGCCACGGGTACGGCGCGATCCGCGGCACGCCGGTCGGCAGGCAGTTCGCTTCGGGATCGTCCTTCGACTCGGCGGGCCTTCAGAATCTTCTCGGCTTCCGGAAGAATCGGGATTGCCTCCCCCTTCGGCAGCCCTTCAGCGATATCGCCGACAGGCCCGCCGCCCTGCCAGACGCCGCTCAGATCGGGCGTGCCATCCGGCAGGCTCAGCGGCGGAACCCTTTGTCTGGGCGCAGAGAGGCAGCGCGATGGCCAGCAGCACGCCGGTGAAAGAGAGCTTGCGCACGTCAGATCTCAGCCAACGAGGGTGCTATATCATACGCGGCGTTACCGGAGGCAGGCTGATGAATCGCTGGCGTGTCGTGGTCGGTGGTGTCTCGATGAACCTGGCGCTCGGATCGCTGTACGCCTGGAGCGTGTTCGTTCTGCCGCTCGAGAGGGAATTCGGATGGACGCGCAGCCAGACGTCGTGGGTCTACACGATCGCGGTGGTCGTGTTCGCGAGCACATTCGTCCTGGCCGGGCGCATCCAGGATCGCCGGGGCCCGCGCCTCTGCGCCTTCGCCGGCGCGATACTCGTCGCTGCCGGATTCGTGCTTGCGAGCTTCACTACGTCGCTGTGGTTTCTCTACGTCGCCTTCGGACTGGTGGTTGGAGCCGGCAACGGCTTCGGATACGCGACGCCGATGCCGGTGGCGTCGAAGTGGTTTCCGGACCGGCGCGGCCTCGTGGTGGGTCTGATGGTCGGCGGGTACGGCGCCGGCTCGGCGATTTTCGGTCCCGTGGCAACCAGCTTGATCGGGTCCGTCGGCTGGCGTCCCACGTTTCGCCTTCTCGGCGTCGTGTTCCTCGTGATGGGACTGCTCGGTGCGTGGCTTCTCGAGAACCCGCCTCCCGGCTACGCGCCCCGCGGGTGGACGCCGCCTGCCGGCGCCGCGCTGCGGCGGGACTACTCCACGCGGGAGATGCTGCGCACGCCGCAGTTCTACGGTCTCTGGATCGCGTACGCGCTCGGCGCCACGGCCGGCCAGATGACCATCAGCCAGCTCGTGCCGTTTGCGCGAAGCGCCGGGCTCGGCGCGGCGGTCGCCACGCTCGCGCTGCCAATCTCCGCCGCCGGCAATGCCGGCGGGCGCATCCTGTCGGGATGGCTCTCCGACGCGCTCGGCCGCGTGACCACGTTGCGCCTGATGATCCTGGCATCGGCGGTGGCCATGCCTGCGCTGTTCGCCTGGCGCGAGCAGGCGGTGCTGTTCTTCGTGCTCGTCGCCTGCGTGTACTGGTGCTACGGTACGCAGCTCTCCGTGTTTGCGTCCGCGACAGCCGACCTGTACGGCACGCGTCACCTCGGACTGAACTACGGTGTGCTGTTTACAGCGTGGGGCGCCGCCGGCATATTCGGACCGATGATTGCAGGCCGCGTCTTCGATACGTTCGGCGGTTATCGATATGCGTTTTACGCGGCCAGCGCGCTCGCAGTCGTCGCGTTCGGAGCGCTATCGCTGGTCAGACCGCTTGCCGCAGAACCGAACCCTGCGGGAGGGCCTGCCTTTCACGAAGGCACGATGTTCACGAAGGCATGAATTCCTTCTGTTGATTTCGTGTTCTTCGTGACTTCGTGACAGGTCGTCCGTCGATTCCTAGTTCGTCTTGTTCGGTTCCTGCGAATCCCAGGTCCATCGGATCTGCGGGTTGTACATCTCGTCCCAGCTCTGTTCGGACCAGTACACTTCGCGGTCCGGCGCCGGATTCCACTTGTTCTTTGACGAGTTGTCGTAGTGCGCGATGGCGGTCAGCTTGCTGCCCGCCGGAATCTTGAGCGGCGTGGCGAGCTCATGGTACAGCTGCCAGTTGAAATCGTACTTCGGGACGTCGAGCACGAGCTCCTCACGGCCGTCCGGATACGTCAGGATGAACTTCATGTCCTTGCCGCGCAGGTGCATGTGGGGAGACATGGCGTAGAGCGTGGCCGGCTCCGGGAAGATCTTGAAGTTTGTGATCTTCCAGTTGTCCACGCCCGGTGGAATATTGGGGACGCGCTCGTTCGCCAGCGGTTTGCCTTCGACCATCGTCGTGCCGCGGTCAAGCGTCGATACGTTCTGCATCTCGTGCTCGACGGGGACTTTCGAGAACCAGATGCCGAACTGCGCGCGCTCTTTCTCGGGCTTGCCGGACGGCTGATAGTGCATGTTCATCTCGATGTACGCGCCCTTGGGCAGCCGCCGCGCCACGCCGTCTGCGTAGGCTTCCCATCCCCGGCCCGGCACGTACGACACGAGCCGGATGCCCGGGCCGGTGCCCGGCGGCAGTCCAGTGTTGAAGCCGCCTTCGGTATTGGCCTGCGACGTTCCCTCATCCTTGACGACCGGCCGTCCGTCCTTGATCAGGGTGCCTTCCGGAAACGTGCGGATGAACAGCGTCGCGTGATGCACGATCGCCGGATTGTTCGTGCGAACCTGCATCTTCTGAATCCACACGTCGGTCGGGAACGGCGACTTCACGAAGTATGACGTCTGCGGAACCTCGCCCGTCGCCGGTACCTGCGCCTCGATCGGCAGGTCCACGATGGCATCAGGCTGCCCGAACGCCCATCCACCGGCGGGGAACGTCGGCGCCGGAGGCAGATCCTTGTCGTCGCCCTTGGGCGCCCCACCCTCGGCCCATCGCACAATCGTGTCGATGTCCTTCTGGGAGAGACTTCGATCATTTGCGAGCTTCATGCTTACGGGGCTCGCGCCCCACGGCGGCATCTCGCGCGCGACAACCTTGTTCTTGATGGCGCGCGCCCACGGCCGGACATTCTGGTACGTGATGAGCGACATCGGCGCCACTTCGCCCGGCCGATGACAGACGACGCAATTGTTGTAGAGGATCGGCGCGACGTGCCTGGAGAACGTCGGCACCTCGCTATCGCCCTGGGCCTGCGCGACGCCCGGCACACCCATCGCGGCCAACGCCAGCGCGACCGCACACGTTGTCTGCTTCATACCGTTCCCTTTTTGCGGAACCACATTTCGCCGAGGTTCATGTAAGGCTCGCCGCCCGTCGAGATCGATCGCCGGATACGGAAGTTCGAGGGCGACGCGAGGAAGGTGCTGCCCTTCAGATGAATCTCCTGGCCGCCCACCTTGAAGCCCTGCGTTTCGAAATAGTGCGTGAAATATCCTCCGGAGTCCGCGCCGATCGTCCCCGGCTTGAACAGCGTGTACCCGCGGCTGTCGGTCTCGATCCACGTCAAATACCTGGCGGCGGGGTCGTACATGATCCTGATTGTGGTCGTGTACGTCTTCCCGTCCGGACCTTTCGCCGTGAGGTCCCCTTCATAGAAGCAGCCGTCCACGTGTTTCACGACCAGCGCGCCGGTTTGAACGCCCTCAGGCCCGAGCGCCGACTCCGGCGCGTCGTACTCCATCGTCCAGGCGCCGACGAAGTAATCCGGGTTGAACGGCGGCGGCGGATCCTTTTCCGTCGTCGGACGGTTCAACGCCTTGAGCTTGCCGATCAGCTCGCGATCGGCGTCGCTGAGACACTCTTTCCGAGGGGTTCCACCCGGCGCACCGGAATGCTGCGCGCGTGCCGGCGCGACGCAGATCACGAGCGCAAGAATTGCTAGTCCTACTTCGCGCATGTGGTACCCACCGTCGTCAGCGACGTGATGTTCAGCCGCTGCCCTGTCGAGTCCTTGATGAGCAGTCCCTTGACCAGGACCTTGTGGCCTTTATGTTCGTCCGGGTGCATTTCGACCATGCCGATGAGGGGAATTTGCTGCGAACCCAGCGGCCTGGCCTCCGCCGCCTTGACTTCCTCGGCCTTCGAAAAACCGGGCGTGGATCGCGACGGCTCTGTCGCGTTCGACAGCCTCCAGCTGTTGTTCGGTCCCTCGGCGAGGCATCCGATGGTTTCAACGACTGGAATAGCGTCGGGACCCTGCGGCGGTCCGGCGAATTCCGCACCTCCCCGGCCGCCTCGCTGGGCGGCGAGAGTGGTCGAGAGCACGCAGGCCACGATGCTGTCGCGTAGGCTCGCACGTTGGCCCCTATGGTAGCGCGAAGACCTGCAGCGAGTCCGTCGCGATGATGGCGACGTACTGCTTGCCGTTCTTGCCGGTATAGGTAATCGGGTTGGCGTTGCCCACGCCGGGCAGCGGCGCCGTCCACAGCTCTTGGCCTGTCTTCGAGTCGAACGCGCGGATGCGGCGGTCGTTTGCCGCGCCGACGATGACCACGCCGCCCGCCGTGACGATCGGACCGGCGCTCCCGCTTCCGCCCGTGTTGCGCTTGCCTTCCGGCAACGCATCGGTGGTTCCAAGGGGCACCTGCCAGGCGATGTCGCCCGTATTCGCGTTCACGGCCACGAGCCGCGCCCACGGGGGACGCTGACACGGCAGGTTGGCAACCACCCTCCCCGTGTCGTCCTTCAGCGGCGCGCTGAACGTGAAGTAAGGGCCGGCGCCGTTGACGCTGCCGCGGTCGTACAGCTGCTTCGATCCTTCGGTGCCGCGGCCGTAGTTCTGTCCGGGCCGCACTTTTTCAATCCAGCCGACGAGCGACGTATCGTGCGCGTTCACGAAGACGTAACCCGTCGACGGGTCCGCGGCGGGACCTCCCCAGTTCACGCCGCCGGTGCCTCCGGGAAACTGAATCGTCGACTTCGGCGGCGCACCTTCGTCGTGAAACATGAAGGGCGTGAACGGTCCGGCGTTGTAGAACCCGCCGCTCTTGTCCCAGAGCTCCTGACAGGCCTTCACGTGATCGGCCGACGTGTCCTCGGCGGTCACCATGTCTTCCTTCTTGAACTCGACGCGCGTCAGGGGCGGCGGCTTCACGGGAAACGGCTGCGTCGGCGAATACCACTCGCCCGGAACGTCGCCCTTGGGAACGGGGCGTTCTTCAACGCCGAAGATCGGCTTGCCGGTCACGCGGTCGAGGATGAACATGTAGCCGGTCTTGCCGACCGACGCGAGCGCGGGAATCGTCCGCCCGTTCAAACGAATATCCACGAGCGTCGGCGGCGACGGCATGTCGGAGTCCCAGAGGTCATGGTGCACCGTCTGAAAATGCCACTTGTACTTGCCCGTCTCCGCATCGACCGCGACCATCGAGTTCGCGAACAGATTGTTGCCGGGACGATCGCCGCCCCAGTAGTTGGCGGCCGGACCGGCAATCGGCATGTAGAGGATGCCGCGCTGTTCGTCCACCGTCATATACCAGCCCCAGATGTTGACGCCGGAACGGCTTCTCCACCCGTCATTCAGCCACGAGTCGTGCCCGGGTTCACCGGGCCGTGGCACCGTGTGAAACTCCCAGAGTTTCTTCCCGGTGCGCGCGTCGAACGCCCTCGTGTCGCCCGGCGGACCGTCAGGCACTTCACCAACCGTCGCGCCGAGCGTGATGACGTTTTTGAAGACCAGCGGCACGCCGTTCCACGGCACGCCGATGTCGGCAACGCCGTTGACGCCGAAACCCTCGGACGGCTTGCCGGTTGCCGCGTCGAGCGCGATCAACCGCGCGCCGGTGTTGCCCGGGCTCGCTTCGCCAGTCTTCGCTTTTGGCGGCCCCGCCGTGAACACCACGCGTTCGGGGCTGTTGCGGTCGCCCGGCCAATAGCCCAGGCCCCGCCCGGTCGAGTCGCCGTCCGGGATGGCGTAGCGCCAGATTTCCTTTCCCGTCGCCGCGTCGAGCGCCAGGATCTGGTTGCCGGCGGCCAGCAGGTACATCACGCCGTTCACGACGATAGGCGTCACTTCCGGGTTTGACAGGATTTCCGGCCCGCCTAGCCCTCGGCCGCGACCCTGGCCGGGAACCGGGGCCGGCCGCTCGACGAGCGTCAGGTTCCACGCGGGCCGCAGGTTCGAGACGTTTCCGGCCGTGACCTGTTTCAGGGGCGAGAACTTGGTGCCGGCGAGGTCCCGTCCGTACATCGGCCAATCCCCGTCCGCCTCAGCTCCGCTGCGGCGAGACTCACCGGAGCCCTGGCGAAGGCCGTCCGCCGGTTTCTGGGCCTGGAGTGCAACGGCGAGCATGGCCAGGCTCATCGCACCGGCCAGGAGACGAAGTGGTCGAAAAGGCACAGGATTCCTCCGGAGTGGAATTATACTGATGGCTGCGCGGAGCGTAAGCAAGGAGGATGGCCCGATGAAAACGTCGCGAACGTCCCTGGCCGTTGCGGCCGGTTGCCTGATGGCGGTAGTCGGGGCAGCATCCCTGACTGGCGAGAGCGGGCCCACCTACTACAAAGACGTCCTCCCGATCCTCCAGTCGAATTGCCAGACCTGCCATCGCCCGGGCGAGGTCGCGCCGATGTCGCTGCTTTCCTACGAGCAGGCGCGTCCCTGGGCGAAATCCATCAAGCTGAAGACCGGGGATCGGCAGATGCCGCCCTGGTTTGCCGACCCTGAGGTTGGCCTGTTTTCCAACGAGCGCCGGTTGACCGACCGCGAGATCGCGACACTTGCCGCGTGGTCCGACGCGGGCGCGCCGGCCGGCAACCCGAAAGATGCGCCTCCCGAACGTCATTTTGAGGACGGCTGGAACCTCAAACCGGACGTGATCGTCGAGATGCCCAAGCCGTTCGAGCTGCCCTCGACCGGCACCATCAACTACAAGTACATCGTCGTCAAGACCAACTTCAAGGAAGACATGTGGGTCGTGGCCGCGGAGATGCGCCCGGGCAACGCCAAGGTGCTTCACCACGGCAAGGTATGGGTCCGTCCTGCGGGGTCGACCTGGCTGAAGGACGCCGTGCCCGGCGATGCCTACGAGAACGAGACGCAGCGCGACATCATCGGCAAGAATTCGCCGGAGGAAGGCAACGACATCCTCGGCAAGTTCAACCCCGGGCTCGGTCCGCAACGCTTCGACCAGGAGGGCGCGGCGAAGTTCGTCCCCAAGGGATCCGATCTCGTCTACGAGATGCACTACACGGCAACGGGCAAGCCGGAGTCCGATGTGTCGAAACTCGGGCTCGTGCTGGCGAAGTCCGACCCGAAGAAGCGCTACTACTTCCATGCCGGTCCAACGGCGAGCAACCTTGCCATTCCTCCCGGCGACGGCAATGCCGAAGTCGTGAGCGAAGTGACGTTGGCCGAGCCGGGCCGCCTCGTCTACGCGCAACCGCACATGCACCTGCGCGGCAAGGATTTCGAGATGCAGGTCATCGTGCCGGGCGAGCCGGCGAAGACCGTGCTCAAGGGGAAATTCGACTTCGAGTGGCAGATGGGCTACCAGTACGCCGAGCCGGTGCAGCTGCCGCGCGGCGCCAAGCTGCGGTTCATCACGCACTTCGACAACTCGCCGGCCAACCGCTTCAATCCGGACGCGGCGAAAAAAGTCGTGTGGGGCCCCCAGAACTGGGACGAAATGAGCAACTGCTTTATCGGTGTGCTCTTCGATCGCGAAGTCAACGTCGCCAAAGCGTTTCTACGGTCAGGCGTCAGCACGTTGCCTCGCGGCGAGTCCGGCCCGACGCTCGCGGCCGCCGATCGCGCAGGGAACAACGCAGTTCCGGCGTTCAACGCCAGCGGCGACACCTTCGAGCGATAGGCTGTCGCGGAACTTGTCGTCGCGGAATCTGACAGTCACCAGGGGCCGTTTCGCTTTGGCGGGACGGCCCTTTCGTTTTCCTCGTCTCTTCAATGCCAATCACCGGCTTCAGCCACTACAACCTTCGGGCCCCGCGTGAACTGCTGGACAGACTGCGGGACTTCTATACCAGCGTCGTCGGCTTGACTCTCGGCGACAGGCCGCCGTTTGAGAGTTTCGGCTACTGGCTCTATGCCGGTGGCGAACCGGTGCTGCATTTGACGGAATGTCCGGACGAGGGCGGCCCTGTCGGCGTTCAAACGACTTTCGGCCACGGCGCATTCGATTGCTCGGGCCGGAAGGACTTCGAACAGGTGCTGGCGCGACATGGAGTCCGGTACGAAGTGGCCCAGGTGCCGGTGACCGGACAGGTTCAACTCTTCTTCAAGGACCCCGCTGGCAACGGCGTCGAGCTCAACTTCAGCGCCGCGGACGTCTGACTACGGCAGGGCGAAGACGACCAGGGTGTCGGTCGCGACGATCGCCACGTACTGCTTTCCGTTCTTCGCCTGGTAGGTCATCGGGTTGGCGTTGCCGACCTTGTCGAGCTTCGTGGCCCACAGCTCTTTGCCGGTCTTCGAGTCGAACGCGCGGAAGCGCCGGTCGTCCGTCGCGCCGACGAACACCAGGCCGCCGGCCGTCACCGTCGGGCCAGCGCTGCCGCTGCCGCCGACGTTCTGCTTCCCCGCCGGCAGGAAGTCGTTGCCGCCGAGCGTCGTCTCCCACGCGATGTCGCCAGTATTCGCGTTGACCGCGATCAACCGGGACCATGGCGGGCGCTGGCACGGAAGGATGACGTCGCGGCCGTTGGCGTCCTTGCCCGCCGGCGCGGAGAACGTGTGGAACGGTCCGACGCCGTCCACGCTGGCGCGATTGTAGATGTGCGGCGAGCCTGCCGTATCGAAGCTGTACGTCACGCCGGGCTTCTTCTTCTCCACCCAGCCCACGAGCGACGTGTCGTGCGAGTTCACGTAGATGTAACCCGTGCGGGGATCGGTGGCCGTGCCGCCCCAGTTGACGCCCCCTGTTCCGCCCGGAAACGAAATGGTCGACTTCGGCGGCGCCCCGTCTTCGTGGAACGTGAACGGCGTAAACGGGCCGTCGTTGGTAAAGCCTCCGCTCCTGTCCCACAGTTCCTGGCACGCCCGCACGTGTTCGGGCGTCGTGTCGGCGGCGGTGACCATGTCCTCTTTCTTGAAGCGGACTTTCGCCAGCGGGGGCGGCTTGACCGGAAACGGCTGCGTCGGCGAATACCACTCGCCGGGCACGTTGCCCTTCGGCACCGGCCGCTCCTCGACACCGAACACCGGCTTGCCGTTCGTGCGATCGAGGATGAACATGTAGCCGCCCTTGCCGACCGTCGCGAGCGCGGGAATCGTCCGGCCGCCCTGCTTGATATCGACAAGGCCCGGGGCCGCCGACATGTCGATGTCCCAGATGTCGTGATGCACGGTCTGGAAGTGCCACTTGTACTTGCCGGTCAGGATGTCGACGGCGACGACCGAGTTGCCGAAGAGGTTGTTGCCTGGTCGATCGCCGCCCCAGTAGTTCGCGGCGGGACCGGCGATCGGGAGGTACGCAATGCCGCGCGCCTCGTCGATGGTCTCGGAAAACCCCCACGTGTTCGTCCCGGATCGATTCTCCCAGCCGTTGTCGAGCCACGTCTCGTGGCCGACTTCGCCGGGACGCGGCACCGTGTGAAACTCCCAGAGCTTCCTGCCCGTGACCGCGTCGAACGCACGCGTATCTCCGGGCGGTCCCTGCGGCAGTTCGTTGACGCTGGCGCCGACCATGATGACGTTCTTGTAGATGGTCGGTGTCCCTGCGTAGCCGACCACCATGTCGACCTCGCCGTTCGTGCCGAAGCCTTCCGACGGCTTGCCCGTCGCCGCATCAAACGCGAGCATCCTTCGTCCAGCCGTCACGATGATTCGGTCGGGCGTATTGCGATCGCCCGCGAAGTAGCCGACGCCGCGCCGCGACACCGCGCCGGCCTGCGGACCACCAGCCACTTCGCGCTGCCAGATCACTTTGCCCGTGTCAGCCTCCAGTGCGACGACGGTGTTACCAACGGGGAGATACATCACGCCGCCGACGACGATCGGCACGGCCTCCGACGCCGCACCAAGGCCGCCGCCACGGCCGCCGCCGGGCGGCGCGGGAAACTGGTACGTCCATGCCTTCGCCAGCGTCGACACGTTGCCGGTGTTGATTTCCGTCAGCGGCGAGAAACGAGTGCCGGCGAGATCGTGGTTGTACGTCTGCCACTCGGACGCGGCTGGAGTTGTGATTCGCTGCTGTGCGCTGACGCCAAGACCGAACACGACGACGAGAAGAGCGACTGGCCTGAGGGCCTGCTTGGATCTCGACTGCACTACTTTGGCCAGCATGGTGTCGGGTCCCATCCGGTCTGATCGGGCACCTTCTTGAAGGTGTAAGTCCGGATGAACTGCCCGGTCAGGTACGTCGGATCCTCGAGCATCGCGGTCAGCGCGATGTAGGAATCGTTTTGCTGGCCCGGGAGAACCGTGTAGTACTCGGTGAGGACCGCCCTCTCGCTATAGGGGACGCCGTTCTTCCTGAGATAACCGGGCTTCAGGTTTGTCGTCGTGACCTTCAGCTGACCTCCGCGCGTCGCGCCCTGCACACGGTTGATCGGCACGAAACCGGTACCGCCCGTGTCGATCAGCGGCCGGCCGTTCACCTGCCACACCGCCGCCGAGTAACCCTGCAGCGACGGCTCGCCCGGTTGCGCCGGCGCGGGTCCGAATCGAAGGGCGCGCGTCTGGGTGCCCGCGTCCGCCTCAATCTTCAGCGCCTGATCGCCGTCCCACGTGATGTGGAGCCGGCCGGGTCGCTGCATGACGCCCACCGCGCCGTACGCCTTGCACGCGTTGCCGTCGGCTTGATCTTTATCGGGATCCCAGGCGTTGGCGATCTGCCGAGCCTGCGCGTTCAACGGCAGGTACACGATGTCGCCCTTCTGCGGCGTGACGCGGAAGCGCCACTCGTCGACGATCAGCGACACCCAGTAGCCGGTGAGGTCGATCGGCGCCGCCTGGCGCGCCGTCTGTGGCGGGCCGGCGGGCTGGGCCCCGCGCCCGCGCTGCGCGGAGGCAAACACTGGAAAAAGAAGGGAAACGGCGACGACCGCGAACGACGTTAATTTCACCGTGGATTTCACTGTGCTCCACCATCCGCCAGGGCAGACCTGAAGGCCTGCGCTACTACTTCTACTTCTTGGGGTTCTGAAGGCCCTTGTAAACCGCCTCGACAAACATGTCCGGCGTCCACGACTTGTCCTGGCCGAGCCGGCCATCCCAGTCTTCGGTCGGCCGTGCCGCCTTGATCTGCTCGAGCGTCCGGCCTTTCTTCATCAGATCCTGGATGCGGTCGCGGATGATCGTCGTCATGTCGCGGTAGTACGTCATGTCCGCGATGTCGCCGACCCGGCCGTGCGCCGGAATAAAGAGCGTGCCGCCTTCGGACCGGAACTCGGGCACCGCCATCTCCACCATGCGGTTCAGGCCCGCCAACACCCCTTGAATGCTGCCGCCCTTGGCGAGATCGATGAATGGGAAGCGAGTGAAATCGAAGAGCTCGCCTGTGGCCACAATATCGGACCCACGGAAGTGGACGATGCTGTCGCCGTCGGTGGCCGCGGCGGGTATGCGCAGCAGCTCGACACCCTCGCCGTTGAAGAAGTACGCGAGCTTCAGCGTCGCGCCGAAATACGTGTCCGTCGGCAGCCCCTTCGCCGGCGTCTTGGCATCGCCCAGCCTGGACAGAACGTTTTCGTGCGACAGAATCGCGGCCGACTCACCTTCGCCGCCGATCTCGCCGGTGACGTTGCCGCCGGTGAATGTCTTGCCGGCGAGCGCCAGCTTCTCGTTGCCGCCCGTGTGATCCGGCAGGGCGCTGGTGTTCGCGATGTAGCGAATCGGTTTGGGCGGTGTCAGCGTCCGGTAGAACGGCTCGAGATTGGTCGCGGTGGCCGTTTCCGCTCCCGAGCGTGGCGCGGCCGGCAACGTTTGCTGCAACCGCGCCTGCAACGCTTTGATCGCGGCCAGGACGCGGTCGGCGTTCGCCGCCGAGCCGCTGTCCACGAGGAACACGCCATCCGGACCTGCAGAGACCGTGATATTGCTCCCGGCGCCGCCGATCAGATAGATGTGCCCGCGAACGGGTATCGCTTCAAGCGCGGGCGACTGCGCGGAGAGAGAGATCGCAGAGACGAAGATCAACGCAGAGATCGCGGAGATCGCGGAGTGTTTCAGGCGCACGATTTCTGAGCGTTTCAAGCGCACGATTTCAACTCCTCAGCTGGCACGCGAACGGCCGCCTTCCATTTAAGGCTCTCTGCTTAGGGCTCTCTGCCTGAAGCCCTCTGCGATCTCCGCGATCTCTGCGTTTGATCCTTTGTCTTCGCGTTCTCTCACTTGACTCCGTTGATCTGCCGCTCGAGTTTGCGTGCAGCTTCCGGATACATGCTCGCTGGCCCGCCGAGCGTGACGTCGGTCGGCAGCCGGAATTTCTCGCCGAACTCCTTGAGAAACGGGTTGGTACCAGGCAGGTGGTGCGGCACCACGCCGTTGGGCCTGTCGATCTCCTCCACCGGGGTGCAGGGATACGGAGGAATCTGCTGGTTCGGCGCCCATCGATACTCGCTGCTGCGAATCATCGGCTCCGCCAGGTACAACGGGTCATATGCGATGGTGACCCACGTCAGAATGTCGCCGCGCCGGATCCAGTACTGCGTCAGCGTCGCCTCGTCGCTCGATGGGACGCCGTTGCGGCGGTAGTAGTCCTCTTTGAGGTGCGTGGTGGTGATCCTCAGCATGTCGCCGATGAACTCGGCCGTCGAGAATCCGCCCCACGAATGCGGCGCGAGCGCCGGCGGGCGCGAGCGCCCGTCCATGTAGTACGGGTTGTCCACCGAACGCAGCCATTCGGCGTGATAGGCGGTGATCGTCCGCGAGTTCGGGTCGATTTCCTTCCAGATGCGGACCTGCGACGGCCCGCGCGAGATGTACATCGCTCCGTGTGGGCGGCACTGCCATTCCGGCAGCGTGTACAGCGATGCGTTCCACGCCTGCGCGCGCAACGACCCCGCCTTGCTCATCGGGATGCCGAGGAACTCCCCGACGTATGGATTACCGGTGTTGTCCTCGTCCTGCACCGGCGCCCAATCGCCAGCGAAGTCCATCTGGGCGAATGCCGGGCGGCTGGCGAAAAGTGCCGCCAGCAGGCTCAGCGTGATCGTCATCGCGGTGTGTCTGCGTGTCATCTCTTACCCCTACCCTAACCTCTAACCTCTAACCCGTGGCTCGTGGCTCGTGGCTCGTGGCTCGTGGCTCGTGCCCCCTAGAATACATACTTCAGCGCCAGCTGCATCACGCGCGGCGGCACGGTCGTCGAGGTGGTCGTGATCTGCCCGAAGGTCGCGGCGTTGATCGCGGTGTTCGGCTGGCCCCACTCGAACCAGTTGAAGGCGTTGAACGCCTCCACGCGAACTTCGATGTACCGGGCGCTCGAGAACCTGAACGCGCGCGTCAGCGCCAGGTCGAGGTTCTTGCTGTCCGGCCCGCGAACGATGTTGCGCTGCATGGTCCCCAGCGTCCCGTTCGCCGGCCGCGCAAACGCCGCCGGGTTCAGGAACGAGATGGCGTTGTTGGTCGGGTTCACGGCCTGGTTGGCGTAGAAGTCGTCGGACACCTGGTTCGCGCGTTGCGTGCCCTGCCTGACCATTCAGCGCCACATCGGCGCCGGTGGTAATCGTGAGCCACGGGCCGGTCAACGCCCTGAAGCTGCCCACTAGCTGCCAGTTGGACCCGATGTTCTTCCAGCCACTGTACTGCCCGGACATGGCGCTGCCGGTCATGGTGAAGTTCTGGAGGCGGTCGGCTGTGCAATTGCCGCTGTCGAACCCGGGATTGCCCGGGATGTTGTAGCCCGACGAGACGTTCGTCGTGGCGCCGCCGAAGCCGTCCGGTGATCCGTAGCAGTGCGACAGCGTGTAGTTGGCGCTGAACGTCGAGCGCGCCCCGCTCTTCCTGGCAGAGAGCAGCATGCCTTTGAAGCTCTGGGACCCATCGGTGACATACATGTCGACCGGCCCGTAAAACTGCCCGTTCTTCGCGATCCTGGAGAGTGAACGGCCGGCGCGCGTTGATATTGGCCGCGCTCGGCGGCGCTGCGCCGACGTTCTGGAACACGGCGTTGTTGAGCGGCGTCGATTCCCAGATGTTGTTGGTACGGCTGCCCAGATAACCGACGGACGCGAACCAGGTCGACGTCAGCTGGCGCTCGACGGCCACGTTCCACTGATCGACGTGCGTCGCCGCCATGTCGTTGCTGAGGCTCAGGAACGGTCCGTTGAGCGAAAACGGCGCGTTCTGGTCGAACGTAACGGGAAAAATGTTGGTCTGCCCCTGCGTGTTGACGAACGGGTTATCGAGACCACCGAGCGGACTGTTGATCCGCACTTCCGAGCCCCACGGCGGCGCCACCGACGTATTCAGATGGAACTGGGCGTTCACGAACTCGAACGAGCGCCCGTACGACGCGCGGACCGATGTTCTGCCGTCACCCGCCGGATCCCAGGCGATCCCCACGCGCGGGCCGAGGTTGCCCCACTGCGTATTCATGCCGGCCTGGCTCGGGAACCCGGCGTCTCCCGGAAAATACAGACCGGCAGGCGCCTTCGGAAACACGACGCTATGAATGTTCTGGTCGAAGCGTGTCTTGTCGAACTGGTACACGGCGCCGTTGACGAGCTGCTGCGGGAAAAACGGCTCGTACCGCAGGCCGACGTTCAACGTGATCTTCGATCCGACGCGCCAGGTGTCCTGCACGTACAGACCGAGATACTTCTGCGTCATGTCGAGCGTATTCGGGGCGGCCTGAACGAGGGCGTTGACCCCCATTCGACCCAGCAGGAAGTCGCTCAGGGGAAGGCCGGTCTGCGTTCCATCGATCGCCAGCTGGCCTGGCGAGCGCACGTTCGCAAGCGAGAGCGACGACCACCCTGCGACGTTGACCCCGAACGCGAACTGGTGAGGCCCGCGCACGAGCGTGACGTCGTCGCTGACCTGCCATGAGGGCGTGGTAAACGTCGACAGGCTCTCGGTGCCGCCGCCGAGCTGGAAGCCGGTGGGATTGGCGCCTGCGGCACCGACCGTCAGCAGCATGTAATGCGGCATGTAGCTGTAGATGTTGATGCCGACTTCAGGAGCGGAGAAAAAGTCCGTGCTCGTGCGGTTGATATCCGTCCGGTTGTACGCGAACCGCACCTGGTTGAACGTCGTCGAGCTGATGATGAAGTTCTCGCCGGCCGAGAACGTCTGGGCCAGGTTGTCGCGGCCGCCAATCCGGGTGACCAGCAGATTCTGCTGCGCGGCGTCGAGGCTGAACGGCGGCGGCGTGAACTGCTTCGTCGCGATATACCGCGCGAACACCGAATGCTTGGTGCCCATCTGATAGTCCACCTTGCCGACGTACTGACCTTCGTCGATCGCGCTCGGCAGGCCGTACTGGATGAGGCCGCACGGATCGGTCGCCGTCGGAATCTTGCTCGAGATGTTCTGCGCCGCCTTGCTGAAGAGCGCGGGGTTCACTTTGTTACCGGAGATCCCGGGCCCAATCAGGGTGATCTGCCGGTTGTTGTTGCACGCCGGTGAGGCGTACGCCGTGAAGTCGCCGGCAAGCATGGCCGCCGTCGGCACGTAGGCGCGATTGTCGGTCGGGATCACACGGGTGTTCGTGCCCTGGTAGCCGCCGAAGAAGAACAGCTTGTCCTTCTTGATCGGCCCTCCGAGGGTGAACCCGGTACTGATTGCGCTTCAAGCCGTCGTCTTTCAGCGAGCCGTCGGCGTTTTTGGCCGCGAACTTGTCGGTGGCGTTCATGTCGTGATGGCGGAAGAATTCGAAGGCATCGCCGCGGTACTGGTTCGAGCCGGACTTGGTGACGAGGTTGATGGACCCCCCCGAGTGCATCCCGTTCTGGGCGGTCAAGGTGCTCGTCTCGGCTTTGAACTCGCCCAGGGCGTCGGGAAACGGCAGCGGCAGGTTGAGGTTGTCGTACGGGTTGTTATGAGTGGCGCCGTCGAGCACGAACGACACACCGAATGACAGACCGCCGGCGAGCGAATACGCCTGGCCGCCGTTGCTTCCGCCCATGCTGCGGCTCGTGGCGTTCAGCGCGGGCTGTGGCACCGCCGCCGGCAGAAACTGCATCAGGTCGGCCGGATTGCGTCCGTTGAGCGGCAGGTCCAGGATGCGCTTGTTGTCCATCACCTGGCCGACACCGAGATTCCGCGTTTCAACTGTGAGCGCGTTGGCCTGGACGGTCACGGTTTCCTCGACCTGCCCCACTGCCATAGCGATGTTGATGGCAGGCGTCGCACCGACCTGCAGCACGATACCGGTCTGCGCGTATGACCGGAAGCCCTGCAGCGTGGCCTCGAGACGATAGGGACCAACCGGGAGATTCGGGAGCAGATACTGCCCCTCCGCGTCGGTGACCGCGTTGCGTTTGAGGCCCGTGTCGGTCTGCGTCACGGTGACATCAACGCCCGGCAGCACACCTCCGCTTCCATCTTTCACGGTCCCGCTGATCTGAGCGGTAGAGCCGGCCTGCGCCCGCAACGGCGCGGCGGCAAGTAGCAGGATGATCGCGCTGCCGACGATCGGGGCCAACACACGCTTCATTACACCCTCCCCGTTTGTCCAGTGACTGTCACATCCGTGTCGCAAATTCAAATTGGCGGGGAGTATAGCAGGGACCATGAGGTTGTGAACACTTTGAAAGACGGTCGTTTAACGTCACTGTCCGTGTTTTCGGCGTTGATCCAAGAGTCCGGATCGCCCGGCAAGGAAGCCGCACGCTTGAGTGCAGCGGGACAACTGACATATCTTTCTGGCATCCATGCGCTACGCCACTTTTTCGCTTCCAGCCGACGTGCGACCACGCCTCGGCATCCTGCATAGTGAACTGCTGTACGACGTCCACGCCCTTCTGCCGGCGAGCGCCGACACCATCCCGCGGACCTTGACTGAACTGATCGCGCAAGGGAAGGACACCTGGACACGCGTCGCCGACCTCGCCACGCAGGCCTTCGGCGGCCCTCCGCCAGTTTCGGCGCCACATCGCGTCGGCGACGTTCGCTGGCATGCACCTACGGGACGCCCCGCCAAGAACGTCGTCTGCCTGGGCCTGAACTACATCAGCCACGCAAAGGAAAGCGCCCAGGCCCGCGGCCGGGAGTTCAAGATCCCGGAGGCGCCGGTGTTCTTCACGAAGGCGCCCACGAGCGTGACAGGTCCGAACGATCCGATCCCGTGGGATTCGTCCGTCACTACTCAACTCGATTACGAAGCTGAACTCGGCGTCGTCATCGGCATAGCCGGCAAGGACATACCGCGGGCTCGAGCGCTCGACCATGTATTTGGCTATACGGTCATCAACGATGTCTCGGCCCGCGATCTGCAGAAGACGCACCTGCAGTGGTTCAAGGGCAAGAGCCTCGACGGCTTCTGTCCGATCGGGCCGGTCATCGTCACGGCCGACGAATTCGGCGATCCGCAGTCGAAAAAGATCTCGCTCCGGGTCAACGGCGTGGAGAAACAGAACTCGACGACGGCGAACATGATCTTCGGGGTGGATGCGATCATCGAGTCGCTGTCGCGCGGGATGACCATCGAGCCGGGCGACTTCATCGCGACCGGCACGCCCGAGGGCGTCGGCCTTGCCCGCACGCCCCAGGAGTTCCTCGAAGACGGCGACCTCGTGGAGACTGAAGTCGAAGGGATCGGCGTCCTGAGGAACAGAGTCGTCAGAACGTAAAACGGAAAACGGAAAAACGGGTAACGAGCCACGAGCCACGGAGCCACGAGCCACGAGCCACGAGCCACGAGCCACGAAAGACTCCCCCATGGACGACTCAGCCGCAATCCGTCACGTTGTCGAGAACTGGGTCGTCTGGCGCGACGCGGGAGACTGGGAGCGATTCGCGACCGTCTGGCATGCCGACGGATGGATGACCGCGACGTGGTTCCAGGGCCCGGCGACGAAGTTCATCGAGGTCAGCCGCGAGGGCTTCGAGCGCGGCGTCCACATCCTGCACGCGCTCAACGGCTGGTCGTGCGACATCAGCGGCACACGGGCGATCTCGCAGGCCAAAATGAATATCTTCCAGCGCGCGCCGCTCGACGGTGTGCCGGTGGATGTCGTCTGCTGGGGACGGTTTTACGATTTCTTCGAGAAGCGCGAGGGACGCTGGGGCATCGTCCGCCGTCAGCCCATTTACGAAAAGGATCGGCTCGACCCGGTTGATCCTTCGGCCACGCTGCAACTGGATCGCGCGGTCCTCGACAGATTTCCGGAGGGCTACCGGCACCTCGGCTATCTGCAGCACCGGAACGGCTTTACCGTCAAACAGGGGTTGCCTGGCCTGCGCGGACCCGAGGTGGAGAAGCTGTACCGTGAAGGTCGGGACTGGCTTGCCGGCTCCGCCACGCCCGGCGAGCCGCTCTAGCCTCGACCGTCCCCGCAATAGACTGGCGCAGCGTATGCAAATGCCATCGCAGGCTGAAGGAGGTTGCGATGATGCGGGTTTCAGGACTTCTTCTCATCGGTAGCGTTGCGTGCGGGGTCACCCCGCTCTACGCCCAGACGACACTCCCACCGATTCACGGTGTGACCGGCGTCATCGCAACCGACGCCACGATCAAAGACGAGCATAAAGCCGCCAATAAGATTGTCGTCACGACAGAGGACGGTGTGGAGCACGTGTACAGCGCCGCGAAGGACCTGCTCGTCCACGGCGGCAAGGACGGTGTCCTCGCGGACCTCAAGCCCGGCACAACCGTCGTGGTCCATTACACGGCCGACCAGGGCGGCGAATCGGCCCACGAAATCGATCGCGTCGGCGGCAACGGACTGCAGACAACGGAAGGCATCGTCACCGACATCAATCGAGGCAAGAAAGAAATCACCATCCGCTACGACAACGGCGCGACCGAAAAGCTGAAGCTGACCGATCGCGCCGCGGTCGACGCGGGTCAGGACTTCAAGGATCAGGCGGTGGGCACGACGAGAGTTGTCGTGTACTACTCAGACGACGCGGGGAAAAAGATCGCCCACTACTTCAAGCGGAAGAGCTGAGCGGCGTTCGTGCGGCCGATCTTGAGTCTGTCGGCGTCGGAGATCTCACACGTGTCGAACCACGACGCCGCGTCGCCGACTTCCTCGAACGGATAGTCGACGGAAAACAGCACGCGATCGGCGCCCAATTCCGCGATGGCCGCATTCAGCGTCGCCGTGTGGAAATTCCCGCTCGTCGTGACGTAGAAGTTCGACCGCAGGTATTCCGTGAACGTCTTGCGCGCGGGGATATCGCGCGGGCGCTTGCCCACCCGGTGATCGAAGCGCCAGATGCAGTACGGCAGCATCTCGCCGAGGTGCCCGAGAATGGCGGTCAGGCCGGGGTGGGTGTCGAAGATCCCGCTCGCCATGAGGCGCAGCGCATGCGTGGCGGTCTCCACGCCGAACGCCCACGACGCGCCGCGCAGCCACGGGTGGCCGTCGTACATCGGCACCCGGCCCGGCAGCGGATCGCGTGGGTGCAGATAAAACGGCACGTTCAAGCTCGCCAGCGTGGCCCAGACCGGCCGGAACATCGGATCGTCGTAGTAAACGACGCGATCGGGACTCCCGATCTGGGAGTAGCCGTTGACCATCGCGCCCTTGAAACCCAGTTCCTTCACCGCGCGGGTCAATTCCGCGCAAGCCGCCTCGGGATCCTGCATCGGCAGCGCCGCAAATCCGGCGTACCGATCCGGGTGTCTGGCGATTCCCGCGGCCAGCGCATCGTTGCCGCGTCGCGCGAGATCGATGGCGCGCGCGGGCTCGTGAACCGACTGCACGCCCGGCGCGTTGAGCGAGAGGATGGCGAACGCGACGCCATGCGCATCCATCTCGCGCAGCCGCTCATCGTCCAGATCCAGCAGCCGCCGCTCCAGCACGTTCAACTTCCCGGGAACGGCGTACTCGGCGGACTCGCGCAGCGTCGCCTCGAGACCGAAGTGTTCTTCAATCGTGATCTTGCCGATCATGAAATGCCGCCGTCAGCCGCGACCGCCCTGCGATCGGGCTCGAGATGATGAACCGCGAAGCCTGCACCGCCCGCTATATCGCGGCGGCGCGATGGCTGGCCGCAAAGCTCCTGCCGGAGCAGGCCGTACTCGAGGCTGTCCACGAGCGCCTGGAGGCTCGCCTCGATGATGTTCTCGTGGACGCCGATGGTCGTCCACGTGGACACGCCGTCGCCGCTCTCGATGAGCACGCGCGTCACCGCCGCCGTTCCGGACGACGAGTTGACGATGCGGACCTTGTAGTCGGTGAGGCGCACGGACTGCAGGTCGGGGTAGAACTTCAGCAGCGCGGTGCGCAGCGCGCCGTCGAGCGCGTTTACCGGCCCATCGCCTTCCGCGACGGTGTGCGCGTGGTCTCGTCCGACGACCACCTTCACGGTCGCCTCACAGACCGATGACCTGCCGCCCGATCGCATCGACACGTGGTATGCGTCCACCGCGAACGGCTTCGCCTCGTGCCTCAGCGTGCGCCTGATGAGCAGCGCCAGCGACCCGTCGGCGGCCTCGAACTCGTAGCCGTCGTGCTCGAGTTCCTTGACGCGCTGGAGCATCGCGTTCAGCTCGGGGGTTTCCTTGCTCACATCGAAGCCCAGCTCACGCGCCTTCATGATGATGTTGCTTCGGCCCGCGAGCTCGCTCATCAGCACGTGCCGCCGGTTGCCGACGAGCGCCGGGTCGATGTGCTCGTAGCTGCTGACGAGTTTTTGCACGGCGTTGACGTGCTGACCGCCCTTGTGCGAGAAGGCCGCAGCGCCGACCCACGGCAGCCGGGGGTTCGGACGCAGGTTCGCGATCTCGTCCACGAACTGCGAGAGCTCCTTCAGCATGGACAGCGACTCGCCCGGCACCGACGGCCGCTTGAACTTGAAAGCCAGAGTCGGAATCACCGACGTCAGGTTGCAGTTGCCGGTCCGCTCGCCGATCCCGTTGATCGTGCCCTGCACGTGCGTCGCCCCCGCATCGAGCGCCGCAAGGGCGTTCGCGACGCCCAGGCCGATGTCGTCGTGCGTGTGGATGCCGACACGCGTCGCGATGCGCGACCGCACGCGCGTCGTGATCTCCACGATCTCGCCGGGGATGGAGCCGCCGTTGGTGTCGCACAGGACGACAACGTCCGCGCCGGCCCGTTCGGCGGCCGCCAGCGTCGCCAGCGCGTACTCGGCATCTTCCTTGTAGCCGTCGAACGAATGTTCGGCGTCGTAGACGACGAAACGGCCCCGCGCCTTGAGGTACGCAATCGTGTCGGCAATCATCGCCAGGTTTTCGTCGGGCGTCGTCTGCAACACCTCGCGGACGTGCAGGAGCGACGTCTTGCCGACGATCGTCACCACCGGCGTTTCCGCGTCAAGCAGCAGGCGGACCTGGTCGTCGTCTTCCGCCGTCACGCCTTTGCGGCGCGTGGCGCCGAACGCGGCGAGCTTCGCGTGCCGGAACGTCCGGCGCTTCGCTTCGTCGAAGAACTCGACGTCCTTCGGATTCGATCCGGGCCAGCCGCCCTCGATGTAGTGCACGCCGAACGCGTCGAGCCGCTCCGCGATGCGTAGCTTGTCGAGCACCGAGAAGGAAATGCCGAGGCCCTGGCTGCCGTCGCGCAGGGTGGTGTCGTAGATTTCGACGCGATCCGTCACAGATCCTCTTTTTTGAATGTCACGACCAGCACGTCCCGGCAGGCCGGCGCGGAGGGGTCGAGGGCACGCACAGGCGTCACACCGTGGCTCACGCGCGCATCGTCCACGAGCGCGGCATCGAGCGGCTCGGTCAGCGTGAAGCGGCCGAGTTCGGCGCCGGTTGGGCCGAGAATTGCCGTGGTGCCGCTGGCGATGTTGCGCCGGTTGACGAGCAGCACGAGTACGTAGTCCACGCCGTCGCGATGCATCCCTTCGGGTGTGGGACGGCCGTCGACGCCTGGCCGCGCTTCGATTCGGAACTGGTGGACCTCGATCGCCCATCGCTGCGTATCCGGCGCCAGCCGATGGAACAAGTCCCGGCTGAACGCAAGAATTGCCCTCAGGGAACGGCCCTCGCCGACGTCGGCCGCGACGGGGGTAAACCACCGCGCGACGCCGCCGTTGAGCGGGTTGTAGTCGAGCCCCTGGTAATGCGGCCTGGCCGGCGCGCGCTCGATGACGCCGGTCGCGCCCGCCAGATAGACGGCGTGGCGCCGCCGCCGGTAACGGCCGCCGTCCGCCATGTACGCGTCCACGTCGAGCGCGTTCCAGCTGTCGGCGAACGCCTGCCAGTCGTCGAGCGCGCCGAAGGGTTCGATGGCACGGCGCATGGCGCCAGCATGCACGAAGACGTAGCCCTCGCGCATGAGGGACGCCTGGAGCGACTGGTCCGGCATCAGAGCCGTATCGGGCACAACGGTGATCCTATCAGCCCGCGGGGGTTTTCGATCAGGCCGGCGGTGCTAAGATCGGAACGAGCCTCACACGTGTATATCCGCGGCGCGCTGCTGCTACTCGCCCTGCCGGTCGCCCTGGCGCTGCCGGCCGGGCAGACGCCCGTCCAGGATCCGCGCCCGTTCAAATCGGGCATCGACATCACCGGCGTCACGGTCACGGTCCGCGATGCCGACGGACGGCTCGTCGGCGGCCTCACTCGCGACGACTTCGACGTCTTCGAGGACGGCGACCCTCAAACCATTACGCAGTTCACACGCGAGCGCGTGCCGGTCAGCGTCGGCGTGCTGCTGGACATCAGCGACAGCATGTTCGGCCGGAAGATCGACGAAGCGCGAGGCGCCGTGAACGGGTTCCTCTTCGAGCAGCTCGACGCGCAGGACGAGTTCTTCATTCTCGCCTTCAACCATCGGCCGCACGTGATGACCACGTGGACGCACACCGAAGACGTCGTCCGTCAGGCACTCGACAGCCTGAAACCGACCGGCGGCACCGCCGTCTACGACGCCGTGCTCGAAGCCTTGCCGGTTATCGCGCGCCGGAACCGGGAGCGAGGCGCCCTGCTGATCGTGTCCGACGGCGCGGACACGGCCAGCACGGCGAAGTTGAGCGACGTGCGGTTCGGCCTGCGCCGAAGCCAGGCGTTCGTGTACGCGATTGCGATTGACTCGCCCAGCAACAAAGCCATCAATCGCAGCGTCAACCCAACGACGCTGCGGGACATCACCGACGAAAGCGGCGGGCGGACGGAAGTCGTGCAGACCACCGCGGAAATCGCCGCTGCATCCGCGCGGATCGCCGACGAACTGAACCATCAGTACGTGCTCGGCTACACGTCATCGCACGGCGCCGACGGGAAATTCCACTCGATTCGCGTCCGGTCGCATGGATCGGACTACCGGGTCCGCGCCCGCAAAGGCTACGTCGCCGATCCCGATAACCCGTCGAGGCGCTGACCCGCTTTCACGGCGCCCGAGCTGGCTCGCACGCCTGCTTATCACGAAGATACGAAGACCACGAACTCTGCTGTCACGAGGCACGGGTTCGATGCGCAGCAGCGCGCCCTGATCCTCGTCTGTCGACACGTCAAGAGTCGCGATCGAGACAGGTTAAACGCGGAGATCGCCGAGATCGCGGAGTCTTGTTCGGCCCCAGAAAATGGACTCTGCGATCCCAGCGATCTCTGCGTTATTGTTCAGAGGGAGACGGTGGTCAGCAGGCGTTGATCGGCCCACTGTCCACCGTCCACCGATCAGAAGTTGAACCTCAGGTTGACCCGCACGAACCGTGGCGCCACGATCGCGTTCGGTTGCATGTACGTCGCGCCGTTGGTGGCGTAGTCGTACGTTTCGATGAAGCCGACCGGGCTGCTCGTATTGAACAGGTTGTACAGGTCGACGCCGATGTCGGCTCGCGTCTTGCCGAACTTGAGGACCTTGGCGAACCGCATGTCGACCTGGGTGACGCGCGGACCGTACAGCTGGCCGGGGATAAGCAGGTTGACGCTGGTGGTGCCGGTGGCCTGGCCGCCATTCGGGAGCCTCCCCAACGCCTGCGCCACGACCGTGTTGGGCACGATGTAGGTCGCATTCCGCGATGCGCCGTTGGTCGCCGAGTTCGACCCCATCCCGATGTTCGCATTCGGCACGGAACGGATATTCGCGCTCACCAGAACGTCGATTTTCGGCACCGTATACGCCGCCAGCCCGCGGAAGAGCGTCGCGAACGGCTCGGTCACGTGGCAGTAGTCCTGCCGCTGGTTGATGCCGAGCAGGACGAGGGTCTCGGGCACCGCCTTCACGAGCGCGCAGGTGTCCTGCACGCCGCGACCGGTGCTGGTGCCTGCCTGGAACGTGAGCCCGTTGCGCATCCGCGCGTTGAGGTTGGTCGTCACGCCGTGCCAGGTCCTGCGTGCGGGCTGGCGCGTAGTCGGTTTCGAACGTCTGATAGTTGCGCGCGCCGGTGCCGACCGCGGGGTTGACGTCGAAAAACGTTGCCGTCGTTCCGCCACCCGGCAGGTTCGGATTCTGCGGGACCGTCAGGTTCCACTGGTTGTAGTCGGACGCTTTCGTGAGCAGGTTATCCGTCACGAAGAAATTGCCGAACCAGCGCCGGTTGTAGCTCACCTCGAGTGAGAGGCGCGGCGCCAGCTGCTGCTGGACTGACGCGCCGAATTGCCAGTCGTACGGACGAATGCCCCAGCCCTGGAGGATGGCGGGATTGACAGTCGTCAGGTTGGGGTTGGTATTGCCAAAGTTCGGCCCCGTGCCGACCGCTGCTCCGCAATTGTCGCCGCCGGTTGCCAGGCGTGTTCTGCGCCGCGGGATTCAGCAGATTGCAGTCGACGACGAAGTTTTTGTTGCCGTCTGTCCATGCGCGGTTCAGCACGCTCGTCACCGTGCGCAGCGCGGGGTTGTTGGCCCAGTAATTTTCGTCGTTGGTCGCGGCCTGCAGGTACTTGCCGATGTTCACTTTCACGGCGGTCTTGCCGCTGCCGAAGACGTCGTACGCGGCACCCACGCGCGGCGTGATGTCGTTGTAGCCCTTCACGCTGACCGTTTCCGGGAAACTGATCGGCTGCGGATTGAAGCGCGACGTCAGCGATGTCCCGTTGCCCTCGGCCGGCGCCCAGCTGAACGCGTGGTCGTAGCGGATGCCGCCCTGGAGCGTGAGCCTGCCCTTCGTCCACTGGTCCTGTGCGAAGAAAGAGTGCGTCTCCGTGCGATCGTTCTGCTCCCACCTCGGTGCCAGGTAGTAGCTGACGGCGTTCGGAATGGCGTTGTTGAACCGGTATTCCAGCTGCGTCTGGTTGGCCACGCGGCCCTGTGCGGATTTCTGGTACGAGCCCTGGTAGCCCACCTTCATGTTGTGCGAGCCAGTCACATATGACGCCGTCGCCCGCCAGTTGTTCGGGTTCGCGTCGTTGTCGGCATACGCGAAGCCCAGGGGGTCGTACAGCGCGCGGTAGAAGAAATTCGGCTGACCATAAATGGCCGACTGCTCCTGCACGGGGATCATGTTGGTGATGCCGTCCGGCGGCACCTGGCCAAATCCGGCCCAGAGGTACTGAAAGCGCGAAAAGCCCGCCTCGAGCAGCAGCTTGTTCGTCAGCGGCGACTGCCAGGTGGCCTGCGTGACGTTGTACGGGAAATGGTGGTAGCCCGGAAACGACTCCGGAGACGACGTCAGCGTGCCGACGCCAATCCAGCCGGGCTCGGACGTGCGGCAGCCGTCGCCGCTCGGCGTGAGCGTCGAGCCGGAACATCGATACTGGTACTCGTGAGAAAACGATACGCGGTTTTTCGCCGTCACCTGGCCCGTGAGGCGGACCGAGTAGATGTTCCGGGAATCGGCGCCCCGCGTTTCGACATTGGGATTCTTCGCGTACGTCCACTTGGTCGGGTCGCCGGCGTTGAGGTTCGCGAAGGCTCCCGGTATCGGGTTGATGGTGGAGGTACTTGCGCACGTTGGCGAAAAACCAGAGGCGGTCGCGCACGATGGGCCCACCGCCCGAACCGCTCGCGTCCCACGAACTGATCACCCCCGCCGGCTGCGTCAGGCCGTAGCCGATGAGGGTCGGGTTGAGGTTGTTGCCCGTGGACCATTTCCCCGCATCGCTGTAAAAAGCCGACCCCTTGAACGTGTTGCCGCCCGCCTTGGGCACGATGTTCACCTGGGGCCCGCCGTTCTCGGCCTCGCCCAGCGCGCCGGAAACGAGCACCTGCATCTCGTCGGCATTTGGCGTGTCGTAGATGAACGTCGACACGCCGCCGCCATTGAACGAAGCGGCCACAGGCAGCCCGTCGATCATCATCCGTCCTTCGTTGGCGCGGCCGCCGTTCGCCGTGAACATCGCCATGAAGGGAGTGATCGCCGCGCCGCCGGTCCCCTGCACCTGAAGTCCCGGGATGGCCGACAGCAGCGCACCATACGTTCTCGTGGCCGGGAGCGTATTGATGGTGTCGTTGCTCAGGACAGACTGACGGCGTGCGCTCTGCGTGTCCACGATTGGCGTTTCGCCGGTCACCGTAATCGTCTCCGCCACGGTTCCGACGCGCATCGCCATGTTGATGGCGATCACGCCGGATCCGGAGACCTCGACGCCCTCACGCTTGACGACCGTGAAACCGGTCAGCGATGCCGTCACGGTATAGGTGCCGGGCGGAAGCTGCGTCAACCGGTACTGGCCATCGCCGTCGGTCACCGCGGTCCGGGCCTTTTCGATCATCGCGGGGCTCGAGACTTCGACGGTCACGCCGGGAAGCACGGCGTCGGACGAATCGCGAATCACACCTGCGAGCGTGGCTTGCGCGAACACGGTGGCGGGGAGGAACAACAGAACGCCGAGGAGAAGGGGGGCCCGCAGTCGTTTCATGAGCCAACTCCGTTCGTCAGTTTGTGCTAACCCGATTGGGTAGCCGAGGCGTGCTGTTGATATACGCCCGTCCACGGCGCCGGTCAACGCGAAACTGCGGATTTTTTCGGAGATTTCAGATCCGAACCAAGATTCCGGATGCGGGCTGGCCGGTCGCTCGCGCTATGGCCGAGGCATAGGCGCCAAGCTGACGGCGGTACTGCTCCTCTCCCGACGCGGCGATCTCGCGATCCGTCTTGTATTCCACGATCGTCCACGCCCCGTCTTCCTCGAACGCCAGGTCGACGACGCCCTCGACGAGCGTGCCATCGTCCAGGGTGAGGGTCACCGGCGTCTCGCGCCGGCACGCGCCGCGCGCGTCGGCGCGCCTGGCGCGCGCCAGCAGGTCGTGCTTCAGCACACGTTCGACGATCGCTGACGCCGCGGCCGTCTCCTCGTCCCCCATCGCCAGCACACGGGCTTCGAGGGCGACGATGTCATCGAGGTCGGCCGGTGAGGCGTCGAATGGCGCGCGGGCCAGGACGGCGTGCACGAGCGTGCCGAATGCCGTGCCTGACGGCCGATCGCGGTCCCGCTGCGAGAGAGAGACAATCGTCACGGCGACTTGCGGCGCCGCTGACGCCTGGGTTCCCGGTGTCTCCCTGGGTTCAGCGGCGAGGGTCGACACATCCGTGATGTATTCGCGCACCGTCTGAACGCGCACCGTCGGTACGCTTCCCTGCTCACGCGCGTTGATGCGCGCCAGTTTCCAGGCGTCATACTTTGTGCGGCCGTCGGCGACGACGTCACGGGCAACGTCCCTGACGATCAAATCATCCCGCCGCAGGCCGTTCGCCGGTTTCAGGCCGAGCGTCAGCGCGCCGGGATCCCACCAGACAACGGAATAGCCGTCGAACTCGTGATGCCCGGGGCAGACGGTTGTCGGGGTCGCCATCTCGTTGTCCGGGCGCTCCAGAACGGTGTCCTTGGAGCGGAACACGGGACATTTCTCGCCGCGTTTGGCCGTTCGCCGGCGATCGGCCGGCGGATACAACGCGTCATTCAACGGGCTCAGCCATCCGCCGTCCCACGGGGCGTCGCCCACGGCGGGAACCACGAGCACATCGCGTGCCCGCGTTGCGGCCACGTACGCAAGACGGACGCCCTCGGCCTCGTCTCGCGCGACCTCTTCAGCCTCGTGTTCCAGTAGTTCATGGGGCGCCCATCCGCTCAGTCGGATCGCGCACAAGCCGCGCTCGGGGTCGAGATAACGGCCGGCATCGCTTCGGCTCATGCGGCACGTCAGGTCCGCGAGAATGACGACCGGAAACTCCAGTCCCTTCGCCTTGTGCACGGTCATCAGCCGCACGCCGTCGCTGCCCTCTTCGAGAATCGGCGCCTCGGCTGCCTCGGTGGACGCCGCCGCCCGCTGCAGTTCATCGATGAATCCGCGGAACGAAATGCCGCCAGCTGCTTCGTACTCCCGCGCGAGCTCGGCGATGTGGAGCACGTTGGCCAGCGCCTGCTCGCCGGCCGGACGCAGGATGAAGCCGACGTGCGCGCGCGTCTCTTCGAGCAGCCGGCCGATCGTGTCGGCAACCGGCCGATAGTTCCGGCCTCGATGGAGCTGCTGAAGCAGCCGCAGCGCGTCGGCGATCGGCATCAGATGCGTTGTCGGCTCCGCGGTCAAGACGAGATCCTGGCCTGAGTTGCCGCCGAGCTCCGGCGGCACGCGGAACGGATGGAATGCGCGGAAACGCGACTTGAATTCGAAAAGATGCTCGTCATCGATGGCGAACAGCGGACCCTTCAGCGCCGCGAACGTGGAGAGCTCGTCGTCTGGCCATTCGATGGCCGCCAGCACGGAGCGGACCGCCTCGACTTCATCGCGGCCATGGAACGCCTTCCCACCCACGAGCAGATGGGGGATGCCTCTCGCCTCGATGGCGTTGACATAGGGACGCGTCATGTCTTCGCCAAAACTCGTAAAACGGCGAAACAGGATCGCGATATGCCTCGGCTCGAGCCGGACGCGCTTCTCCGCGCCGTCGGCGTCGCGTTCGGTCACGGTCCAGCCGCGGTCTTCCTCCGTAAGCCAGGCGATGAACGCCGCGATCGCATCCGGCAACGACTCCTCGATGGCCTTCGCGGACGCCTTCAGCCCGCCGTAACCCCTCCGGCCGTAGGGCCTGGGCACGGGGAGCGCGATCACGGCAGGTTGGGACGGATCGTCTTCGCGGGATCGGGTCAGCGGGACGTAATCAGCCTGCAGGGTCGCACGATTGGCCGTCATGTGGCGAGAGAACGCGGCATTCACGAAATTCTGAATCGGCGGCACACTGCGATAGCTGGTGCTCAGCTGCATCGTCCGCCCACCATGCTGGCCGAGCTCGTCGCGAACGCGCCAGTAGGTGCCGACATCCGTTCCACGAAACCTGTAGATGGCCTGTTTCGGGTCGCCGACGATGAAGAGCTTCCCGGGACGGCCGTCCGCGAGCAGCAGCAGGATTTCAGCCTGGATGGGATCCGTATCCTGGAATTCGTCCACGAAGATTCGGGTGAACTTGGCCTGAAGGTGCCGCCGGACCGCATCGTTCGACTTGATGAGATCCCGCGCGTGCGCGAGAAGGTCGGCGAAATCCAGCACGCCGGCCGCGGATTTCAGATCCTGATAGCGCGCGGTTGCTCCTGCCAGCTCCTGCTGGAGGCACGCCGCCAGGTCGCCGTCCGCGTCCTTCTTGAACTGCTGCAACCGGGCAAACAGCGCGTCCCGCGCCGCCAGGACCTCCGTTCGCGACCCGTGTTTGCCGGTACCTGTAGCCGCTGCCCTTGCGCGGGCGCGACAGCCCGCGGACGAGATCGACAAGGCGCGCCTCCCACCCGTCGTGGTCAACCTGCCCGAACGACTCCTCGAGTTTGATCTGGCGGCTCAACCGGCGCACGGCGTCCGTGTCGACGTACAGGTTGTCCCGGTCAGACACCGGGTCTTCAGTGAGGGCGGCGAGGCCGTGCAGCAGCTCGAGCACTTCCCCAATCGCCGCCGCGCGATCGAAAGCGGGACGCCGCCACGGCTGGGGGAAGTCGCGCCATTCGGCAAGTGACCGGCCCGCGCGCCGGAGACGGTCGACCGGACCGTCACCGTCGCCCATGCCGCCGAACATCGGCGCGCTCGTGCGACGCAGCGCGCGGCGGACGCCCTCCGGCGGGCTTGCCAGGGCCTCCTGCAGCCACCCATGGAACGCCCGCGTATATAGATGTTCGCCCTGCAGCTCGGTCAGGACGCCAAAGAGCGGATCGACCCGCGCTTCGACGGGACGTTCCCGAATCAGTTCGGCGCAGAAGCCGTGGATCGTGTTGACGTGCGCTTCCTCGAGCCGCTCGAGCGCCGCGTCGAGCCGCGTGCGCACGCCGGCGTCGCGGGCTCTGCTTCTTGCGGTCTCGATCGCTTCCCGAAGACGGAGCTTCAGCTCGCCGGCGGCCTTTTCCGTAAATGTGACAGCGACGATTTCTTCCATCGTCGTCGGGCCGGCTTCGAGCACGCGCAGAATCCGATTCACGAGCTCGGTTGTCTTGCCGGTTCCGGCCGCCGCCTCGATGACAAGCGTGGCGTCGAGGTCGTCGCGGATGGCGGCGCGCGCGCGGGCGTCGTCATCCGGAGGCGGAACGCTCGTCTTCATCGCATGGACCTCAGGGCTGCGAGGTCCGCGAGCTTGTTCCGGTCCTTGTGCGACACCCGCTCTTCCTCGCCAGGACCGCAGACCGGACGGAAATCGCACCACGTGCAGGCTCGTTCGGCGGGCGCCGCGGCGAGAAAGCCCTGCTCGATGGACCGATCGATGATCGTCAACACCTGCAGGCCCTGGCTGCGGTTGTAGTCGTTGAGTTGAATCGGGTGATGGGTGTACCCGCCCGCGGTCGTGCAGTAGTAGAGCCGGCCTTCGACCACCTTCGTGCCAAGGCCCTGCTCCACGGCCGCGCTGTACAGCACCGGCTGGAGCGTGCCGCCTCCGCCGACGATCAGTCCGTCCTTCGCGCGGTTCTTGCCGGTCTTGTGATCGGTGACGCGCAGCGTGTCACCGTGCTGGGAGCGCTCGATGAGATCCACGGAGCCGCGCAGCACGAACCGCCCGTCGATCGTGACCGGTTGCTTGAGGCTGCGCTCGTCGCGGCCCTCGTCCGACAGGCCGAAGCTGAACTCGAAGTATGCCGGCACCCACGATGGGTCGTCCGCCATCTTGCGAACCCAGATGCCGAGATCGCGCCGCAGCTCGTCGATTTCGTCGCGCCACACACGCGGGATCGCCGGTGCGAGCAGTTCCTCGTACTCGAGCGCCACGCGCTCGAGGGCCGCTTCCACGGCTTTCGAGGCCTCGGGGACTCGATCGCGGGTGACCGGCAGGGCATCCGCTTTCTGCATGGCGCGGTAGAACTCGGCCTGCGCACGGTGAAACAGGCTGCCGCGCGTCAGGGGATCGAGCCGCACCAGCGGTTCCGGTTCGTCGCGCGGCTCGAGCCGGTATATCGTCGCGAGCAGGAACTGGTACGGACACGACGAGAAGCGCTGCAGGGCGGACAGCGAGTACGGCCTGTTGGCGAGACGATGACTCTCGAGCGCCGTCTTGATTGCAGGCGCCACGCGAACGAGGCCGTCCGCCTGGGACCAGGCCTTCCGGCCCCGCGTCCAGCGGCTGATGACGGACCGCCGCAGCGACTCGTTGAGCTGGAGCAGGTAATGCGCGTGACCGCGGACCAGCGCGGGATCCCGCGACTCGAGCATCGGCTTCAGCGACGCGAGGTCGTGCTCGAGATCGTCGATCGCGCGCGCCGCGTTCTTCGGCGCGGGCCATGCGAGGCTGGCACCGGCCTCCTCGGCGGCATCCCTCGCGAGCTGACGATGATCGGGAATTTCGCCGGTGATGGCGCGCACGACGTCAAGCGCGTAAAACGACGGCACGCGAGCCCTTGTTTCGGCGACGTCCAACCGGGGATAGGACAGATACACGCGGTCCGTTGCCGCGCCGATGGACAATTTCAGCAGCAGCCGTTCGGCGTTCTTGCGATCGCCCTGATTCACGAGACCGTCGATCCCGGCGCGGCGTTCGTCGAGCAGGAGCGGATCCTCGTGAGGCCGCTGCGGCACCACGCGCTCGGCAAGACCCGGCACGAAGACGACCCTGAACGACCGGCCTCTTGCCTGGTGCGGCGTGCCGATGAAGACGCGCCCGTACCGGCGGCCCCTGGTTTCCCAGTCGAGCATGACGAGGCGATCGCGCAGGACGTCGCGGACCTCTTCGATCGACACGGGACCGACTTCGGCCATGGGCCTGAGCGACGCCAGTGTCTCGAGCACGCGGTCGGGCCGCCGCAGGGCACGGCCGGCCAGCGCCACGGCGCGATCGAGCCACTCCCCCCACACCGCGCGGTCGGGCCACGCGGCCATGTCGTCGACGATGGGCAGCGCGAAGGCGCGGAGATGACGCAGGTTCTTCAGGTCGCGTTCGAACCGCTGGATGCGGGCGGACTCCGGTTCGTCACGCTTCAACTCGTCGATGCGCAGGCGGTAATCGGCCGCGAGGCCGTCGAGACGCCGGCGCCACCGCGTGCCGCCGTCCACCCGCGTCCGGCCCCCGACGACCGCCGACTCGACGACCAGCTCTTCCCACTTCCACGGCGCGCGCAGGGTTCCCGCGATGACCGCTTCATCGTCTGAATCAAGAACGGGCTCCTGCTCCGCGGCGATGTCTTCGGGCGATTCGGGGTCGTCCTCTTGTTCGCCGGTGAACGCGAAGAGCTCATCATGGGGAACGACGGGGCCGTGGCCTCGTGGCTCGCTGGCTCGTGGCTCGGCTCGTACGACTGACCCGCGGCACCTGCCCCAGCGACAAGTACTCGTCGAAGCGCCGGGCCGAGAGGCCTTCGACGGCGCACGACAGCAGCGCGATGAATGCGCGGCCGGCCGGATCGGGCCGCCGGATTCCGCGGTCGAAATAGGCGGGCACACCAGCGCGCGCGCAGGCGTGCTCGAGCAGTCCGAGGTAATGCTGGGGCGTCCGCAGGAACACGGCCATCTGGTCGAACGGCACGCCGGCCTCCGCCTCGTCCAGCATTCGTCGAACGATCTCGACGGCCTCGCGGCCCTCCCCTGGAGCCGAAAACAGCTGGACGTCGCGGGCGGGGACGCGACGGGGCGGCGGCTCCGGCGAGAACACGTAACGCCGGAGATGGAGCAAATCGGTGGACGCCGGCGCATCGTCGGGACGCCGATCGATGTGGGCGCCCATCGCGGACAGCGCATTCTCCGTGACCGTGTCACCGTCGGGAACGGTCACGAGCATCTCCGGCGCGCGGCCGGCAAGTGCCGCGACGAGTCCTGCCTCGGATGCCGAGTCGAGCGCCACGTCCAGGAGGACGATCGGCAGGCCTGACCACCGCACGCGACCCTCGCGGACAGCGTCCGCGGCGAGGCGGAACATGGCCGCGCGATCCTCTACGCCGACGCGATCGAGCTCCGCCTCGACACGCGCGAGCAGGCGGCCGACATCGCCCGTCGCGCGCTCGGAGCCGGCAAGACGATCCGGCCCGACGCCGGCGAGCCGGAGTTCGTGAACCGTACGGGCGAGGGCCTTCGGAAAGCCCGGCATTCCCGCGACTGGCGCGAAGTACTCCAGTTCGCCCGCCGTGACGGCGCCAAACGCCGCGCGCGCGGCCACCGCTTCCGCGCCCACCTGGGTGGCTGGCGCGCGACGCGCACCGGCGAGGCGCGAGGCCGACGCGCGGGCCGCGAGCTCGGTCAGGCCGAAGCGCGTCAATCCGAACGTCGCCGCCGGCGCGGCGGGCCACGCTGCGGACGAAGTCGTCTGCGGCGCCGCGCGTGGCTCCCACAACCACGACTTCCGTCGAAGCGGAAAACGTCTCGAGAAACTGGACGGCGGCGTCGAGCCGCACCGCAGCGGACGTCGAGGTGATGACGCGCAGCATGGTGTTACTCGAGGGGGATCGGGCCGGAACCAGAATCGGCCCGCCGCCGGCCGAACTCGCCGCGCTCGTACTTTGCCCGCGTCAGCGCGCGCTGGACTTTTCCGCTCGACGTCCGCCCGACCGCACCGCCCGGCGCGATCACGACCTCATCCATGAACAAGCCGTAGAGGTCGGCGAGGCGCCGCCGGACGTCGGAGGCGAGCTGCCCGGCATCCACCGTACCGCTTGGTTCGACGATCATGACTAGACGATCGCGGCCGTCGCCGTGAGGGACGCCCAGCGCGACGGTACGGCCGCGGCGAACGCCCGGCAGTTCGTCGACTCCCCACTCGAGATCCTGCGGATGGATTTTTCGTCCGTTGGCGATGATGAGATCCTTGAGGCGCCCGCACACGTACAATTCGCCACCTGCGAGATAACCCAGGTCCCCGGTGCTCAGCCACCCGGCGTGGACCTGGTCCTGAGTCACGCGACCGTTCTCGAAGTAGCCCTGCATCACGGACGGTCCGGAAAGCAGTATCTCGCCGACTTCGCGCTCGGGCAGGTCGGCGCCGTCTTCGCCGACAATCCGCAGCCGATGGCCGGGCAGCGGCACTCCGCAGCTGACCAGCGCGCCGTCGGTGCGGATCGCGCGGTCGCGTGGCGCAAACGTCGCCGCCACGACGTGTTCGGCGAGGCCGTACCCGGGCAGAAAGCTCGTCTCTCGAAACCCCGTTGCTCTGAACCGCTCGGCGAACGCGGCGAGCGTGGGCGCATGGACGGGTTCGGCGCCGCAACCCGCGACGCGCCAGCACGACAGGTCCACGCCATCCAGGTCCGACATCTTGACCCGGCGGACGCAGAGATCATAGGCGAAGTTCGGCGCGAAGCTGACGGTGGCGCGATGCCGCGAGATCGCGCGGAGCCACTCGGCGGGCCTCCGGACGAACGCGTCCGTGGGCAGGAAAACGGCCGGCCGCGAGGAAAAGAGAGGACCGAGCGCCATGCCCACCAGTCCCATGTCGTGATGCAGCGGGAGCCAGCTGACGGCGGAGTCCGCATCCGTCGTGGCCAGACCGCGGGGCCCGTTGATGGCGTTGACGTTCTCGCACACGTTGCGGTGCGTGAGCGCCACGCCTTTTGGCTCGGACGTCGCGCCTGACGTGAACTGGACGAAGGCCAGGTCGTCGAGGCCGGGCTCGTCGGACGGACCGGGCGGGTTCCCGGCCCGATCCGTGAGCTCACTGCAGGACACCACGACGGCCAGCGCAGGACAGGCAGCGCGGATGTCGTCGAAACCTTCGACCAGGCGAGCACTCGTCACCAGCGCACGGGCACCGGATGATCGCAGCACCCTCGCCGTGAGCTCGTAGTACGAGCCGAGGTCGCGCGTAGCGCCCGGAGGGTGCAGCGAGGCCGGCAGCAGGCCGGCTATCGAGGCGCCATACAGCGCCACGAGAAACGACTCGGCATCGTCGATGACCAGCGCCACCACGTCGCCGCGCCGCAGGCCCAGGACCCGGAGCGACCGCGACACGCCAAGCGCCGCCGCATGCAGATCCGCGTAGGACCGGTAAACATCGCGGTGAAGGCCGGAGGAACCGCCGCCGATAAACAGGCAACCGTGCCCGCCAGCCGCCGCATCACGAAGCGCCTCGGGAAGCGTGCGCAGCGACGGCATCAGGAGTCGGCCCGCGCCTCGAGCAGCGCCACAACACGAGCCACGACGTCGCCGACGGTCCGCACGGCCGGCACGGTCTCGGTTGGCATCGTGATGTCGAACCGGTCCTCGAGTTCCGTGGCCACCTCGAGCACCTGCAGGGAGTCGAAACCAAGGTCGGCAATGAGATCGTTGCTCAACGCCGGTTCGATCGGGCGGCGGCTGACATTTTTGAGCACGTCGATGACGCCTGCCTCCACGTCCATTAGAATGGACAAGGATCGCATACCTTCCGTCCTCTTTACTCATCTATGAACACGTTCCGCCGTTCGCGCTCAGCACTTGCCGTCGCCGTCGTGATGGCCGCCGTCGCGGTGGCGAACACCGCCGCACAGCCGCGTTCCGCGACGCGAAGCTTCATGTGGAAGGCGACCCGTCAGCAGGGCGCCGTTTACCTGGTCGGTTCGGTCCACATGCTGACGAAGGACTTCTATCCGCTGGCTGCGCCGATCGAAGCCGGCTTCAAGGACAGCGACCTGCTCGTCGAGGAAGTCGATCTGGCGGAAATGCTGGCGCCGGACCAGCAGTTTTCCCTCCTGGCGCGCGGCATGCTGCCGGCCGGCCAGACGCTCGACAAGGTCGTCTCGCCGGCGACGATGGCCCTCGTGAACGCGCGCGTCGGCAGCCTGGGCATGCCCGCCTCGGCGCTTCAGCAATTCAAGCCGTGGTTCCTGGCGATGACGCTGATGGCGGTCGAGTGGGAGAAAGCCGGTTTCGACGCGGCGCTCGGGCTCGACAAACACTTTTACGACCGTGCACAGACCGAGGGCAAAACCGTCCAGGGCCTCGAAACCACCGAGTACCAAATCTCGCGATTCGACGGGATGGCCATGACCCAGCAGGATCGCTTTCTTGCCGAATCCCTGAAAGACCTGGACGCCGAGAAGGCAAGCGTTCAGAAGATCGCCGATGCGTGGAAGGCCGGCGATCTGCCGACCCTCGAACGCCTGGTCCTGCAGGACGTCAAGGACGATCAGTTCATGTACCAGCGACTGCTCGTCGAGCGTAACCGCAACTGGCTGCCGAAGATCGAGGCGCTGTTTGCCCGCCGGGGCCGAGCCTTCATCGTGGTCGGTGCCGCGCACCTGGTGGGACCCGACGGCTTGATCGCGATGCTCAAGGCTAAAGGCGCTCGCGTGGATCAGCAATGACGAAGCGCGCGTGCGCCGCGGCCCTGCTCATCGGGGCCACCGCGGCGATTGGCGCGACGGTGAACGGAGCCGTGACGCCGGCGCCGCCCGCTGGTGGTCGCACGTCCAGTTCCTCGCGGACGACGCGCTCGAAGGCCGGGACACAGGCAGTCCGGGTTACCAGCGCGCAGCCGACTACGTCGCGGGCCTCTGGCGCAAGGCGGGCCTCGAACCGGCGTTTTCGGGCCAGTTCGTTCAGACGGTGGCCTTCAAGACGCGCCAGATCGACGAAAGCCGATCGAGCCTCGCCCTGGTGCGCGATGGACGCGTCGAGCCTCTGAGCCTCGGCGAGGACGCGTACTTCAGCCTGCGTGTCGACCCGGCAGCCGAGGTCAACGCACCGCTGGTGTTCACCGGCCACGGTCTCGATATTCCGGAAGCGCAGATCAACGACCTGGCCGGCCTCAACCTGAAGGGCGCCGTCGCCGTGTATTTCTCGACGCAGCCCTCCTCTCTTCCCGGAACGCTGCAGGCGCATTTCGGATCGAGCGCGGAACGCTGGCGGATGCTGCGGGCCGCCGGCGCCATCGGCACGATCGCCGTGCCCGGCTCAAGGCGCCTCGAAGTCCCCTGGTCGCGATCGACAATCGCACGCCTGCAGCCGCAGATGTCGCTCGCCGAGCCGGCGCTCGACGAATACCCGGATCAGCGAATTGCCGTGACGATGAATCCGGAACGGGCCGACAAGCTATTCGAGGGCTCTGGTCACACGTTGAGCGAACTACTGGAGGCCGATCAGTCCGGGAAGCCACTGCCCCGCTTTGTTATTCCCGCGCGCGTCAAAGCCTCGATCGCCGTCACGCGTTCGACGATTCAGTCCGAGAATGTCGCGGGCATCCTGCGCGGCTCCGATCCGAAGCTGCGGGGCGAGGCCGTCGTCCTGTCGGCGCACCTCGATCACGTCGGCATCGGCGAGCCGGTGGCCGGCGACAAGATCTACAACGGCGCGATGGACAATGCATCGGGCGTGGCAGCCATCCTCGAAGTTGCGGCCCGGCTCCACGAGTCCGGTGAGCGGCCGGCACGGTCGATCGTCTTCGTCGCCGTGACCGGCGAGGAGCAAGGCGAGCTTGGCTCCAGATATTTCGTCGCACACCCGCCCGCAGGCATGACAATCGTCGCCAACGTGAACACGGACATGTTCCTGCCGCTGTTTCCGCTCAAGACGCTGATGGTGCTGGGCCTGGAGGAATCGGACCTCTCGACCGACGTCCGCGCGGTGGCCGGCACTCTTGGACTGACCGTCCAGTCGGATCCGGAACCGCAACGCAACCGGTTTACGCGCAGCGATCAGTACAGCTTCGTTCGCAGCGGGGTTCCCGCTCTCGCCATGAAAGTGGGCTACAACGCCAACTCCTACGAAGCCATGATTGCGCAGGAATGGACCTCCGAGCGTTACCACCTGCCCTCGGACGATCTGAATCAGCCGGTGGACATGAAGGCGGCCACCGACTTCGTGAACGTCGTCCATCAGCTTGCCGTGCGGATCGCCAATCGCAGCACCCGTCCGAACTGGAATGACAGCAGCTTCTTCAAGCGATTCCGCTAAACTGCCCGGCGCCCTGTCCGGCGTGTCGGTGCTGGTCGCCGGCGCCGGGCTCGCGGGGCTGACGGCGGCCTACGACCTCACCGCCATGGGCGCGTCAGTCACGGTGATCGAGGCTCGCGATCGCGTGGGTGGGCGCGTCTGGACAATCCGCGACGGCTTCGCCGACCGTCAGCACGCCGAAGCCGGCGGCGACATGATCGACGATGCGCAGGACGAAATTCGTCAGCTCGCCAGCCAGCTCGGGCTGACGCTCTCCCGTATCCTGCGCGACGGGTTCGGCTACATGCGCTCGGCCGGCCCGAACCAACCCCCGCGCATCGTCACACGCAGCGCCGCGCGAGGCTGGGGCCACCTGGCCAAACAGGTCGGCACCCTCGCGCGACGGTATCGACTGGCCGAACGCCGCTGGGATTCCCCCATCACCGCCGACATCGCCCGCCAATCGGTGGCTCAGTGGCTGGACGACGAGCGCGCGGATCCAGATCTCCGCGCGACGGCGACCGGCCTCCGCGGTTTCTTTCTGGCCGACCCGGAAGAGCTGTCGCTTCTCGCCCTGGTCGATCAGTTTGCCGAGAGCGAACAACCCGGCTCGGGCGCGATGTATCGGATTACCGGCGGTAACGACCGGCTGCCTGAAACGCTCGCGGCGAGGCTTGGCAGCCGCGTCCAGCTCGGCACCGAGCTTGTCGCGGTCTCGGTGCGCGGGAAGTCCGTCCACGCCACTCTCAAACGTGGCCGCTCGTCGGCGCCTATGACCAGCGACTACCTCGTGTTCGCGTTGCCGGCCTCCGTGCTCAGGCGCGTCCCCATCACGCCAGCCCTGGCCGCTCACCAGCACGCGGCCATCGCCACCCTCAAATACGGTCGCGCAACCAAGACGCTCCTGCAGTACACGAAGCGCTTCTGGAGGGCCCGCGGGCGTCCCCGGGCGTTCGGATCGCCCCTTCCCTACGGCGCGATCTGGGAAGGCAACGAAGAACAGGCGGGACAGAAGGGCATCCTCACCCTGCTCGCCGGTGGCTCGGCGAGCGATCAAACGCAGGCGATGGTGTCGAGCGAGGGCATGGCGCGATTCGCGAACGGCCTGTCGTGGCTGGGCGGACAGGCGGAGCTCTGCGCCGCTCGACAGATCGTGTGGGAATCAGATCCGCTTGCGCGCGGAGGCTACGCGTATTTCGATCCGGCCTTCGATCCAATGCTGCGCCAGTGGCTCGCCAGACCGGCCGGCCGGTTGTTCTTTGCGGGCGAGCACACGAGCGTCCGCTGGCAGGGCTACATGAACGGCGCCGTCGAGAGCGGCCGGCGCGCGGCGGCCGAGATTGCCGCGACGGCGCGCATGGGCGCAGCCTGATGGCTCACCGGAACCCGTCAGACGAGGTGATGAAGCAGCTGCTGACATCGGCGAAGACCATCGCGATGGTCGGCGCCTCGTCGAATCCCGACCGGCCGTCGAACGGCATCATGCGCAAGCTGAAACATGTCGGCTATCACGTGATCCCGGTCAACCCGAACGAAACCACGGTCCTCGGGGAACGGGCCTACGGGTCGCTCAGCGAGGTGCCTGAACCCATCGACATCGTCGATGTCTTCCGCAGAGCGGAGTTCACGCCCGCCATCGCGGACGAGGCCGTGAAGGTTGGAGCCAGGGCGCTGTGGCTGCAAAGCGGCGTCGTCAACGACGTCGCCGCAACCCGGGCGGAAGCCGGCGGCCTGACGGTGGTGATGGACGCGTGCATCGGTGTCATGCACGCGGTTCTTCAGATTCCGAAGAAGACCTAGACGTTTCGCACCATCCCGTAGCGGCTGGCTTCAGCCAGCCGGGAACGTCCGCCTGAAGGCGGACGCTACGAGGTGGCCTTCTAGGAAATAGCCTTCTCGAGCCTCGTGACCAGCGTATCCAGCTGATCCACGACCGCGCGGACCGTCTCCGGTTTGCTGAGGTCCACCCCAGCGGTCTTGAGAAGGGCCATCGGGTGATCGCTGCCGCCTGACTTCAGCAGCGTCAGGTAGCGATTCACGGCCTCGCGCCGCTCCGCCTCGCTGCCGCCGTTCAGCTGCTTCATCACCTGCGCGCTCGACGCAAAACACGTGGCGTATTGGTAGACGTAGTACGGCGTGCTGTAGAAGTGCGGGATGCGCGCCCATGTGACACGCGACAGATCGTCGTAGTCGTACGCGTCGCCGTGATACGCCTTGAGCAGGTTGAAGTAGATGTCTCCGAGCGCCTCGGCCGTCACAGGCTGGCCCTGCTCGACGAGCCGATGGGCCTGGAGCTCGTAGTCGGCAAACATCACCTGCGTGTAGAACGTGGCGACGATGCCGTCGATGGCGTGCTGGAGCAGGACGCTGCGCTCGCGCTCGTCGGTCGTCCGGCCGAGCATGTAGTCAAGGAACAACGCTTCGCTCAGCGTCGAGGGGACCTCGGCCACGAAGATCTCGTAGCCGGAGTACACAAACGGCTGGTTCGCATGCGACAGCACGGTGTGCATCGAATGCCCCGCCTCGTGCGCCAGCGTGAATACATCGTCCAGCGTGTCGTTGTAGTTGAGGAGCATGTACGGGTGGACGCCGTACACGGGCGCCGAGTAGGCGCCGCTCCTCTTCCCCGAGTTCTCGTACACGTCGATCCAGCCGCTCGTCAGCGCCTCACGCAGCTGACGCTGGTAGTCCGTCCCGAGAGGCGCGACCGACGCCGGCAGCCATTCGAGGACGTCGTTGTACGGGTAGCGCCGGTCGACGTGAACCAGCGGAATGGTCGTGTCGTACGTGTGGTAGGTCTCGAGGCCCAGAACCTTCTTGCGCAGCCGATGGTAGCGACGCAGCGGCTCGACATTGTTCCGCGTGGTTTCGATGAGGTTTTCGACGACGGCCGTCGGAATGTTGTTGCCGTGCAGCGCCGCCTCGAGTGACGAGGAAAAGCCGCGCGCCTGCGAATGAAACCAGTCGCCCTGAAGGACGGCGCTATAGAGCGCCGCATAGGTATTGACGTTTGCGGCGTACAGCCCGTGGATGGCATGGAAGGCCGCGGCGCGGTCGCGCTGGTCGCGATTGGTCGCGAGGATCGCCCGGTATTGCCCGTACGTGACCGTGACCTCGGCGCCGCTCGACAGCTGGATGGTCGGGTACTTCACGTCAGCCGTGGAGAGCGCCGCGTACGCATCGCGCGGCGTGGACGAAAAACGCGTCGACAGCGACAACAGATGCTCGCCCTTGTCGTCGAGCACGTGCTCCTGGCGGCGGTAAAGATCTTCGATGGCGAAACGATAGAGCCTGAGATCGGGCTGGACCGTCATCCACTGCTGAACCGTCGCGAGCGGGATCTTGAGCAGTTCGGGCTCGAACCACGAAAACGACTTGCGCGTCTTTGGCAAACAGAATCTGCACCTGCTGCCGCCGCGCGTTGAGCAGGTTGTCGCGCTGATCCTGATCGTAGGCGAGCGACGTGTAGTACCAGACTTTGTGCGCCAGCTGGCCGACCTCGTCTCGAAGCCGGTAAGCGGCGAGCAGGCGATCCGCGCCTTGTGCCAGGGTTCCCTGAAACGCAGAACCTTCGCCAATCTTGCGGTCGAGCTCGTCGTACGCGCGCTGCCAGGCGTCCCAGTCGGGGAAGATGTGAGACAGGTCCCACTTGAAGCGATCGGAAATCTCAGCGCGTTCGCGGAGCGGGGGCGCGGCGGTGGCCTCGGCGGGAGCGAAAGTATCCAATCTGTGCAGTATCTCCTTGCAGAAGATCATACTTCGCGAACAGGCGCCCCCGGGAAGGCAACCGGGATTTCTGCGCGCAAAATGTCCCGGAATTGCCCTGGCGCCAGATCCTCGAGCTCGAGACTGCCCAGCTTGACACGCTTGAGCCTGGTGACTTCGTGGCCGATCGCGTCGAACATTCGCCGCACCTGACGGTTTCGTCCTTCGCGCAGCTCTACCATGAGGTGCGATTCGCGGGCGGACGCTTTGCGGAGCGTGACTCCCGGCAGCGCAGCCAGCTGCGCGGCCGCAATCCGGCCTCTCACGGTGACGGCATACACGCGCGAGACCTGATGCACCGGGTCCGTAATCCAGTCGGCCAACCGCGTGTCCGATGTCAGCAGGAGCAGGCCGGACGTCGCCAGATCCAGGCGGCCAACGGCAACCAGGCCTTCGCCCTCATCTCCCAGAACGTCGTAGACGGTCCGGCGTCCCTCGGGATCGCGACGGGTCGTCACCACGCCCCGCGGCTTATGAAACACGATCGTCCGCCAGGCGGCGCGCCGGCGCTCGGCGCCGTCGACGAGTACCCGGGCCCGCTCCGGTACGACGAGCACGGCCGCGTTTCGAACGACAACCCCATCCACGCTGACGCGTCCAGCTCGAATGGCCTGGACCGCTTGCGCGCGCGAGAGGATACCGAGCTTCGATAAAGCGCGGCTCAGCGGGACACCGGCAGACGCAGGCGTCCCCGCCAGTTTTTGACGCCGTCGCCCGCCGTTCTGTGTCATCGTCTTCCCATGACCTGGATTCGAGGCGTGCTCGTGACCGCGGCTGTACTGCCGCTTGCCGGCTGCTTTCAAGCGGCAACCGTCATCAGGCTCAAAGCCGACGGCAGCGGCACGATCGAACAGCGGCTGCTGCTCACCGAGGCCGCGATGGAACAGCTGCGCGGGTTCGCGATCCTGAGCGGCGGCAACGCCGCCGGCGCCGATCCCACGTCGGAAGCCCAGGCCCGTTCGCTGGCCGAGTCGCTCGGGCCCGGCGTCACCTACGTGTCGTCCACGCCCGTGAAGACCGAGACGGCGCAGGGCCGCGACTCAGTTTACGCGTTCACGGACATCACGAAGCTGCACATGAGCGAGCAGCCGCGCCTGCCCGGCGGCATCGTCTCACCCGCGGGCACCGCCAACGTTGGCGAGCTCACGTTCGTCCTGACGCGCGAGCCCGACGCAAACGCATTGCTCCGCATCCAGGTTCCAAAGTTCAATCTCCTGCCCATTCAGGCGGGCCCGAATGGCGCCGTCATGGCCCCCACCGCACAACAGATCGACATGGTGAAGGGCCTCCTCGCGGGCGCGCGGCTCACGGTCGGTATCGAGCCCGAAGGCCGCCTGGTGCGGACGAGCAGCCCGTTCGTTGAGGGGAACCGCGTCACCCTCCTCGATCTCGACTTCGACAAGGCCACGGCCGATCCCGATCTCGCGACCAAGCTCCAGTCGTTGAAAACCGCGGACGACGTCAAGGCGACAGTCGCCAGCCTGCAGGGCGTCAGGATCACGTTCGATCCCGAGATTTCGATCACGTTTGCGCCACAGTAGCGTCCGGCCAGCCGGACGTCGATCTGCAGCTTCAAACGCAGCCTGAACGTCGCGTAACGTAGAACGAATTCAGCCGGACGTCGATCGGTAGTGCCGGAGCGCGGGCGTCACCATGGCCACCCAGGCGGTGGCGATCAGGCAGCCAAGGCCGCCGGTCACGACCGAGACCACCGGGCCGAGCCAGTTGGCCACCGCGCCGGCCTCGAGCTCGCCGAGCTGCGGTCCACCCTGGAAGAACACCATGTTCACGCCGATCATGCGTCCGCGCAGCCGATCGGGGGTCTCGAGCTGCCGCACGATGTTGCGAATGATCATGCTGATCGTGTCCATGGCCCCGGTCATCGCCAGGCAGGAGAACGTCAGCCAGAACCAGCGCGACACGCCGAAGATGGCGGTGGCGGCACCGTAGCCGGCGACAGCCCAGAGCAGCACGGGGCCGCGGCGGACGATCCGGCTCGTCAGCGGAATCATGATCGCGCTCATCACGACCGCGCCCAGCGCCGGCGCCGCATACAGCCAGCCGTAGCCGGTGGCGCCCACGCCGAGGACATCCTGCGCGAAGATCGGCAGAAGCGCCGTGGCCGACGAAAAGAACGTCGCGAAGAAATCCAGGAGCATCGTTGACCGGATGAGCGGAGACCTGAACACGAATTTCAGTCCCTCCATGGCGGCCCGCAGCGACACCTCGTCGGCCGGCGCATCCGCGACGCGTTCGGGGCGGCCGCTGACGCCGCGCATCAGCAGCAGCGCCAGGATCACGCACCCGAACGACAGCGCGTTCACGACGTAGACCCAGCCGACGCCGGCCGCCGCGATGACGATGCCGCCGATCGAGGGGCCTGCGACCGACGCGGCCTGAAACATGATCGCGTTGAGGCTGATGGCGTTCGGCAGGTCGGCGCGCGGCACGAGCGTCGGCACCAGGGCCTGCCTGGCCGGAAGGTCGAAGGTGCCGACGGCGGCGCCCAGGGCGGCCAGCACGTAGATCGGCCACACGAGCGTCACACCCCGGAATGAGAGCACCGCGAGCGCCAGGGAGACGAGCGCCGCGCTCGTCTGCGTCAGCAGCATCAGCGTCCTGCGGTTCCAGGCGTCGGCGACGACGCCGCTCAGCATGGAAAATACGACGATCGGCACGACGCGCACCAGGCCGACCATCCCCAGCGCGAGGGCCTTTTTCTCCGGCGTTACGAGCAGCGAGACGTGCCAGAGCAATCCGGCGTTCTGCATCATCGAGCCCGTCGTCGACGCGAGCAGGCCGAGCCAGATCAGGCGGTAGTTGCGATGCGTGAGCGCGACGAAGAGGCCGGGCGGTAACACGGAGATTCGCTACAGGGGACCGACGACCGGATGCGGCTGGTAGCTCTCCTCGAGATGCGCACACTCCTCGGCAGTCAACTGGACCTCGAGCGCGTCGACCGCTTCGTCCAAATGAGTAAGTTTGGACGCGCCGATAATCGGCGACGTCACGCCGGGACGCGACAGCATCCAGGCGAGGGCGATCTGCATGCGGCTGACGCCGCGCCGTTTCGCCGTTTCCCCGACCCGGTCCGCGATCGCAAAGTCGGTGTCGGCAAAATAGAACCGGCTGGCAAGCTTGTCGCTGTTCGCGCGGACGGTGTCGCCGCCGCCGCCCGGCTTCCGATCGCCGGCCAGGAACCCGCGCGCCAGCGGGCTGTACGGAACGACGCCGATGCCTTCCTCGCGGCACAGCGGCATCATCTCCCGCTCTTCCTCGCGATAGACGAGGTTGTAATGGTTCTGCATCGAGACGAAGCGCGCCCAGCCGTGCGCGTCCGACGTGGCGAGCATCCTGGCGAACTGCCAGGCGTACATGCTCGACGCGCCGATATAACGGACCTTCCCCGCCTCGCACGACGTCGTTGAGCGCGTCGAGCGTCTCCTCGATCGGCGTGGCGTAGTCGAAGCGGTGGATCTGGTACAGATCGACATACTCCATCCCGAGACGCCGAAGCGACGCGTCGATGGCATCGAGGATGTGTTTGCGCGAGAGGCCCTTGTCGTTGGGACCGTCGCCCATGGGGTGAAAGACCTTGGTCGCGACAATGACCTGGTCGCGCCGGGCGAAGTCCTTCAGCGCGCGGCCGAGCACCTCTTCGCTGGCGCCCCGCGAATACATGTCGGCCGTATCGAAAAAGTTGATGCCGCGTTCGAGCGCCCGCCTGATGAACGGCCGGCTGGTCGCTTCATCGAGCGTCCACGGATGCCAGTCGGGCGATCCGTACGTCATGGTGCCAAGGCAGAGGCGCGACACCGTGAGCCCGGTGGTGCCAAGTCGTGTGTAATGCATGGTCGGTGAGGCTCAATTGTACTACTCGTGGCTCGTTACTCGTCGCTCGTGGTGGCATTCGCAGTTGCACACGTGGCTACGAGCAACGAGTTACGAGTCAGACAACTAGGACGAGCTTGCCGATGTGTACGCCGGATTCCATGACACGATGCGCATCAGCGGCCCGCGCGAGCGGAAACGTCGCGTGGATCACGGGGCGCACCGAGCCCGCATCGAGCAGCGGCCACACGTTCGCGTGCAGGTGCGCCGCAATCGTGCCCTTGTCGGCGACCGGCCGTGCGCGCAGCGTGGAACCGGTCAGCGTCAGGCGGCGCTGCATCATCGTGATCAGGTTGAGCGTGGCCTTCACGCCGCCGAGCACCGCGATCTGCACGAGACGTCCATCCGTAGCCAGCACGTCGAGGTTGCGCGGCAGGTAGTCGCCGCCGACCATGTCGAGGACGACATCGACGCCGCGGCCGCCCGTGGCTTCGCGTGTGGCCGCGACGAAGTCGGTCTCGTGATAGTTGAAGGCGCGTTCGGCGCCCAGGCGTTCACAGGCCGCGCATTTGTCGGCCGTCCCGGCCGTGGCGAACACTCGCGACCCACGTGCGCGCGCGAGTTGAATGGCCGTGGTGCCGATGCCGCTTGATCCCCCGTGAATCAGCACCGACTCGCCCGCCTGGAGGCGGCCGCGCTCGAAGAGATTGACCCACACCGTGAAGAATGTCTCCGGGATGGCCGCGGCATGCACGACGTCCATGTCGCGCGGGACGGGCAGACACTGCAGCGCCGGCGCGACGCAGTACTCCGCGTAGCCGCCTCCGGCGACGAGCGCGCAGACGCGATCGCCGGGGCGCCACGCGCCCGCGTCGGCGCCAACTTCCACGATCGTGCCGGCGACTTCGAGTCCGGGAATATCCGACGCGCCAGGGGGCGGCGGATAGTGCCCCATCCGCTGCATGACGTCGGGGCGGTTGACGCCGGCGGCCGCCACCTGAATCAACACGTCGCCGGGCCCCGCAGAAGGCACCGGCCGTTCGGCCGCCACCAGGACGTCCGGTCCGCCGGGGTGCGTGATCTCGATGGCAATCATTCGGATGGCAGTCATTCGAAGAACGTCGCCGAGGTGGCCGGCTCCATCAGAAGCGTGGCTAACGCGATACCCGTCGCCAGGCCAACCGTGAGAACACCCCACAACGGGCGAATCGATGCGATCGACAGGCCATCGACGCCGAGGCTGGCCGCGATCAACAGGTCCACCGCTCGCAAGGTTCGCCGGACGCGCACGTGCTCGTCTCTGAGGCGAGACGGGTTGATGGCCGATGTGAACAAGAGATGCGCCCGGACAATGCCGCCCGCCGCGGCCCAGATCCCGATGGCGATGAACAGCCACAACGGCAGCGGTTGGCTGAACGCCTCCTTGACGGACCACGCCAGCAGGGCGGCACACAGGTAGATCACCATCATCACCACCTGGTGCGCCCGCCACCACGTCGCGCCGACGGCCCGGCGGCTCGTCGACGCGCCGCCGCTGCCGGTGTGGAGTGCCGTCACGATATCCGCGGCCGACGCAAAGCGATCGGCCGCCGACTTGCGCAGGCATCGATCCACGACCATCGCGACACTGCCCGGGATGTGAGGCGTCCGATCCCCGAGGGGCGACGCGTCGCTTTCGAGCACGCGTGCGAGAAGACCGAGCGGCGTCGACGCGCCGAAGGGATGGACGCCGCAGGCGTACTCGTACATGACGACGCCGTATGCGAATACGTCCGAGCGGGCATCCGCGCGCTGCCCGTTCAATTGCTCCGGCGCCATGTACGCCGGCGTGCCGACCAGGACGCCGGGCAGCGTCTTCATCGCAAGCTGCTGGACCGGCAGGCCGTCCGCCTCGGCCGAATAGGCCAGGCCGAAGTCGAGCACTTTCAGACGGCCGGTGCGATCGCGCATCACGTTCTCGGGTTTGAAGTCCCGGTGCGTGATGCCGTTCGCGTGCGCGGCGGCCAGGGCGTCGGCCAGTTCGCGAGCCGTTGCGGCAATCGCGTCGGCACCTGGTACCTGGCCGCGGGCCACCTCATCCCGCAGTGTGTGGCCCTCGATGAACTCCGAGACGATGAAGAGCTGCGCGTCGGACTCCTCGAGCGCGTACACGGTACAGATGCCGGGGTGCGTCATCCCGGCCGCGGCCCGTGCTTCCCGCCGCAGCCGTTCGCGATACGAGGGGTCCCCCGTGAACTGCGGCGCGAGTGCCTTGAGCGCCACGACGCGGCCCAGGTTGACGTCTTCGGCCAGGTACACCCGGCCCATCGACCCGCGGCCGATTTCACGGACGATCTTGTAGTGGCCGAGCACAGAGCCAGGATCGAGGGCGCCGTCTTCTTCGAACAGCCCGGGCAGGCGCTCCGCAACCGGCTCCTCGAGGAATGCACCGGCGCGTGTGTGATGCTCGATCAGTGATTCGACTTCGGCCTTCACCGCTGGAGCAGCGGCCTGACCGCGCAGCCACTCGGCGCGCGCCGGCGGCTCGACATCGAGGACCCCCTCGAACAGCTCACGAACGCGCTGCCACTCGTCTTTATTCATCTGGCTTCGGGACACATCTGGCTTCGCGCGCTTCATCGAGCCTCGCTACTGAGCTCGCGAAACAGCCACGCGCGCGCCAGCGCCCAGCGGCGCTTGAGCGTGGCAGGAGACAAACCGAGTGCGGCCGCCGCATCCTCGACGCTCAACCCGACGAAGTAGCGCAACTCGACGATTTTCGCCTGTTCCGGATCGATGACTTCGAGCCGCGCCAGTGCCTCGTCTATGGACGGCAGCGTTGATTCTGGATCGGCGGCCGCCACGAGGGCGGCTGACAGCGAGACCCGATCGAGGGCCGCCCATCGCTTCTGCGCGCCGCGCGCGCGCGCCCGTTCGACCAGGATCTGGCGCATCGACCGCGCGGCGATCCCGACGAAGTGCCGCTCATCGTGCCATGGCGTCCCGGCACGCGCCAGCCGCAGGTAGGCCTCATGAACGAGGGCGGTCGCCTGGATCGTCTGGCCGGGGCGTTCCCTGCGCATGTACGCGCCCGCCAGCCGGCGCAGCTCGTCATACACGAGCGGTGTCAGCTGGTCGGCGTTCTGATTCGGCGATCCAGGTCTGTCGGACATCGGCTACCGCCCATCAAATCGTGGGGATCAGCCACTGGCGCGGACGCAGCGCCAGGACAGGATACTTCTCGCGCACTTGTACCACGCGCTGGAGATACTCGCTCTTAGGGAATTCGCGACGCATGTACTGGTCCCGGAGCCGCCGGAGCTCGTGACGATACAAGTCGTTGATGAAGGACCTCACCAGATCCGGCGGCGTATGCTCCCTGGGGCGCACGCCGTACCTCCACAACTCCGCGAGCACATCGTCCCGGTAGTGAAAGACCGGACGTTCAGGCTCCAACGGCGTCCTTGACGGCCGCGAGCGTCGCCTCGAGGCGAAGAATTTTCGAGGGTTTCGAGAGCGCCAGCGCCAGGGCCGCCGGCTTCTCCATCGAGCGCCCAATCACCGGTTCGACGATCTCGGGAAACTTCGCCGGATGGGCTGTCGCGAGAAAGACTCCTGCCCGCCTGTCCTGCCCCTGCGTGCCGCCCTCCCTCGTGATCCCGAGGTATCCAATCGCCGAGTGGGGATCGAGGATATAGCCGCTCCGCTCGAACACCTGCCGCATCGTCTCCCGCACCTCGGCGTCCTCGTAGTGGCAGCCGGTGATGTCGTGGCGCGCGGCCTCGAGGCTGCCGCCGTACAGCCAGAGCAGGCGTTCGAAGTTGCTGGGATTGCCGACGTCCATCGCGTTGGCGATGGTCCGAACCGATGGGCGGGCCGTGAACTGGCCCGTGGCGAGATATTGGGGCACGACGTCGTTGACGTTTGTGGCCGCGACGAATCGCTCGATAGGCGCGCCCGCCCGCCGGGCCAGCAGGCCCGCCGTGAGGTTGCCGAAGTTCCCGCTTGGCGTGCAGACCACCGGCACGGCAGACGCCGAGACGGTCCGCCTCAACTCGGCCACTGCCTGGAAGTAGTAGATCATCTGCGGCAGCAGACGGCCGACGTTGATCGAGTTGGCCGACGTCAGCGGAATCTGGCGGCGCAGCGACTTGTCGGCGAACGCTTCCTTGACGAGCCGCTGACAGTCGTCGAAGCTGCCTGCCACGGCATAGCCTCGAACGTTCGATCCGCTGTCGGTGTTGAACATCGTCAACTGCGCTTCCTGGGTCGGGCTCACGCGGCCGTCCGGATAGAGAATCACGACGCGCGCGCTGGCAATCCCATGAAATGCATTGGCCACGGCGCTGCCCGTATCTCCGGACGTCGCCGTCAGCACCGTGACGTCGGCGCCGAGTGCGGCCATCAGCCGGGCCATGACACGCGCGCCGATATCCTTGAACGCCAGCGTCGGGCCATGAAACAACTCGAGCGCGAAAATCCCCGGCTCGACCTCGATCAGCGGGATCGGAAAGTTGAGCGACTCGTGCACGACGGCCGAGAGCGTGGCCGCGTCGATGCCGCCGGCGGCGAACGGCTTGAGGACGCGGACTCCCAGTTCCGGCAGCGAACGCGACGGAATGCCGGCAATCTCATCCTCCGACCAGGCTTCGATCGTGTCGGGCACGTAAAGCCCGCCATCTGGCGCCAGGCCGTCGAACAACGCCGTCCCGAGGGATGCCGCGGACGCCTTGCCGCGCGTCGAAACGAATCTCATGCGGTCACGACGTAGGCGCCGCGCGTGGAGATGGACGAGACGTAGGTCTGGGACGTACCGCCGATTTCCCGTTGGACCGCGGCGGTCATCGCGGACGCCACGTGGTCGGCCGATGAGCGGTCGCGGCAGAGCGCAAACATCGAGGGGCCCGACCCCGAGAGGCTGCAGCCGAGGGCGCCGGCGCTCACGGCCGCGCGCTTGATGACGGCGAGGCCGGGCACGAGGGAGGCCCGCCGCGGCTCGGCAATGCTGTCTTCGAGCGCGCGCGCGATGAGTTCGAAGTCGCTGGTATGCAGGCCGTGAACGAGCGCGCCCAGGTTCGCCCATTGTTGGACCGCATCGGCCAGCGGCACGGTCGATCCCAGCAGCGCCCGCGCGCGGGCGGTCTCGATTTCGAGATCCGGATGGACGACGACAGCCGTCAATCCGGCGGGCACCGGTAACCGGACGATGTCGGGTGGGTTGGGATGGCGCACCAGGACGAACCCGCCGCAAATCGCCGGCGCGATGTTGTCAGGATGCGCCCCACCCGCACCAAGGCCTTCGCCGATGAGGGCGCACCTGACCAGCGTGTCGACAGACGCCTGTCCACCGATGAGCGCGTTGACCGCTACCACCGCCGCGGCCGCGCTGGCGGCGCTGCCGCCAAGGCCGCTCGACAGCGGCAGGCCTTTCCTGATGGTGAGCGCCACGCCACGCCGGTCGCCGGCCGCGTCGAGCATGGCGCGGGCGGCGACGCCCGCCGTGTTTCGGCTTGCCTCACGCGGCAGGCGTCCTTCATCACCGATGATCTCGTCGATCGTCACGCCCGACGCCGTCAGGCGCGCCGTCACGCAGTCCCCCGGCTCCTCCATCGGAAATCCGAGCACGTCAAAGCCGCACGCGACATTGGACACGGTGGCCGGCGCAAACGCAGTCACGAGACGATCGGGCATGGCGATTATTGTATCCGCGGCGACTTCTCGGCGTGTATCAACTGGAAGAGTACCCGTGGACAGCAAGCAACCTCGCCAGAGATCTTCCGGCCGCGGCGACGACGCGGCCGGCGAAAGCGTTCCAAGGATCTTCCTACGAGCCGTAGCGCCGACGGACCGTCGGGATCAGGTAGTCGCTGAACGCGTGGCCCAGGTCGTAGGCGGGCGCGAAGCGCCAGTCGGCGCGCGCCGCCGAGTCGTCCACGTCGGTGGGCCACGAATCGACGATGGACTGGCGCTTCAGATCGACGTCGTAATCGATCGTCGCGGCGGGAAATGCGCGCAGCACGACGTCGCGGATTTCAGCCGCGGACGGGCTGAACGCCGCGAGATTGTATGCCGTCTTTGTCAACGCGTCGCGCGGCGCCTCCGCCAGCGCGAGCAGCGCGGCAACCGCATCGGGCATGGCCATGAACGGAATCCTGGTGTCCGGACGCACGAAGCAGGCATACCGCTCGCCCTTCGCGGCGGCGTGGATCATCTCGGATGCGTAGTCGGACGTGCCGCCCGCCGGCGTGGTGGTCGCCGAGATCAAACCGGGAAACCGGACGCTCCGGAAATCGACGCGCCGGGCAGCCGTATTCGCCGCCAGCTGTTTGTAATGCAGCGCGTAGTAGCGGCCCAGCTGCTCGCAATACAACTTGTTGCACCCGTACATCGTGGTGGGATGCAGGTAGTCGTCTTCTTTCAGGCGACCGGCGCGGGTCTTGGTGTCGAGGTCCGGCAGGCCATACGCCGCGATCGACGATGGGTAGACGAACACCACTTCGCGGCCGTGCGACTCGCCTTCGTGCTGGGCGAACTCGAGGAGGTTGAGCGTGCCCTCGACGTTGACGTGGTGCGCGGTGGTCGGCGTGAACTCGGCGCGCGTGGACAGCAGCGCCGCCAGGTGGAACACGCGATCGACCTCGAACTCCGCCAGCACGCGGGCGAGAACGCCCGCATCGGTCACCGATCCGATGAACTCGCGAGCGACGAGCGGCGCCAGTGCCTTGTCGAGCGGCGCAACGTCGAGCGTGACAATCGGCCGGCCGGACCCCGCCAGGCCGGTGAGCAGGCCGTGGCCGATCTCACCGCCGGCTCCCGTGACGAGGATGACTGGTTTTCGCATGCGATCGGACGGCGAACGAGCCACCGGCGCCAGCCCGTCAGGCGCCGGCCTCCAGCTTCCGCAGGATGTCATGCAGTCCGCCCCACGTTTCGGGGTCCTGGCACAGCAGCGTGTTGAAGTAGAGCGACACGTCTGATCGGGGGAAATCCTTCGCGATCTGATCGGAGGCCGGCCCGATTTTGGCGCTGTCCGGCTTGACGTCGTCTTCCTTGATGACGCCGTTCTCGTGGGCGATGCCCAGCGCGTCGAGAAAGGCCCCCATCATCGGTCGCTGGTCGGCCAGGTGATACGTGATGAGCGCCCGCGCGGCGACCACCTCCGGCACCGAGTGGAGCGAGGCCAGCTGCTTCGCTCTCCGCTCTTCGTCCATGCCGAACACCGACTTCGCCCGGAACTTCTTCTGCTGAGCGATATGGAACACCGCCTGAAACTGGGCGTCGGCGGCCTCGTCTTCTTCGGTTGCCCAGAATGCGCGCGCGGCTTTCAGCCGCTGCTCGCTCGTCATCCCCTTCCACAATCGTGCGGGTGTCAACGTCGTCTCGGTCATTAGTTGCTATTCTATGCGCATGCGCAAGACATCAGCACGGACGGCGCTCGCGTCGGTTTTCGCGCTTGCGATGGCGCTTACCCTTGCGGCACAGCAAGCGGGCGTGCACCCGCTCAGCGGGCGCCGGTTCGCGCAGACAATGAGCGTGGAAGGGGCGGACTGGCTCGACCGGTCCGAGCGCGACCTCGAAGAGAACCCCGATCGCGCCATCGACGTGCTCAAACTCGAAAAGGGCTCAACGGTTGCCGATGTCGGCGCGGGGTCGGGCTACATGACCGTCAAGCTGGCGAAGAAGGTCGGCCCGCAGGGCAAGGTGTACGCCAACGACATCCAGCAGGGCATGCTCGACCTGCTGAGCAAACGCGTCACGAAGAGCAAGCTCACCAACGTCAGCACCGTGCTCGGCACGCAGGACGACCCGAAGCTGCCGGCAGATACGCTCGATCTTGTCATCATGGTGGATGTGTACCACGAACTGTCGCAGCCCCAGGTCATGCTGCGCCACATCCGCGACTCGCTCAAACCCGGCGGCCGGCTCGTGCTGCTCGAATACCGCAAGGAAGACCCGGACATCCCGATCAGGCCCGAGCACAAGATGTCGGTGGCCGACGCGAAGCTCGAGGTCGAGGCCGAAGGTTTCAAGCTGACGAAGACGAACGAGGACTTACCGCGTCAGCACATCCTGATCTTCACCAAATCGTGACTCGGTCGTGGCTCGGGGCTCGTGACTCGGGCTCGGGCTCGTGAGCCGGACGAGGGGCGGCCTCACGCATCAAAGTCCACGGCAACGATCGTCTCGCTGAGATCGCGTCCAAGCTTGGCGACGGGCTGATGGCGCGGATGGGTCGCGTACGCGTCGAGTGCCGCGCGATCGCGGAACGAGACGACCAGACCGGTGTCGTACGAACGCGGCGAGCGGACGAAATCCTCGCCGACCTTCAGATCCAGAATCCCGTCGATGTCGGCCAGGGCCGACAGCTGTGACCGATGATCCTGCCGCGCGGCGGCGCCGACATCGGACCGGTACTTGAAGCTCACCAGATGCACGACCATTACAGCTCTACTCCTTGGGAAGATTCATCCACCGCCGGGCGACGCCCGACGACCCTCACGATGCTCACAGCGCGCGCCCGTGCTCTCGCAGCCATTGGCGCGCGGCCTGGTAGTCGGGACATGCCTGAGCGACCAGTTTCCAGAATTTCCGCGAGTGATCCATCCGCCGGAGGTGCATCAGCTCGTGGATCATCACGTAGTCGCGCACCCACGCAGGCGTCTCCACGAGGCGCCAGTTCAGGCAGATGTGGCCTCGTCGTGAGCAGGAGCCCCATCGCCATTTCTGGTTGCGGACGCTGATTTTCGAAACGGTCAGGCCATGCTCGGCAGCGAGCGTCAGCAATCGCGGTGGCAATTCCCGCCTCGCGCGCATGCGCGCCTGGCGCCTGGCATCCTCCGCGGCCGGCGGCACGGCCGACCGTTCCTGCTCCAGGCGGCGCCGCTGCCGTTCGATCCACTCCTCCTGCCTGGCGGCAAACTCGCGCGCCTCGCGCATCGAGCCCCGCCGCGGCACCGTGACACGAACCACGCCGTCGTCTCGCACCGTGACGACGTAACGGCGGGCCCTCGGATGACGAACGAACAGGATTTTCGGAGGTTCGAGGGGTTCGAGAGGTTCAGAGGAGGTTCGAGAGGTTCAAGGGGTTCTCGGTTTCCGAGCGCCGCGTCGAACGCCAGATTGAGCTGCATCAGTGGGATATCAGATCGTATACCGAGTCCGGCACACGCATTGCGTCTACCTTGACGATGCTAAGATGCCGGGCACGCGCTGCGCTTTTCATCGGAGATTCGCGTCATGGATGACGTCGTCATCGCGAGACATCTCGAAAATCTCGATCGGAGGCTTGCCAACGTAGAGCAGATTCTGCCAGGACTCGCAACCAAGGCAGATCTCGATGTTCTGGCGACCAAGGAAGAACTCCGGGCGCTGCCGACCAAGGCAGATCTCGATGCTCTGGCGACCAAGGAAGAACTCCGGGCGCTGCCGACCAAGGCAGACCTCGATGCTCTGGCGACCAAGGAAGAACTCGGGCGCTGCCGACTAAGGCAGATCTCGATGCTCTGGCGACCAAGGAAGAACTCGGGCGCTGCCGACCAAGGCAACCTGATGCTCTGGCGACCAAGGACGAACTCCGGCTCTGACCGGCGACCAAGGACGAAATCCGGACTCTCGCGACCAAGGAGGAACTCCGCACCGAGATTGATCGGCTGCAACGTCACATCGACATCGTCGGCGAGGCGCTGCACTCCGACATCCAGCTGCTCGCCGAGCACCTGGTGTCCGTCATGCCGAAAGGTTCCGGCGCATCGTCCTGACAGCAGGGCGCCAGGGCTACCGGCCCGTTTCTTCTGCTTCCACCTCGACACCGTTCGTCTCATCGTCCTGAAACGGCAGACCGCCGGTGAGTTCAGGCGCCTGCAGCATGCGCGGCACGCGATCGACGGGCTCGAGCGACTTGATCTCCTCGAGTGCGGTCGCGGCCTGCAGTTCCTTGAACTTGCGCGCCTTCACCAGGACGTTGCCTTCGAGCGACCCGACGGCGTTGTTATAGGCCTCGAGGCTCGATTTGAGCCGGGCGCCGAGCGTGTCGAAGTGGTTGCCAAGGGAGCGGACCGCCTCGTGGAGCTGGCGCCCGAGGTCGCTGATCTTGCGAGCGTTCTCCTCCATGGCTTCCTGCTGCCAGCCGTAGGAAACCGCCCGCAGTAGAGCAATCAGGGTCGTCGGACTGGCCGGCACCACATGCTGCTCGACGCCGAACTCGATGAGCTCGGGATCCTGCTCCAGCGCCGCGCTGAAGAACATCTCGCCGGGCAGAAACATCACGACGAAGTCAGGGCTCGGGTGCACATGCGCGGCGTAGCCTTTGGCAGAAAGCTGCAGGACGTGCGTACGGACCTGACGCGCGTGCTCGCAGAGCAGCGCCTGTCGGCTGGCTTCGTCTGGCGCCTCGAGCGCCTTCAGATACGCATCGAGCGGCGCCTTCGCGTCGATGACGACGTGCTTTCCGCCGGGCAGCCGGACGATGACGTCCGGCCGCATGCGCCGGTCGCCGTCGCCGTTCGTCACCGTGAACTGCTCTTCGAAATCGCAGTGCTGAACCATGCCGGCCAGCTCAACAACGCGCTTCAGTTGAAGTTCGCCCCAGCGGCCGCGGACGCCCGGGCGCTTGAGCGCATCCACGAGCTTGCCCGTCTGCGCGCGGAGGTCCTGCCCCGCTGTGTCGAGCGAGGCGATTCGCTGCAGGAGTTGCGCGCCGGCCTCGGTACGGCGCCGCTCGGCTTCCCTGATCTCGCGGTCCACGTCGCCAAGCGTCTTCGCCATGGGCGCGAGCAGGTGTTCGATGGCGACCTTGCGCTGGTCGATGTCGGCCGTGGCCGCCGTACGTGCGTCGCGCAGGCGTGTCTCCGCCAGATCCAGAAACGCCTGGTTGTTACTCTTGAGCGCTTCGTCGCTCAGCGCCCGAAATGTGTCGCGCAGCGAGGTTTCCGAGGCCGGACGCGCAATCAACCAGCCGATGCCGATCCCGATTGCGAGAACGACGAGACCACCGATGAGCGTGGTGATCAGTAACGTGGGTTCGATGGACATCAGTATCGCATACCGGGGCTCGTCGCTCGCTCGGCTCGTGGCTCGCTTGCCTCTGCCCGTTGCCCTATCTCGATCCCACGAACGGCAGCCAGGCTTCCGGCAGCTGCAACTCAGCGGCGTGCAGGCCGCGCGACTCGAGGCCGGCGCCGAGGCGCTGCAGCGCGTGCCGCGCGGCAATCTGCGCGTGCCGGCGCCGATCGGCGAACCGGGATGTTTCGACGCGTACCTGGCGCGCGTGCAGGCGTTCGGCCTTGAGGCGTGCGAGCCGCGGCCGGTTGACGGGCTCGAATGGCAGGCCCCACTGAAAACGGGCTTCCGAGGCCGTGTCGAGCTCGGCCGCTGCCTGGAGCGCCCGCCGCCTGAGCGCCTCTTCGCGATGACAGGTGAAGCAGAAGGCCCGTGGCTGGGCACCCGCAGCTCGCCGCAGCTGGCAAGGGCCGCACAGCCGCGTTGGCCTCCGCCCTTCGAGCTCTCCGCCTGGGAACGCAACCCATTCCCCATCAACCACTTCGCCACACCAGCGTTCGTAACGGACGCCATCATCCCCTCCTTGAACCCAGTTTAGGGGTGGGGTGTGACAGGGCAGGTCACGGGGTTCGAGGGTTCGAGAGGTTCGAGGGGTTCGAGAGGTTCTAGGGTTCGAGAGGTTCTAGGGGTTCAGGCGTTCAGGGCGGCGTTGGAGACGGTGACGTACTTGACGGGATTGCCGCGGGCCGCGAGAAAGCGCTCGAAATCGGCGAAGGCGAGCACGACGGTGACGGTATTGATGTTTGGGTGAAAGGAGATCCGGGTGGCGTTCTCCAGGTCGCGATCCAGGAAGACGCGCACCTCGTGCGAGGCGTCGTTGATCAATCCGAATGGCGACACCGAGCCGGGCGTGACGCCGAGGTGCGTCATGAGGCGCTCGGGCGACGCGAAGCTCAGCTTCCCGTCTCCAATCTGCTCGGCCACGGCTCGCAGATCGACGCGCTTCCGATGCTGCACGATGACGAGATAGTGCCGCGTCCCCTTCTGGTTCCTGAGGAACAGGTTCTTGCAGTGCGCGGCGTCGATGCCGGACCAGTGTTCGTCGGCTTCGACCGCGGTCGCCACCGGCGGATGTTCGTGGCGCTCGAACGCAATCCCCAGTCCGGCGAGCGCGTCTCGAACCTGCGCTTCCTGTGGCGTCATCCGAAAACGATTATAGACTTTGATTGCGCATGCCCAGGAACGCGGAAGTCATCCGGCAGTGGAACGTCCTGCGCGAGATCGAGCGTTCGCGCACGTCCGGCGTGAGCATCGACGAACTGGCTTCCCAGTGCGGCGTCACGACCCGGACGATCCGGCGCGATCTCCAGGCGCTCGAAGAGGCGGGCTTTCCCATCTACGACGACCGGTCGCGCGACGACGGGCGCACGCGATGGATCATCAACGGCCAGGCGTTCAAGGGCCTGGCGACCGGACTGACGCTCTCGGAGCTCTGCGCGTTGTATTTCAGCCGATCGCTCGTCGAGTCGCTCTCAGGCACGCCGTTCCGGGACGATGTCGACAGCGCGTTCGAGAAGCTGACGGGCGCGCTGACGCCGCACATGCAGCGGTTCCTCGATCAGCTTCCGCGGGTCCTGTCCGCCAAGTCGCAGCCGCAGGCGATCGCGGGGAGCTCGCGGCGGACCCAAATCGAAGCGCGCGCGCTCGAGGCGACGCTGGGCCAGCGTCAGGCCAGCATCACCTACTTTTCAAAGTCCAGCGACCGCACGAAAGCGTACCTCGTGCACCCCTACCGTCTGGCGTACGCCCAGGGAGCGCTCTATCTTCTCGCGTACGTGCCGGAATACCGCGAGGTGCGCACGTTCGCCGTCGATCGGATTTCCGAGCTGTCGCTGCTCGAGGAGACGTTCACGCCGATCGAAGATCTGCCGGACGAGGCGTTTCCTCATTCGCTGGGTGTGCACTCGGGACCGCCGGAGCGCGTCGAGATCGAGTTCCAGCCTGCGGCCGCGGAGTACGTGCGCGCGCGCACCTGGCATCCGTCACAGAGCGTCCGCGATGCGGAGAGCGGCGGCGTGGCGATGACGCTGGACGTGTGCCTCGATCGCGCGCTCGAGAGCTGGATCCTCAGCTTCGGTCCCTTCGCCCGCGTCGTCGCGCCTGAGAGCCTCGTTCAGACGATCGCCGCGCGATTCAACGAAGCCCGGGCTCAGTACGAGAAGTGACCGGCCGGGCAGCCTGTCAGGGCGCTGTTGACCCCGTGTCGTAGGTCGCCTGCCAGCTGCCGTCTTTCTGTTTCTGCCACACCGTCAGATACTGACCGTGGGTCACCTTGACGGTTCCATCGGCGGCCTTCGTCCGGCGCTCCCAGGTCCCAACCGTATAACCCACGTCTCCGGCGACAAGGGATTCGGCCTTCGTCGGGCTCCACGAAATTTTCGGACCGTCCGCTTCGAAGAACGGCGCCCAGGCCTTTCCGACGGCTTCGCGTCCTCGATTCGTGTTGAACGTCGCGTCTTCCGCCACGAATGACAGGAAGCGGGCCATGTCGTGATTCGCCATGGCCTGATTGAAGTCGCGGTCGGCCTTCAGCATCGACGCCTCAGCGGTTTTGCGGGCGGCATCGCCCTGCGCGCTCGCGGGGGGAGCTGAACCGAGCATTCCCATGACCCCCAGCATTACCAGAACCCCCCGAACCCTTCGAACCTCTCGAACCCCTCGAACCCCTCGAACCTCTAGAACCATATGCCCTCTTTGTTAAGTATGATCGCCTCGTGGCCCATCCTGAACGACTTCCTCGATCGACGGCGGCGAATCGTGAGCCGGCGGCCGCCAAAAAGAAGCTGAGCCCGGGCGCCTGGGAAGAAGCGCGCGCGCTCATCTGGCAACATCGCAGCCGCCTCGCTCTCGGCCTCGCGATTATGGTCGTCAACCGCATGGCCGGCCTCGTCCTGCCGTGGACGACAAAATATCTGATGGACGACGTCGTCATCCAGCATCAGTGGGATCTGCTGCCGAAGCTCGCCATCGCCGTCGGCGTGGCCACGGTCGTCGATGCGATCTCCTCGTTCGCGAACTCACAGATTCTGGGCGTCGCTGCGCAGCGCGCGATCACCGACATGCGCAAAGAGGTGGAAGCGCACGTGATGCGCCTGCCCATCCGCTACTTCGACTCGACGAAGAGCGGCATCCTCATCTCACGGATCATGACAGACGCCGAGGGCATCCGGAACCTGGTCGGTTCGGGCCTCGTGCAGTTGACAGGCTCGATCCTGACCGCGGTGATGGCGCTCGGCATCCTCTTCTACACGAGCTGGCGTCTGACCGCCGTCACCATCGTCATCCTGGGCACGTTCGGCGTCGGCATGGCGATGGCGTTCCAGCGGCTTCGACCGCTTTTTCGCGAGCGCGGCCAGATCAACGCCGAAGTCACCGGGCGGCTCGGCGAATCCCTGGGCGGCGTGCGCATCGTCAAGGCATATACAGCCGAAAAGCGCGAGGAGCTGGTCTTCGCGAAGGGCGCGCATCGCCTGTTCCGCAACGTCGCGCGGTCGCTCACCGGCGTGTCGGCGGTCGGCGCGTTTTCGGGCGTGGTCATTGGCGCGATCGGCGTCGCGATGATTCTCGTAGGGGGCTCGGCCATTCGCGACGGCTCCATGACTGCGGGCGATCTCCTGCGCTATCTTGCGATGGTCGCGCTCATCACCATGCCGGTGGTTCAGCTGGCCAACATCGGCACGCAGATGACCGAAGCGTTCGCTGGCCTGGACCGGATCCGCGAAATCCGGAAAATGGCGACCGAGGATCAGGAGGACGCCAACCGGTCGCCGATGCCTGACACCCGCGGCGAAGTCGAGTTCGAGGAGGTCACGTTCGAATACAACCCGGGGGTGCCTGTTCTGAAGCACGTCTCGTTCCGGGCACCTGCCGGTTCGACGACGGCGCTGGTCGGGTCCAGCGGATCGGGCAAGAGCACGCTCATCAGCCTCGTCATGGCGTTCAACCGGCCGCAGTCCGGACGGCTGCTCGTGGACGGCGCCGATCTGGGCAACATCAAACTCCACGACTACCGTGGACATCTCGGCGTCGTCCTGCAGGATAATTTCCTCTTCGACGGTACCGTCGCCGAGAACATCGCATACGCGAAACCGCACGCCGCGCGAGAGGAAATCAAGGCCGTGAGCCGGATCGCGCACTGCGACGAGTTCGTCGAGGCGTTCGAGAAGGGCTACGACACCATCGTCGGCGAGCGTGGCGTCCGATTGTCGGGCGGCCAGCGGCAGCGCGTCGCGATCGCGCGTGCGATCCTCGCGGATCCGAAGATCCTCATCCTGGATGAGGCAACGTCGAGCCTCGACAGCGAGAGCGAAGCGTTCATCCAGGACGGACTGAAGGCGCTGCGGCGGGGACGCACGACGTTTGTGATCGCGCACCGGCTGTCGACCATTCAGAGCGCGGATCAGATCCTGGTGCTCGAAGCCGGAGAAATCGTCGAGCGCGGCACGCACAGCGAGCTGATCGCGCGGGCCGGCCGGTACCGGCAGCTGTACGACAAGCAGTACCGGTTCGAGCGCGACCAGTTCATCAACCCCGGCGAGGATTTCACGCCGGAACCGGTGGCGCGATGATCACGTCATGGCGGGAACTGCGACAGATGTAGACGGAGGCGTTCGGCCTCGCCACCGCGGCCCGGAATGGGCTGCGGTGCTGGCGTTTGCCCTCACGCTCGTCTGCACCCATCGCAACCTGCGCGCCGAAACAACTCCTGCCTGGCTTGATGAATATCGCGCCCCCGCCGCCCGCCTGATCGGCGAAGCGACAGGCGATGCGTTCGCCTGGCATCGCCTGTCCACCCTCACGGACACCATCGGCCCCCGCCTTAGCGGCTCGCCGCAACTCGACCAGGCGATTCAGTGGACGCTCGCCGAGATGAAGCGCGACGGCCTCGAAAACGTGCACGCCGAGAAGGTCATGGTGCCCAGGTGGGTGCGCGGGACCGAGAGTGCCGACATCGTGCACCCCGCTCACCTTCCCCTTGCGATGCTCGGCCTGGGTGGCAGCGTCGGCACCCCTCCGGCTGGAATCGAGGCGCCGCTGCTGCTGGTCCGCTCGTACGACGAGCTCGATGCGCAGGCGGCCAAGGCCCGTGGCCGCATCGTCCTGTTCAATGTGCCGTTCACCGGCTATGCCGAGACATCGCGGTATCGATGGAACGGCGCGTCGCGGGCGGCACGGCTCGGCGCGGTGGCGATGCTCATCCGATCGGTCGGGCCGAACGGGCTGCGGCTGCCCCATACCGGCGGACTCACATACGCGGCTGACGCGCCCCGCATTCCGGCGGCCGCGATCAGCAGCGAGGACGCCGACCGTCTCCAGCGCATGACCGAACGCGACGACCGCGTTGTCGTCCGCCTTCGCATGGACGCGCACATCGAGCCGGACGTGGAGTCCGCCAACGTCGTGGGCGAGATTCGCGGGCGCGAAAAGCCCGAAGAGGTCGTTGTCGTCGGCGGCCATCTCGATTCATGGGACGTCGGCGCCGGTGCAAGCGACGATGGCGGGGGCTGCGTGGTGTCGTGGGAGGCGCTGCGCATCATGAAGAAGCTGAACCTCCGGCCGAGACGAACCGTGCGCGTCGTGCTGTGGACCAACGAGGAGAACGGCGGCCGCGGCGGTCTCGCGTATCGCGATCAGCACCGCGCGGAGCTGGCCAGCCACGTGCTCATGATGGAGTCCGACAACGGCGTCTCCCGCCCGCTCGGCTTCGGATTCACCGGCAGCGATGCCGCACGCCGCACGGTGACGGCCATCGCGACGCTGCTATCGAGTCTGGCGGCGTCGGACGTCGTCGCGGGCGGCGATGGCGCAGATATCACGCCGAGCGTCCGGGCCGGACGCATCCCCGGCATGTCGCTCGAGGTCGACACCTCGCAGTATTTCCAGATTCACCACACGCCGGCCGACACGGTCGACAAGATCGATCCGGTCGAGATGGCGAAGTGTGCGGCCGCCGTGACGGTGATGGCGTACGTGGTCGCCGATTTGCCGTTCAGGTTGGGGGAATGAACTCGTGGTCCGTGGCTCGTGGTCCGTGGCTCGTGGCTCGCGGCTCGCGGCTCGCGGCTCGCAAAGTCTTAGCGGATTTTTGCCAGTAGCGGCGATTCCTGCCAAGCCCGGCGCATCGGTTGTTGCCATGGCTGCAACTACTAGCCCCCACAAAGCGACCTGCTACACGCATGCAGCATGGTCCAAGGTATGCAGTGGACGCAGCGTGAGCGCAGTGAGGACCTATCGGGACTTGGAAGCGTGGCAAGCCGGCATGACGCTTGTTGAGGTCAGCTATCGTCTCACGCGAGGATTTCCGAACGACGAGCGCTTCGGCCTCAGCGCGCAGTTACGGCGGGCCGCCATCTCGGTGCCATCGAACGTTGCCGAGGGTGCATGCCGCCGTTCAACCGCGGCCTTCGCCAACCACGTGAGTATCGCTATCGGTTCGCACGCCGAAGTCGAAACCTGCCTCGAGATCGCAAGACGGCTTGGATACGCGTCTGCGGTTGAGATGAATCAGATCATGGTTCCCGTGGACCGAGCCGGCCAACTGCTCAATGGCCTCCATCGATCCCTGCTGGCCAAGATCCACTAGGTCCACGAGTCACGAGTCACGGGCCACGAGCTCACGGGCCACGAGCCACGAGCCACGAGCCACGAGCCACGGTATACTCCCAAGATGACCCGCATGATCGTGAGGCGCCTGGCGCTGGCAGTGCCGTTGTTCCTGGTTGCCTGTTCGAGTTCCGCGCAGCAGGCGTCCAGGGCGCAGGTCGGCACCGATGTCGTCGCCACGGTTGGCGGGGCGCCGATCACGCTCAACGAGGTGGACGATAAAGCCCTGCAGCAGCCGGCCGGCACCTTCGGCAACATGAAGCTGTCGATGGCCCTGTACGAGGCGCGCCGCACCGCCATCGAAGATATCGTCGGCGAGAAACTCCTGGCGCTCGAAGCCAAGGCGCGCGGCATCACCAGTGCGGCCCTGATGGACCAGGAGATCGGCGCGAAGACTGCCACGGTCACCGAGGCCGACGTCCTCGACTGGTACAAGGCGAACCCCGGGCGTGTGCAGGGCGCGCCGATCGATCAGGTGCGGGCGCCGATCAAATCGCTGCTCACACAAGAGCGGACGCAGACGGCCTACCAGACGTATGTGGATCAGCTGAAGGCCAAGACGCCCGTCCGCGTCATGCTCGATCCGCCGCGTGAAAAGGTCGCCGTCGCCGGAAGCCCCTCCAAGGGCCCGGCCAGCGCCCCGATCGAGCTCATCGAGTTCTCCGACTTCCAGTGCCCGTTCTGCCTGAGGGCGTATCCGACGGTGAACCAGGTGATGAGCACCTACGGCGACAAGGTCAGGCTCGTCTATCGGCACTACCCGCTTCCAAGCCATCCCAACGCGCGGCCGGCCGCCGAGGCCTCGCAATGCGCGGCCGAGCAGGGGCAGTTCTGGCAGTACTACGAGCGGCTGTTCGCCGATCAGACCAAGTTGTCCGACGCGGACTTGAAACAGGCGGCGGCGGCGCTTGGCATGGACGCCGGCCGTTTCAACGCCTGTGTCGATTCGCATAAGTACAAAGATCGCGTGGAGAAAGACATCCTCGAGGGCAACGAGGCCGGCGTCTCGGGCACCCCCGCCTTCTTCATCAACGGCCGCATGCTCACGGGCGCGCAGCCGTTCGACGCGTTCAAGCGCATCATCGACGAAGAACTGGAACTGAAGAAGAAGTAGCGTCCGGCTTCAGCGCGGACGCTACGACCGAAGATACGGCAAGCCGGTCACGATCGACACCACGATCGCGATCACGGTTGCGACGAGGCACGCGAGCGCGATGATGGTGTGATCTCCGCGCTCGCGCGTCATCGGGTTCAGGAACGCGGACGTCAGATACCCGCCCAGGAATCCGCCGATGTGCGCGTAGTTGTCGATGCCCCTGACCAGAAGTCCAAATACCAGTGCCTGCAGCATGATGGATACGGCCATCTGCTTGACGGCGCTGCTCGTGGTGCGGCCGTAATGATAGAGCGCGCCGATCAGGCCGAACACGGGCGCCGACGCGCCGACCGTGAAGCCGGCCGTGCCCAGGAACGGCAGGCTCGGAAAGTACGCGCCGGCGACCGAGCTCAGGGTAAACCCGGCCACACCGCCAATCGTGTAGATGATCACCGTCCGCGCAGGACCGAACAGCTCCGTGATGCTCGGACCCATCTGCCACACCCAGTACATGTTCATCGCGACGTGCAGCAAACCTGCATGCAGCCACCCGGCGCTCAGCACGGTCCACCAGCGTCCGGCTGCAAAAACAGGCACGGCGCCGCTCGCACCGAAGACAAACAGCACCTGGTTGGTCGGGGAAAGCGCCGAAAGAAGGTTGCCGCCGCCGTTCAGACCTCCGCCCGAGAGCACCAGCGTCACAGCCCACATGACGATGCAGGCAGTGACAACGAACTGGGCAAACCCAAACTCCGTGCCGAGGCGCCGGAGCGCGGGTCCGAATCCCCACAGGCCGGGATTCACCCGGCCGCACATGTAGCACTTGTCGTCGCGGACGCCCACGAGGGATCCGCACGAGGGACACACGACCGACCCCGTCGTTCTCCGATTGAGCATCCCTAACCTCTAACCCTCACCTCTAACCTCTAACCTCTAACTTCCGGCCCTCGCCTCTACTCTTTGGCAGACTTCGGCCGCATGTTCGCCGCAAGGATACGCTTCCTCAAACGAATGCTCGCAGGCGTCACCTCGACGAGCTCATCGTCGTTGATGAATTCGATGGCCTGCTCGAGGCCGAGCCGGCGCGGCGGGATCAGGCGGATCGCCTCGTCCGCGCTCGACGCCCGCATGTTCGTCTGCTTCTTTTCCTTGGTGACGTTGACGTCCATGTCGCTCGGACGCGAGTTCTCGCCGATGACCATGCCTTCGTAGACCGGAGTGGCGGGGTCGATGAAGATCTCGCCGCGCTCCTGCAGGTTGAAAATCGCGTACGACGTCGCCACGCCGGCGCGATCCGCGACAAGGGCGCCGTTCGCGCGCGCCGGAATCGCGCCATGCCACGGCTCCCAGCTCGAGAAGATGTGGTTCATGATGCCGGTTCCCTTCGTATCCGTCATGAACTGGGAACGGAACCCGATGAGGCCCCGGGCCGGAATCCGGAACTCCAGCCGCACACGGCCGCTGCCATTGTTCACCATCTTCGTCATCACGCCCTTGCGCTCGCCCACCTGCGCAATGACGACGCCCTGATGGTCCTCGGGGACGTCGATGACCAGCTCCTCGACGGGCTCGACGGTGACGCCCTTCAGCACCTTCGTCACGATGTCGGGCCTCGATACCTGCAGCTCGAACCCTTCACGCCGCATCATCTCGATCAGAATCGAGAGCTGGAGCTCACCGCGTCCGACGACCTTCATCTGCTCGGGCGTGTCCGTCGGCTCGACGCGGATGGACACGTTGCCGAGCAGTTCCCGATCGAGGCGGTCCTTCAGCTGACGCGACGTCACGTACTGCCCGTCCCGGCCGGCCACGGGCGACGTGTTCACGCCGAAGATCATCGACACGGTCGGCTCGTCGATCGCGATCGGCGGAATCGCGATCTGGTGCTCCATGTCGGTAATCGTCTCGCCAATCGTGATGTCCTCGATGCCGGCGAGGCACACGATGTCGCCCGCCGCGGCCTCCTGGATATCCACTCGCTTCAGCCCGTCGAACGCGTAAAGCTTGGTGACCTTCGTGTGCTGCACGGCGGTGTCCAGCTTCACGACGGCGACCGCGTCGCCGATCTTCACGCGGCCGTTGAAAATGCGGCCGATCGCGATGCGTCCCAGGTAGTCGCTCGAGTCCAGGTTCGCCACCAGCAACTGCAGCGGCGCTTCGGGGTTGCCGCGCGGCGGCGGGACGTGCTTCACGACCGCGTCGAACAAGGGCCGCAGGTCCGTGGCCTCGCCGTCAGGCGTCAGCGCGGCCGTTCCCGTCCGGGCATTCGTATAGAGGACCGGGAAGTCGAGTTGGTCCTCCACGGCGTCGAGATCGATGAACAGGTCGTAAATCTCGTTCAACACCTCGCCGGCCCGCGCGTCGGGCCGATCGATCTTGTTGATGACCACGATCGGAGTCAGGCGGCGTTCGAGCGCCTTCCGGAGGACGAACCGGGTCTGCGGCAGCGGACCTTCGGACGCGTCCACCAGCAGCATGACGCCGTCCACCATCGACAACGTTCGCTCGACTTCCCCGCCGAAATCCGCGTGGCCGGGGGTGTCGACGATGTTGATCAGGATGTCGTGATAATGAACGGCGGTGTTCTTGGCGAGAATCGTAATGCCGCGTTCGCGCTCCAGCTCGTTGCTGTCCATGGCCCGCTCGGCGACACGTTCGTTCGCGCGGAAGGTCCCGCTCTGATGGAGGAGCGCGTCTACCAGCGTGGTCTTGCCATGATCGACGTGGGCGATAATCGCGACGTTCCGGCGTAAGGGGTTGGCTACTTCCTGCGAAGACATCCTCCCAGTGTATCAGTCCCGGCGCCGATTCGCCCGCGGTACGCCCTCACAACTCCCGCAAGGCAGACGAGATCGGCAGCCGCGCGGCGCGGACGGCCGGGAGCAGGCCGCCAATCACGCCCATCATGAGCGCGTACCCCAGGCCCTGGACCAGCAGCCACGGCGTGACCGCAAAGGCAAACGCGACCTGGCTGAACGTCTGAAAGTTCATCGTGGAGGTCTGGTAGCCGTTGAACCCGAGAAACGCGAGCAGCCCGCCGAGCGCCCCGCCGATCGCGGCGAGGCCGAACGATTCGACGAGGACCGAGATCAGCACCGACGCCGTGTTGAAGCCCAGCGCCCGGAGTGTGGCGATTTCGCGCGTTCGCGTGGAGACGGCCGTGTACATGGTCAGGATGGCGCCGAAGACGGCGCCGATGCCCATCAGGGTCGCGATGCCGAAGCCCACGGACCGGATCAGCCGCGTGAGCGTCACCGACTGCGCCATGTAGTACTCGACCTCCGGCTTTACGGACACATTCAACCGCGGGTTCGTCGTCAGCCAGTCCTTGAACTGCGTGTACGACTCAGGCGAGTCGAGTCTGACGCGTACCGACTGAAAGCTGTTGCCGCGGCGGTACGCACCCTGGAGGAACCTGGCGTCGCACCAGATTTCCGTTTCCGCGACGCTTCCGCTGGACTCGAAGGCGCCAACGACCATCCATGAGTTCTGCCCGGCCTTGATCTCGGAGCCCACCTTCAGGCCCACGAACTGCCGCGCCGCCGCCCGGCCGACCACGACCTCGTTGGTGCCAAACCGCAGCATCCGCCCCTCGACGAGCTTGGCTTCTTCACGCACGCCGAAGCTCGCGGGATCCACGCCGCGCATCGGCACGTTGGCGGGCGTGCCGGTTGAGATCTTCGGCAGGTCGATCAGCACGAAGAGTTCCGGAGCCGCCAGCACGCGGCTGCCGTCGCGCCGGATGCCCGGCGCCTCTTTGATGACGTCCGCCTCGGGCCCGCCGAAGCCGCTCGTCATCTCGTCGTCCGCTCCGGTGCGAAGGACGAGCGCGCGATCCGGAGACCCGGCCGACGTCATCGCGGCGTAGAAGCCCTGCGCCATGGACAGCACCGCCACGAACACGATGACCACCCCTGCGATGCCCACAACGGCGACCGCCGACGATCCCAGGCGCTGGGGAATGGTTTTCAGACTGAGCCAGCTGACCGCGAATACCTGCTTCATCATCTCGTTGTCCGTGTGCTCGTGGCTCGTGGTCCGTTTTACGTTTAACGTTTAACGTTTTACGTTTCGTTCTTGCGCTACGCCTTTCTAAGCGCGTCAGTGATTTTGATGCGCATCGCCCCCGCCGCAGGCAGAAGCCCGGCGGCCAGGCCGACACAGGCGATCACCGCGATGCCGAGCAGCACGTCGCGTTGCGGCAGGACGAACGGCGATAACAGGCCGCCTGTCGGGTCGCCGCGCGCCACGATCGCCCACGCGGCCGCCAGACCCAGCCCGCCGCCCGCGACCGCCACGAACATCGACTCGGCCAGCACGAGCGAGAGAATGCCCACGTTCGAAAACCCGAGCGTCTTCAGGACCGCCAGCTCGCTCGTCCGCTCGCGAACGGCCTGCGCCATCGTGTTGCCGACGACGAGCAGGATCGTGAACAGGACGGCCACGAGAATCCCGATCATGATGGAGCCGATGTCGCCGATCTGCTTGGCAAAGCCGTCGATGAACCCCTTCTCCGTCGTCGTGTTGGTCTCGTACGCCGAGTTTGCGAACATGCCGTCGAAGATCGCCGCCATCTCCTTCGATCTCGACGGATCTTTGATCTTGATGACGTACCAACCCACCGTGCCGGCGCCGGAATTGATCTGCCGGTTCTCGTCCAGGTAGTCGTACCGGAAGAAGAAACCCGTCTTGTCGACACCCGGATCGCCGTCGTAGATCCCGACGATGTTGAACTCCCAGGCGTCGCCGCCGTTCTTTGTCCGGTAGATCGTGCCCTTGAGCGGGATGCGGTCGCCGATCTTCCAGCCGAATCGCTTGGCGAGATCGACGCCGATCACCGCTCCCTGCCGGTCGGCGGCCCACGCCTTCATCTGTTCCGGCGGAATGTGGATCTCCGGATACATGCTGAAGTACGGCTCGGGCTCGGTCGCGATGCTCGAGAAGAAGTTCGTCGGATCCTGGTACACGCCGCCAAACCACGTGTTATGGGTGACGGTTTCCACGCCCGGCACGCTGCGGAGCTGCGTCTGATACGACAGGGGCAGCGGCATGATGATGCTGATCTTGTGGATCACCATCAAGCGGTCGAGCCCCGCCAGGTCCACGCCAAGCGAGAACGTCTCCCGGATCGTCATCAGCAGGCCGAACAGCAGGAAAGCGACGAAGATCGACAAGAGCGTGAACGTGGTGCGGACCTTGCGGCGCCAGACGTTCCGCCAGACGAGCGGCAGGAATTTCATGCGGTCACCGTTTCGAGTAGAGCCCCTTTCTCGAGGTGCAGCGTGCGCCTGGCGCGATCGGCGGCATGCGGGTCGTGCGTGACCATGACGATGGTCTTGCCGTAATCACGGTTGAGCGCCTGGAGGAGATCGAGAATCTCGTCCCCTGCCTTGCGATCGAGGTCGCCGGTCGGTTCGTCGCACAGCAGGAGCGTCGGGTCGGTCACAATGGCCCGGGCAATGCCCACGCGCTGCTCCTGTCCGCCCGACAACTGCCGGGGGTAGTGCTTGGCGCGATCGGCGAGGCCGACGATCTTCAGCGCGATGGCCGCGCGCTTGCGGCGTTCGGCTTTCGAGAGGTTTGTCAGCAGCAGCGGCAGCTCGACGTTGCGCTCGGCTGTCAGCACCGGCAGCAGGTTGTACAGCTGGAAGACGAAGCCGATGTGCTGCGAGCGCCACCGTGACAGACGGGCGCCGCCGAGGTCGTTGATGCGAACGCCGTTGACGTCCACCGTGCCGCCCGACGGCGTATCCAGGCCGCCCATCAGATTCAGCAGCGTCGTCTTGCCCTGACCCGGAAGGCCCCATGAGCGCCAGGAAATCGCCTGCTGGGATGTCGAGGTTGACACCCCTCAACACCTCGATGCGCTCGCCACCCCTGGTGAAGTATTTCTGCACGTCCGCAATCCGTACCAGCGCGTCGCTGTTCATCCCGTCTCCTGCGTAGCGTCCGCCTTCAGGCGGACGAGACCGTCCGGCTGAAAGCCGGACGCTACTTCACCACCACGCGCGCGCCGTCCTTCAGAGCCGGAGACGGTGAAACAACCACCGACTCGCCCGCGCTGAGTCCGGCGACGACCTCGAGCTGACTTCCGTCCTCGCCGGCCGTCCTGACGGCGCGCCGCTCCACGACGTTGTCGGCGCGCGCCACGAACACGACGGCCTGTCCGTTTTCCGTACGAACCGCGGCCTTGGGAACCAGCAGGGTCGGACGTCCTGTCCCTTCCTCAGAATTCGCCGGATCCTTGCTGGCCTTCGCTGCGGGGGCCAGGAACGTCACTTTCACGCCCATGTCGGGGAGAATCCGCGGGTCCAGCTCCTTGAAGGCGATCCGCACGAGCACGGTGGCCTTCTGCCGGTCGGCCGTCGGCACCATCGTGATGACACGCGCCGGGATCTGCCAGTCCGGATACGCATTGAGCACGGCCGTGACGTCCTGCCCGCTCGCGACCCGATTGATGTACGACTCGTTCACATCGACGTCGACCTCGAGCGACTTCATGTCGACGATGGTGCAGATGCCGGTGCGCGTGAACCCTCCGCCGGCGGACACCGGCGACACCATTTCGCCGGGCTGCGCGTCCTTGGTCACCGCCACGCCGCTGAAGGGCGCGCGGATGATGGTGTTGTCGAGATCGGTCTGCTGCATCGCGACCTGGCGTTCCGCGACACGCACCATCTCGCGCGAGGCGTCGATGCGCGCGGCCATCGAATCGACATCAGCCTGCGCCTGATCCACTTCCGACTGCGCAACGACGCGGTCCTTCACCAGCTGCTTGCGGCGGCCGAGCGTCAGGCGCGCATCGGCCAGCCGGATCTCGTTCTCGGCGATGTTGTGCCGCGCGGCCTCCGCCTGCGCCTCCGCGAACGCCAGGGCCGCGCGGGGATTGGCATCGTCCAGGCGCGCGAGCACCTGGCCTTCCTTCACGGCCATGCCTTCCTCGACGTTCACCTCGACGACCTTGCCCGTGATTTTGGAAGAGATGGTGGCACGCCGGCGGGCCGTGACATACCCGGATGCGTTGAGCACCGCCGCCTGCGTGCCGGTTGCGCGGGCGGCGACCCGCGCGACCTGAATTTCGGCCGGCCGCTCCCGAGTAGCCCACACCCAGCCGGCGCGGCCCAGCCCGGCGAGAACAATCAGCGCCAGGACCCACACCACGACCCGCGTCGCGCCCGAGCGCTCGGGTGGGCGCTCGATGCGCAACGCCGCCAGATCTTCCTTCAGGTCTGCCACGCTCTCGCTAATCCGGGGACTACCGCTGCACCTTGATGGTGTAGTCGGACCATTCCTTGATCTTGCCGTCCTTCACGTAGAAGACGCCCACGCCCTCCCACGTCAGCGGGCGGGATGCCATGAACCGGTCGACGCGGTGATTGATGACAATCGGTCCGGCGGCCGCCGTGTCGAGCACGCGGAACTCGACCAGCGACGAATCATCGAGCCACGACTTCAGCTTCTCGGTGACGCCGGCATGGCCGTTGGCCGCCGGCGTCGTCTCGCTCATCCGGTAGACGCAGTCGTCGGCCAGAAACGGCAGCACGCGCGCGATGTCGCGGGTTGACCAGGCCGCACAGAAATCGTTGACCGTTTTGACGTTCGCCTTCTCGCCGGCGTTCCAATCGGCCGCCGCGGCCCGGCCGGTGCCGGCCAGCAGCGCGGCCAGGCCGAATCCCGCCGCCCGCATGAAGCCGCGCCGCTCGGTCCTTGTCTCCCCGTCGGGCATGTTCCACGGCATCTTCCACCGCCTTCCGCGCGTCAGTATACCGACCCGCCTGACAGATCAGGTCATGCCACGTTAACCGGGGCGCTCACACCCCGTAATAGGGGATATGAACCATGTCCCTGCTGCCGCCCTCGCCGCCGCCTTGCTGGCCGGCCTGACGGCTGCGCCCGCAGCCGCCCAGAATCCCCGGCCCGTGAACCGAGGGCCCGCAGCCGAGCAGGGGCGCCCACCGGCGCCGCGCGGGGCGCTGCGTGCGGATCTGGCGGCTCCCTACGACGGCAACGCCGAGGAAACTCGCCGGCGGCTGTACCAAGTGTTGCAGCAGTACCCTCCCTCGCTTCGAGAGGTGCTGCGCCTGGACCCGTCACTCCTCACGAATCCCAGCCTATCTGGAGCCCTACCCGGCGCTCGCGGAGTTCCTGGACGCGCACCCGGAGGTTGCACACAACCCGGGGTTCTTCATCCCGGATTTCCGCCAGTTCCAGGGCGACCGCAACGACCCGAAGCTGGCCATCGTCAGGACGATCGAAGAGAGCCTCGCGGGCCTGGCGCTTCTGATCGGCTTTCTGACCGTGGTGGGCACGATCGCGTGGCTGCTGCGAACCCTGATCGAACACCGCCGCTGGCTGCGCGTGTCGAAGATTCACACGGACACGCACACCAAGCTGCTCGATCGTCTGACATCCAACGAGGACCTGATGGCCTACATGCAGTCGTCCGCCGGTCGACGGTTTCTCGAAGCGGCGCCGATTCCTCTCGGCGCCGGGCCGCGGGCGCTGTCCGCGCCGCTCGGCCGCATCTTATGGTCAGTGCAGCTGGGGTTCGTCGTCGCGTTCGCCGGCGCCGGCGTGATCATCGCAAGCCGCCGCTTCGCGATCAACCCGACATTCTCGGAAATCGAGCTTCCGCTGTTCGTCATCGGCGCTGCGGCGGTGGCCATCGGCGTCGGCTTCGTGGTTTCGGCTGCGGTCGCCTACGGCCTGTCGCACCGCCTCGGCCTCCTGAACCCGGCTCCTGCGACGACTTCCGATGCGGAACACACTTCCGGCCGTCTGTCGTAAGCGTATGATGACAACGCATGTTCCCGCGTGACGTGACGCTCATCGACATCGAACGCCTGGACCGCATGGCGGCCGCGGCGGTCGAGACCCTCCAGATGGACGAGGACACGTTCCGCGCGTTCTACGACCGCACCGCCAGGCCCGTCTGGGTCTACCTGGCGCGCATCACAGGCGACCGCGCGATCGCGGACGACCTGCTGCAGGAGAGCTACTATCGCTTCCTGCGCGCGGAACGCAGCTTCGCGAGCGAATCGCACCGGCGCAATTACCTCTACCGCATCGCGACGAATCTCGCGCACGACCGCCACCGCAGCCGGCGCGGCATCGTGGACGTCCCGATGCCAGCCGAGCACGAACCCGGGGCGCTCGCGGACGCACACAACCTGGCAGCAGACACCGAGCGGCGCACCGATCTCGGACGCGCGATGGCGCGGCTCAAACCGCGCGAGCGCGAGCTGCTGTGGCTCGCGTACGCCCAGGGATCGTCGCACGAGGAAATCGCCGAGTCGCTGGGCCTGCGCAAGGCCAGCATCAAGATGCTGCTCTTCCGGGCACGGCGGAGGCTGGCGGCGCTCCTGACCGCTCCCGCCCCGAAAGGGACCTCCGCGTGACGATGATCGAGTGCCCCCGCGAATCGGATGTGCTCGACGCGGTGGCGTCGGAGAAGTGGCCGCACCGCGTGGACGCGGAGCTGGCCGATCATGTCCGGTCGTGCGCCGTCTGCTCCGATGTCGTGGCAGTCGCGACGGCCATGCGCACCGAGCACGAGCAGATGTGGCAGGACGCCAGCATCCCCTCGTCCGGCCAGGCCTGGTGGCGGGCCGAGATGCGCGTGCGCCAGGAGGCCGTTCGCAAGGCGTCGCGACCGATCGTGGTGGCGCAGGCCGCGGCCGTCCTCGTCGCGCTCGGCGTCGCCGGAACGGCTGGTTGGCTCGGATGGTCGTGGATCGGCCAGGAACCAGCCGCCTTCGATCTGATGAAGATGTCGGCGCAAGCGATGGCGTCGCCGCTCGCGCGATCGCTGGTCGTCGCGATTTTCGCCCTGGCTGTTGTCGCGCCGGTCGTGTTTTACGTCGTGCTCTCCGACGAATAAAGCGCGTCAGCCCGGAAGGCCGCAACCGCCCGGTTCGCTATCGTGTCGAGAAGTTCACCGTCACGACCATCCGGACCGGCACGCTGTGGCCGTCCACCATCGCCGGTTCGAACCGCCAGTTCTGCACGGCCTGCAGCGCAGCTTCATCCAGCAGCGGGATAGAGCGCACGATTTTCGCGTCCGTCACCAGCCCGGCCTCGTTGACGACGATTTCGGCCAGGACGTTGCCCTGAATCCCCGCGGCCACGGCTTCGGGCGGATACTTCGCCACATCCAGGCGGGACGGCGGCGCGATAGGTCCGCCGACGCGGTACACGCCGTTCTCATCGCGTTCGCCAGGATTGCCCGCGGCGGGCGCAGGCGTCTGCTGCTGCGCCTGCCTGGCAAATGCCGTGGCGCGCCGCGCGTAGTACTGCGCCAGCATCCGGTACGGTTCGACGTTCTCCGGCTGCTGGCGGCGCGCCGACAACAGCACATCCTCGGCGGCGTCCGTCAACCCTTCATCCTCCAGCAGCTTCGCCAGGCGAAAGGCGGGACGGAGATCGTCGGGCTGCTGCGCGATCAGTTCCCGGAGCGCATTCTCGACCTGGCGAGGCTGATTCAGATGCTGGGCGTCGTAGACCTTCGTCAGCGATTCGAGCGCCTGGACGCGTGACTCCGTCCGGGACGCAAGGCTCACCGCGCGGCGGTAGTGACCGGCGGCGGTTTCGAGTAGCCGCGGCCGCTGTCGCCGCGGCTTTCGGGTTCGCGTCGGCCGATCGCAAGTCGTCGTCACCGAGACACAACTCCGCCACGGCGGCGTCTGACGTCACGGGCGTGCCGCATGCGGGCGGCCGCCGTGCATCGGTGGACCCTGCCTGCGACCCGATCAGGAAAACCAGGAGCGCCGCGTTGAACGTCATCATGGTTACGCCTCCGCGTTACTTCTTGAGCCGGCCCACCAGGGTGCGGGCACGTTCGCCGAACTGCTCGTCGCCGGCAACCTTGTCGGCATACCGGCGCGCGTCGTCCGGCCTGGACATGTTGAAGTTGGCGACCGCGGCGTTGTACCAGCACGTCGCCCGCATGCGGGCCACCGACGCGATCTGCTGCTGACGCCTCGCAATCTGGCGTGCCTTGCGTGCCTCCGACGCAGACGAGCCGGCGATTCGATCGATGTCCTGCTTCGCGAACGCTTCCGCATCGTCCAGGCAGCCGGCGGTTCCGACCGCGACATCGACCAGGGCCGGCCACTTCGCCAGGTCGCCGAGAACCAGCTGCAGGTAGTAGCCGGCTTCGCAATCATTGGGATTGCGCTGGCGAGCCGTCTCGAGCTTCCGGCGCGCCTCGTCCAGCTCCTTCCGGCGCAGCTCGATGATACCGGCCAGCTTGGGCACATCGCTGTTCACCATCGCCTTGTCCGCCGCCTCGATGTCGGTCCATGCCGCGTCGAGGCGATCCATCTCCAGCTCGTTGGCGGCGCGCCAGTAATACGCGTCCCCGGGATAGCGGCGGAGCGCGAGGAGCTCGTCCGCAACGGGCAGCGCTTCGTCGTGCCGTGCGAGATACGTGAGCGCACGAAGCCTGCCGAGCAGCGCATCCGGAAGCGACGGGGCGAGCGCGAGCGTCTTGTCGTAGAACTCGAGGGCCTCCGGAATTTCCTCGGCGGTCATCGCAATATTGGCGATCGCGAGCGTGACGGCCGGCCAGGTCGGACGCCAGGCGTATGCCTCGCGATAACGGGCCTCCGCATCGTCCAGCTTACGCTGACCGCTCGCAACGAGACCGCGGAAAAACGAGAGCTCGGCAAAACGCGGCTCGCGTTCGAGCAACGCCTCGACGGCTCCGGCATCGACGCCGAGGCAGGCGGCTTGCCTGAACGCGAGGAGCGGCAAGTCGCTCATGGGATGCTCTGCGTCGACGGGAGCGATCAAGTCCCTTTTGTCCACCCGGGCCGGGCTCGTTTCGCACATGTAAGCGAGCCAGACATAGGCAGACAGTTCATCGCGCCCCGCTACCGGGCGAAGCGCTTCGACGCGCTGGTCCCAGTTCTGGAAAATCGTGAGCGGCGAGTCAGGCGCGCCGGACCGGCCGCCTCCCGCCCGCCAGGGCATGATCGCGATGATGTCGAACAGCGGCACGAGGTCTGGATCGGCGCCCGCCAGTTCCCTGGCTTTCTCGAGGTAGCCGCTGTCGGTCGTGCCCAGTTCGCGTTCGCGTAAGGCCAGCAAGGCCGACGCTCGGACGGCGCCGACTGTCGCCCGGACGCCGACACCCGGCACCGAACGGACGGATTCGTACTGTTCCAGGGCGTTTGCCAGGCAGTCGAAACACCCGGCCCGGACCAGCGCGTCAGCCTGAGCCAGCGTGACGCGCGCCGCAATTGAGGGGTCAGGTAACGGCGGCGGAACCCTCCTGGGCGCGCAGCCGAGGGCCGCGGACAGGAGAACCAGGCTGGACAGGCGCCACCCGCGCACCTCCCTTTAGACACCGATCAGGCGCGCCTGGCCGGTACTTTCCCGGCCTTTATCTATTTCTGTTCGCGCTCGATCGCCCGGGCCGCGCTCAGGATATTCCGGAGGCCGTAGTTGCCTTCATGGCAGGCGTATTCGTAGACGGGCTCGCGATCGTTCACGGTCAGCGGCACCTCAAAGGTCCATTTGCGGGTCCAGGTCGAGGCATCGTCAACCGTGACAGACCAGTCGATGCGATCGGCGGCGCTGCGGGTAAACCGCTCGACGAGGCGCAGGGCGTCGGGGTTGGCATTTCGGAACGCGCTACGGTCCCTGAAGTTCGTGGTTTCGACCACCAGGGTGCTGCCCTCCCAGTGTCCGCGCGCGTCGCCCATGTCGAGATGAATCGCCTTGCCCACGTGCGGGTTGCCGTCCAGGCGGATGATGCGCGCTTCGTGCACCATCTCGTAGATGATGCCGACCCAGCCCGGACCCTGCACGATCCGGTAGGAATTCCCGTAGACACCTGGCAGCATGGATCCAGGAAGCCCGCGCGTGATGCATCGGTTCCACAGGTTGAGATCTTCGGGACCCGCCGGCAGACCTTCGGGGCCGTCGTTCCCGCTGACGAGCCGGGGCGCCGACGCCGCTCGCCGCCGGCCCTCCTCCGTCAGCGGCGGAACTTTTCCGTCGGGGGATCGGTCACGAACCACGGGCGGCTGCCTTTCGTGATTTCGTAGATATCCCGGAACTCGGCCGAGTTGCCGATGCGTCCTTCCGGGTCGCCGCCAAGGAACTTCGCACGCTCCAGCGTGTCGGCCTGCCGCCTTTTTACAGCCTCGGCCAGTTCCTGCGCCGTGACGTCTTCGAGTTTTCGCCCGTCGAACTGCGCGGGACGCTCGAACGGCGTGCTCGTCTCGTACTTGTTGGTGTAGTTGCCCTGAAGATCGGGATCGCCCCATGGTGTTCGCGGCGCCGTCCACGTTCTTGCCGGCTTGGGCTGAACCTGAGCGGAAACCCGGAGGACCATGCCGATCGCCAGCGCGGCCACCGCAGCATAGACCCATCGCATCACTTCTCGACCTATCGCGCTTCCAGCCGCTTCTCTACTTCCTTCTTCCACTTTGCACTTTCCACTTTCTACTTTCCCCTGGGCCAGACGACGCCCTGATTCGCCGCGACGGCTCCAACACCTTTGTACATGAATCGCTGGAGGCGCTTGCCCTCGTACGTTTCGGTCGTGTAGACGTTGCCGCGCGAATCCGTCGCGATGCTGTGCACGGCGTAGAACTGGCCTGGCTGTCTTCCACCGTCGCCGAACGCCGTCAACTCCATCATCGACTGCCGGTCGAACACGTGAATTTTCTCGTTCGCTCCGTCGGCGAGGTAGAAGTACTTCTGCTGCGCATCCTTCGAGAACGCGATATCCCACACCGAGCCGTCACCGCGGGTGTTCTTCTCGACGAACACTTCCTTGACGAACGTGCCGTCCTTCTGGAACACCTGGATTCGATCGTTGACTCGATCGCAGACGTACACGAGGTTGTCCTTCGACAGCTCGGCGCAGTGGACCGGGTTCCGGAACTGCTGCGCCGGCGGCGCCGCCGGATTGTAGGGTCCAAGCGGCGCGTCGCTCGGCTTGTTCCCGTACGCGCCCCAGTACCTCTTGATCTTCCCCGATTCCATGTCGATGACCGCCACGCGCTTGTTGCCATACCCGTCCGCGACGTACGCCTCGCTATTCGGCTCGTCGAGGAACACCTTCGCAACCTTGTTGAAGGCCCACGGATCGTTGCTGCCGGCGCTGGCGTAGGCGAACCCGAACTGCTTCACGAACTTGCCTTCGCGCGTGAACTTCAGGATGTGGCCATCGTTGGCGCCGTTTCCCCCGATCCAGACGACGCCCTTCGAATCGATGACGATGCCGTGATTCGATTCGGGCCATTCGAAGCCGGGCCCGGGGCCGCCCCAGGCGTGCACCACGTTGCCCTGTTGGTCGAACTCGATCACCGGAGGCGCCGGGATGCAGCAGTCGGCGAGCGGCGGATCCGCGGCCGCGTAGATTTCCTTCCGATCGAGCGTCCCTTGTCCCCGGTGCACGATCCAGATGTGATCCTGGAAATCGACGCCCACGCCGATCACGTTGCCGAGCAGCCAGTGGTTGGGCAGCGGCTTCGGCCACATCGGATCGACTTCGAACCGCGGCGCCTGGACGCTGCTGCCTTCCGCGGCCAGCCGATCGAGCGACGCCTGACCGATGCCGAGCACAACCAGCAGCAGGAGATAGCCCGCGCCAATCACGTAGTTGCGTTTCATGGTCCGCTCCGTATGCTTCGTCTCTAGGGTCGCTTCGCCGACTCGAACGCGATCTGCTTGAGCGCGTCGACTTCACGCGGTAGTTCGATCTTCCCTTGTGGAAACTCGCCGCCTCCGAGCATCGTCGCGAGGATGTCCACATACTGCTGGCGGCTGAGGCTTCCCGGATTGTTCTGCGGCATCGAAATCCGTATCCGTTCCGCCAGGTCGCCGAGCGACAGGCCGTTCCAGTTCGCATTGAACGCGCCCCCCGCCAGCGGGGGCGCCATTTCGCCGCCCTCGAACGTCGAACCGTGGCACGACGAGCAGTGCTGCGCGTACAACGACTCGCCCCGCTTCGCCTGGTCCGCTGTGTACACGCCGTCCCACACCGAACGCGCCGGCGGCGATTGTTGAGCGGAACCGGATAAATACGGAACCACGAAGATCACGAAGATCACGAAGAAGAACCATCCTTTGTGAGCTTCGTGGCCTTTGTGGTTCATGTTTTTCAGCTAATTGGTGGTTCTGGCATCGTCCGGGATGCTGAACGCGATGTATTCGCCCGAGTAGTTGCCTCCGCTCACCGCGACGATGATGTACTGCTTGCCGTTCACCATGTAGGTCATCGGCGAGCCGCTTTGCGGCGCCGGCATCCAGACCGCGCCGACCTCCTGACCTGTCGCCTTGTCGTAGGCGCGCAGCATCGCGCCACGTGGATGATCGGGAGTGGTCGTCACCTGGGGATCGCCCACGATCACCAGCGTCTTGGTCACGACGAGGCCGACTGGCCCGTTCTGTCCCGTCCGCGGAATGTTCATGCCCTTCAGCGCGGGATGATTCCGGACGTTGTCCGGGGTCTCGCCATGCGCCACCTGCCACATCATCTCGCCCCGATCGAGATTGATGGCCGACAGCAGCCCGTAAGGAGGCTTGACGAGCGAGAGGCCCTGCACGACGAGCGGATTGGCCGTCGCCCCGGCAGCGGCGCCACGCCCTGCCGCCGCGCCACCGGACGCGGGAACGGGGATCGGCACCGGACGGCGCTGCGGCGCATCGGCGGCGCTTCCGAATCCAGGTCCTTCCCGCTCGACGAACGGCTGGCCCGCCGTGCCCATCACGTAGCGCAAGTCTGACCCGAACTCCTTCGGCGGCTCGACGAGTCCAATCGGCGCGATGGACGCGTTCGAGGCCGGAGCGTATACGACGTGTGTTTCGGGATCGTATGCGGCGCCCGGCCAGTTCGTGCCGCCATTGAGCGTGCCGATCGTCATCGCCGCCAGCGGCCCGCCGGCGACGCTGACCACCGGCGGGACGAACATCGGTCCCGTCTTGTAGAGCTGGAGGTTCTTGGTGGCCTGGGCCCGCATCTCCGGCGTGAAATCGATCAGCTCGTCCACGGTCACGGCCTGGCGCGCATACGCCGGGGGCTTTGTCGGAAACGGCTGCGTCGCCGCGTACCATTCGCCCGGCACGTCGCCCTTCGGAACCGGACGCTCTTCGATCGGCCAGACCGGCTGTCCGGTCACCCGGTCGAACACGTACAGGAACGCCTCCTTCGTCGGCAACGCGACCGCCTTGATCGCGCGGCCGTTCACCGTGATATCCGCGAGGATCGGCGCCGACGACAGGTCGTAGTCCCAGATGGGATGGTGCACGATCTGGAAGTGCCACTTGCGCTGACCCGTCTTCAGATCGACGCAGACGAGGCTGTCGCCGAACAGATTGTTGCCGGGGCGATGCCCGCCGTAGAAGTCAGACGTGGGATCCTCGACCGGGAGGTAGACGAGACCGAGCTCCTCGTCGACGGAGATCTGCGTCCAGACGCCGGCATTGCCGTTCTCTTTCCACGAATCGTTGAGCCACGTGTCGTTCCCCAACTCGCCGGGGCGCGGGATCGTGTTGAACGTCCACAGCAATTTGCCCGATCGCACATCGAACGCGCGCACCAGGCCCTTGGTGTTGTTGTGGGCGTGAATGGTCATGCCCTCTTTGAAGGATGACCCCACAATCACCACATCCTTGACCACCGTCGGCGTGGAGTGCAGGCCCGCCTCGCCGGTTTCCGGATCGATCGGCTGGCCGGCGCCGGTGACCATGCCCGTTTTCAGGTCCACGATGCCGTCTTTACCGAACGACGAAACCGGTTGGCCGTTCTTCGCGTTGAGCGAGACGAGCCGGTAGCCGGTCGTCACGTAGAGGACCCGTTCGTCGCCGCGGCCGTCGGTCCAGTAGGACAGGCCGCGTCCTGAAAGCTGTCGAGGAGCAATCGCCGCCCGCGTGCCCTCGCGCATGCTGTGGGTCCAGATGATTTCACCCGTCTTCGCGTCGAGCGCGACAACGGACCGCCGGGTGCCGGCGGTCGCGTAGACGACGCCCTTCACCATCAGGGGCGTGCCCTCGAGCTTGAACTCCGGACGCGTGCCGAGGTTGTCGGTCTTGAAGCGCCACGCGACCTCGAGTTTCTTGAAATTGGTCGCGTTGATCTGATCGAGCGGCGAATACCGGCTGCCCCGGATGTCGGCCGTATAGGCCGGCCACTCACCGTTTTTCGTGCTGGGCTGTCCGGTGTTCTGCCCGGAGACCTCGACCGAGATCCACACGAGCCCGACGACCGTGGCCGCCAGCGCGGAACGCCACGCGATTCGCGACATGGTGTCTCTCCTATTTCCTGCCGTACTTTTTGAGCGCGCGCGGGCCCACTTCGGCGCCAAACACGTTGCCGTCCGCGTCGGCCGCCACGCCCTCGGCGGCGCTGGTCCCGGTTGCCGTGTCGACCGGGTCGGGAATGAACGCGAGGACCTTTCCGTCCGCGACCTTGCCAATCCGGATGCCCCGCTTCCACCCGGGATGGTTGCGCGCCACGGACTCCGACTCCGAGTCCGCCACGTAAATGTTGTCGCGCGCGTCGATGAAGATGCCGCTCGGCCGGCTGAACTGCGTCCACTGATCGATGAACATGCCGTCCTGATCGAAGATCTGGATCCGGTTGTTGTTGCGATCGCCGACGAACAACCGCCCTTTCGAGTCGAACGCGAGCGCGTGCGGCTGATCGAATTCCCCAGGTCCGGTTCCGGTCTGGCCCCATCGCTTGATCAGCCGGCCGTCCTTCGAGAACTTCAACAGCTCGGACTTCCCCTGACCGTGACCCTGCGCGACGAAGATGTCGCCGTTCCCGGCGACGGCGACGTCGTTCGGCTGAAAGAAATACTGCGGGTCCGCGCCGCCGCCCGGATCGCCAAGCGTCATGAGCAGCTTGCCGTCCTTGTTGAACTTGAACACCTGATGACCCTTCGTCGCGCCGGCCTGCGCACCGACCGGTCCTCCTCGGCCCCGCGCGGCCCCGGCCGGCCGCGGCGCGTTGTCCTGGTAGTCGGTGACCCAGATGTTGTCGTCGCGATCGACGTGAATGCCGTGGGGCGACACGAGGAGCCCGGCGCCAAAGCTCTTGATCAACCGGCCGGAAGCATCGAAATGAAAAATGGGATCGATGGTCGGCGATTCGAGGCAGGCGCTGTTGCCGCCGCAGCGGTCGGCGACCCAGATGCTCGTGCCGTCCCTGTCCACGTCCACGGCGCTCAGCGATCCCCACGCGCGGCCGCTCGGCAGCTGGGCCCATCCCTCAACGGTGTGATAGGGATTCGGCGCCGTGTTGGTGGGCGCGCTCGCGCCGGTCGCCTGCCCGGTGGCCGCCGACGCGCCTTTCACGCTGACGGCGACGAGGACGTTCGTCCAGCAGCACTGGAACCCGCCGCCGCCGTCGCCCGAGGAGTCATTGGCCTGCAGACGCAGGATGTATTCGCCGGGTGCGCTGAACGTGGCAGTCGTCGAGGCTTTGCCATCGGGGGCATCCACGCGCGGCCTCGGACTCTCGAACGTCACCGCGCCCGGGCCGCGAAACACGCTCCAGCCCAGCGAGACCGCGGGAAGCCCGCGCCACGCCCGCGACCCGGAGCCACGAGCAGCGCGTTGGCCACGGCGAGTTTCGGCGGCTCGTCGGTTGCCCATGCGGCCAGCGTCAGCGGCGCACCCGCCGTCGCGGCCAGGCTGGCCGCGATGCCTGCCGGCGGGCCGGTCAGCGCGGGTCCGTTCTGCTGCAGCCTGATAACCGGGGGCACGTTCTTCGATGCAGGATCTTCGAACGGTTCGAGTACCCACTCGGGCTGCGTGTGCAGCGTGACAACGTTGGTCTGCCCGTTGGCGACCAGCGTCCATGTCAGCTTCTTCGCCCCGAGGTCGGCCGGCGCCTTGATCGAAAACACGCCCCACTGCCGGGACGTCAGAAAGTGCGTGGGCTGGCCCTGATCCGGTCCGCCGGGCTCGATGCGGTTGTTCGGACCAACCGGGATGTCGAGTTCCTGCTTCGTGTTTCGATTGAAGTACCCGACAAGGAAGCTGATGCCGCCATCCTTGTTGCGATACCAGCCCTCGTACGCGCCCGTGACGCTCGATCCTCTTTCACGGATCGCATTCGACAGCGGAAAAGGACTTGGCGTCTGGCCCTGGCCCTGCTGATCCGCGCGAGGCCACGCGCCGGCGATGAACGCCAGCGCAAGGCTCGCGGCGCAGAAACGAACGTAGCGGCGAGCGTCCATGTTCTAGCGCTGCGCCGGCTGCTGCAGTGCGGCAGATGTGGCCGCCGGGACGGGGACCCGTGCGGCGAGCCAGTTCGGTCTTGAACTCCTCGTCGGTGAAATACGTGATGTTCAGCCACGCATGTCCCATCTCGTCGATCGTGCGATCGCCCCAGCCGACCCATTGATCCGGATCGGGGTTCGACTTGTTGCCGCGCGTGTTGTCGTACCACGCGATGAGATGCAGCAGCGTGCCCTTGGGCAGCAGCGGCGCCACATTGTCCGCGTAGATGTACATGTTGTGCCAGTTGAAATTGAAATCCGTGACCTGGCTCAGCATCTCCCGACGGCCGTCCGGGTAGAGCGCCTCCATCGACATGCCCTTGCCGCGCAGGTGCATGTGCGCCTGGAAATTCTCGATGCGGGCGTTCTCCTTCAGCGTCACGAAGCTCTCCGTCGTCGTCACCTGATTGGGAGGAATGTCGAGCATCGTGCGCGGTCCGCTGAAGGTGTTGAACAGCGCCAGCACTTCGCGATGTTTGGGCTCCTGGCCCTTCGGGTAGAAGTACACGCCGAGCTCGACCGAATCAGTGATCGCCTCGCCGACGGCGTGGTAATGCACTTCCCAGACGATTTTCGATCCGGGAAGCATGAGCCGACCGGAGTCCGGGCGCATCTCGTCGCCGTTCTTGCCGACGGCCCATTCCATGAAGAGGCCGTCGCCCGCGACGTTCGGATCGTTGGTGAACAGCTCGCTGCGCAGGTTCTCGGCCTGCTGCAGCCGCGCCAGCGCGTGGTGCGTAATCCGGCGGCCCTTCATCGTCGACGGCCGGATCTCGATGGCGCGGACCCAGCGTGGCTCGGTGAGGCCGGTTTCGGAAACGGGACGCCACCAGGCGTCCTGGGCGGCCGCGGGCATCGTGTACGGTTCGGACTTGATGACGAGATCCGGCTGGCCGTACTTGGCGGCCAGCTGCCACTTGCTCTCGTCCGGCCACTGTTTCGGCGCCGGCATGTCCTTCGGATCGCCTTTCGGCGCGCCGGCCGCGACCCAGCGGACAATCGTGTCCACCTGCTCATCGCTCAACGAGCGATCGTTCTTGAAGCTCTGGATGCCGATGGTGCGGTCGATGTGCCAGGGCGGCATCTGCCGCGTTTCGACGCGCTGCGCGATGGCGCGCGCCCACGGACGCGCGTCCTCATACGAGATGAGCGACATCGGCGCCATGTTGTTCGGCCGATGGCAGACCTCGCACTTGTTTTGAAAGATCGGCGCGATGTCTTTGGTGAAGGTCGGGACCGCCTTCGCAGCCGGCGCCTGCGCAGCGGGTCGCGCGCCGCCCAGCACCGCCACGACCGCTGCCGCCGTCGCAACGGCCGCGCCGCCTCTCACGATCCAGGCAGGGAAAGTTCGGGCCATAGGCCTGCTCCTTGAAATCAACGAATCACAACGAAGGGAGCTTAGCAGGAACCCTCCGCCGCGCCGGACGGCTCGTCCCCCCAACGCTCGTTCTGTCCCAGTGTCCGCGTGCTACACCCGGCCGTTCCGGCGACTGAGGACGCGATCCCGGTAGTTCCGGCTCAGTCGCAGCACCGTGCCGTCGCGGAGCGTCACGTCGAAGTCTCCGTGCCACGCGGCGATGATGTCCTGGATACGGTCGACCTGCACGATCGTCGACCGGTGAATCCTCGCGAATCGCGCCGGGTCCAGCCGCCGCTCCAGTTCGCCCATCGTCATGCGCACGACGTAGCTCGCGCCGTGCGCGTGCAGGTGTGCGTAGTTTCCGGACGATTCGATCCAGTCGATGTCGGCCGCGCCCACGAGCGCGATGCGCCCATTTCGTTTGACCGCCAGCCGGGTCAGGTACCCATGACCCGCGCCCTCGTGATCGACCCCGCGCGCCCGCGCGCGGCGGCGCTCCTCGAGCAGTTCGACGAGCCGCTCGTGCGTCCCGCGATCGCCAGACTTGGCGACTTCCAGGCGGGCGCGATCGATGGCCGCATGAAAACGGCTCGCCGTAAATGGTTTGAGGAGGTAGTCGAGCGCGTGAGTTTCGAACGCCCTCAGCGCGTACCTGTCGTACGCCGTCACGAACACCACGATGGGCAGCTGATCCGAGGGCACGCTTTCGATCACCTCGAACCCGTTCATCACGGGCATCTGGACGTCGAGAAACAGGAGGTCCGGATGGATTCGACGCAGGAGCTCGACGGCATCGCCGCCATCGGCGGCCTCGCCGACCACTTCGATGTCGGGCTCGCCCTTCAGGCGAAGACGAATCGCATCTCGTGCGAGCGTCTCGTCGTCGACGATCACGGCTTTGATAGGCAGCGGCACGCGACCTCCCTGGACCCCAGCCTCCAACCTCCAACCTCTAACCTCTAACTCCTATGCCGGCCGATCGTGGAACGGAATCGAGATGAGGACCGACGCGCCACCTTCGGGCCTGCTGCCGTACTCAAACAGATATCGCGACCCGTACAACTGCTCGAGGCGCGCGCGCGTGTTCGTCAGCCCGATGCCGGCGTGCGTATCGGCACTCCGAAACCCGGGCCCGGTATCACGGACTTCGATGACGAGCGAGCCGTTGTTTCTGACGGCGCTGACGCTGACGTGCCCCGGCCCGCGCTGCGCGTTCACGCCGTGCTTGATCGCGTTTTCGACGATGGGCTGCAGGATCATCGTCGGGACCAGGCCGTCGAGCGTGTCGTCCGCGAGCTGCGTCTCGACGCACAGGCGATCGGCAAACCTGATGCGTTGAATCGCGACGTAGTCCTCGAGGAATTCCATCTCGCGCGTGAGCGAGATCTCTTCCGTGTGCTCGTCGAGCGCGGCACGCAGCAGGCCGCTGAGCCGGCCGATTGTCTCCGTCACGGCAGGCTGATCGCCTTTGAGGGCGAGCGTTGAAATCGCGTTGAGCGTGTTGAACAGAAAATGCGGGTTGAGTTGCGCGCGGAGCGCGGCGAGCCGTGCTTCGGCCAGGCTCGTCCGCAGGTTCGAGTAGTGCAGGGCCAGATACATACCGACGATGGCCCAGTACGTCAGCACGTCGAGATACAACAGCAACCGGATCGCGACGAGGAAGGCGTGCGTCAGCCGCTCCCACGTCATCGGCTCGTTGGCAATGAGCACACGAAACGGCGTGATCGCGCCGAGATGAATGAACCCGAACAACGCGCATGCGAGCGTGTGCACGACGACGCTGCGAGCCCGATTGCCCCGTTCGAATGAAAACCGTCCGGCCAGCACGACGGTCGCGGCGGCAAGCGGGAGGAGGAACAGCCAGGACGGCAGCGTCCACACGAGCGCGACGTGCCACGACACTTGCCTCGCCGCGTAGGTCCAGGCGGCCTCCATCAGGCCGCGCGCGGCGGAAAACCCGACGACGATGAAGAGCGTGTTCGCGTACTGACGACGACGCTCGGCCGCGGCGGGATCGTCCTGCATCGGACGAGATCTAAGCACGGCGGAGAGGGCGCCGCAAAGCAAATCGTCGGCCTGCAGCGTCATTCTGTCCCCGCCGCCCTCCTCCTGTCCCATTTCCGTTGTGTGTTGCGATCGAGGTACGCAAGATCGGCCCACGACCGGCCGCCGGGGGCGCTGGCCGGACGAGGAGGAGACTCATGCAGACGCTGATCAGGTGTCTCGCGGCGGCTCTGATGTGCGTGCTGTTTGTCCCTGGCACGGCGGTCGCGCAAAGCGCGATCGCCGGCACCGTGAAGGATTCGTCCGGGGCGGTGCTGCCCGGCGTCACGGTCGAAGCATCCAGTCCGGCGCTGATCGAGCGAACACGTTCGGTCGTCACCGACGGCCAGGGGGTTACAAGATCGTCGGATCTGCGTCCCGGTATCTATACCGTGACGTTCACGCTGGCGGATTCAACACCTTCAAGCGTGACAGCCTCGAACTGCCGTCGAGTTTCATTGCCACGATCAATGCCGAGCTGAACGTGGGAACCGTTGCGGAAACCGTCACCGTGTCCGGCGAATCGCCGGTCGATCGACGTGCAGAGCAACACGACGCGCAGCCGTGCTGTCGCGAGACGTGCTCGACGCAGTGCCCAACGCGCACACCCTCCAGTCGGTCGGTCAACTCGTGGTCGGCGTCACGTTGACGGCGCCCGACGTTGGCGGATCCCAGGCCATGCAGCAGACCTATTTCACCGTGCATGGCGCGGGCGCCGCGCAAACGGCCGTCCTCATGGACGGGATGATCATGAACGGGCTTCAAGGGGATGGAGCGATTCAGAGCTACATGAACGACGCCGGCAGCCAGGAAATGGTGTACCAGACCGGTGGAGGCGCTGCCGATTCGACCAGCGGCGGCGTACGGATCAACCTGATTCCCAAAGAAGGCGGCAACACCGTTCGAGGATCGCTCTTCGCCGGCCTCGAGCGCAGCGGCGGCTTCCCCGGACAGAGCGATAACCTGACGCCCTTCCTCGCGTCCACCGGCGTGAAGACGCTCGACAAGATCGGTCTCTACCGCGACATCAACGCCACGCTCGGAGGACCGATCGCGAAGGACAAGCTGTGGTATTTCACGTCGGCGCGGTTCTTCACGGTGAACAAGCCGATCTCGAACACGTTCCACATTCCGGCCGGGCAGACCTACGCCGCCTGCTTGAGCGCAGCGATCGCATGCGACCAGGGCGTCGACGACCAGAAAATCAACAGCGTGCTCGGTCGGGCCACGTGGCAGGTCAGTCCGCGCAACAAACTGTCCGTCTATGCCGACAAGCTCTGGAAGACGCGCGGCGCGGCGATGGCGGCAGGCGACGATCCAGATACCTCGTCTGTCGTCTGGACCTCACCGCTCTACCTCACGACGACCGCGAAGTGGACGTCGCCCGTCAGCAGCAGGCTGCTCCTCGAGGGCGGGTGGTCGAGCAACGTCGAGCGGTACGAGAACCTGGATCAGCCAGGAATCGCGCAACCGTGGGGCACGTCTGCCTGGTTGGCCGGGGCGCCGTACCGGGACATCGGGTTCGCCACGACGAGCCACGCGGCCTCGATTGCCACCGGTGGCGGCGAGTATCAAAAGTCGCCCGATCGGTACAATCTGCAAGGCTCGGCCTCGTACGTCACCGGCGCGCACACCATCAAACTCGGCGTACAGGATTCGTGGGGCCGGGACGGCAATACGCTCCGGCAGAACGCCGATCTCGTTCAGGTCTACTCCAACGGCGCGCCGTTCCAGGTCATTCTCGAAGGAACCGCGAACCCCAGAACGTTATGGACGGAGCATTTGAACTCGAACCTGGGCATCTACGCGCAAGACCAGTGGACGCTGAAACGCCTGACGCTGAACTACGCCCTGCGGTACGAGTACGTCAATGAGCAGGTCGACGGTCAACCCAATCAAGTTGGACGCTTCGCCAACATCCCGGCGTTCAGCGACATCAAGATGCCGACCTGGAAGAGCTGGTCCCCGCGCGCGTCGGCGATTTACGACGTCACGGGAGACGGGAAGACCGCTGTCCGGTTCGGCTTCAATCGCTTCCAATCGGCGGCAACGACGACGTTCGCTGGGTTGTACGACCCGGCGAATGCGCTCCAGGTCGTGCAAACGGGAGTGACGTGGAACGACAAGAACAAAGACAACATCGCGCAGGGTAACAAGGGCTGCAGCTTCACAACAGACGCGACCTGCGAGATCAACTTCGCCCAAGTTCCGGCGAACTTCGGCGTCCTCGCGCTGTCCAGTCCGGATCCAAACGTGACCCGCCCGTATGGGGACGCGTACAACGTCGGGGTCACGCGCGAAGTATTTCGGGGCGTGTCGCTGTCGTTCGACTGGTACCGGAGCTACGGGAAGAACCTCCTCGAGCGGAACAACATCCTGCGCCCGGGAACCTACAACGGCAACGGCACCGTCACCAACGCCAGCTATCGTCCCGTCACAGTCTTCAGCCCGATCGACGGCCATGCCATCACGATGTACGACACCGTGTCAGTCGCGGCGACCACGGCCGTCAAGAACGTCGATGGCAACGACACGAACCTGACGCAGCAATACGACGGGCTGGAGTTCAACTTCTCGGCGCGCCTGCCAAAGGGCGGACGGCTGTTCGGCGGCACGGCGACCGATCGAACCATCGCCAACACCTGCAGTTCCGCCGCGACCAACCCGAACCTTCTCAACTACTGCGATCAGACGCAGAGCGGCATTCCCTGGCGGACACAGCTCAAGCTGGTCGCGACTTACGAAGTGTGGTGGGGCATCCGCGTCAGCGGTGCGTTTCAGAGCCTGCCAGGATACATCCTCGGCACGCCAGCCCTTCAGGCCGGCGGCGCCGGCAATCCGAATCTCACCAGCGTGAGCGGCTTGGGCACAGCGTGGACTGTGGCTCCGACCACGAACTACGCGGTCTGCCCGGGCGACTCTTCCGCCCACGGCTGCGTCGTCGGCGCCAGGGTCATTCCCGGGATGTTTACGGGGAGCCTGAGCGTGCCGCTGATTGCGCCCCAGACCGAGAACACGCCGCGGATCACCCAGCTCGATCTGGCTGTCAGCAAGCTCGTGAGGCTCGGACACGTTCGACTCGAGCCCAAGCTCGATGTGTTCAACATCCTCAACTCGAGCGACTACTTCAGCGTTCTCACGACGACGTTCACGCCCACGGCAGTCGCCGGCGCATCGGCGCCACGGCCAGGCGGCGTCCCGACCGCGTACCTCGCCCCCCAGAGCATCCTCCAGGGTCGTCTGGCGCGAGTCGCGATCAATGTCAGCTGGTAACACGATCGTGCCGTCAGGATCATCGTGTGAACGCCGCGTTCGCGACCTGGCTCGTCAGCGGCAGCCTCGCAGTGGCTGCCGCTGATGCCTCCCCACCGACATTCAGCCGCGACGTCGCGCCCATCGTGTTCCGTCACTGCGTCACCTGCCATCATCCCGGAACGAACGCGGCGTTCAGCCTGGTCGCCTACTCCGATGTTCGCCCCCGTGCCAGGGCGATCGCCGCGGCCATCGCCTCTCGCTACATGCCGCCGTGGAAGCCTGAAGACGGGTACAGCGACGAACTGGTCGGCCGACGCCGCCTGACCGATACGGAAATCGCAGACGATCGAGCGATGGGTCGCGGCGGGCGCGCCTGAAGGCGACGTCGCCGCCCTTCCAGCTCCTCCTCGCTGGGCAGACGGCTGGCGGCTTGGCAAGCCGGATCTTATAGTCCGCATGCCCGAGGCCTTTGATGTTCCCGCCAGCGGCGCGGACATCTTCCGGATCTTCGTGGTTCCCATTCCCGCCGATGCGCCGCGCTACGTCAAAGCGATCGAATTCGTGCCCGGCACACGGGTCGTGCATCACGCCAACATACGGCTCGACGAGACGCGAATGTCGCGGCAGCTCGATGAGAGCGATCCGCGGCCAGGGTACGACGGATTGCTCGCGCGGACGGCGCATTTCCCGGACGGATATTTTTTCGGCTGGACGCCGGGTCAGCTGTCGACGGGATCGGACGATTTCGCGTGGCGCCTGAACCCCGGCACCGACATGGTGCTCCAACTCCACCTGCGGCCAACGGGCCGGCCCGAGCACGTACAGGCATCGATTGGCCTGTACTTCGCCTCGGGGCCGCCCCGCCTGACGCCCGTCATGCTGCGTCTCGGCAAGCAGGACATTGAGATCCCTTCCGGTCAGCGCGACTACGTGGCCACGCGACTCGTACGTCCTGCCGGTCGACGTCGAGGTCCACGGCGTGCAGCCGCACGCCCACTATCGCGCCCGCGACGTCATCGGCTTTGCCACGCTTCCCAACCAGACCACAAAGGGTCTGATTCACATCCCGGACTGGGACTTCGACTGGCAGGACACCTACCAGTACGCTGAAACCATTCGTTCTTCCCAAGGGCACGACTCTGACGATGCGGTACACGTACGACAACTCCGCCGCAAATCGACGCAACCCTCAGCTTCCACCACAACGTGTCCACTGGGGGCAGAACTCGTCGGATGAAATGGGTGATCTCTGGATCCAAGTGGTGCCGCGCTCGCGTGCCGACCTCGATCTGCTCACCCGCGACTTCAGGCAGAAGGTGTTTCACGAGGACATCCTGGGCTACGAGACCGTGTTGCGGCGGACGCCCGACGACGTGAGCCTCCACGACGATGTGGCGATGCTCTACATGGCCGTCGGTGGGGTCAACGAGGCGATCGCGCATTTTTCAGACTCGGCGCGGCTGACACCTGGCGTCGCCGTAACGCACTTCAACCTCGGTACCGCGCTCGCCGCCGCCGGGCGGCGCGAAGAAGCGATCGGCCAGTTTCGGACGGCGCTGCAGATCAGCGCCGACTATGCCTACGCGCGGAACAACCTCGGATCGCTATTGCTCGCCAAGGGCGAGTTCGAAGAGGCACGATCGCACTTCGAGCGGGCGCTGACGATCGATCCACGATACGCCGAAGCCCACAACAACCTTGGCAGGCTGCTGGCCTACGAAGGGCAAACCGACGAGGCCGCCAGGCATCTGACGCAGGCTCTCGCCTTACGGGAAGACTACGCCGAGGCACACTTCAACCTGGCGCGCGTACTGCTGGCGCAAAATCGCGCGTCCGCAGCCGTCGCCCATTACCTCCAGGGCATCGGCGCTGATGCCCGACTGGCTGCCCGTGCTCGGCGAGTTGGCGTGGACCCTCGCCACCGACCCGAGCGCGGACGCGCGTGATGCCGGGAAGGCCGTCCTGCTGGCGGAGCGGGCGGCCGCGCTGACGAAACGGCAGGATCCGGCCGCGCTGGATGTCCTCGCGGCCGCGTACGCGGCAACCGGGCGCTTCGATGAAGCGGTCGCGGTTGCCCAGCAGGCCGCCGACCTGGCGCAGCCCAGGTCCCCGGAGGCCGTCGCTGAAATCGAGCGGCGGCTCGCGCTCTATCGACAGCGGAGGCCGTACATCGATACCCGACGGCTCGGTCCCGTAAGCCGTCGACCTTGATAGCGCCTTCCGCCTACTGCACACGTCTGGCCAACTGGCGCGCGGCCAGCGCCGCTTTCAGGTTCGCGCCTGCTTCGCCCGACGATGGATCGATGCCGAGCGCAATGCGGAACTCCGTAATGGCATCGTCGAAATTTCCGGCAGAACCGAGGGCGATACCGAGATCGTTGTGATCGCCGGCCGACCGGGGCGCCAATCGGATGGCCGCGCGGAACTGCTCGATCGCCGGGACGAATCGGCGCTGCGCCAGGTAGGCGCTGCCGAGTTCCTCGCGGCTCGCCACGTCCTGCGGGTCGATCTCGACGGCCCGCGAAAGTTCATCGACCGCACCGGCGAGGTCGTCTCGTGTGAGCAGTGAATGACCGAGGTTGTAATGCGCCTTCGCCGTTCCGGGGGCCAGCGCGACAACCCGCCGAAAATGATCGATGGCCTCGTCGAGTCTGCCCTCCTCCGCGAGCACGACCCCAAGATTCGCGTGCGCGCCGAGGTCGTCAGGCACGCGACGCAGGAGCACTTCGTAGTTCTCGATTGCCTCCGCTCGATGACCGCCCTCGCGAAGAGCGTTCGCCAGGTTGAACCGTGCGATGTCAAAATCGGGACGCAGCCGCAACGCCGCCTCGAGATGCGCGATGGCTTCGGAGGGTCTGTCCTGCTGCCGCCTGACCGATCCCAGTCCGTTGTGCGCGGGCGCGTAGTCGGGCTCGAGTATCAGCGCCCGCTCGAACGCCGCCGCAGCTTCGTCGAGGCGGCCGGCTTCCTGAAGCGTCGTGCCCAGGTTCTGATACGTCACGGCACGCATCATGTCCGCCGATAGAATCGGGACGTTGCAGAACACTGTCACGCCGGCAAGGGCTGCCACAGCGGCCATCGCGCCGGCCGGCGTCCGAATCGCAAGGACGCGATGGACCCGAGCCATCGCCGCAGCCGCGAACAGAATCATGAAGGGCACCAGCGGCAGGCGGTATCGGGCGACGACGTAGAACGCCAGGACGCTGAGAACGTAAGCGCCGATCATGGCGTACAGAAGCCAGACCCGCCGGCGGTCATCCCACGTCAGCCATATGCCGAGACAGGCGAGCGGCGCCAACACGCCGAAATGCGCGACGTGCCCAAGCAGCCGCAGCAGCCAGGAATAGTCCTCATGACTCTCCTGGCTCTCGGTATCGATCACCTCCGCGGCGTTCAGCAACAGCCTGAGCTTTCTGGCTTCCAGCGCAAGCCAGTCGACGGGCTGCGCGCGGACGTATTGAAGGGCGCGGGCCGTCCAGTAGCTCGAGACATCGCCGGGCGAGGGCGTGCGGCCTATGGCTTGCGCCGCGAGCTCCGTCGCATCAACCCGCTCGTATTCGGGCGAACCTCGCCCGACGCGAATCGGCACGTACGTCCCGTCCGCGTGCGGATTGTTTCCGATGAAGACGTTGGTGCCGAACTGCGCGGTCGTCAGGTGGAACTCGCCGCCGGCCTTCCAGTTCCGCAGCCCGACCGGCAGCAGCACGATTCCGGCTCCAGCGACAAACAGAGCCATCATCGAGACGCACGCGGACGCAGCGGATCGGAAGTACCACCAGATCCAGATGAGGACCACCGGGACAAAGATCAGGGCATTCTCTCGAGTGAGACTCAGGGCGCCCAGGACGGCACCCGCCGCAATCGAGCGGCGACGTGCTCCGCGCGCGTGCGTGCCACGTCCAGTTCTATCCCCGAGGCCCGTCAACAGCGCGAGCAGCAGACAGAGCAGGAAGACATCCAGCACAGACTTCTGGACGAGCCCGTCGAAGAACACTGCCGGGGCGTACAGCGCGAGCGTGAGACCTGCGAGAAGGCCTGCCGTCTTGCCGAACAGCTGCTGGGCGGCTCGCCCGAGCAGCACACACCCGATGGCGCCGACAACGGCTTGACACACGCGAACCAGAGTGAGGCTGCGATTGATCGTGTAGATGGCACCGAGAAAATAACGCGTACAGCGGAGCCTGGTAAAAGACGCCCTGGCCGATCCAGTCGCCAGCGGCAATCTGCCTCGCCCACTCGTCATAACTCCGCGCATCGCCGAGCAGCACATCGGAGAACGGGGAGTTGCGCATCGACCAGACGTGGACGAGCCGCACAGCCAGCGCCACGGCAACGATCACTAACGCCTGCCGGCCGAAGCGCTCGTCCGCCAATTCGTTTCCGATGTCTACTGCCGCCGGGCCGTGAACGTTCCTTCGCCGAGACCACCGAGTTTCACGGTTCCCTTCATGGAATCCTGGTTCTCGATCGTACCTGAGTACGTGACGTCGAGATGCGTCCCCTGCACGTCGACGCCGAAGGCAAAGTTCACGACGTTCGCTCTAACGGTGCCGGCGAGATCCGCCTCGCCGAGCTGTGTCGACGAGTAGTGTCCCGCCAGCTTCTCGCCGTCCTGCTTGAGCGTCACGGTTGGCGTGCCGTTTCCTGCGGAGGTCGTGACGGTGAACAGCCACGTGCCGGTGAGATCAAACTTCACCTGCTGCCCGGCGCCATTGGTGGACGCGGTGGATAACACGAGTGCGGCAACGATCAGCAAAGTCTTCGTCACTGTGCGCTCCTGTAAGCGTTTGATTTAGCACGCTCGATGGCAGAGCGCAAAGCAAACTCGCTCGACGCGTCATTTCGTCCCCGTCGCGCTCACTCTGTCCCATCGCCGCTGTAACGGCGTAGGTTCACTGCCACCGTGGAGTGTCGGCGTGGTCAGCGGGCGTCGAACGCGGGAGCCTGCTGGACGATCAGAAACAGATTGTTCGGGTCCGGGACGATGGACAGGCGCCACGGCCGGCTGCCGAACGTCATGCTGACGGGAACGCCGCCCGTCGAAATCACTCGAGCGCCCGAGTCTTTCAGCGTCGCCAGCGCGGCGTCGATGCTGCCCATCGTGAGCTGCAATCGAAACGAACCGGGATCCTGTACGCGCGAGGGAACCGGTGTCTTTGCCGAGTCGAGTCCCCTGAAGCCGATCAGCTCGAAGATCAGAGCAGAGCCCGGCATCTGGATGGTCGCCAGCTGATATTCGCCCGCGGCCGGCAATCCGGCCATATCCATCACGCTGGGGCTGCGCACGAACGGGCGCGCGGCTCCCTGCACGCCCAGCACATGGTGATAGTAAGCCAGCGCCTGTTCCACATCCGCCACCGCCAGGCGCAGCCGGATGCCGATGACGTTGCTCTCCGCGGCGACCGGCGTCTGCGGCAGCGGGTCGACCTGCGCGAGCTCCACGTAGTGACCGTCCGGATCCTGAACGATCACGGCGCGCGTTTTGTTCGCCGGGCTCATCCTGATCGGCCCGCCGCTGGTGGTGACGACGTGCGCGCCGCCGTTGCGGAGCGCCGTAAAAGCCTTCTCGATGTCGCGGACCATCAGGATGATCGTCGCGGCGCCCGGATCCTGGTAGCGGCGCCGAACCGGTTTCCGATCGACATTTGCGAACTCGACCAGCTCGATGCCGCAGCGAACACCCGGCATCCGCGCCTGGATAAATCGCAGCCGGGCATCGGGGAGGCCATGAAGCAGGAGATGACCGGCATCCGTGTCCCAGGGCAGCGGGCCCGGCGGCGGCGCCGGCATCAGATCCATGCCCAGCAGATCGTGGTAGAAACGTGCGGACTTCTCGAGGTCCGTCACAATCGGACTCACATGACACGCGCTCACGACGGCTCCGGACGCGGATTGCGCCGCGGCCGGGGACACAGCCGCGAGCAGAACGGCCGTGTGCAGTGCCACGGTACGGACAGATATTGTCATGCGCGCGGCCAAATCCTACGGCCCGGGGGCCTTGACCACAACGCAAAAACGGGTCAAATTGCCGATACCGTGGATCAGCGATCGCGCGTGGCCATCACGTTCGGACCGTTCTCCCTCGACGCGTCGGCGACACAGTTGCTTCGCGACGGCGCCGAGGTCCGGCTGCGGCCGCAAGCCCTCCGCGTGCTGAAGGTGCTGCTCATACACAGCGGCGAATGGGTCCGGTACGAGCAGATGATCGCCGAAGCGTGGGCGGGCACGCTCGTCTCGCAGCACACCATCGACGTGACGGTCGGCGAAGTGAAGCGCAGCCTCCAGGAATACGGAAAGTGGATCGGCAACCGGCCGAAGGTGGGCTACTGCCTCGACGTCCCCCGCTCCGACGAGCTGGTCCGGCGAGGCTGGCACTTCTGGAATCAGCGTACGCGCGAGGGCCTGGAACGCGCGATCGACAGCTTCGAGCAGGCCGCCATCCAGTGCCCGTCCGACTTCCGCGCGTTCGAGGGTCTGTCGGCTTCGTTTCTGACGCTCGTGACGTTCGGGATCCGGCCTCCGGCCGAGATGCACACCAGGTTTCTCGAAGCGCACGGCCGCGCCGAAGCGTTGTGCGGCCTGACGCCCGACCTGAGGTGCAACCGGGCGCATGGCCTGCACATCTTCGAACGCCGGATCGCCGAGGCCGAGTCCGAACTGCTGCGGACGATCGAGGAAAAGCCGACGCTCGCATCCGCGTATGTCCGTCTGGCCCTGCTGTACGGATCGCTCGGCCGGCTCGAAAAGTCGTCCGATATGGTGCAACGGGCCCATGCGGCCGACCCGCTGTGGCCGGTGGTCTCGATGATGGAATGCAACGTCTGTTTCTGGCGCCGCGACTTCGAAGGCGCGGTGGCCGTCGGCCGGAACGCCGTCGCGCTCCATCCTTATCTACAGGCCGCACGCGCCATCTACGCTCAGGCACTCGAATTTTCAGGAAAGCTGGACGAGGCGCTCGCGCAGTATCAGATCGCCTCGTCGCCAGCGCCCGACCTGCCGTGGGTGCGCGCGCTCGAGGGGGCCTGTCTTGCCAAGATGGGGCGCACCGCCGAGGCGTTCTCCATTCTCCACTCGCTCGAGCAGCTTCGCGCCACCGAGTACGTGGATGCATTCCACATGGCGATTCTGCGGCACGAAGCCGGACAACTGGACGAGGCGTTCGACGAGCTGGAGCGCGCCGGCCGGGAAAACTCGGCGTGGCTGTATTCGTTGAACGTCGATCCGAAGATCGACCCCTTTCGAAAAGACGCGCGCTACGATCGGCTGCGCGGAAGGCTGTTCGGCAGCCACGTCGGCCAGGGAACGGCGGCTTCGTAGCACCACCCAGACAGCCGGCCGGCGGACGTGCCGCTACGTGTGCAGGAGGCTCGACACCACCGGCGCGAGCTCCCTGCCAAGCACCTCGTGCTGATCGGCGTCGAGGTGAACACCGTCCACCTCGCTGGCGTGAATCACCTGGCCCGCGTCGAAGAACGCGCAGTCGAGTTCTGCCGCCACCCGTTGATAGGCCTCGCCGACGCCCGCGCCCTTCTCACCTCCGCCCGCAAACTTCTGCGCCATCTCCCCGGCTGGGGTTCGAATGGACGGCGGCGCGACGACGAGCACGCGGGGCACGGGCATGCCGGGCTCGATGGGCGCGCGGCGAATCGCGCGGACCAGCGCGGCCACGCCCTGCGACGACTGCCAGGCCGCGTTCAGGTGCACGGATTGAAAGTCGTTGGTGCCGAGCATGAGGATCAGCAGCGGCAGCGGCGAATTGACTTCGATTCGCTGCTCCAGCCCGATGAGGCCGCTGCGTCCGGGCTTGAACGGATCGTCCCACACCGTCCGCCGGCCGTTCAGGCAGTCTTCGATCACGCGCACGTCGCTGCCTCGCCCGCGCAGATCCCGTTCCAGCACGTGGGGCCAGCGCCGCTCCGGTTCGAGCCGCCGCCTCGTGCCGGGGATGATGCCCCACGTCAGCGAGTCGCCGTACACAAGGATGTGGTCCAACGCCTTAACATATCACCATGAACAAGACGCGCATGGAGGCGTTCAGCGACGGTGTGATCGCGATCCTCATCACGATCCTCGTGCTGGAATTGAAAGTGCCGCACGAGCCGGACTGGACGGCGCTGCAGGAGCTCGCGCCGGTGTTTCTAACCTATGTCCTCAGCTTCGTGATGCTGGGAATCTATTGGAACAACCATCACCATCTTCTGCACGCGGCCGACGGCATCAGCGGCGGGATCCTTTGGGCGAACCTGCACCTCCTCTTCTGGCTGTCGCTGGTTCCGTTCGTGACCGGCTGGATGGGCGAAAACCACTTCGCGGCCGTGCCCACCATCGCCTACGGCGTCGTGATGCTGTGCGCGGGAATTGCGTACTTCATCCTGGTGCGCGCGATCATCGCCCAGCAAGGACCGCACTCGCGACTTCACGCGGCCGTCGGCAAAGACGTCAAAGGCATCGTCTCCCCCATCCTCTACATCATCGGCATCATTTCCACGATGGTGCACCCGGCAATTGCGCAGGTGCTCTACGTCACCGTCGCCCTCATATGGCTGGTGCCTGATCGGAGGATTGAAAAGAGGTTGGAAGCTCGTAGCTCGTAGCTCGTGGCTCGGTTCTTCTAACCTCCAACCTCTAACCTCTTTAGAAGATTGGATGGATCGTCGTGAACAGGGCGAGGCACAACGTGTAGAGCAGCGCGGAGACCGCGATGATGGCGACATATCCCCCGCGCCACTTGATGCCGGACACGAGGATGAAGAACGGAAACAGGACGGCGCAGTAGCGGCCCATCCCTTCGTACTGGCCGGACGAGAGCGGGAGCCAGAGATTGGCGAGCATGTAGAGACCGGTACGCGGCGCCGAGACGCCACCAGACGAGCGGAATGGCGGCCACGAACAACAGGCCGGTCAGCCCATTGAGCGCGTCATAGGGCGCGTTGTGCTGGCTGGTCAAGAACGCGAGCGGATGCGTGGCCAGTTCGCGGACGAGCCGCACGAGACCCATCCACGGCGTTCCCCCCGGGTAATATCCCCATCTCCTGATCGCCAGAGCCCACTCGAAGGGGTTGCCGGCCAACACGTAGGTATAGATCGAGTACGCCCCGATGCCGCACACGACCAGCGCAAGGCCGACGGCCGCGCGCAGGCGATCGCTGGTGTTCGGCTCAGCCCGCCGCCACGCGATCCACGCAAGCGCCGGAAGAATCAGAATCCCGTTCACGCGCGTCGCCGTCGCGAGGGCGCCGAACACGCCCCCGAGAATCCACCACCGCGTCCGGAACAGGTAGAAGGCGGCCAGCACGAACAGCAGGAACACGGCCTCCGTGTAGACGACGCCGAAGAAGAAGGCAAAAGGAAAGATCGCCGCAAGGTACACGGCACGTTCGGCCCGCTCGTCGTCCGCCACGTCGAGCAGCGCCAGCTTGAACAGGACCACCATCGCCAGGACGAATGCGAGCCACGAGACGAGGATGCCTCCGAAGTACACGTCCGCCGGCGAGGTGCCGAACAGGCGGCCGGCCCACCGCATCAGGATCGGGTACATCGGGAAGTACGCGAGCTTGCCCGGCTTGCCGACGCCCACCGAGGGCCCGCCGGCGACGAAGTGATAGCCGTTCCTGGCGATCTGGTAGTACCAGCCGCCGTCGTACCGCGTGAACGGGTCCCAGAACGCACGGAACGGGCCGAAGACGCTCGGGAACTGCTCCGGCTGATCGAGGGGAAAGACGAGGTTGCAGAGCAACGCGAAGACCGCCGACACCACGCGGAACGCGATGGCACTGGCGACGATGCGCGCGATCAGTGAGACCGAGGACCTGGCGGGCGTGGGCCCGGCTTCGACGCGCGGCATCGGAGATGTAGAATATCTCATGCCTCTTTTCGAATACGAATGCCGCACCTGCAGCCATCAGTTCGAGTACCTGACCAGGGCGGGACAGTCGCCTGTCTGCCCGAAGTGCGAGAGCGCGGAGTTGCAGAAGCGTCTGTCCGCATTCGCCGTGGGTGCGAGCGGGGTTTCTTCGTTCTCCGGTGCGCAGCCTGCGGGACCATGCGGCTCGTGCGGCGACCCGCGCGGTCCCGGCGCCTGCTCGATGAACTGACGCGCACGTCGTGCCGCGTTTTACCCGCGCGCTCCGCCACAGAAACTACAGGCTCTTCTTCAGCGGCCAGCTTGTCTCGCTCGTCGGCACCTGGATGCAGCAGGTCGCCGAGGCGTGGCTTGTGTACCGGCTGACCGGGTCGGCCGCCCTCCTCGGCGTCGCCGGCTTTGCGAGCCAGATTCCCGTCTTCCTTCTGGCCACCATCGGCGGCACGGTCGCCGATCGCGCCAATCGTCACCGCATCCTCGTGATTACGCAGACCACGTCGATGGTCCTCCCGCTCATCCTGGCCACCCTGGTCTTCACGGGCCATGTCCACGTCTGGCATGTGTTCACCCTCGCGGCCACGCTGGGCGTCGTGAACGCGTTCGACGTGCCCGGCCCGCCAGGCGTTTGTCGTCGAGATGGTGGGCAAGGAGGATCTGGTCAACGCGATCGCGCTGAACTCGTCCATCGTCAACGGCGCCAGGACCATCGGGCCGGCCGTCGCCGGCGTGCTGCTGGCCGCGGTCGGTGAAGGCTGGTGCTTCCTGATTAACGGCCTCAGCTACGTGGCCGTGATCACCGGCCTGCTGCTGATGAAACTTCCGGCGCGCGACAAGCAGATACATCCGCCTCCGGCGCTGGCCGACACCGTCGAGGGATTCCGCTTCGTCCGGCGCTCGCCGCCCGTGCGCGATCTGCTGCTGCTCGTCGGGCTCGTCAGCTTCGCGGGCATGTCGTATTCGGTACTCATGCCGATCTTCGCGGATTCCATCCTGCACGGCGGCCCGAAGGGCCTGGGCCTGCTCATGGCGTCGGCAGGTTTCGGCTCGCTGTGCGGCGCGCTGAGCATCGCGTCGCGCTCCAGCACCCGCGGCCTCGGGCGCGTCGTGGCGCTCTCGGCGCTGACCTTCGGCGTCGGACTGATGGTCTTCGCGCTTTCACGCGCATTCTGGCTCTCGGCAGCGCTGCTGTTCGTTGTCGGGATGTCGATGATCACGCAGGCGGCGTCCACCAACACGCTGATCCAGTCGATGGTGCCCGATGCGCTGCGCGGCCGCGTCATGGCCGTTTACGCGATGATGTTCATGGGCATGTCGCCGATCGGCGCGCTGCTTCAAGGTGCGCTTGCCGAGCGGATCGGCGCGCCGTACACGCTCGTGATCGGCGGCTTCATCTGCGTCGTCGGCGCCATCGTCTTCAACATCCGCCTCCCCGCTCTCCGCATCGTCGCCCGTCAGCTCATCGACGCGCAGCGGGTGGCCCCGGGAGATACCTAACATTTGGTCATCTAGTCATTTGGTCATCTGGTCATTGTCTGATCCATCGGGCAATGGAAGCCATGACCAAACGATGACCAGATGACTAAATGACCAGATGACCAGATTTGGTGTCCATTGCGGAAGTGGCCCTTTCCGCCGGGGCTACTTGCATCACACTGGCCTCGACATGACACCCGCGCACTCCGATCTCCTGGACGACGCCGCGCAACGCGCGTCGCACTACCTCGAACACGTGACAACCCGCCGTGTAGCGCCTTCCCCGGACGCGGTCGACGCGCTACGGGAGCTGGCCGCTCCGCTCCCCGATACGGAATCCGAGCCGCGTGCCGTGCTCGAACTCCTGGATCGTCTCGGTTCGCCGGCGACCGTCGCGACCAACGCGGGCCGCTTCTTCGGGTTCGTCAACGGCGGCGCGCTGCCAGCGTCCATGGCAGCCACGTGGCTCGCCGCCGCCTGGGATCAGAATGCCGCGCTTCGCGCGATGTCTCCCGCCGCCGCGGCCTTTGAAGATGTGGCCATTGAATGGGCACGGGACATCCTCGGGCTCCCTGCCGGGTGCGGCGGCGCCATCGTGACCGGCGCCACTCTGGCCAACCTGACCGGGCTTGCTGCGGCCCGCCACGCACTCCTCGCGCGCGCCGGGTGGGATGTCGAAAACGACGGTCTGTTTGGCGCGCCGCCGCTCTCGGTGGTGGTCGGCGACGAAGTCCACGTGTCGCTTGTGAAAGCGCTCGGCCTGCTCGGCCTTGGACGTCAGCGCGTCACGCGCGTCGCCGCGGACAGCCAGGGGCGGATGCGCGCCGACAGGCTCCCCGCACTGGACGACCGCACGATCGTCTGCATCCAGGCAGGCAACGTCAATTCGGGCGCATTCGATCCGGCGGCCGAGATCTGCGAGCGCGCGCACGACGCCGGCGCCTGGGTGCACGTGGACGGGGCATTTGGACTCTGGGCAGCCGCCTCGCCACGCTATCGTCACCTGGCGGCGCCCTTCGCCCACGCCGATTCGTGGGCGACCGACGGGCATAAGTGGCCGAACGTCGGATACGACTGCGGCCTGGCATTCGTGAAGGACGCGCGCGCCCTTCAGGCGACGATGGGGACGTCGGCGGCGTACCTGGCCACGACCACCTTGCGCGAACCGTCGCAGTTTACGCCCGAGATGTCACGACGAGCACGAGGGGTCGAGTTGTGGGCGGCGCTGCGGTCGCTGGGCCGCCGCGGGCTTGCCGATCTCATCGAGCGGACGTGCGCGCACGCGAAGAGTTTCGCCGACGGACTTCGCGCGCGGGGCTTTGACGTCCTGAACGACGTGGTGATCAATCAGGTGCTCGTCTCGTTCGGCACAGACGAGGCCACACGTGCGGTCATCGACCAGATTCAACGCGACGGGACCTGCTGGTGCGGGGGCACGGAATGGCACGATCGCGCGGCGATGCGAATCAGCGTGTCGTCCTGGGCCACGACTGCCGACGACGTCGAGGTGAGCCTGGCGGCCATTGAACGCGCCGCGCAACGAGAGAACACAGAGACGGGTTAAACGCAGAGATCGCAGAGGGTTCGGTAGGTAAGAGAGAAACTCTGCGATCTCTGCGATCTCTGCGTTAAACCCGTCTCGGCGTTTTCCATATAGTTACAACTGCACGCGACGGAGCCGCAACGCGTTCGTGATCACCGAAAGCGAACTGAGCGTCATGGCGGCGCTGGCCCAGATGGGGCTGATCTGCCATCCGATAAGCGGATACAGCACACCCGCTGCCAGCGGCACGCCCACGGCGTTGTAGACAAAGGCGAGGAACAGATTCTGACGAATGTTGTGCAGCGTCGCGCGCGACAGCCGGCGGGCGCGCACGATGCCGCGCAGGTCAGGACGAATGAGCGTGATGCCCGCGCTCTCCATCGCGACGTCCGCGCCGCTGCCCATCGCGATGCCAACCGTCGCCTGAGCCAGCGCCGGCGCGTCGTTCACGCCGTCCCCCGCCATCGCGACCAGGTGCCCCTGCCGCTCCAGTTCGGCCACGACGTCGCGCTTTCCGCCCGGGAGCACCTGCGCCCGGACATCGTCGATCCCGAGCTGCGAGGCAATCGCCTCCGCGGTCGACTGGCTGTCGCCGGTCAGCATCACGATCGACAATCCCTCCGCCTTGAGCAGGCGGACGGCTTCGGCGGAGGAAGCGCGCAGGGCATCAGCCACAGCCACGACGCCGGCGGCGCGGCCATCCACGGCGACGAGCAACGCCGTCTGGCCCGATTGCCGATAGCCATCGGCGCGAGCGGCGAGCGCGGAGACGTCCACGCCGAGACCGTTCAGGAAGGAGGCGCTGCCGACGTCCACGGCGTGCCCATCCACGAGCCCGCTGACACCCTGACCGCTCGTGGAGATGAAACGAGAGACGGCCGGCAGCGTGATGCCGCGCAACTCCGCCTCGCGCACGATCGCCGACGCGAGCGGATGCGCGCTTCCTCGCTCCACGGACGCCGCCAGTCGAAGCAGTTCGACGTCCGACATGCCGGACGCCGTCTCCACGGCCGTGACGCGCGGCCGCCCTTCGGTCAGCGTCCCCGTCTTGTCCACCACGAGCACGTCCACGCGCGCGAGCAACTCCAGCGCCTCGGCGTTCTTGACCAGCACGCCCGCATGCGCACCCCGTCCGGTTCCGACCATGATGGCCATCGGCGTGGCCAGCCCCAGGGCGCACGGACACGCAATGATCAGGACGGCTATGCTGTTCACCAGCGCGTGCGCGAGGCGAGGCGCCGGCCCCCATAAGCCCCACACCGCGAATGACGCGAGCGCCGCCACGACGACAGCCGGCACGAAGTACGCGGCGACCCGATCGGCAAGCCGCTGAATCGGCGCGCGCGTGCGCTGGGCGTCGCCAACCATTCGCACGATCTGCGCAAGCAGCGTCTCGTTGCCCACCCGCTGGGCCTCGATGGTCATCGTGCCGTTGACGCAGATCGTCGCGCCGATGACACGATCCCCGGTTCCTTTGTCCACCGGAATCGATTCTCCGGTGACCATCGACTCGTCCAGTGCGGCGCTGCCATCGATCACGACGCCATCGACGGGCACCTTCTCGCCGGGGCGCACGCGCAGCCGGTCGCCGCGCTGCACCGATTCGAGCGGAACGTCCTCCTCACGGCCATCGCGGACGATCCGGGCCGTCTTCGCCGACAAGTTCAGCAGCTGCCGGATCGCGCCGCCGGTGCGATGCCGCGCCCGCAGCTCCAAGACTTGTCCCAGCAGGACGAGCACCGTGATGACCACGGCCGTGTCGAAATACGTCTCGACGGCGCCGTGGACCCGCAGGCTGTCGGGAAAAATGCCAGGTGCAACCGTCGCCACGGCGCTGTAGACGAACGCCGCACCGGTCCCGATGCCGATCAGCGTGAACATGTTCGGGCTCGCGTTGACGAACGAGGCCCACATCCGCTCGAAGAACGGTTTGCCGCACCAGAGGACGACCGGGATCGCGAGGATCAGCTCAACCCAGTTGACGACGCCCGCGCCCAGGCGATGCATCAGCGCGCCGCCCGATACCATGTCGCCCATCGTCAACACGAACACCGGAGCGGCAAACAGGGCGCCGATCCAGAAGCGGCGTGTCATGTCCACCAGTTCCGGATTCGGCGCATCGGCATCCGCGCGGAGATCCGCAATCATCGGCTCGAGCGCCATGCCGCACTTCGGGCACGCGCCGGGCTTGTCGCTGACCACCTCCGGGTCCATGGGGCAGATGTATCGCGTCGCTCGCGGCTCGTAACTCGTGGCTCGTGGCTCGTGAGTCGTGGTTCGTGGCTCGTGGTTCGTGGCTCGTGGTTCGTGGCTCGTGGCCCGTGGCTCGTGGCTTGTGCCTCGTGGTTCGTCACTCGGAGGCGGGGTCGGCCGCTTGAGGCCGCCGATCTGAATAGCAGGCGACATCGGCTCGCGCCGGCCCGAGAGGAACTTCTCAGGCTCGGCGGTGAACTTTGCGACGCAGCCCTTGGAGCAGAAGTAGTAGGTCGTCCCGCGGTGTTCAACGTGGCCGGCCGCGCGTTCCGGATCGACCATCATCCCGCACACGGGGTCGAGGACGCGGGCGGCCACTTAAGGCTTCGCTGCTCGCGCCCGCACCGACCGCGTGCCGGCCATGAGCTCGTCCGCCGTCGTAAAGCGCGGTTCGATGTCGACCGGCACGGCCACGAGCTTGTCGAGCGCACGCTTGACCACGTGGCCGGATGACACCCAGGCGGTCGCGCAACGCCACCGCTTTCCCGTAATCGCCTTCGGCCTGGATCGTCATGATCTCGCGCGTCAACTCCGTCACACCGGCTTTGACCTTCACCAGATCAACCGAGAAGGTGCCGTCATCGTGCGCCACGAACCCGCCCTGATCCAGCAGGTAGTTCATCTGGACGGCGACACCCCGGCCGTGCGCCTCGTTGATACCGAAGCGGATGGATCGAAACGCCGACGCCAGATACGTCGTGTACAACGGGCGCTCGAGCGACTTCGGCAGCACGCCCTTGTCGATCCAGTATTGAATGGCAAACAGGCCGGAGATGTCGGCTTTCGCTTCCTCGAGGAAGCTCGAGGCCTCCTTCATCGCCTGCCGCACCGTCGTCTGGCGGCCGCCGACGGTGATGTTGTGAGGCCCGAGGCCGTGCATCAGCTCGTGGACGACGATCTGCGTGAAGAACGCCTCGAATGACAGGTCCTTCTGGTCCGCGGGCGACAGCACGACCTTCGAGATCGGCACGAGGGTCTTGGCGAACTTGGCGTCCTGCACGTTCTTCAGCATCACGCGTTTCGCACCCTTCTCGCGCGTAACACGCTCGTCGTTCGGCAGGTTGTAGGCGGCTGTCTGGACACCTCGATTGGCGTCGCCAGCCGCGAAGATTTCATTGACGACCACGATGGGCGCGAGCGCGCCGAGCTTCGCGTTCCGATGCTTCGGGTCGATCGGCAGGTGATCTTCGACGTCCTGGAGCAGGCCGGAGAACTTCTGCAGCTTGGCGGATTCCGCTTCGTCCCGCACGGTGATAAACGACTCGAACGCCGCCTTGTAGTTGAACAGCTCGTCTTCGTACACTTCGTATGGCCCGAACGTCGGCTCGATGTTCCCCTTCAGCTCCATCCAGGCCACGTCGCTCTCGTAGTAGTCGTTCGACAACAGCGCGTCCGCGCGCTTTGTCAGGAACGCCTTCAGCGTGGGCTCCGTCGCACTCGCGGCCGCCTCGCGCAGCAGCGCGGCGGCGCGCACCAGTTCGGATTGGTACTCGACGTTGTACGGCACGGCAGTCAAGCCGCTGCCGGTGCGGCGGATCGTCGTGAAAAAGCCCGTCGCACGGGCGCGATCCGCTTCCGCGAGCGACTGAATCCATTTCTCGATGTCCGCCTTCGACGAGCCTTCGGGATAGAAATTGGCGCCGGCCGGCTTGGCCGGCGCGCCCGGCACGAAGACTTCATCATGATCGAGCCGCGACCACGGTCCCTTGTTGAGAAGGAAGTAGTGCAGGCGCGAACGCCCTTCCGGCGTCGTATCGCGCGCGAGGTCGAGCAGCATCGCTTCATTGCCGGACCAGACTTGCCGCAGGAACAACGCGTCGAGCACCTTTGACGCCTCGACGAGCTTCGCCAGCACGCTCCGATCGGCGGCGGATAGACGTGATACATCCGCGCGGATGCTGGTCGGTGCGAATCGCGCGGTCATTTTCTGCAGCCGGGCTGTCTCCGACACGCTTGCCTCCTGCGCGACAAGCCCCGTCACGGATAGAACTCCCAGGAGGGCCAGTGCTCGAGTGATGCGCATGGAATCAATTCTACCTTCGGAAAAGAGGGTGGAGGTGAGGGGTTAGAGGTTAGAGGTTGGAGGTTAGGGATTAGGGGTTAGGGGTTAGAGCGTCGAGGTAAGGGAGGTCAGGCTGTAGGAGGTTCGGAGCCGGGGATCTGCGTGCGATGGCGCGATAGAGGCCGTGGAGAAGCTTGCCGATTGAGTTGCTTCGCTCCAGATTGATCCGCCGGCCGAGATTAGCTCTCCGAGAGACATCATGGCGATGTTCGATCCTTCCGCGATCTCGACCGTGGGAGCAGGTGAATGCGACCTCGTTGGAATGCCCTCTGCTTCGACGTCACGCGTCCTTTCCGCACTTCGGAACTGACACGGCCGCGCGCCCAGCTAAGACGGGCAGCCGTTTCAGATCCCGCGAATGTTGCGGAAAGACCGCGTTACGACGAAGCACCAGGGCGTTCCGCAACCACGTGAGCATCGCGATCGGCTCCACGCCTGAGGTTGCGGAACGTGCATCGATCTTCGCCACGGCGTCTTCGGGAGTTTCTAAATGCTGATGCCGACGGAGCAACTTCTGGAGCGAAACAACTCAGTCGGCAGGCTTCTGTACGGCCTGTTTCGCGCCATCGCCGCAAGATCCCCGACTCCGACACCTCCCCTAACCCCTAACCTCTAACCTCTAACCTCCAACCTCTACGCTCACCTCTCTAATGCACCCCCCTCGACGTCTGCAGCGTCGCGGGATCCGCGCCGAGACGGCGAATGGCCGTTTCCCACATGCGCTCTGGCGGGGTGTCGAAGATCAGATCGCGGTCGACGTCGCTCAACAGCCAGGCTGATTCGGCGAGCTCCGCCTCCAGCTGTCCGGGGCCCCACCCCGAGTAACCAACGATGAGGCGCGTACCAGGCGGCGGCTCGGGATCGAGCAGTCGCCGCAGCACGTCAGGCGAGACCGACAGGCTCAGGCCATTTGCAATGCGCTGACCTCCGAGGCCTTCGTCGGGATCGAGATCATTGCCCACCAGAATCCAGCTGCTCTGGGGTTCGACGGGCCCACCGACCCAGACCTGTAGTTCGCGCTCGGTTTCGACGGGCGGATCGAGATGGACGACGACTCGTCCCTCCGTCACGAGCGGCCGGTTGAGAACCAGCCCGAACGCGCCTTCGCTGTTGTGTTTGCACAGCAGCACGACCGTCCGGCTGAAATTCGGATCGGTGAGCTGGGGCATCGAGAGGAGAAATGCGGGGGCAAGTGACGAAGGCATGGCGGGCAGCGGCTCCGGCATCACGCAGTCATGATGGCTGTGACCGTGGTGCGGTACACGACCTCTTCGTAGGCCTCGAGCATGCGCTCGATCGGCACCACGCGCGTGGCGAGCGCTTTCGCATCGTACTGGCCGGCGTCGAGCATCGCCACGAAGCGCGGGATGTCGCGCATCGGATTGGCGCCGCCAGCCTGACCGGCGTGATGGGTACGCCCGCCGATGGCAAAGAACACGGCGGGAAACGAAATCGTGCCCGTAGGCAGGCTCGTCGTGATGACGTGGCCGCCGGGCGCGCACATCTCGTACGCCTGGCGCATCGGCAGCACGCCGGTCGGATCCGGCCCAGCCTCGACTCTCGGCTTCGCGCGGCTCCGCGCCGACGCCCTCGATCACGAAATCCGCGCCGCTGCCGCCGAGCAAACCGCCGGAGTCGCGTCCGCCGGACCACAGCCGGTTGTTCGGCGTGCTCGACATCTCACGCACTTTGGCGACGAGCTTCTCGCCCTCGACGTTGGGATCGAGCACGTCGGTGGCGCCGACTTTCAGCGCCAGCTCGCGGCGGGCGCGAATGGGGTCGATCGCGATGATCTTCGAGGCGCCGGCAATCCTCGCGCCCTGCACGGCGCTGAGGCCCAGCGGCCCGCACCCGACGATGGCGGCGATCGCGCCCGGAGCCACCGCGGCCAGCGTCTGAGACGTGGCCGTCCCGAGGCCGGCGACGCTGACGCAGCTGCAGACCATGCCGAGTTCGACGGCGCTCGCCTTCGTGAAGACCGGCACGATCCACTCCTCGAACGTCACCATCAATTCGGCCAGACCGCCGATGTGCGAGTTCGCGTACACCGCCGTGCCGTCGCCCATGTCGGCGATGGGCACAAGATCCTTCGGCCCCTGCCGCCCGAGGAACTGGCACATGTCGGCGCGCCCGCGCAGGCACTGATAGCAGTTGCCGCACTGCGGCGTGCCCGACACGCACACGCGATCCCCAACCTGCACGCGCCGGACCTCGGGGCCGACGGCCTCGACCACGCCCACGCCGCCATGTCCCTGGATCAAGGGCATCTGCGCCATCGGGCCGCCGAACATGCCGGGCAGCCCGAGCACATCGCTGGCGTTGGAGTAACAGAGGTTGGTCGCCTCAGTCCGTACCAGGACCTGGCGACCGGCGATCGGCCTGAGCGTGAGTTCCTGGAGCGTCGTCCGGCCGGTACCCGTCCCGCGGGACACCCAGCCGCGAAACTTGCGTCCTGCGACGGTGGGCCGAGACGATTGTCCGGCTGCGGCCGCTCCCTGCACCCGGTCCGGCCAGCGCGGCCCCGCCGACGGCCGCCGCTTTCTGCAGGAGCCGCCGGCGCGACATCGTCGATTTCATCGTTCCACGATTCTAACGCGTAACATCCTCACTCGCTGACCCGCGGCGGCCGGCCTCGAGCGCCAGGACGAGGTTGCGCCGAAGCCCCGCGACTTTGGTGCGGCGCATCGCGCTGCCCCGCATCGCCTGGCGCAGATCGTCATCGGTCCGGTCGTTGAGCGCCTGAATGCTCGCGCCGTCCCAGACCTCGCGCGGCTGCCAGGCCGGATCGTCCGACACGGCAGCCCTGATCATTCCACGGACAGACCTCCTGGCAGATGTCGCACCCGTAGACGTGATTCCCCAGCGCAGAGGCCAATGGTTCCGGAATGGCTGCCCTTGAGCTCGATCGTCAGGTACGAGATGCAACGCGTGGAGTCGAGCACTCCGGGCGCGACGATCGCATGGGTGGGACACGCTTCGATGCACAACGTGCACGTGCCGCACTGATCGAAGGCGGGCGCATCGACGTCGAGCGGCAGGCTGCAAATGATTTCGGAGAGAAAAATCCACGAGCCGCGTTCGGCGTTGATCACGCAGGTGTTCTTGCCGATCCAGCCGATGCCCGCGTGCTGCGCGTAGACACGCTCCTGCACCGGGCCCGTATCGACATGCGTGCGCGCGTCGAAGGGTTCCGGCGATGCCTCGCGCATCCACGCCAGCAAGGCATCGAGACGCGCGCCGATGACGTCGTGGTAGTCGTCGCCCCACGCGTACCGCGCGATCTCCGCCCGGCCCTGATCGGCGCGCTCCGTTGAATACGGGCGGTCGGTGTTGTACACCGTGGCCGTGACGATGACGGCGCGCGCGGAGGGCAGAATGGCGCGGACGTCGGCGCGCGTGTCGGCCGAGCGGGCCAGGTACCCCATCTCGCCCGCGTATCCCCTATCCAGCCAGTCTCGAAAGAATGCGAGTTCAGGATGACTGGCGGCAGGCGCGATGCCGCAGAGATCGAACCCCAGCGAGAGCGCCTTCGCTTTGATTTGATCCGCGGTGAGCTTCTCCATCACTCACTCAACCTTCGGACCTCGTGACTTCGCGATGGACAGGCGCCGGCTAGCTCTTGGCGACGAGCTGACGGAGCACGTACGGGAGGATGCCGCCGTGCTTGAACGACACGAGCTCCTCCGGCGTATCGATACGCACCAGCGCGCTGAACTCGGTGGTCTTTCCTGCCATCGCCCTGCGCGCGGACGGCGACCTGCCCGCCAGGACGAAGCCCGTCGGCGACGCCCGCGACCTCGTACACCTCGCGTCCCGTGAGGCCGAGCGTGGACGGCGACTGGCCTGCGAGGAACTGCAGCGGCAGCACGCCCATATTAACCAGGTTGCTCCGGTGAATGCGTTCGAAGCTCTCCGCAATGACCGCCTTCACGCCGAGCAGCAGCGTGCCTTTCGCCGCCCAGTCGCGCGACGACCCCGACCCGTATTCTTTGCCCGCGAGCACGAGCAGCGGGACGCCGGCGTTCTTGTACTTCATCGCGGCGTCGTAGATCGGCATCACCTCGGCACCCGGCAAGTATGTCGTGAAGCCACCTTCCGTGCCCGGCGCCACCTGGTTGCGCAGCCGCGTGTTCGCAAACGTCCCGCGCATCATGACCTCGTGGTTCCCTCGTCGTGCACCGTACCAGTTGAAGTCGGACGGCGGCACGCCGTGCGCCATGAGGTACTTCCCTGCCGGGCTGTCCTTCTTGATGGATCCCGCAGGTGAAATGTGATCGGTGGTGATGCTGTCGCCGAGCAGGGCCAGCACACGCGCGCCCGCGATGTTCTGCAGCGCGGACGGCTCCATCGTCACGTTCTCGAGGAACGGAGGATTGCGCACGTACGTGGAGTCGCTGGCCCAGGCAAAACGGTTGCCCGTCGGGACATCGAGCTTCTGCCAGCGCTCGTCGCCGCGGAAGACGTCGGCGTACTGCTTCACGAACTGTTCGGACTTGACCGCCGCGAGCATCGTTTCCTGCAGCTCTCGCTCCGATGGCCAGATATCTTTCAGATACACAGGCTTTGCCGTCTCTGCCCGTGCCGAGCGGCTCGGTCGTGAGATCGAGGTTCATCGTGCCCGCCAACGCATAGGCAACCACGAGCGGCGGCGAGGCGAGGTAATTCGCCCGCACCTGCTGCTGCACACGGCCTTCGAAGTTGCGGTTGCCGCTCAGCACGGACGCGACGACCAGGCTGTCGGCGTCGATTGCGGCCGACACATCCTCGGGGAGCGGACCGCTGTTGCCGATGCAGGTCGTGCAGCCATAGCCGACAAGATTGAAGCCGAGCCGGTCCAGATACACATCGAGGCCCGACTGCTTCAAGTAGTCGGTCACGACCTTCGACCCCGGCGCGAGGCTGGTCTTGACCCACGGTTTGCTCGCGAGCCCCTTCTCGACAGCCTTCTTGGCGACGAGACCGGCTCCGATCATGACGCTCGGATTCGACGTGTTGGTGCAGCTCGTGATGGCCGCGATCACGACCGACCCGTGCTCGACGGCCGATTGCGGCGGCGCGGCGACGGCGGTTCCTCCTCCGCCGGCTGCCTTTTTGGCCGTCATCATTCCCGGAAGCGCCTGTGCAAACCCCTGCTTCGCGGCCTTCAGCGGCACGCGGTCCTGCGGCCGCTTCGGCCCGGCGAGGCTTGGCTCGATCGCGTCGAGGTTGAAGTCGATCGTTTCCGAGTACACCGGGTCGGCGGCGCCCTTCTCGAAGAAGAGGCCCTGCGCCCGCGCGTAGGCTTCCACGAGCTCGACGCGCGCGCGGTCGCGCCCACTCAGGCGCAGGTAGTCGAGTGTCATCGCATCGATCGGGAACACCGCGATGGTCGCGCCGTATTCCGGGCACATGTTGCCGAGCGTGGCACGGTCGGCCAGCGTCAGGTGCTCGAGGCCTGGACCGAAGAACTCCACGAACTTGCCGACGACGCCATGTTTGCGCAGCCGTTCGGTGATCGTCAGGACAAGGTCGGTGGCGGTGGTGCCAGCCGGTAACCGGCCGGACAACTTCACGCCGAGCACCGGCGGAATAAGCATCGAGGAGGGCTGGCCAAGCATCGCGGCTTCCGCTTCGATTCCGCCGACGCCCCAACCCACCACGCCGAGACCATTGACCATCGTCGTGTGCGAGTCCGTGCCCACCAGCGTGTCTGGAAACGCCAGGGTCCCTTCCGGCGAGTCCGCCGTCATGACGACGCGCGCGAGATATTCGAGGTTGACCTGGTGCACGATGCCGGTGTCAGGCGGCACGACCCGGAAGTTGTTGAAGGCGCTCTGGCCCCACCTGAGAAACGCGTAGCGCTCCTGATTGCGGGCAAACTCGAGGTCGGCGTTCTTCTGGAACGCATCGGCCATTCCGAAATAGTCCACCTGGACGGAGTGGTCGATCACGAGCTCGACGGGCTGGAGAGGATTGACCTTGTTGGGGTCGCCGCCCAGGCGCGCGATGCCGTCGCGCATGGCGGCAAGATCGACCACGCACGGGACCCCGGTGAAGTCCTGCAGCAGGACTCGCGCGGGCATGAACGAGATCTCGCGCGCCGCCGTGCTCTTCACGTCCCATTTCGCCAGCGCTTCGATGTCGGCGGCCTTGACGAACCGGCCATCCTCGTTCCGCAGTAGGTTCTCGAGGAGGATTTTCAGCGAATACGGCAGGCGGGCGACTTCCGGGAAGCCTGCGGCCGCCAGGGCGGGCAGGCTAAACATCTGGACGGTGCGGCCGGCAATCGGCAGCGCCGTCCGCGTTCCGAAGCTGTTCACGGTCGGCATCCTGATAGTCCTTGAAAAGGTTCATCGTACCACATGGGATCGCGGCCCTACGGGCGCGAGCCCGGATGCGGCTGCCACGAAAATGTCCTGGCGCTGGGAGCTTTGGACATTTTCGTTCACATTAAGGTTTCTACTTTTACAAATTCCTGATATACACTCGCGCGTCGCGCACGCTAACAAAAATCGGTCTGACATTTCGACAGACCGAGCGACAGGAGATCACCGCATGATTAGCCCGGCGGATACGGCCTGGATGCTCACATCGACGGCGCTCGTGCTGCTCATGACGCCGGCGCTTGCGTTCTTCTACGGGGGGCTCGTCGGCGCGAAGAACGTCCTGAACACCATGATGATGAGCGTGATCGCGCTCGGCTTCGTCGGCGTGTTGTGGGCGCTCATCGGCTACTCTCTGGCCTTCTCCACCGGTTCGGACTGGATCGGCGACGCATCCCATGTGTTTCTGCGCGGCGTAGGCCTCGAGGCCAAGGGCAGTATTCCCCACCTGCTGTACATGTCGTACCAGGCCACATTTGCCATCATCACCGCGGCTCTGATCTCTGGCGCGGTCATCGGGCGCATGCGCTTTTCCGCCTACGTCGTCTTCATCAGCCTGTGGATGATCGTCGTCTACAGCCCGATCGCGCACTGGGTCTGGGGCGGCGGCTGGCTCGCCAAGATGGGCGCGCTCGATTTCGCCGGCGGCACCGTCGTGCACGTGAATGCAGGCACTGCCGCCTTCGTGGCGGCAAAAGTCGTCGGCCCGCGGCGAGGGTACCCGAACGTGCTCATGCTGCCGCACAACGTGCCCTTCACCATTCTCGGCGCCGGCCTGTTGTGGTTCGGATGGTTCGGATTCAATTCCGGCAGTGCGCTCGCCGCGAACGAGAGCGCGGCGCTCGCGTTCACCACCACGCTGCTCGCACCGACAGGAACGCTCGTGGTCTGGACGCTGCTCGATGCGATACGCACAGGTAAACCCACCGCCGTAGGCGGCGCGACCGCCATCGTTGTCGGCCTCGTCGCCATCACGCCCGCCGCGGGTTATGTCGGCCCGATGAGCGCGCTCATTCTGGGCGGCCTGGCGGCGATTCCGAGCTACTACGGCCTGCAGTTCCGGTCGAAAACGTCGCTCGACGACTCTTTGGACGTCGTCGCCGCTCACGGAGTGGGCGGCACTGTCGGCGCGCTCCTCACCGGTGTGTTTGCGCAAAAGGCGCTGAATGGCACGACCGACGGCCTGCTATTCGGCAACCCCGGGCAGTTGGGCATTCAGGCGGTCGCGGTGTTGGCGGCGATCGTCTACAGCGGCGTCATGAGCTATGTGCTGCTGAAGGTGATCGGCCTCGTCGTCCCGCTGCGGACGGACCGCGAAAACGAGTCGGGCGGCCTCGATCAGAGCGAGCACGGCGAAGAAGCGTACGTCCACACGGGGGGCGTGACGGCGACGTAGGTTCGAGGGGTTGGAGAGGTTCGAGAGGTTCAAGGGGTTCGGCTCGTGGACCCGTGGACCTTGAACCTTCTCACCTCGACTTCAGGAATTCGGCGACGATTTGAGGAACGTCGCGGTGCTCGACATCGGCGGCGTAATTGAGCGATCGCATGTCGGCGGCCGACACGCGGCCGGCGAGATGTTCGAGCGCGGTGCGGACCTGCGGATACTTCAGCAGCGTCGCGGCGCGGGCAACAGGAACCGCGTCGTAGGGCGGAAAGTAGTGCCGGTCGTCTTGCAGCTGGACGAGATCGAGAGCGCCAATCAGACCCGCGGTCGCATCGCCGGCGATGAGATCGACCTGGCCCGTCGACAGCGCACGGTAACTGAGCGCAAGGTCCATCACGCGAGGCGGCGCGGCGAAGCGCAGCCCATACGCAGAAGCCAGCCCCGGGTAGCCGTCGGGACGTTCGAGAAACTCGTAGCCGAATCCGGCACGCCAGCTCCGCGCTTCGGGGACGGCATCGCCAATCGTTTTGAGACCGAGCCGGCGCGCGTCGCTCCCGCGGACAAGAATCGCAAAGGTGTTGTCGAAGCCGAGCGGCGGCAGCACGGTCCGTCCGCTGCGTGAGTACTGATCCCTGACTTCCTCGAAGACGGCGCGCCCGTCCGTTTTCACCTGCTGATGAAAGACGGCCGTCAGCGCCGTGCCCGTATATTCGACGTACACGTCCACATCGCCGGTCAACAGCGCCCGGTCGCAGATGAGCGTGCCGCCCAGGTTGAGCCGGCGCTGCACGCCGAGGCCGGTGTCCCGCTCGATCGTCTGCGCGAGCAGTTCGCCGAGAATCACCTGCTCGGTGAAGTTCTTCGAACCCGACCACGATCGCGCCGCCCGATCGGCCGGCCGCGGCGGCAAGAGGAAACACGAGCAGCACAGCGGCCGCCGCCGCGATCGCGGCCCGGCGCGACGCCGTCCTTCGCCTTGTAGACAGCTGACGCTCAACCCACAGCAGCCCGGCATCGACAGCCAACGCCAGCGCCGCCGCGGGGACCGCACCGGCCAGGATCACCGTCGAATCCACCATCGACAGGCCGCGGTAGATGTACTCGCCCAGGCCGCCGGCGCCGATCGCCGCCGCGATCGTCGCGGACCCGACGCCCACGACCGCCGCCACGCGTACGCCGCTGGCAATCGACGGCAGCGCCAGCGGCAACTCCACCAGGCGAAGCAGCTCGCGCGGCGTCATCCCCATCGCGATGCCCGCTTCGCGAATGGACGCGTCGATGCCCGTCAGGCCCGTGATCGTTGTTCGGACGATGGGCAGCAGCCCGTACAGAATCAGGACGACGATGGCGGCGCGCGCGCCGATGCCGCCGATGAGCGGCACCGGCAGCAGGAAGCCGAACATCGCGAGGCTTGGAATCGTCTGCACAACGTTCGCCAGACCGACGATGGGCGCGCTCAACCGCGGACGGCGCGCCGCGAAAATTCCGAGCGGGATGCCGATCGCCACCGCGGCGAGCGTGGACACGGCGACGAGCGTGACGTGCTGGGCCAGCAATGCGAGGAACTCGGCGCGGTGCGAGGACCAGAAAACAAACAACCGGGTCATGAGTGTCCTGCCACCGCCACGCCGGCGCCCGCCAGGAGATCGTGCACACGAGGGTCGGTGGACTTGCCGAGCGACGCCGGGCTGTCGCATGCGATGAGCCGCCCCGCATCGAGCACCCCGATGCGATCCGCCAGCGCCCACGCTTCGCGCATGTCGTGCGTCACGATCAGCACGGTCTTGCGCAGGCGATCCTGGATCCGGCGGAACTCGCCGTGGAGCTCGGTTCGCGTGATCGGATCGAGCGCGCCGAACGGTTCGTCCATCAGCAGAATCGGCGGATCCACGGCGAGCGCGCGGGCCACGCCAATCCGCTGCCGCTGCCCGCCGGACAATTCGTCAGGCCACCGTGCGCCAAACGACTGGCGGTCGAGGCCGATGAGATCGAGGAGTTCTCCGACACGAGCTGCCGTACGGTCCGGCGCCCAGCCCTCGAGCCGGGGCACGACGCCGATGTTGCCGGCGACGGTCATGTGCGGGAACAGCCCGACATCCTGCAGGACGTATCCCACGCGGCGGCGGAGCCGGATCGGCTCCCACTCCCGGGTGTCGCGTCCTTCGACAACGACCACGCCGGCGTCTGGCACGAGCAGCCGATTGACGAGCTTGAGAAGCGTCGTTTTGCCGGCCCCGCTGCGGCCCACCAGCGCAAACACCTCGCCCGCATCGACCGAGAGGTCGAAGCGCTCGAGGACGCGATGGCCACCCGCGCGTGTGAACGACACGTCGCGGAATTCGACGGACGGCATGGCTAACTGTACAGGAGGTTAGAGGGCAGAGGTTAGAGGGTAGAGGAACGAGCACCGAGCCACGAGCCACGAGCCACGAGCAACCGTACAATGGGACTGCACCAATGGCGAGGGGCTTCGAGAGCAAGGACGTCGAGTTTCAGCAGGCCGAGTCCGAACGGCAAAAGGCGCTGCGGCCCGCGCTGACGCCAGACGAGCGCGCGTCGCTCGAACAGCGGCGGGCGGTCGAACTGTCGCTGGTCCGCGCCAGGGCCGAGCTGGTCTCGGCACGGACTGCCGCGCACCGGCAGATGCTGACGGCGGCCGTCGCGTCGCTGGAGCAACAACTGAAAGACATCCCGAGAGGGCGCGCGTGATGCTTCAGCCACCGCCGCTCACGCGCACTCGCGTGTGGCTCGCGTACGGCGTCGCGGTGACCGCAGACGTCCTCCAGTTCGCGCTCGGGCCGCTCGGCTGGGCGTTCGCCGACGAGATCCTGGACGTCGCCGCCATGCTCGCGACATGGCGCCTCCTCGGCTTCCATCCGCTGCTGCTGCCGACGTTCGTGCTGGAGGTGGTCCCGATCGCCGATCTGCTTCCGGTCTGGACGGGCTGCGTGGCGCTCGTGGTGGCGCTCCGCCGAAGGCAACAGGGATCGGTTCAGCGGACGCCCGGGCCTCCTGCGCCGGGACCGATTATCGACGTGTGATCTTCAGGATCGCTTCAGCGGCCCGGCGGCTCGCGCCGCCGCCACCCAGGCGTTCACGGACATCACGGAGTCCCTGTCGAATCCGCAACGCGCGCGCCGGGTCGGTGAGCATCGACACCGCCTCGGCGGCAACGGCCTCTGGCGTGAACGCGTCCTGAATGAACTCCGGCACGATCCGGCTGCCGGCAATCAGGTTCACCATCCCGAACGTGTCGACCCGGAGCAGCGGCCGCCCCAGCCTGTAGGTCCACGGCGACACCCGGTACACGATCACCATGGGCACATCGTGGAGCGCGGCCTGAACCGTCGCGGTGCCGGACGCCGTCAGCGCGACGTCGGCAGACGCCAGCACCGTGTCCGCATCGGCTTCGACGACGGCCGACCGTGGCAGCCGGCCGCCGCGGAGCACGTCGAACAGGCTGTCATCGAGGTTCCCGGCCCGCGCCACGACAAACTGCGCATCCGTCACCTGGGCGCGGACAAGGCTGGCGGCGGCGACGAGGTCCGGCAGGATGCGCGAGACCTCGCCGGCACGGCTTCCCGGAAGGAGTGCGATCGTGGGGGCGGTGGCCTGCAACCCGAGGCGCGACAGAAACGACGGCCGCGGCTGCGTCGGCTTCGCGAGATCGATCAGCGGATGGCCGACGAATTCGACCGGCACGTGCGCGTCGCGGTAGATCGCCTCTTCGAATGGAAAGATCACGAGCACGCGCGTCGCAATCTCGCGCATCGTCTTCAAACGCCACGGCCGCGTCGCCCACAACTGAGGGCTGACGTAGTACGCGACCGGGACGCCCTGCCGGGCGAGACGTCTCGCCAGCGTGTGATTGAATCCCCAGAAGTCGACCGGGACGAAGACGTCGGGGCGCGTCTGCGTCGCGCTCTCGAGAAGAGCGCGGCGCGCCGCCATGAACTGGGGAATCTTGGCGATGGGCTCGGTGAGACCGGTGACGGACAGGCCCCGGTAGTCCGCGACGGCGCGCCCGCCGGCCGCGACGAACTGCGGTCCGCCCAGGCCGAAGATGTCCGCGTCCGGCACCAGCGTCCGCAGTTCGCGCGTGAGCGCGGCTGCGTAGAGGTCGCCGGATGGCTCGCCGCACGACAGCAGGACGCGGAGCGTCAAGAGCCCGGTCGTGTGAACGGCGAACGTTGCGGAACGACCGGCCTGCCTCGTTCTCCTGACGGCGCCGGCGCCGGCCGGCTGCGCGCTGGCGCTCTTGAAGTCCACCGCCGCAAGATCGAGGTTGCCGATCTCGACCGTCTCGAAGGAGCCGAACCCGACGCCTTTCAGCTGATCGGCGAACGCCGCGGCGTTCCCCACCAGCACGACCGACAGGCGATCGGGCTTCAGATAGAGCCGCGCCACCCGCTGAACATCGTCCACGGTGACGGCATTGACGCGGTCGCGAAAACTCTGGAGCTGCTCGATCGGCAGACCGTAGAACATGACGTTCAGCACCTGGAGCGCGATCGCATCCGGCGTCTCGATTGTCAGGGGAAAGCTTCCGGTGAGATACGCCTTGGCGTCCGCCAGCTCGCGCTCGCTCACGCGGTCGCGCTGGAGCCGCCAGAACTCGTCCACGATAAGACGGAGCACTTCACCAGTCGCGGCTGTTCGTGTCGTCGTCTCGGCTTCGAAGTCGCCGCTTTCCTTGAAGGTGTCGAAGTTCGCCTGCGCGCTGTAGGTCAGCCCGCGGGCCGTGCGCAGCACCTGGTGCAGGCGGTTGCTGCCCTCGCCGCCGAGAATGCGGATGGCCAGATTGACGGCCATGTAATCCGGATGGTTGCGCGGAATGCCGAGATTGCCCACGCGCACTTCCGTCTGCACCGAATCGGGTTTATTGACAATGACCACGCGCCGGGTCGGCATGGGCGGGTCGATAATCGTATCGGTTGTCATGTCGCGGCGCTGCCAGTCGCCGAAGACCCGTCCCGCCGTGGCGAATGCTTCCTCCGCGGTGACGTCGCCGACAATCGCGAGGATCGCGTTGTTCGGCACGAAGTACTTCCGGTGGAACGCGATGATGTCGTCGCGCGTCAGCCGCGCGATCGTTTCAGGCGTCCCGGTCTGCGGCAGCCCGTACGGGTGAAACCCGTAGACAAGCCGGTCGAACACGGCGTTGGCGATGAATCCGGGGTCGTCGAAGCTCACCTGCAGCGACGACAGCAGCTGCTGGCGCTGTCGATCGATCTCTTCCTGCGCGAACGCCGGGTGGCGTGCCATGTCGGACAGCATGCCAAGCCCGGCTTCGAAGCTGTCCTTCATGACGACCATGTTCAGGTAACAGAGATCGGTGCCCGCTCCTGCTCCCGCGACGCCGCCAATGAAGTCGATCGCGTCGTTGAACTCCTCGGCCGACTTGGCCGCCGCCCCTTCGGTTCCCTGATCGAGGAGCGATGACACCAGGTGGACGAGCCCGCCTTTCGACTTCGGATCCGACGCGCTGCCGGCCCGCACCAGCAGCCGCATGCTGACGGCCGGCTGCTCGTGGTGGAGGACCACCATCACCTGCAGGCCGTTCGGCAGCGTCTGCAGCTGATACGGCGGGAACGTCACGTTCCGCGCCGCCAGCGGGCGCGGCGGAAACTCCTGCGGCCACGCCACGGACTGCGCACCGAGCACGGCGACACACGAGACCAGCGCGATGCCGGCACAACAGCCGAGAACGCGAATCATGCCGGCGGTTCTGGTCTTCATCACTGTGTGAGCGGCTTTCCTGATGGCATCAGGGTGAGCACGGTGCGGTTGGGCGTCGTGAAATACGTGCGGGCGACGCGCTGCACGTCGCTCGTCTTGAGGCTCTGGAAGATATCCCACTCGCCGTCGGCCGTCTTGATGTCGTGGTGAATGACCACGGCGTGAGACAGCTGCCTGGCTTTCTGCTCGTCGGACTCGCGGCCGAGGATGTAGTCGCGCGAGAACTGGTTCTTCGCGCGCTGCAACTCGCGTTCGCTGATCGGTTCGCTTTTCAGCCGCTCGAATTCGGCGATGAGCGCATCGGCAGCCTGGGCCGGCGTACGGCCAGGCGACACGATCGCGACGGCGTAGAACAGGTTCGGATCCTCGATGAGATTCGGCCCGCCGAACGCGGCCACCGCCAGCGCCGTGTCGTAGACCAGCTTCTTGTAGATGCGCGAGCTCTGACCATCCGACAGCACCTTGCCGGCGATGTGCAGCGGATACGAGTCGGGGTTGCCGTCGTAGGTGATGTGATACGCCACCACTACCGCCGGCAGCGGCCAGGGGGTCTGCAGCGTCACGCGCCGCTCCGCCGTCTGCGGCGGCTCTTTCGGAATGTCCCTCGGCACCGGCTTCGCCGCCTTCGGCACGCGGCCGAGATACTGGCTTGCCAGCTGCAGCGCCTGCACCGAATCGATGTCCCCCACCAGGGTCAATGTCGCGTTCTCGGGCACGTAGAACGTGTTGTAGAAGTCGCGCACGTCGGCGACGCTTGCCGCCTCGAGATCCTCCATGCTGCCGATCGTAGGGTGTTTGTACGGATGCGTCGTGAACGTCTGCTCGTAGATGATCTCGTTCAGGCGGCCGTACGGCTGGTTGTCGATGCGCAACCGCCGCTCTTCCTTGACGACCTCCCGCTCGTTGGCGAAGCTGTCCTTGTCGATCCGGAGCGTCGCCATCCGATCGGCTTCCAGCCACAGCATCAGCGGGAGGTACTGCGATGGCGCTGTCTCCCAGAAGACGGTCTCGTCGTCGGTCGTGTACGCGTTGCTCTGCCCGCCGACTGACGCAATCATCGACGTGTGGCCTTCGGGGTCGACGTTTTTCGAACCCTTGAACATCAGGTGTTCGAACAGATGCGCGAACCCGGTGCGCCCCGGCTTCTCGTTCTTCGAGCCGACGTGATAGGTGAGCTGCAGGTGAACGATGGGCGTCGAGTGGTCCTCTTCGAGGACGATCGTCAACCCGTTCGGCAGGGTCGCGATCTGGTACGCCAGCCGCGGGGGCCGCACCGCCGCCGAGGCAGCGGCCGTGGCAAACGCCAGTGCGCCGGCGAGCGTGGCGGCGGCCACCGTTCGAACCGCCGCGGGACGCCTCATCCGCATGTCGGCATTATCGCCCAACTCACTTGTTGACCAGGCGGAATCCCATGATCCCCCAGGTGACCGGAATGTAATCGTGCAAATCTGCGTCGAGCCGATGCTCCACGCCGGCAAACAGCTCGAGGATGCCGCCGCGTCCATGGAGACGGACGCCTCCCTCGAACCGCCCGCTGTGCTGCGGGTCGGTGCGGCCCCTGATCACCGGATCCACGCCGAACGCCTCCGCCAGCCCTCGCGCGTACAAGCCCACACGCGGACTGATCTGGTGTCGAACGTTGACATCGATGTTGAGGTTCCAGGTGTAATCGACATCCACGTGTGTGACGACGTTGCCTACACCGGCGACGACGGCGACCTGCGTGCCGGAAAAGTCCAGGTTACGGAGATACCGCCCCTCGAAGACGTTCCAGGCGGTGGCCTTGGGCTTCAGGCGATCGCTGAGGTGGCGCGAGACGTGGTGAAACACCATGGCCACCTCGTTCTCGCCGATGCGGCCGGACGTCGAGGCTTCGAGGATGTAGAGTCCCTGTTCGACGTCGAAGTTCCGCCGCTCGCTGCCGACGACCGCCTCGTAGTCGCCGACGATCCCCAGCCGGCCGAAGTGGTAATCGAGGACGTCGGCGCTGCCGCCAAACCTCGCGTCCCACGTGAACCGCGGATCGCCGCCGCTCAGCGAGTTGGCCGCCAGCTGGAAACGGCTCCTCGGCAGGAACTCCGCCTTGTCGGGAGAAATGCTGTCGACAGGTACCGGACCTGGTTGTTGAGCAGCCGCGTGGCGGGCGCCGGCCAGCAGCGCAACGACGACGAGGAGACCAACGAGACGCGAGCGGCATGCGGCGCGAACCGCATGCCGTGTTACCCAGTCTGAGGATTCCGAGGATTCAGCCGCGTCCGACATTCTTCGAGTTTCTCCTCGAGCTCGACGATCCGGTGTTCGAGCTCCGCAACGCGCTTCCTGAGCGCAGGCAATTGGCGGTACGCCGCCGACGCTTTCAACCAGTCCTTGTGCGGGATCGCCGGCGAACCGGACACGTACTGCCCCGCGTCGATCGAAGCGGGAATTCCGCTCTGGGCGGTCGCCATCACACCTTTGCCCAGGCGCAGATGCCCCGCGACGCCGACCTGCCCCGCCAGGATGACGTCGTCTTCGATGACGGTGCTGCCCGACACGCCCACCTGCGCCGCGAAAATGACGCGGCGGCCCACGCTGACGCCGTGCGCGATGTGCACCAGGTTGTCGATCTTGGTGCCGGCGCGGATGCGAGTCTCCCCGACGGCCGGCCGATCGATGGTCGTGTTGGCCCCGATTTCGACGTCGTCTTCGATGACCACGTCGGCAGTCTGCGGGATCTTGAGGTGCGTGCCGTCGGCCTGCTTCGCGAAGCCGAAGCCGTCGCTGCCGATCACGACGCCGTCGTGCAGGATGACGCGATCGCCGACGGACACCCGCTCGCGAAGGGAGACGTGCGCATGGACCACGCAGTCCTCACCCACGCGGGCGCCGGCCCCGATCGCGGCGTGAGGATAGATCGTCGTGCGCGCGCCGACCCTGGCGCCCGCGCCCACCGTGACGAATGGTCCAATCGAGGCGCCGCTCCCAATCGTCGCATCCGCAGCGACGCTGCTCAACGGATCGATGCCCGTCTTCTGGCCATGCGCCGGGGCAAACAGGGCCACGGCTCGCGCGAACGTCAGGTAGGGCTGGTCGGTCCTGAGGATGCCGAGCGCGGATCCCGGCGGGATCGGCTGGCCTGAGGTCACGATCACGGCGGACGCCCGCGTCGTCTCGAGGAACGGCGCGTAGCGAGGGTTGTCCACGAAGGTGACGTCGCCCGGCCGGGCATGCTCGATGCCGGCGACGCGCTGGATGTCGATGTTGCCCGTATCGCCGTGTCCCTCGAGGCGGCAGCCCAGCTGGCCGGCGAGTTCGCGAAGCTTCATCAACGCGCCCGCTCGACTCTCTGCAGCGGACGTGGCGCTCCGTTTTTCAGGCTTGGCCGGCCAGCCTGTTCCCAGGCGCTGGAGATGATCGACGCGGTCAACGTGATGGCGGAGCTGAGTCGCTCTTCGAGGATTGGTTTGACCTTCTGGAAGAACGCTTCGAAATACGCATCGTCGTACACGTCCTTGTTCCCGACTGCCTCCTTGTCGGCCGCGAGCAGGGGGGCAACCAGTTGATGACTGGCAAGCAGCGTGTCGAACGCGGCGTCGCGCGCAGACGGGATGGACCGCGGCGCCGCCGGGCTGACGGTCAGGCGCGACTCGAACCGTTCAATCAGGTCGCGCTCGAAACGCACGTGGAGGCCCCGCTGTCCGGTCAGCTGGCCGTCGTAGTTATTCGACGCGTGCAGTGGCTGGGTCGCATCCTGCACGTAGTGAGACGCGACGGCGGCAAACAGGACGGCGTCGCTCGATCCGTAGGCCGCGCCTTTGGCAAACCCTTCGAAGACACGCCGAAGATTGCCGAACTGTTCTTCCTCGCGCCACGGCAGCGTGCCGCCGCGTTTGAGCGCCGCCTGCCCGAACTTCTGCAGGGCGGCGCCGTACTCCCGCGGGAGCGCGGTAAAGGGATACGGCCCGAACTCGGGAGCGCCGAAGTTGACGAAGTGATTGGGATCGTCTTCCCAGCCGACGTTGCGCCACAGATCGGGGTCAACCACGCGTATGACGAGCTCGTCCCGGTGTTCGGTAAAGAACGGCCGGATTTCCGCCGGCAGCAGGTCGATGGCGCGTCCCATGATGAACTTGTGCGCCGCGAATCCCCAGGCGGATGCGGGTGCGGGCACAAGCACCGAGACGGTAACCAGGACCAGGAGAGCGCCCCAGCGGCATCGTGACATGACAGGTATATTACCAACGACCCATACCGGCGGCGCTATTCCATGGACAACCTCACACACACGCTGTTCGCCGTCACGCTTGGACGCACCCGTCTGGGCCGCGCAGGACGGGGCACGACCACCGCGCTCGTGCTGGCCTCGAATGCGCCCGATATCGACATCATCGCGACGGTGCGCGGCGGCGCCTCCTATCTTCAGTGGCATCGCGGACCGACGCACGGCCCATTCGGAGTCGTCCTGCTCAGCGCGCTGACGGCGGCCATCGTCTGGCGCGTCCAACGCGCGCGCGACCGCACGCCCAATCCGCGCGACGAAACGCCCAGTGCATCGTTCGGCATGCTCTGGGCCGTTTCCGCGTTGGGCATCCTGTGTCACATCCTGATGGACCTGCCGACCTCATACGGGACGCGCCTGCTCAGCCCGTTCGACTGGCACTGGTTTGCCGCGGACCTGATGCCGATCGTGGATGTGTATCTCGTGGCGGCGCTGTTCGCCGGTCTGCTGTTCGGCGAAGCGTCGGAGGCGGCGAGGCGGCGCAATGCCGCTATCGTGCTCGCCCTGATGGCCGCGAACTACGGCGTACGCGCCGTCGCCCGGCACGAGGCGATAGGGCTGGCGCCGCGCGTGTTTGGTCCGCTGATGCCACAGCCCTGCGATCCGGGCCGCACGGACCATCCCCTCCTGGTCCGGTGGCCGGAAACCGGCGCGGCTCTGCCGTCGACGATGCCCGCAGGGGCCAGCCGCTGCCTGGCGGACCTTGCGGCCATGCCGACCTTTCTGTCGCCGTTCAAGTGGCGCCTGATCGCGCGCTTGTCGAACGCGTACGAACTGCACGACGTGGACATTCTCGATACGACCCTGCGCCGGCCGGCTGAGGCGGGGGCGGCACCGTGGCGGGTGACGGTTCGCTATCCGGACCAGTGGACGCCACTCGTGAAAGCCGCGGCCGCTGCCCCGCTCGCACAGACGTTTCTGGGGTTCTCGCGCTACCCGGCGGCGCGGTGGGTCGCCGATCCGCAGAGCGGCGTCGTGACCGTGCGGTGGACGGACATGCGCTTTGCCGGCGGGATGACGCAGGATCAGCGGGCCGGCCGCGGCAACCTCTTCGGAGCGACGGTCCGCGTCGCGCCCGACGGTACCTCTGGTCTCCGAACAACTCGGTCAGTGAGCCGTCTCTTCTCCGAACACTTCCGCTTCGAATTTCCAGATGGTCGCGCCGCGCTGCCAGCTGTCGGCCGCCAGTCCGGCCTTGCGGCACGTCTCTGACAGAAACGTCGTCGCATCCCACCGCCACTCGACGGCGACCTGCGGCAGCAGCAGGCCTCGGCGCGATCCCTTCTCGATCATCAATCCGTGACGGCCCACCTCGATGTCCGCGGGTCCGCCGGCCCGCTCCATCGGACCGAGTACCTGAAATCTCGAGGGTGACGTACGGCAGCTCGGATGAATCGACCGCAGGGAATCGCGGATCCTCGCTGCAGGCAGCGACCGCGCAACGCGCGACGCTGCGGGGCAGCGGCATATCGGCCTCGAGACGCCCGATGCAACCCCGGAGGTCGCCTCGGCAATGAATGGTCACGAAGACACCAGCGCGCCGGTCGGCCAGCGCAGCAACCTCAAGACCCTCTGACTGACCCGTCACATGGGCCGTTATCGCGTCCCGCGCGATCGTGAGCAGCTGCGCCCGTTCCTTTTCGCCGGTTCGAGTTGTCACGAAAAACGCCCGAGCGCTGCGGAAACATAGCCGACCACGGACGATTTGTCTCCGGAGACATCACCCGAATCGGCGTAGTCCAGAACGACGGCATCGCGCGCGCCGAGCTGGACGGCTGCGCGCATGACGGCAACCGCCGGTCCGCCGCCGCAGGCATGTTCGGGGCAGGCGTCAAGGGCCTGCTGCAGGCCATCTGCATCCAGACGGGACAGATGGTCAATCACCACGGCATCGAGGCGGGACGCGACGGCGGCATCGTGATAGTGCGACAAATCGGTGCTCGCCACGAGCAACGCACGACGGCCGCCAAGCACGCGGCCCAGCGCGTCCCCCAGCGTCCGCGCCGTGTCGGCGGTCTGCCGTCCCATCACCAGCGGCACGATGGCGGCCTGCGGCGCGACGCGACGCAGAAACGGCAGCTGCATCTCGATCGAGTGTTCGCGCGCGTGCGCCTGCGCATGCTCGCGGACGATGGGCGAGGCATCGAGGAGTGCGGCCGTGATGTCCGTATCAACCCGTACGATGCCGAAGGGCGTGTCGAACCCCTCGGCCGCGGACACGGCAACGCCCTCGAAGCTGACAAAATGTGAGGGGCCGACGATCACCACGACGTCGAACGTGCGCCCCGCCAGCAGACGGTACGCGTGCGCCGCGACCGGACCCGAATAAACGAGCCCGGCATGCGGTGCGACGAGCGCGACGAGATCCCCCGTCACCTCGCGCGTGGCACGACCCAGATACGTGTCGACGGCGTCTGCCAGCGCAGCCGCTGTTGCCGGATACCACGTGCCTGCGACGGCCGCCGGTCGCACCATTGTCCCCAACGTCTAACCTCGTGGCTCGTGGCTCGTGGCTCGTGGCTCGTGGCTCGTGGCTCGTGGCTCGTAGCGCTCGTAACCTCTAACCTCTAACCTCTAACCTCTAACCTCTAGCCTCCGGCCTCCAACCCCAGCCCTCCCGGGAAATGCTAGCATTTGCCATGCCCGAGCCGTTGACGAGCGCGCAGGTCCAGGCCGTGGCCGCGCTCGCGCATCTGGAACTCGACCCGGCGGAGGTGGAGTTGTTCGCGCGTCAGCTGAGCGACATCCTCGCCTACGCCAGCGAGCTCCAGCAGGTGGACACGAGCGACGTCGTACCGACGGCGTACGGCGTCGCCGGACGAGGCGCCGACCGGCCCGACGAGGTCCGTCCTTCGCTCAGCCCGGACGATGTGTTCGGCAACGCCCCCGAGCGGGATCGTTCGAGCGGCGCCGCGCAGGCGGGCGGCGGATTCTTCAAAGTGCCGCGAGTCATTGGATGACGGACGCGACCGGCCGCACATCCGGGACGCAGCCCGCGGACACACTCTCGGACATTCGGGACGCGATCAGGACGGGGACACGATCGGCGGTTCAGGTCTGCCGGGAGGCCCTTGCGCGAATCGAGGTCAGCGATCCTTCACTCCACGCGTTCAACACTGTCGCCGCCGAGCAGGCGCTTGCGCGGGCGGCCGAGATCGATCGCGATCGACAGCGCTTCCTCGACGCCCCGCTCGCCGGCGTTCCCGTCGCGCTGAAAGACAACATCTGCACGCGCGGCATCCCCACCACGGCGTCGTCGCGGATTCTCGAGGGCTTCGTCCCGCCGTACGACGCGACGGTTGTCTCCCGCCTGCACGATGCGGGCGCCGTCATCATCGGCAAGACAAACTGCGATGAGTTCGCCATGGGATCGTCGACCGAGAACTCGGCGTTCGGGCCCTCGCGCAATCCGTGGGACCTCGAGCGAATCCCCGGCGGGTCGAGCGGCGGGTCGGCCGTGGCGGTGGCGGCGGGCCTGACGCCGCTCGCATTCGGGTCGGACACTGGCGGATCGATTCGCCAGCCCGCGGCCATGTGCGGCGTACTGGGCCTCAAGACAACCTACGGGCGCGTGTCACGGTATGGGTTGCTTGCGTTCGGCTCGTCGCTCGATCAGATCGGCCCGATGACACGCCGCGCTCGCGACGCCGCGATCGCCCTCGGCGTCATCGCGGGCCTGGACCCGGCCGACTCGACGACGGCGGCGGAGCCGGTCGCCGACTACACCGCGGCGCTCACTGGCGACGTGCGCGGCATCCGGATCGGCGTGCCGTCCAGCCTCGTCGAGACTGGCGTGGATCCGGACATCGTCTCCGCGTTCAGGACCGCGCTCGATGTGCTCAAGTCGCGCGGCGCCACGCTCGTCGACATCGAGCTGCCGCACGCGAAGTACGCCATACCCGTCTACTATCTGGTCGCCACCGCCGAAGCGAGCTCCAATCTGGCGCGATACGACGGCGTGCGCTACGGACTGCGCGACACGCAGGGCGAGCTGGATGCCATGTACTCGCGAACGCGCGAGAAGGGCTTCGGACCGGAGGTCAAACGCCGCATCATGCTCGGCACGTACGTGCTGAGCGCGGGCTATTACGATGCCTACTACGTCAAGGCGCAGCAGGTGCGGACGCTGATCCTGCGCGACTACGACCGGGCCTTCGAACGCGTGGACGTCGTCGCCATGCCCACGAGCCCGACGCCGCCGTTCCCGCTGGGGGAGCGGACATCCGACCCCCTTCAGATGTACCTGGCAGACATCTTTACGGTGAGCGCGAACCTCTCCGGACTCCCCGCTGTCAGCATTCCGTGCGGCTTTACCGTGGCCTCGTCTCCTCAGGGCGCCGGATGCCGGCTGCCCGTCGGCTTTCAGCTGATCGGCCGGAGATTCGACGAAGCGACGCTGCTCCGGATGGCGGACGCGTACGAGCACGATACCGAATGGTGGATGCAGGCCCCGCCGATCGCGAGCCGCTGAAGCCGTCCGACTGGACGGCGCTTGGCGACGACAAGCTGCTCGAAATCCGCATGTGCGATCTCGGGCTGAAGATCGAGGGCACCGAGCTCGAGACGCGCATCGCCGTGGTCACGGGCGAGCTCGAGGCGCGCGGCGTGAGGTTCCGGCCGCACTACTGGCTGTCTGACGAGTGGTTCACGCCGGACGGTGTCCCCGGCGTCGCCATCCCCTTCTACCTCGCGCACCCGCGGCTCGAGAAGCTCGAGCTCGCGCAGATGCTCGAGGTCGAGGGCAGCGACGCGACGACCTGCCTCAAGATCCTGCGCCACGAAGTGGGGCACGCCATCGACAATGCCTACGCACTGCGCAGGCGGCCGACCAGGCGACGGCTGTTCGGCATTCCTTCGACGCCCTACCCCGAGGTACTACACGCCTAAGCCGTACAGCAAGAGTTTCGTCCAGCACCTGGACCACTGGTACGCACAGAGCCATCCTGACGAGGATTTTGCCGAGACGTTCGCCGTCTGGCTGGACCCGCAGTCGCACTGGGGCACGCGGTTCGCCGGCTGGCCGGCGCAGCGCAAGCTGGAGTACATGGATCGCCTGATGCGCGAGCTGGCGCGCCGGCGCCCGGTCGTCCGGTCACAGCGGATGGTCGATCCGCTGCAGCGGTTGCGGAAAACGCTGGGCGAGCACTATCGGAAGAAGCGCGAGCACTACGGGCTCGATCATCCGGACTTTTACGACAGCGACCTGCACAACCTGTTTTCCGCGTCGCCTGCCTACGCGAAGAACCAGACGGCCGCGCGCTTCGTCGGCCGAATCCGCCGCGAGGTGCGGACCACGGTGGCCAGCTTCACCGACAGCTACCAATACACTATCGATCAGCTGCTCGAGAAAATCGTCCAGCGCTGCCGCGAGTTGAACCTGCGTCTCATGGATACAGAGGAAGCCACCAAGCTCGATTTCATCGTTTTCCTGACCGTGCAGACAATGAACTACCTGCACAGCGGCCGTCACCGGGTGGCGCTGTGAGCGTGAACAAGCTGCGCGTCATGGCGCTCATGCATCGGCATCTCATTCCGCCGGAGACGGTCGCGGACGGCACCGATATCACCGCCGAGCCGTGGCGGACCGAATACGACGTGGTCTCGACGCTCACCGCCATGGGCCACGAAGTCAGACCGCTGGCCATCCACGACGACCTCGGCGAGCTCCGCCGAGCTTCGGAAGAGTGGAAGCCGCACATCTCGTTCAACCTGCTCGAAGGCTTCGACGACATCACGATCTTCGACCAGAACGTCGTCAGTCACCTGGAGCTCCTGAAGCTGTCGTACACGGGGTGCAATCCGCGCGGCCTGCTGCTCGCGCGCGACAAGTCGCTGTCGAAAAAGCTGCTGGCGTATCACCGCATCCACGTCCCCGAATTCGAGGTGTTCCGCATCGGCCGCCCGATTCGCCGGCCGAAGCGCCTGACATTTCCGCTGATGGTGAAGTCTCTGACGCAGGAGGCTTCGATCGGCATCTCGCAGGCATCCGTCGTTGACAGCGACGAGAAGTTCAAGGAGCGCGTGGCCTTCATCCACGAGAGCATTGGTACGGCCGCCATCGTCGAGCAGTACATCGAGGGCCGGGAGCTGTACGTCGGGATCCTGGGCAATCAGGCGCTGCAGGCGCTGCCCGTCTGGGAGCTGTTCTTCAAGAACATGCCCGAGGGCGCAAAGCGGATCGCCACCGACCGCGTCAAATGGAGCGTGAAGTATCAGAAGAAATACGGGATCGACAGCGGGCCCGCTGTGGACCTGCCCGAGGCCAAGAACAACGAGATTCAGCACCTGTGCAAGCGGGCGTACCGGGCGCTGGAGTTGAGCGGCTATGCGCGAATCGATTTACGGCTGGACGAAGCGGGAGACGTGTGGGTGCTCGAGGCCAACCCGAATCCGCAGATCGCGCGAGGGGAGGACTTCGCGGCGTCGGCGGAGAAGCAGGGCGTGAGCTACGAAGCCCTGCTCCAGCGGATCATCAACCTGGGATTACGCTGGCAGCCCGAGAGTGTCGCGTAAGGGCCCAGATCACGAGCGCGACGAACGCGAACGGGATGATGAGCGGCGAGAACACGGCGAGCAGGACGCCTGCGAGCGCCATGAACAGGGCGCCGGCCACGACAAACAGGATGAACGGCACCATCAGCAGCGCGAACAGCAGCTTGAAAACGAACCGGATGATCAGGAGCGGGAGGATGAAGGGAAAGAAGAGAATGCCAAAAAGCAGGCAGAACATACCCCTATTTACGGGCGGCTGCCTCCAGAAGTTCCGGTGAACGCAGCTGGTCGGCCGGCCCCCGGGGATCTCCGGGCTTGAGGTATTCCATGGTCTTGTGGCTGACCTGTTCGTCCAGGCTCTTGATGACCATCACCCCGCCCGCTGTCTTCTTCAGCTTCGTGAAGCCGACCACCACGCAGAAGCCGATCATGAGGGCCAGAATGAACACGGTGCTCGACGCCAGCCCCTGCACGACGCCGAAGACAGCCTGCTGAATCTCCGCCATCTTTACGCCCCACTCTCTTCGGGCTGGGGCTTCGGCGCCGTCACGGCGTAGTAGACCAGGCCGCGGCGCACTTCTTCCATCGCCAACCGCTCAGCCTTGTGAGGCAACGGTCCGTCGTCGGTGCCGACCCGGGGCCGCGCCCCGCGGCGCAGCTGCTTGGCGCGAAGCGCCGCAACGTCGACGAAAAGAAAACGGCTCTCGATGGGCGGCGCGGGCTCGGATGGAAGCCCGTGGCCGTCGGCCGCCGGATCTACAGGTTCGAAGGCGTCGTCCATGACGGGAATAGAGCGTAGCACGCGGGACGCACACGCTGGAAGGGCTGGACGGTCCCGCCCATCCAGCCCTTCCGCCGTTCTGCCGGGTCTCGAGTGTTACGCCGCGACCTCCACCTTGATTTGACGCGGCTTGGCTTCCTCGCGCAGAGGCAGCCGGACGGTCAACACGCCGTTCTTGTAATCGGCCGCAACCTTGGTCGCGTCCACGGTCCTCGGCAGCGAGAACGAACGGCTGAACGAGCCATAGCTCCGTTCGATGTGGTGAAACTGCTCTTCCTTCACCTCGGGCGCGAGCTTCTTTTCACCTTTGAGCGTCAGCACGAAATTCTCGACCGTGATGTCGATCTCCTCGCGTGACAGGTCGGGCAGCTCGGCCTTGAGCACCAGTTCGTGATCGCTGGTCTGATAGATGTCCACCGGCGGCACCCAGGTGTTGCCGGTCGTGAAGCCAAAGTCGCGAAACGGGTCCCAACGCACAACAGTCATAACGTTCTCCTCTAATAAATCGAGCGTGTTACACGCTCTCCGCATACTCCGCGTCGACCACCTCGGCGTCCTTGACGCCCGAACCACTTGAACCTTGTGGACCCTTGTGGACCCTGTGGACCACTCGAACCACTCGAACCTTTGTAGAGCAGCTCCCCAATCGCGTGCGCGGCGCGCTGCAGGTCCTCGGTCGCCTTCCTGATGGCCGCCAGGTCCTCGCCCGCCCCGGCCTTCTTCGCCTCGGCGATGGCCGCCTCGAGATGCGCGACGTCGCCGGCCGGCAGCCGGTCCCGGTTCTCGGAGACCGTCTTCTCTGCCTGATAGGCGAGCGAATCGGCCTGGTTCCGGGCGTCGATCAGCTCCCGTTTAGCCTGGTCCTCACCCGCGTGGCTCGCCGCTTCCTTCACCAGACGGTCGACCTCGTCTTTCGACAGGCCGCCCGTTCCGCTGATCGTGATCTTCTGCTCCTTGCCCGTCGCCAGGTCCTTCGCCGATACGTTGACGATGCCGTTGGCGTCGATGTCGAAGGCGACCTCGATTTGCGGCACGCCGCGCGGCGCCGGCGGGAGCCCGGTCAGGTGGAAGCGTCCCAGCGTGCGGTTGTCGCGCGCGAACTGACGTTCACCCTGCATGACGTGCACTTCGACGCTCGTCTGGTTGTCGGCCGCCGTCGAGAAGATCTCGCTCTTGCGCGACGGGATGGTCGTGTTCCTCGAGATGAGCTGCGTCATCACGCCGCCCAGCGTTTCGATGCCGAGCGAGAGAGGCGTGACGTCGAGGAGCAGCACGTCGGTCACTTCGCCGGTGAGCACGCCGCCCTGGACCGCCGCGCCCACGGCCACGACTTCGTCCGGATTCACACCCTTGTGCGGCTCCTTGCCGAAGTAGTCGCGCACCAGCTGCTGGACCTTGGGCATGCGCGTCGAACCGCCCACCAGAACGACTTCGTCGATCTTGCCGGGTTCCACGCCCGCGTCAGCCAGGGCCTTTTTCACCGGCGCCATCGTGCGCTGCAGCAGGTCGTCCACCAGTTGTTCGAGCTTCGCGCGGGACAACCGGGCCTGCAGGTGCTTCGGTCCGCTCTGGTCCGCGGTCACGAACGGCAGGTTGATGTCGGTTTCGAGCGCCGTTGACAGCTCGACTTTCGCCTTCTCCGCGGCTTCCTTCAGGCGCTGGAGGGCCATCCGGTCCTTGGAGAGGTCGATCCCGTCCGTCTTCTTGAACTCCGCCACGAGCCACTCGATGACGCGGTCGTCGATATCGTCACCGCCGAGGTGCGTATCGCCGTTGGTGGCCTTCACTTCGACGACGCCGTCGCCGACCTCGAGCACCGAGATGTCGAAGGTCCCGCCGCCGAAGTCGTAGACCGCGATGGTCTCGTTCTTCTTCTTGTCGAGTCCGTACGCCAATGCCGCCGCGGTGGGCTCGTTGATGATCCGCAGGACGTTGAGCCCGGCGATCTTCCCGGCGTCCTTCGTCGCCTGCCGCTGCGCGTCGTTGAAATACGCCGGAACGGTGATGACCGCGTCGCTGATCTTCTCGCCGAGATGATCCTCGGCCGCCTGCTTCAGCTTCTGAAGAATGAGCGCCGAAATTTCCGGCGGCGAGTACTTCTTGCCGCGGGCGTCGATCCACGCGTCGCCGTTCGACGCGCGAACGACCGCGTAGGGCACGCGCGAGGCCTCAGCCGAGGTTTCCTCGTGCTTGCGACCCATGAACCGCTTGATCGAGAACACGGTGTTTTCGGGGTTGGTGACCGCCTGGCGCTTGGCGACTTGACCGACGAGCCGCTCGCCGTCCTTGGCGATGGCGACCACCGAGGGAGTGGTTCGCGCGCCTTCCTGATTCACGATGACCGCGGGCTGCCCGCCTTCCATCACGGCGACCACTGAGTTGGTGGTGCCGAGATCGATTCCGATAACTTTGCCTGCCATGTTGATAACTCCCCTTCCATTTGGAGTCCGCTTGAAAACTGGTAAGAGTCTAGGCATGTTATTAGTGTTTGTCAAGCATATAATCTGCTATTAATATACTCATATCATGCTTTCACATATCCCTAAGCGAATGTGTCGGTTACGAGCGTTGGACCTCAGCCGCAGTGCGCGGAAGGGCCAGGATTCGCGTAAACTCGATCATCCCCCATGCGAATCCTCTTCATTGGCGACATCGTCGGGCGGCCCGGCCGGCAGTTGATCAAGACGGGCCTGCAGGCGCTGGTCAGCCGCCATGACGTCGACTTCGTCATCGCCAACGGCGAAAACTCGGCCGCGGGCTTCGGGATCACCCGCGAAATCGGCGACGAGCTCCTCGAGCTGGGCGTTGACGTCCTGACCTCGGGCAATCACATCTGGGACAAGAAGGAAGCCCTGGACTTCATCGGGACCGAGCCGCGCCTGCTGCGGCCGGCCAACTACCCTGCTGGAGCGCCGGGCAACGGCAGCTACCTCGCGCGCGCGCGGAACGGTCAGCCGGTCGGCGTGATCAACGTGATGGGCCGCGTGTTCATGCTCAACATCGACGACCCGTTCGCGGTGGTCCTTCGTGAGATCGAGGCCATGCGGCAGCGCACTCGCATCATCTTCGTGGACTTCCACGCCGAGGCGACGTCTGAGAAGATCGCCATGGGGTGGCACCTGGACGGCAAGGTCACGGCCGTGGTCGGCACGCATACTCACGTGCAGACCGCCGACGAGCGCGTGTTGCCGAAGGGCACGGCGTACCTGACGGACGCCGGAATGACCGGGCCGCACGACTCCATCATCGGCGTCGAAGTCGAGCCGGCGCTCGCGCGATTCCTGACCGGCCTGCCGTCGCGATTCGAAACCGCCTCGGCGAACCCGCGCCTGAACGCCGTGCTCATCGACGCCGACGAGACGACGGGAAAAGCGACCGATATCGAGCGTCTGAGTTACAGTCTGGACGAGCTTGCCGAGCTCGCAGCCGATGAGCGACCTGTTCGATCTTCCGTTTGAGGACGAGGACGAGGAGAAGGACGACGCTGCCGTCGACAGCCAACTGTCGCCGGTAGACAGCCGCCAGCCAGCCCTCGACAGTCCGGGTGTCCCCGCTGATCTCGAGTCGCGCCAGCGGACGACCGGCGCGCAGCAACCCTCCGCGGATCCTCGCCCGCCGATCCGGCGCATCCATACCGTCACCGAACTGACCGTCCGCGTCCGCGATCACCTCGAGGCCGAGTTTTTCGAGGTCTGGGTGGAAGGCGAGCTCTCGAACTGCCGCCTCTGGAACGGTCATCTGTACTACACGCTCAAGGACGCCACGTCCCAGCTGCGCGGCTTCATGTTCCGGTCGGCGCTGCGATACCTCAAGTTCAAGCCTGCCGACGGGCTGCGGGTCGTGGCGCGCGGGCGGATTTCTGTTTACGAGCCAAAGGGCGAGTACCAGCTGGTCTGCGAGCACCTCGAGCCTCAGGGGCTCGGCGCGCTGCAGCTGGCCTTCGATCAACTGAAGAAGCGACTGCAGGATGAGGGCCTGTTCGATGCCGCACGCAAGCGGCCCCTGCCGGCACTGCCGAAGAAGATCGGCGTCGTGACGTCGCTCGACGGCGCCGCGATTCGCGACATCCTCAACGTGCTGCGCCGGCGGCACGCCAACGCCCACATCGTGATTCGCCCGGCGCGCGTGCAGGGCGACGGGGCCGCGGGCGAAATCGCGCGTGCGCTGCGGGCGTTGGGGAAAGTGCCCGGCGTCGACGTGATGATCGTCGGCCGGGGCGGCGGATCGATCGAAGACTTGTGGGCATTCAACGAGGAGGTCGTCGCACGAGCCATCGCCGCGGCACCGGTGCCGGTGATCTCGGCGGTCGGACACGAAAGCGATGTGACGATCGCTGACTTCGTCGCCGACGTGCGCGCGGCCACGCCATCGGCTGCCGCGGAGCTCGTCGTCGCGCGCACGGACGAATTCGCCAGCCGGATCGACCGCCTGCACGAGCGCCTCGTCGCGGCCGCGCACGGACGCGTCCAGCGGCTGAGCCGCCGTGTCCACCTCGCCGCCGGGCGGCCGGCGATGGCAGGCTATGCCGCGCGGCTCGCGATGAAGCGCCGCCACGCCGCCGAACTGGATCGCTCCCTCGAGGACGCGGTTCGCCTGGCGGTGGTATCACGGGGACGCCGGCTGCAGGCAGTCCGGAGGCAGCTCGACACACTCGACCTGGGGCGGCGCCTCGGGGCGGTGCGCACGCGGCTGGTCGCCGCCCGTGGCCGGTTGGCAGGCGCCGTCGCCCACCGACGTCACCTGGCCGACGCGGCGCTCCGCAGTTGCGCCAGCCGTCTGGACACGCTCAGCCCGCTCGCCGTGCTTGCCCGCGGGTACGCTGTCTGCTGGAACGCGGATCGCACCCGTGCGCTTCGGGACGCCGTTGAGGTCGCGCCGGGCGACACCGTCCGGGTGACCTTGAGCCGCGGCGAAATAGAAGCTAAGGTGTCGGAAACGAAATGAGTGACGCAGCCAACCGGTCCGATCCGTCCATCAAGGACTTCGAAGCCGCCATCGCCGAGCTCGAATCCGTCGTCCAGAAGCTCGAGGAGGGCGATCTCGCCCTCGAGCAGTCGCTGGCGCTCTACGAGCGAGGTGTGCAGCTGTCGCGGTTCTGCCACGCGCGGCTGGAAGAAGCCGAGCGGCGTATCGAGATCCTCAGCGAGCGGGGCGACCTCAGGCCGGCCCCCGCGACACTCGCCACTGGCGACGACCGCGAACGCTGAGTTGACGCCTGCCGTGATGGCCGCCGCGACGCTTCCGGCCTTTCTTTCCGACGCTCGCGCCCGCGTGGACGAGGCGCTCGAGCGATACCTGCCCGCACCGCCGGCGTGCCCCGAGATCGTGAGCGAAGCGATGCGGTACAGCGTGTTCGCCGGCGGCAAGCGTTTGCGGCCGATTCTGACGCTGGCTGCGGCGGACGCTGTTTCGCGCGGGGCCGCTGGGGCCCCTGGAGCCCCTGGAGCCAAAGACGCGGCGGCGCGAACGGCGGTGGACCTCTCGCTGCCGGCGGCGTGCGCCATCGAATTGATTCACACCTACTCGCTCATCCACGACGACCTTCCGGCCATGGACAACGACACGCTGCGTCGCGGCCAGCCGACGCTGCACATGGTGTATGGGGACGGCATCGCGATCCTGGCCGGCGACGGTCTGCAGGCGGAGGCGTTCGCGCTCCTCGCGCGCGAGCCGTCGGCAAACGACGAGACGATCGTGCGGCGCAAACTGAAGGTGCTCGGCGTGATCGCGGAGGCCGCCGGGGCCGGCGGCATGGTCGGAGGCCAGGCGATCGACCTCCAGGCAGCCGGACAGGTCCCAGGACGAGGCGCGGCGCTCGATGCCGGCAGCCTCACCGCGATGCACGCGCGCAAGACAGGCGCGATCATCCGCGCGTCGGCCGTCAGCGGCGCCATCATGGCAGGTGGCAGCGAGGCGACCGTCGCGGCGGTCGATCGTTTTGGCGCCGAAATCGGTCTCGCCTTTCAGATCGTGGATGACATCCTGGATGTCGAAGGCAGCGCCGAAGAGCTCGGCAAGACGGCCGGCAAGGACGCGGCCGGTACCAAGCCGACCTACCCCGCCATTTTCGGCCTCGAGCAATCGCGGGTGCTGGCCGCCGAGTGCGTGGCGCGCGCGCGGCAGACGCTCGAGGCCGCCCAACTCGGCGCGGGCTGGCTGGCGCCGATCGCCGAATGGGTCGTCTCGCGGCGAAGTTAGTTCAGTGGCGGCACATTCTTTCAGGGCGGATCTCCAGCCGGGGCGTCTCTGATGGCGACCCGCAGGATCCGGCTCGACGCCGCGCTGGTCGAAAGGGGGCTGGCCGCGTCGCGCGAACGCGCCCGCGCGCTCATCATGGCCGGCCACGTCAAGGTGGACGATCGGGCGATTTCGAAGGCCGGCACCGCGGTCGCCGAGGACGCGCGGATCGTGGTGGCGGAACCCGATCATCCGTATGTCGGACGCGGCGGCGTGAAGCTCGCCCACGCTCTCGATGCGTTCGGAATCGATCCGTCCGGTAAACGCGCGCTCGACGTCGGTGCCTCGACTGGTGGGTTCACGGACGTGTTGTTACAGCGGGGCGCGGCGAGCGTCATCGCGCTCGACGTCGGCCGCGCGCAGCTCGATTGGCGATTGCGCAGCGATCCGCGCGTCACCGTCGTTGAAGGCGTGAACGCGCGATCCCTCACTCGGACCGACGTCCCAGACCTCGTCGATCTCGTCACGATCGACGTGTCGTTCATCTCGCTGGGGCACATTCTGCCGGCGCTGCCGCCGCTCGTCGCCGCGGGCGCCGACATCGTCGCGCTGGTCAAGCCGCAATTCGAGGCCGGCCGCGAGCAGGTTGGGAAACACGGGCTCGTTTCGGATCCAGCCGTCCACGAGGAGGTCATTGAACGCGTCACCGCGCATGCCGCCGCGGCGGGTCTCGAGCGGGTCGCGATGGCGCCTTCGGCCCTCAAGGGCGCGACGGGCAATCAGGAGTTTTTTCTACACCTTCGAAAAAGCTAGAACGTTTTGCACAATGCCGTAGCGGCCGGCTTCAGCCAGCCGGCGAGCGTCCGCCTGAAGGCGGACGCTACGGCTGACGATCACGCACCGACCTAGCGCTGGCCCCAATTGAGCTTCTCGCGCAGCACTTCGAAGTAGCTCCGGGTCGCCGGACGAATCAACCGCATCGGCTCGCCGGCGCGGCTCACGCTGATTTCGTCCCCGGCCTCGAGTTCGAACCCGGCTTGTCCATCGAGCGTGACGAACGCTTCGTCCCGCTCACCCATGACAGGTTTCACCCGAACCGTCGCCGACGCGGGAATCACGATCGGCCGGTTGCTCAGCGTGTGCGGAGCGATGGGCGTCAGCACGAGCGCGTCCACGCTCGGTTCGACGACCGGCCCGCCCGCGGAGAGATTGTAGGCCGTCGATCCGGTGGGTGTCGCGATGATGAGACCGTCGGCCCTGACATTCGTGACGAACTCGTCCCCGACGAAGACGGACAGGTTGATGAGCCTCGACGGCGCGGCCTTGGTGATGACGACGTCGTTCACCGCAACGCCGAACTGGGACGGCGCCGACTGGTGGAGGATGGTCGCCCGCAGCATCAGGCGCTCTTCGACGTGGACTTCGGCTGCCAGCGCCGATTCGAGCGCCGGGTAGAGCTCGGGCAGCGTCACCTCGGTCAGAAATCCGAGACTTCCGAAATTGACGCCCAGGATGGGAACCCGCTTGCCCGCGTGGGCAATACAGTCCGCCATGCTGAGCAGCGTGCCGTCGCCGCCGAGCACGAGCACGAAACCTGCGCCCGCCACCAGCGCCGCCTTGTCGGCGACCGCGCGGGAGGCCGGAGGCTTCGGCGCCGGCATCAGGGCGGCCGTCGCGGTTTCGAACACGGCCGTGACGTTGCGCGCCGCAAGCCACGCCTCGATCTCCAGCAGATAAGGCGTGGCCGCCTGGAGGTGCGACTTGGCCACGATGCCGACGTGAGTGATGCGTGACATGGGACTGGAATTATGTCAGAGCGCAGACGGATCGAAGGGACGGGATGGGCCGGAACGCCAGGACAATTTCAATGGCCGCCTCGTCCGCCCCTTCCCGCCCCGCCGGCCCTGATCTCGCGGAAGTATTCCACCTGATACTTCTGCACGTTCCGGTTGTGCTCGTCGAGCGTGGTCGCAAATTCGTGGGAACCGTCGTTGCGGCTGACGAAATACAGATAGGTTGAATCGGCCGGATGCACCACGGCTTCGAGGGACGCGCGTCCCGGCGCCGCGATCGGTCCGGGCGGCAGTCCCGGGTAGCGGTAGGTGTTGTACGGCGAGTCAAACGACAAATCGTCGTGGTGCAGGTTCCCGTGGTATCGCCCGACCTGTTCGAGGGCAAAAATGACCGTCGGATCGCACTGGAGCGGCATGCCGATCCGCAGACGGTTCTCGTACACCGACGCGACGAGCGGCCGCTCCTCGGGCTTGGCGGTTTCCTTTTCCACGATGGACGCCAGCGTCACCAGCTGCCGAATCGAGAGCCCGCGGGCGCGCGCGGCCGCGCGCAGGTCCGGCGACAGAGCGCGGTCGAAGGCATCGGTCATCAGCCGGACGATTCCGCGCGCGTCGGCATGCCGCGACAGCGGATAAGTTTCGGGGAACAGATACCCTTCCAGGTCGCGTGCCGCGGGATCGAGGGCGCGTATCAGCGCGGTGTCGCGAGACGCTTCAACGAACGCCGCAGCCGGTCCAAAGCCCTTGGCTTCGGCGATCTTTGCCATCTCCGCGATGGTCAGGCCTTCTGGAAACGTCACCGGGACCACGTACACGTCGCCCCGGGCCAGCTTGCCGATGACGTCGCCGGCCGTCGCCGCTTCCACGAACCGGTATTCCCCCGCCTTGAGCCGCGTCGCCCGGCCGCTCATCAGCAACGCGATCCGGAACGTCAACTGGTCGCGAACGACGCCGGCCTCCACGAGGCGCTCGCCGATCGCGCGCGTGCCGGTTCCGGGACGGATGTCCACGAATTGTTCATCAGCGCTGTATCCGCGGTAGGGCCTCCGCACACCGGCGTAGACCCAGGCCGCGGCGGCGGCACCAACCAGGAGGATCAGGAGGACGAGGAGCGTGACGAAGCGTTTCACGTGGTGGCCACCAGGCTAGTCCGGTGCGCGATCGAGGTACTCCTGCAGGATGATCGCCGCGGCCGCCGCGTCGAGCTTCTTCTTGCGCTCCCGCCAGTCGTGTTCCAGGACGCTCAGGCGGCTCTCGGCTTCACGGCTCGTCAACCGTTCGTCGGCGGTCACAATCGGCAGCGCGGTGCGCGCTCGCAAGGCATCGACGAACGCGGCAACACGCGCGGTCTCGTCGCTCGCCGATCCGTCGAGCCGCACCGGCAGCCCCACCACGATCGACTCCAGCCCATCGTCGTCTCGCTCGAGCCGCGCGATCTCGTCGGCGACGCGGGTGACGCCTTCGGCAGCGCTCGAGACGGTGAGCGTCGAGAGCGGCCGCGCCAGGGTACGCGACGGATCGCTGATCGCGAGGCCGATCCGGCGTCCACCGACATCGATCGCCAGCACGCGTGTCACCAGATCAAATGCTATATCGACAACCCGCTGTGCTGCTGCGATACTTCAGCGGGGCCGATATCTTCAGTACATTGATCGCACGCCGCAGTTTCCAGATCGTCGCTCTGCTGCTCATTCCGGCGCTGCCAGCCGTCCTTCAGGGCCAGTCTGCCGACCGCGCCCGCACCGAAGCGCTCGCGCAGCGCGCGACCGATCGCATCCAGGTCCTGCAGAAGGAAGCGGACCGGCTGGCGGCCGAGGAACGAACGCTGCTGGGCGACCTGCGAAGGCTGGAAGTCGATCGGCAGATCAAGGCCGAGGAGCTGAAGCAGCTGGTCGCGGATGCGGCCGAGATTTCAGAAGAGCTCGCCACAAACCGTCAGCGGATGCAGGAGCTCGAGCAGCAGGAAGCGACGAGCCGGCCTGAACTCAAGGCCCGCCTCGTGGACATCTACAAGATGGGACAAGGCCGCTACCTGCGCCTTCTGCTCTCCACCTCCGACATCCGGCAGGTCGGGCAGGCCTCTCGCATCCTGAGCGCGCTCGCCAAGATGGACGCCGATCGCGTCGTCACAAGGCAGAAGACGCTCGCCGAGCTGAAGCGGACGCGCGGGGCCCTCGAACAGCGCGGCCGGCGGCTCAGCACGCTCAAGGCCGAGGCCGAGCATGCGCAGTCGGCCGTCGAGCGCGCAGCCGCATCGCGCGGGGCACTCATCCGCGACATCGACAACCGGCGCGACCTGAACGCACAGCTGGTCGGCGAACTCCAGGCGGCTCAGCAAAAACTCCAGGCCGCGCTGCGCGACCTTTCGGCCAGCCCGTCGGCGGCCGAGCCAGCAACCCTGCCGCTCCGTCCGTTTCGTGGGGACCTCGACTGGCCGGTCTCGGGCACCCTGGCCCGGCCCAATCGTCCGGCGGGTGCGTCGGCCGCGAACGCCATCGCCATCGCGGCGCCCGAAGGGTCGCCGGTTTCGGCCATTCACGACGGCGTGGTCGCCTTCGCCGACACATTTGGCGGCTTCGGCAACCTGGTCATCGTGGACCACGGCTCGCAGAACTTCAGCTTGTATGGCGATCTGCTTGAAATGTCCGTGAAAAAGGGTGCCCGGGTCGAGCGGGGGCAGGTCATCGGCACCCTGGGGACGGCGCCGGCCGGGCCGCCCCAGCTGTACTTCGAGCTGCGCATCGACGGTCAGTCGGTCGATCCCTTACAATGGCTGAAGAAACGGTAGGCCCATGAGCTCACGTACCCGCGCCATTGTGCTCGCCCTCAGCGCCCCGGTCGTCGTGTTCGCCATCGTCGGCGGGCTGCTCGGCACCGTCCTGGCCCGGGGTGAAGATACGTCGTATCAGCACCTGAAGATCTTCGACGATGTGGTCAGCCTGATCTCGAGCAACTACGTCGAGCCCGTCAACATCGACAAGGTGATGCGCGGCGCGATGAACGGGCTTGTGGATTCCCTGGACCCCGACAGCGCGTACCTCTCCCCCGACGAAGTCAAACAACAGGAGTCGGGCGCGGCGCTGCCAGCCGGCGATCTCGGCATCGAGCTGACGCGTCAGTACTACCTGCGCATCCTGGCCGCTCGCGACAACTCGCCCGCCGCCAAGGCCGGTCTGCGAACGGGCGACTACGTGCGCGCCATCAACGACGCGCCGACGCGCGATATGAGCGTGTGGCAGGGGATGCGCGCGTTGCGCGGGCCGGTTGGATCGAAAGTCACGCTGACCATCTTCCGGGGTAACGCGGCGGATCCGCACGTCGTGACGCTGACGCGCGAAACGCTCGCGTCGCTCGATGTCACGGGACGAAGTGCGGCGGCCGGCGTCGGGTACGTGCGCGTGCCCGCGATCGGGCCACGGACTGCGGATCAACTGAAGTCGCAGGTTGCCGAGCTCGCCAAGACCGGCGCGACCAAGCTCGTGATCGATGTCAGGCGCACGACGAGCGGCACGTACGATCAGGGCCTGGCGCTCGCGCGGCTGTTCGTCTCCAAAGGCACGCTGGCCATCCGGGAAACGAAGGGCGCCCCCACGAAAGACACCATCACCGCCGCTTCGGGCGACGGCAGCATCAACCTCCCCGCCGTGGTCCTGATGGACAACGGGACGTCCGGGGCCGCCGAGTTGTTCGCGTCCGCACTGAACGGCAACCAGCGGGCGGATCTGGTCGGCGAACACACGATTGGGCGCGCAGGCGTCCAGAAGCTGGTCAAGCTGCCCGGCGGCAGCGGGCTGTGGCTGACAACCGTGCGCTATCTCACGCCGTCCGGGAACCCGCTGCACGAGAAAGGCCTCGAGCCGACGGTGCCCGTCGAGGGGCCCGAAGTCGAATTCGGGCAGCCTGCTCCGGCGGCGGACATCATGCTGGACAAGGCGATCGAGCGGGTCCAGGCTCCGCAAGTCCTCGCCGAAAAGAAAGCCGCCTGATATACTCAAGTGTTTGCGGTGTAGGCGCGTAGCTCAGAGGTTAGAGCGCCTGCTTGACACGCAGGAGGTCGGTGGTTCGAGTCCACCCGTGCCTACCATTCGACTCGCCGCGGACACATCAACGCCAATCCTGGAATGAGCCAGATCACCGTAACGCTGCCAGATGGGTCGAGCCGTGAGCTCGAGGCCGGCGTACCCGTCCGCGCGGTGGCCGAAGCCATCTCGCCCGGGCTCGCAAAGGCCGCGCTGGCCGGCATCGTTGACGGGACGCTCGTCGATCTGTCGTATCCGCTCGATCGAAACGCCGACGTGCGGATCGTCACCGATCGAAGTCCGGAAGCGCTGCTGCTCACCCGCCACAGCGCCGCGCATCTGCTGGCGGCGGCGGTCACGAACCTGTTCCCCGGCACGCAGTGCGGCATCGGCCCCGCAACGGACGAAGGCTTCTTCTACGACTTCATCGTCCCGCGTCCGTTCGTGCCGGAGGATCTCGAGACGATCGAGAAGAAGATGCACGAGCTGGCGCGCGAGGATCTGGTGTACGAACGCCAGCTATGGCCGCGCGACGAAGCCAGGGCGTTCTTCGCCGCGCGCGGCGAGCCGCTGAAGGTCCAGCTGATCGAGGAAAAGACCGAAGGACAGCGGGACGTCTCCTGTTACACCATCAAGGACAAGGACACGTTCATCGACTTCTGCGTCGGGCCGCACGTGCCGTCAACCGGCAAGCTCAAAGCCTTCAAGCTGATGAGCACGTCGAACGCGTACTGGAAAGGCGACGCGCGGAACGCCCCGATGCAGCGTGTGTACGGGACGGCGTTCCTGAGCGAGAAAGATCTGAAGGCGCACCTCACCCAGATCGAGGAGGCGAAGAAGCGCGACCATCGCAAGCTCGGGCGCGAGCTCGGCCTGTTCACATTCCACCAGTGGGCGCCCGGCGCGGCGTTCTGGCTGGACAAGGGCACCACGCTGTACAACACGCTGGCGAACTACATGCGCGATGTCCTCTTCCCCGCCGGCTACGTGGAAGTGAAGACGCCGCTCATCTACAACAAGGCGCTCTGGGAGCGGTCCGGCCACTGGAAGCACTACAAGGACAACATGTTCCTCGTCGAATCCGAACAGGAGACGATGAGCGTCAAGCCGATGAACTGTCCGGGGCACTTTCTCGCGTACGCGAGCCAGGTGCACAGCTATCGCGATCTGCCCGTGCGTTTTCACGAGCAGACGCCGCTGCACCGCAACGAAGCGTCCGGCGTGCTGTCAGGGCTCACGCGCGTCCGGCAGTTTTCGCAGGACGACGCGCACTGCTTCATCACGCCCGAACAGATCGGCGACGAAGTCGAGCGGCTCATCCGCCTGGTCCAGCGTGTGTACACGGACTTCGACTTGCCGTACACCGCGAAGCTCTCGACCATGCCCGACGACCACATGGGCGATGTCGAGACCTGGGCCCATGCCGAGGCGCAGCTCAAGGCCGCCCTCGAACACGCCGGCATCACGTTCACGATCAACGAAAAGGATGGCGCGTTTTACGGGCCGAAGATCGACTTCGACGTGACCGACGCGATCGGCCGCAAATGGCAGTGCGCGACGATCCAGCTGGACTACATGCAGCCGGTGAACTTCGACCTCAAGTACACGGGCGCCGACAATACCGAGCACCGGCCCGTGGTGGTCCACCGTGCAATTTTCGGCAGCTTTGAGCGTTTCATCGCGATCCTCATCGAGCATTACACCGGGGCCTTTCCGCTCTGGCTGGCTCCCGTTCAGGCCGTGGTGCTGCCGATTTCAGATCGGCACCTGGACTACGGGGTGGCGGTCCGCGAGCGCCTGAGGGCCAGCGGCCTGCGCGTCGATCTGGACGAGCGGCAGGAAAAGATTGGATATAAGATCCGGGAGGCCCAGCTGCAGAAGATCCCGTATATGCTGGTCGTGGGCGACAAAGAGGTCGCCGACGGTACCGTCTCGGTGCGCAGCCGATCGGGGGGCGATCTCGGTCCGAACAGCGTGGACGAGTTCGTGAAAAAGGCCCGTGAGGAAACGAGTTCGAAGGGCAAGACGCCCGACGTTCAGTAGGCAGTCAAGGAGGTAGTTATCGCTTTCGACCGAAGTCCCCGCCGCGACGACCGTGTCCGCGTCAACGAGCGCATTCGCGTCCGTGAAATCAGGGTGATCGACGATACCGGCGAACAGCTCGGCATCATGCCGCCGCCCCAGGCCCTGGCCATCGCCAAGACGAAGGGACTGGATCTGGTCGAGATCTCGCCGACGGCCGTGCCGCCGGTCTGCCGCATCATGGACTTCGGGAAGTACCAGTACCAGGAGCAGAAGCGCGCCCGGGAAGCCCGCAAGCACCAGAAGGTGATCGAGGTCAAAGAGATCAAGTTCCGGCCGAAGGTCGACGAACACGATTACCAGTTCAAGAAGAAGCACATCGAACGCTTCCTCGAAGAGGGCGACAAGGTGAAAGCGACGATCTTCTTCCGCGGGCGCGAGATGGCGCACCCGGAGATTGGCCGCCGGATTCTCGAGCGGCTCGTGCAGGAGCTGGCCGACCTGGCGATCGCGGAGACGATGCCCCGGCTGGAAGGCAACCAGATGCACACGATTCTGAGCCGGCGCCCGCAGGGCGGCGGCCGGGCCAAGCCCGCGGCAGCCGCGGCAACACGAAGCTAGGAAGTCCGAATAACGAGCCACGAGCCACGAGCCACGAGAAAAAAACGATGCCGAAACTGAAGACACATCGAGGCGCCGCCAAGCGCTTCAAGCGAACGAAAAACGGGAAGTTCCTGCGAAGCAAGGCGTTCAAGCAGCACATCCTGAGCAGCAAGACGACCAAGCGGAAGCGCGGGCTCCGCGGCACGACGACGGTCGCCGCCGTCGACACGCCGAAGCTGGCGCGGATGCTCCCGTACAAATAGATAGAGACCTGAAAGTTTGAAGTGCAAAGGATGAAGTTCGAAGTAGGAACGATTCAGACTTTCGACTTACTTCAAACTTTGCACTTCGCACTTCCGAACTTGGAGAGACAAGTAGTATGCCGCGTGTAAAAAGAGGAACCGTTCGCCGAGCCAAGCGCAAGAAACTGCTCGGCCTGGCCAAGGGCTATTACGCCAACAAGAGCAAGCTGTATCGCGCCGCGAAAGAATCGGTCGATACGGCGCTCAAGTACGCGTTCGTCGGCCGGCGCCGCAAGAAGCGCGATTTCAGGCGCCTGTGGGTCGTCCGCATCAACGCGGCCGCGCGCGAGCATGGCCTCACCTACGGCCAGTTCATCAGCGGGCTGAAGAACGCCGGCGTCACGCTCGACCGCAAGAGCCTGTCCGAGCTGGCCATCGCCAGCCCGGCGGCGTTTGCGACGCTGGCGCAGCAGGCCAAAGCCGCAGCCAAGACGCCAGCCCGCGCCTGAGCGCACCGGAACGCTGGTCTTTCACGAGGCCACGAAGCCACGAGGGAAGAAATCCTTTCGTGCCCTTCGTGACTTCGTGATTAACTGTCCTCGCTCGATGAGCCTCCCCGATTCTGAATCCGTTGCGTCGCACGTCCGCGCGTTCGAAACCGAGCTCGCCGGCGCGGCCTCGCCTCGCGACGCCCAGTCCGTGCGCGATCGCTACCTCGGGCGCAAGAACAGCGTGGTCGCGTCCTGGATGCAGGCCATCGGGAGCGCGACGCCCGAGGGGAAACGCGAGATCGGCCGGCTCGCCAACGAGCTGAAGCAGGCGATCGAGGCGCGCTGGACCGAGTACCAGGCCGCGGCGTCGGCGCAGGCGCGGCCCGCGGGCGCGATCGACATCACGCTGCCCGGCCGGCTTCCCCGTCTCGGGCGGCGTCACCCGCTGACCATCGTCCGCAACGATCTCGAAGACATCTTCGCCCGTATGGGATTCACGGCGGTCGAAGGGCCCGAAGTCGAGGACGACTGGCACTGCTTCGATGCGCTGAACATGCCGGCGGCGCATCCCGCGCGGGACATGCAGGACACGCTCTATCTCGCATCGCCCATCGCGGGCGACGGCCCCGCCGACGTGCGTACGCTCCTGCGGACGCATACGTCATCGATGCAGATTCGGTACATGCAGGCACACACGCCGCCGATCCGCATCGTCGTGCCCGGCCGCGTCTATCGCCGCGACGATCTGGACTTGACCCACTCGCCCGCGTTCGCCCAGATCGAAGGCCTGGCGGTGGCGGAAGGCTTGTCGCTGGCGCATCTGAAAGGCACGCTGCTGGCTTTCGCGCGTCAGACGTTCTCGCCGACAACCCGACTCCGGTTCCGCCCGAGCTTTTTTCCGTACACCGAGCCGAGCGCCGAAATCGACCTGAGCTGCTGGCAGTGCGATGGCGCCGGCTGCGCGATGTGCAAGAAGACCGGATGGATCGAAATCGGCGGCTGCGGCATGGTGCACCCCGCGGTGTTCGAAGCCGTGGGCTACGACGCCGAGCGCTATACCGGTTTCGCGTGGGGCATCGGCATCGAGCGGATCGCGATCCTGAAATACCAGGTCGAGGACATCAGGCTGTTCTACGAAAACGACCTGCGGTTCCTGGAACAGTTCCCGTACTGGTCGTACTAAATGAGCGCTTCCATCACGAAGTCACGAAGGCCACGAAGCAACGCGGGATCAGCTTGTCACGAAAATACTTTGTGACCTTCGTGTTCTTCGTGCCTTCGTGATGCACAGGCCCCTGAACTAAATGCGACTCGTCGTTTCGTGGCTGCGTGACTTCGTTGACGTCCAGGCTCCGGCTGAAGAAATCGCCGAGACGCTCGGGCTGCGCGGGTTCGAGGTCGCGTCGATCGAAGCGCTGGGCGCCGGCGACGCGGTGATCGACTTCGAGGTCACCGCCAACCGCCCCGATTGCCTCAGCGTGATCGGGCTGGCTCGCGAGGTCGCCACCGCCTACGACCTGCCCATGACGCCCGGTCCTGCCACGGCGGCGGCGTCTATTCCCGCCGGGGAGTCGGATCGAGTCGCGATCGCCATCGAAGATGCCGAGCTGTGTCCCCGCTACGCGGCGGCCGTCGCCGATCTCAGCCCGAAGGCCGCAACGCCCGACTGGATGTCGTCGCGCCTGCAGGCGGCCGGCGTCCGTCCGATCAGCCCGATTGTGGACGTGACGAACTACGTCCTGCTGGAGCTCGGCCAGCCGATGCACGCATTCGACCTCGACAAGCTTGCGGGCCGGTCGATCCGGATTCGACGCGCGGCCAGGGGCGAGACGATCCGGACGCTGGACGGCATCGAACGCAAGCTCGAGCCCGGCATGCTCGTGATCGCCGACAAGGATCGCCCCCAGGCCGTGGCCGGCGTGATGGGCGGCGCGGCCTCCGAGGTGTCCTCGTCCACGCGCGCCATCGTCTTCGAGAGCGCGTTTTTCAATCCGGCGTCCGTGCGCCGCACGAGCAAACAACTTGGGCTGAAAACGGAAGCGTCGGCCCGATTCGAGCGGGGCGCGGACGTCAGTGCGCCTGTCGCCGGTCTTCAACGGGCCATCGCGCTCATGGAACGGATCGGCGCAGGGCAAGTCTCCGGACCGCTGGTGGATCGCTATCCCGTCGTCACGGAACCCGCCCGCCTGCACCTCCGACGCGCGCGCCTCGCGGCGCTCCTCGGCGCGGCCGTTCCTGATCGGGACGTCGAGCGCATCCTCGGCCGGCTGGGTCTCGAGGTGTCGCGAGCCGCCGACGGCTGGGATGTCGTCGCGCCAACGTTCCGCGTGGACCTGCTGCGGGAGGTGGATCTCATCGAAGAAGTAGGGCGGCACCACGGTTTCGACCGCCTCGAGGCGGCATTTCCGCCGCTTGTTCAGCCCGCAACGGCCCCCGATCCCCGGATTGGGCGCGACCAGCTCGTCCGTCGCGTGCTCACCGCGGCCGGGCTGTCTGAGGCCGTCACGTTCGGGTTTATCGAGAGCAAGGCCGCCGCGCCGTTTCAGTCGGTCGCCGCCGACACGGTGGGCATCGCGAACCCCTTGTCCGCGAAATTCGACACGCTCCGGCCGTCCCTGCTGCCGGGACTCGTCGATGCCGTCGCTCACAATCGACGCCACGGTCGCCGTGACGTCTTCCTGTTTGAGATTGGCACACGCTTCACGGCGCGCGGCGAAACACGTGCGGTCGCGCTCGCTTGCACCGGGGCGGCAGCCGAACATTGGGCGAACGGCGTGCGCGAAGTGGATTTCTTCGACGTCAAGGGCATCGTCGAGCGGATGGCCGACGCGCTCGGCGTGTCTGTCAGCTTCATGCCCGCGTCCCCGTCCTTTCTGGTGGCTGGTCATGCCGCCGGTATCAGCGTTGCCGCCGCCAACGGCGCCGGTTCGCCGCTCGGCGTCGCGGGTCTTCTCGCCCCGTCCATCGCCGACGGACGCGGAGCACCGCGGCAGGACGCCATCTTCGTGGCCGAGATCGACCTCGACGCCGCCTGGACCGCTCGCGTACCGGGCGACGGCGCCGTTCGAGCCCTGCCGCGTCATCCGTTCGTCGTTCGCGATCTCTCGATTGTGATAGACGATGCCTTGCCTGCGGAGATCATTCGTGGCACCATTCAGGCGGCAGGCGCGTCTGCGCCGGCGCCATTGGTCAGTGTCCGCGTGTTCGATCGATACGCGGGCAAGGGCGTGCCGAACGGCCGAGTCAGCCTTTCTCTCCGGCTGACATTTCAAGCGGCCGATCGGACGCTGACCGACGCCGAAGTGCAGCAGAGCGTCGACATGATTCTCGCGGCGCTCGTGCGCGAGCACGGGGCGGCGCTCAGGTAATAAACGGTTTCCGTGGCTCGTAGCTCGTGGCTCGGCGATCGACGCCAGGAGCAACGAGTCACGAGTCACGGGCAACGAGGATCGGACATGGCTAAAACGGCAATGCGCGACGTGGAGCTCGAACCCCTCGATCGCCTCGAGGAGAAGGTCAAGCGCCTCGTTGCGATGGTCGACCGAATGACGAGCGATCAGAAACGGGCGGCCGAAGAAAACCAGCGCCTGAAGAGCGAGATCGACGCGCTTCGCTCGCGCGCCGCATCGAGCGAATCGCTGGCGACGGAGATCACGGCGCTGAAGGACCAGCGCGACGTCATCCGGACACGCGTCGGCGAAATGCTCGAACAGCTCGAGGCGCTCAATCTCTAGTGTCTGATTCTGGCCGCGTCATTCCGGTCGAGATCTTCGGGCAGCGTTATCCCATCCGGACCACGCTCGAGCCCGAGTACGTCAGCCGCCTGGCGACGTACGTCGACGAGAAGATGAGAGCCGCCAGCGAATCGACGACCAACGGCGATCCCCAGCGGCTCGCCGTGCTGGCGGCGTTGAACGTCGCCGACGAGCTATTCCGGCATCGCGAAACCATGCGCGCCAAGGATGGCCAGGTCGCCGAACGGGCCGAAGAACTCGAACGGATCCTGGACCGCGTCCTCCTCGCCTGAAACCGGCAGCGTCCCTCGAACCTCGAACCCCTCGAACCTCTCGAACCTCTCGAACTCTCGAACTCTTGAACTTCTGTGAACCTTGAACCCTGAACCCGGAAGGGCTAAGATTCCCCCAGCGTTCGAGTTCCCTGCTTTGCGCGTGATGACGGAAGGCTGCTTGAGCCAACGTTTCACCTAAGTGAGTCGCGACGCCGCGTGGTGTGCATGCCTCTGCAAGAGGAAGCCTGAAGCGCGGCTTATTTGAGCGGTTCCACCTGTTTACGCAGGTTCAACAACCTCCTCACACGGCAAAGCGGGGATCTCTTCCGCGCGTTCATCACCAGTTGCTAGATCAGGGGCCGTTCCCCTCCTTCCGTCCGTGCATCGGCGGGCCGAGGGTCGCGGCCATTTTTTTCGCGGGGCATTTCCCCGCGCGCGGCGCCGGCCCCCACGCACGCCCGATGTGGGTCACGGGAAAGGACGTCACGCGTGTTGCCGATACTCGGATACGTCGTCAATCTGGCCATCACGCTGGTGGTGGCTGCTGGTGTGTTCGCCTTCTGGGTGGCGAGCCGCAAACGCATCGCCGCCGACACCATCGGCCGCGCCCAAGAGCAGGTCGCGCGGCTCGTCAAGGACGCCGAACGCGACGCCGAGGCGCTCAAGAAGGAGGCGATCCTCTCCGCCAAGGAGAAGGCGCACGAGCTCATCGTCGCGTCCGAGCAGCACGCCCGCCAGGAGCGTCAACAGGCCGTTGCGCTCGAGCAGACGCTGACCAAGCGCGAGGCGCTGCTCAACGATCGGCAGGCGATGATCGACCGCGTCGAGAAGGAAGTGGCCTCGCGCGATCGTGCCGTGGCCGGCCGCGAGACGTCGGTGGCCGCCGCCACCAGGAAATACGAAGAACTGGTGGCGCGTCAGCAGCACGAGCTCGAGCGAGTCGCGAGCCTGACGGCGGACGAAGCCAAGGAACTCCTGATCAAGCAGATCGAAGATCAGGCCCGCCACGAATCGGCCAATCTGCTGAAGCGCCTCGACGCCGAAGCGCGCGAAACGGCGGTGGACCGCGCGAAGCACTACATCACCCAGGCCATTCAGCGCTGCGCCGGCGAGCACGCCGTCGAAACCACCGTGTCGGTCGTTGACCTGCCAAGCGACGATCTCAAGGGCCGGATCATCGGACGAGAGGGCCGCAACATCCGCGCCCTCGAGATGGCCACCGGCGTCGATCTCATCGTGGACGACACGCCGGGCGCGATCATCCTGTCCGGCTTCGATCCCTATCGACGCGAGATCGCCAAGCAGGCCATCGAGCGTCTCATTGCGGACGGCCGCATTCACCCCGCGCGGATCGAGGAAGTCGTCCAGAAGGTGAAGGACGAGACCGACGAGTCGATGCGCAAGGAGGGCGAAGCCGTCGCGTTCGACCTCGGACTGCACGATCTGCATCCGGACATCTGCCGCCTGATGGGGCGCCTGCGGTACCGGACCAGCTACGGCCAGAACGTCCTGGCGCACTCGGCCGAGGTGGCCCGCCTGGCGGGGATCATGGCGCGCGAAGTCGGGCTGGACGCGCATGTCGCCGTCCGCGCGGCGTTCGTCCACGATATCGGCAAGGCGATCGATCGCGAGATGGAGGGCACGCACCTCCAGATCGGCATCGATTTCCTGCGCAAGCACGGCGAAAGCGAAGCGGTGGTGATGGCCATGGCGGCGCACCACATGGACATCGACTGGCCCTCGCTCGAGGCGATGATCGTCCAGGCCGCCGACGCGATCTCGGCGGCCCGCCCCGGCGCGCGCCGCGATATCCTCGAGTCCTACGTCAAGCGTCTCGAGAAGCTCGAAGGCATCGCCGACTCCTTCAAGGGTGTCTCCAAGTCGTTCGCGCTGCAGGCCGGCCGCGAAATCCGGATCATGGTCGAGAGCGAGAAGATCTCGGACGAAGAGGCCATCTGGCTCTCGAAGGACATCGCGCGCCGGATCGAAAACGAGCTCGAGTACCCGGGACAGATCAAAGTCACCGTCATCAGAGAAACGCGCGCGACGGATTACGCTAAGTGATTCGAGCCACGAGCCATGAGCCTGGGGCCACTGTCGGGGATCTCACCGAGCACGAGCTGATCGCGCGCATCCAGAGTCACCTGCCGCCGCCTGCCGACTGGATGCCGGTCGGCATCGGCGACGATGCGGCCGTTGTCGTGCCGGAGAGGAACCGCCTCGAGGTGCTGAGCGTGGATGCGCTGGTCGAAGGCGTCCACTTCGACCGGGCCTTCACGCCGCCCGCCGCCATCGGTCACCGCGCGCTCGCCGTCAACCTCAGCGACCTGGCGGCGATGGGTGCCGCGCCGCGCCTCTGCCTGCTGTCGCTCGCCCTTCCGCCGGCGTGGCCGGTGCAAGACTTCGACGCCATGATCGGCGGGCTGACGGCTCTCGCGGCACGCTACGGCGTCCAGGTCGTGGGTGGCAACCTGACGAGATCGCCGGGACCGCTGTTCATCGACGTCACCGTGTCGGGCGGGGTGAAGAAGCGTCAGGTGCTGACGCGCTCGGGCGCCAGGCCTGGCGATGAGCTGTACGTGACGGGGTCGCTCGGCGCGGCGGCCGCCGGGCTTCAGATGCTGAAGGCTGCCTCGGCATTGGCCGGCGCCGGCCCGTGCGTCCAGCGCTTTCTTTATCCCGAACCGCGGGTGCAAACCGGTAAGCTCTTGGGTCGGAACCGCGCGGCCGGGGCCTGCGTCGATCTAAGCGACGGTCTGGCCGACGGCATTCACCGCCTCGCGGACCGGAGCGGCGTGGGCGCCATCATCGACGCCGATGCACTGCCCATCGAGCCGGCGGCGCGGGAATGGTTCGAGGCCCACGAGGCCGACCCCGTGCTGGCGGCCATCACCGGAGGCGATGACTACGAACTGCTGTTCAGCGTGCGTCCGAGAACCCGCGGCAGGCTCAGGGGGGCCATGCGTCGCGCCGATACGGCGGTGACGCCCATCGGCGTCTGCACGGCTGACCGGGCGGTCGTCCTGCGCGGCGCGCGCGCCGAAGACCGGCCGGTGCCGGCCGGGTACAGTCACTTCCGATGATTCACCTCACGAAAGCCCTCGCCCGGCGGTGGCTGAGCACGCTCCTTCACGTCGACGACACGCCCGAACGCACCGCGGCGGCGTTCGCGCTCGGCGTGTTCTTCGGGTTCTCGCCCTTCCTGGGCCTGCACACCATCCTGGGAATAGTCTTCGCCTTTCTTCTCAACTACAACCGCGTCGCCGTCCTGCTCGGTGTCTACTCCAATCTGCCCTGGGTGATCGCGCCGTACTACGCCCTCACCACCATGTTTGTCGGGGCGCCGCTGACCGGGCACCGCATTCCCGAAGGCTTTCGACAGCAGGTCGTCGATTTGTTCGAGCTGTCTCTCTATCAGGGCGACTTCTGGCACGAGCTGGCCCATATCCTCCGGCCGTTCCTCGTCCCGTTCACGGTGGGTTCGCTTCTGGGAGCCGTCGTCCTCACGGCCCTCGCCTACCCTCTCGCACTGGCCTTTCTGACAAGCCGGCGGCGCCTCAAGCATTTAATTCATAGCAGCGATTAGAGATACCGGAATTGTAAGAGGCCGGATTTCCGTCGATTCAGAGGTCGATTCCGCGTCGCGACGCCTACAATTGGGGGGTGATTATCTCGCGCTCGCTGTGGCGGAAAGCCCTCGTGACCACTGCGGCGGTAGGCGCCTTCCTGGCGGTCTACGACGTCACGATCCTCGATTCGAAGTACGCGACCTGGCCAGGGGCCCAGCGCGAAGCCACGGCGCCCCCGTCGCCGGGCGCGCGCCTGAGTTTTCAGGCCACTGCGTACTGCAAGGGCATCACGACGAGCGCCGGCACCCCGGTCCAGGCCGGCGTCGCGGCGGCCGATCCCGGAGTCCTGCCGGTCGGCTCGGTCATCCAGCTCGACTCGGTCCCGCGTTATGGCGGCATCTACACCGTGCTCGACACCGGTCCGAGCGTGCAGGGCCGCCTCGTCGACTTGTATATGTGGAGCTGCATCGAGGCCCTCGCGTTCGGGCGTCAGGACGTACGCCTGACCGTGCTTCGGCTCGGCTGGAACCCCAACGCGACCACGCCAAGTCTGCTCGACCGCCTGCTCAGGGGTTCCGAACGTCCGGAACGATCGCCCCTCCCCTCGCGCCCGCTGCCCCAGGTTTCTGGCGACAACTAACAACCGAACCTCGCAACGCACAAATCAGATCGAACGACCGGGAACCGAGCGTCGGGCAGCGCCATTCGTCGTGCGCCCCGGGTTTCGACTGGGAGTGTGCTAGAGTCGCTCACCTCTTTCTAGCATGTCTGCGCGCGACTGCAACTAGACGGAGCCCTCCGCCCGTCAATTCGCCGCAACTTCAGAAAGGGAACTCCATGAAACCACGCCTGCTGGTGTTCGGATGTCTCATCATCATGATGTCCACGCTGGTGATTAAAGCCAGCCAGTCCCCGGAGTCGGCGGTCAGCGTCAACAGCCAACTGACACGAGGACGCGGCGCAAGACGCCTCGTTCGACTGCGGTGGAGAACCGTGCCACGCGGTTCTGCGCGGCCTCCTCGCGTTCGGCGACCGCCGGTTGCGCGGTCTGGGCGCCAACGGGCGCGCGTGCGCGGACTGTCACATGCCGATCGACCACTTCCAGCTTTCGCCAGCCAACGCCGAGGCCAGGTTCCAGTTCCTGCAGTTGCGCCGTCGGTTCAACCCGAAGGCCGACGATCCGCTGTTCCGGCCAATCGATGCGGATGACTTCCGGACCAATGGCGACGCCGCCAGCGATTTCAGCAACCTGCGGCAGAACGGTCTGATACGGATTGTCTTCACGCTGCCGTCAAATGTAAGGCTCATCGTTCCTGGGACGACCGATCTGTCGAACGAGACGCTGGTAGACGTGTGGCGTTCGGTTCCGACGGTGAATGACGTGGCGCTGACGGGACCAGACGGAAGCGATCCCGTCTGGGCGCGCGACCCTAACCGTACCGGCGGATATCAATTGGACGCTCGAATCGGATCGCTTCAGCAGCAGGCGCTCGGGGCGTTCGTCAATCACGCCCAGGCCCAGAACACCGTGCCGCAAGAACTTCTCGACGACTTGTCCTCGTTCCAGCGTGTGCTGTTCACGAACAATCGCGTTCGCGCGCTCTCGGACGCCCTCAGGTCAGGGACCACTCCGTTGCCGGATCCGGATCCGACGCTCAACACGCTCGAGCAGCAAGGCAAGATCGTCTTCGTGCGAGCGTGCAGCCAGTGTCACGGCGGTCCCGGACAATCGACTCCGCAGCCTCCGGTCATCCGTTTTCACGATATCGCGACCCAGTGTCCGCGTCCCGTCGATACCGTCAGCCCCGCTCGCTTCACCTTCAAGGCGTGCCCGGACCGTCTCCAGAGGAATGCGCGGACCTACGAAATCACACAGCCGAACGGTACCAAGATTCGTCGCACGAGCTCGGATCCCGGTCGGGCCCTGACGACGGGAGTCGCCGGTTTTGGCCTTCCGGCGCCCCAGGACGACTGGAACAAGTTCGACTCTACCGGGTTACGCGGGATCAGGAACACCGCGCCCTACTTCCACAACAACAGCGCTGACACGCTCGAAGAGGTCGTCGACCATTACATCGAGTTCTTCAAGCGCGTGAAAGCGAACACGGCGCCGGGCGCTCCACTCCCGCCGATCGCCACTACGGACGGCGTGAATTTCGATCGACAGCCGCTGCCGGAAGAGCGTGCGGCCCTCCTGGCGTACTTGCGGAAGCTGTAGAGGGCGTTCTCTCAGACACGCAGGGCGGCATCGAAAGTGCCGCCCTGCGGATGGACTGCCGGCTGTTCCGCGTTCTTGAACTGCAGCTCGAACAGCCGGTAGTAGATCCCCCGCAAGGCGAGAAGCTCCTGGTGCGTGCCCGATTCCCGCAGGTGGCCCTTGTGCAGGACGAGGATCCGGTCCATGTCCTGGATGGTCGAGAGGCGGTGCGCGATGGCAATCGTGGTGCGGCCCGCCATCAGCACGTGCAGGGCGTCACGAATGAGAAGCTCGGTGTCGGTATCGACGCTCGACGTCGCCTCGTCCAGGATCAGCACGCGCGGCTCGAACGCGAGGGCGCGTGCGAACGACAACAGCTGCTTCTGCCCCACCGACAGCGTGGATCCGCGCTCGGCCACCGCGGTGCCGTACCCCGCGGGCAGACGTTCGATGAAGGCGTCCGCGTGAACGGCTCTGGCCGCCCGGCGCACCTGGTCGTCGTCGAGCGCCTGGTTGCCGAGGCGGATGTTGTCGGCAATCGTTCCGGAAAACAGGTGCACGTCCTGCAGGACCAGGCTGACGAGCCCGCGCAGGTCTGCCAGATCGAGCTCGCGGATATCCACGCCGTCCACGGTAATGCGTCCGCGGCTGACGTCGTAGAAGCGCAGCAGCAGGTTCGTGATGGTGGACTTGCCGGCGCCCGTCGCCCCGACAATCCCGACCCGCTGCCCGGGCCTGACTTCGAAGCTGACGTCTCGCAGCACGTAGTCCTCGTCCTTGTACGCGAACCACACGTGCTCGAAGACGATGTGCCCGGCGGCCGACGGGCTGCGGTGGACCGGCAATGCCGGTGAGCGGACGGCCACGGGCTCGTCGAGCAGCGAGAAGATCCGCTCGGAGGACGCCATCGCCGCCTGCAGCACGTTGAACTTCTCCGACATGTCGCTGATCGGCCGGAAGAAGCGCTGCGAATACTGAAGAAACGCGACGAGCGCGCCAATCGTCAGCGTCTGGCGCAGCACGCTGGCGCCGCCGTACCAGATGATGAGGGCCGACGCCAGCGCGGCGACGATTTCGATCGCCGGGTAGAACACCGAGTAGTAGTAGATCGACTCGATGTTGGCGTCCCGGTGCTTGCGGTCGATCTCGTCGAAGCGTGAAAAATTGAGCGCCTCGCGCCGGAACAGCTGCACCGTGGACATCCCGGTGATGTTTTCGTTCAGGAACGCGTTGATGCGCGCGATCCAGCCCCGCACGACGCGGTACGAATCGCGCACGTGGCTCCGGAACCACTGGGCGACGAGCGCGATCAGGGGAAGCACGGCGAACGCCACGAGAGCCAGCCGCCAATTCATGCCCAGCATGACCGCCATGATCCCGACCAGCGTGAAGACGTCCCCGAAAATCGTCACAACTCCAGACGTGAACAGATCGTTCAGCACGTCCACGTCCGATGTGACGCGCGTCATGAGGCGGCCGACCGGATTTCGATCGTAGTACCCGAGGTCCAGGCGCTGCAGGTGCCCGTAGATGGCCATGCGCAGGTCGAACATGATGCGCTGGCCCGTCATCTGCATCGTCCAGGTTTGCAGGTATTCGAGGGCGAACGCCGCCACGAGAATGGCGAGGTACGCCAGGGCCAGCCGCTCGAGGCCGTCGAGACGCCGCACGGCGATGAACCGATCGATCGCCAGCTTGATCAGGTACGGCTGCGCGAGTTGTGCCGCCGCGCCGGCGATGATGGCGACGAGCGCGACGCCGACCTGGCGCCAGTACGGCCGCAAGTAGGTCAGCAACCGCCGCATCAGACGCGCGTCGTACGCCTTGCCGAGGATTTCGTCGTCGTGAGCGGTGTCACGATGCGGCCAGCTCCTCTTCCAGCAGCTGCTTCTTGTAGAGATCGGCGTACAGGCCATCGCGGGCCACCAGCGCATCGTGCGTGCCGCGCTCCGCAATTCGCCCGGCTTCGAGAACGAGGATCTGATCGGCCTCGCGAACAGTGGACACGCGGTGGGACACGATGATGGACGTGCGCTCGCGCATGACGCCGCGCAGCCGCGACAGGATTTCTTCCTCCGTATAGGTATCCACGGCCGACAGCGCGTCGTCCAGGATCAGGATGCGCGGATCGATCGCCACGGCCCGCGCGAGGGCGGTCCGCTGTTTCTGGCCGCCGGACAGCGTGATGCCGCGTTCGCCGACGATGGTGTCGTAGCCTCGCGGGAAGTCCTCGACGTCCTTGTCGAGGCGCGCGACACCCGACGCCGCGAGAATCCGTTCGTGGCGCTCGGCTTCGTCGCGCGGCGGATTCGTCCCCGGGCTTCCGCCGGCGGGCCGGGCGTCCAGACCGAACGCGACGTTGTCGGCGAGCGTGTCCGAAAACAGGAACGGCTCCTGCGGCACGAATCCAATCGCCCCTCGAAGCGTGTCGAGCGGCAGCATCCTCACGTCCACGCCGTCCACGAATACGGTGTTCGGAGGCGGATCGTGCAGCCGGGCGAGCAGGCCGATGAGGGTCGACTTGCCGGATCCGGTGGGCCCGACGAGGGCGACGGTCTGCCCCGCCTCGATGTGCACCGAGATGTGGCTGAGCACGATCGCATCGCCATACGCGAAGGTCAGATCCCGGAACTCGATCTCACCGCGAATGTCGGACGTCCGGCTGAAGCCGGACGCTACGGACGCCCGGTCAAACGTCCGGCTGATGCCTGACGCTACGGCTGCCTGGTCGATCGCTGTCGTCGCGTTTTGCTTCAGCCGGACGTCCGCAATGGCCGGTTCCGCATCGAGCACCTCCAGCATGCGCTTCCAGGAGGCCATGCCGCGCTGCAGCATGTTCGTGACCCAGCCAAACGCAATCATCGGCCAGCTGAGGAGCATCAGGTAGGCGTGAAACGCCACGAATTGTCCCAGCGTGATGCGTCCCTGAATCACGTCGCGGCTGCCCATCCAGATCACGACCATGGCGCCCAGGCCGAGGAACAGGGACATGCAGGGAAAGAACAGGCCCTGGAGGACGACGAGTTGGCGGTTGCGCCGGAGATATTCCTCGTTTGCCTGCCTGAAGCGGTCGATTTCGGCCGCTTCCTGCCGGTACGCGCGCACGACGCGGACTCCCGACAACGCCTCCTGGGCGACCGCGCTCACCTCGGACAGCTGGGCCTGGATCTGTTCGAACCGCTTGTGGATCATGCCGCCGAAGTACTTCACCGAGATCGACACGAACGGCAGCGGGATGAGCGCGAACAACGTCAGCCGCGCATCGATGGCGATCATCAGCCCGAGGGCGACGACGAACCCCAGCACGGTGTTCGACGCGTACATCACCGCCGGCCCGATCATCATCCGCACGGCATTGAGATCGTTCGTCGCGCGCGACATCAGGTCGCCGGTCCGGTGCGTCTGGAAATAGGAGAGGGGCAGCTTCTGCAGGTGCGCGAAGAAGTCGTTGCGCATGTCGTACTCGATGTCGCGCGACACGCCCGTCAGCACCCGCCGCATCAGAAAGCGGAACACGCCGCCCACCACGGCAACCCCGAGCAGCAGCGTGCCGTAGAGCGCCAGCTTGCGGCGGGTGACGCCCTTCGTCAAATCGTCTATCGCGAGGCCGAGAATCCTCGGCGCCACGAGCGACACGCCGGTCGTCACGATCACGCACGCGAGCCCGCGGAGAAATTTGCCGGGGTACCGCAGGACGTAACTCAGCAGCCTTCTGAACGGCGACATGGCCAGATAGATATCTTACAGACGAATTGCCTTGTACTCCGGCGTCCCTTGCTGTTATCCTGAGAGAGCCGCCTCCCCAGCGGGCCCGTTCTCCGTCGGAGCACACGACTTTCTATGATGAATGACCGCTCAGCTCGTCGTCTGTACGTCGTGATCGCATTTGCGTTGGCGATCGTTCTGGCATCCGTGCCCGCGCGCGCGCAATTCCAGCCACGGGACGTGAGCGACCCGGCGACGGGCGAGTCGTACCACGTCGAAGGCGCCATCGGCCTCTGGTTCCCGACGACCGAGATGCAGATCTCGAGCACGGCGCTCAACATCGTCGGCACGGTGATCGACTTCAAGAAGGATCTCGGCCTCGAGGATCAGAAGTTCAGCGAGTTCCATCTGGTCGTGCGGCCCGGCCGGCAGCACAAATTCCGGCTGCAGTTCATCCCGCTGGAGTACGAACAGAGCGCGACCCTCAGCCGAAGGCTGGTCTTCAATGGTCAGGCGTACGACGTCAACCTGCCTGTCAATTCGAAGCTCGACTGGAAAGCCTGGCGCTTCGGCTACGAATACGATTTCCTCGTCAAGGATCGCGGCTTCGGCGGGTTCATCGTGGACCTCAAATACACCGACGTCACCGCATCGCTCGCCAGCCCGATCCGGTCGGACTTCATCCATGAGCAGGCGCCGATCCCGACGATCGGCGGCATCTTCCGGGTGTATCCCGTCCCCAACGTGGCCATCACGGGTGAGATCACCGGGCTGACGCTCGGCTGGGCCCCTGAGTCCCTGAGGGGGAACAACAACGGTCACTACGCCGACTTCGACTTCTACGGGACCGTCAACTTCACCAACAATATCGGCGTGCAGGGAGGCTACCGGCGGTTCGACGTCGGCTACGAACTGAAGAACGACACCGGCGCCTTCACGGTGAAGGGGATTTACCTGAACCTGGTGGCTAGGTACTGAGCGCCCGGGCGGGCGCGACCCTGGCAAGCCTGCGCTCCGCATCCGCCAGGGTTTCGTCTTTCTTGCAGAAGCAGAAGCGAAGCTTCGTTCGACCCTTCTCGGCGTGTTTGTAGAAGCTGCTCCCTGGCACGGCCGCCACGCCCACGTCCTTCACCAGATACCGCGCGAACTCGACATCGTCGGCGTAACCAAACCCGCCGATGTCCGTCATGATGTAGTAGGCGCCGAACGGGCGGAAGCACGTGAAATGGTGACGCTCGAGGCCGGCGAGCAGCACGTCGCGGAGCCGCTGATATTTCGCGGCCAGATCCTTGTAGTACCTGATCCGGCAGCGACAGCGCCACCGCGCCGGCCGCCTGGAGCGGCGCCGGAGCGCCGACGGTGAGGAAATCGTGGACCTTCCGGATCGCCCCGGTCAGTGACGGCGGCGAAATCGTCCAGCCAACCCGCCAGCCTGTCACGCTGTAGGTTTTCGAGAGGCTGTTGAGCGTCACGGTCCGATCCGCCATTCCGGGAATCGTCGCGATCGGGATGTGGCGATGCCCGTCGTAGATGATGTGCTCGTAGATTTCGTCCGAGATGGCGATCGCATCCCACTTCTGGCACAAGGCCGCGATCGTCTCGAGTTCCTGGCGCGTGAAGACCTTCCCCGTCGGATTGTTCGGCGTGTTGATGATGATCGCCTTGGTCTTCGCGTTGAATGCCTCGGCCAGCTCGTCCGGGTCGAAGGTCCAGTCCGGCTCGTGCAGCGTCACGTAGCGCGGCGTCGCGCCTGACAGGATCGCGTCAGGCCCGTAGTTCTCGTAGAACGGCTCGAAGACGATCACTTCGTCTCCGGGATCGATGATGGCCGTCATCGTGGACATCATCGCCTCGGTCGCGCCGCAGCAGACGGTGACCTGTCGATCGGCCTCCACCTCGACACCGTACCGGCGCGTGAACGACTGCGCGATCGCCTCGCGCAACGGACGGGCGCCCCACGTGACCGCGTACTGGTTGACGTCGGCGTTGATGGCGGCGCAGGCCGCTTCCTTGACCGCGGCGGGCGCCGGAAAGTCCGGAAAACCCTGCGACAGGTTCACGCCGCCGTGGGCCTCGCTGAGCCGCGTCATCTCGCGGATGACTGATTCGGTGAACTGCAGTGCCTTGCGGGAGCCCGTGAGCTTGGACATGGGGTGAACTACGCGGCGGCGCGGCGCTTGTGGGTCGGCTTCGCCGCGGGCTTTTTCTTGGGCGCCGGCTGCGCCTTCTTCCCGGCGGCCTGTGGCGCCACATCGGACACGGCCTCGCCCGCAGGGGCCCCCGGGATTTCGTCGTCGGCCAGCACACCGCCCGCGACGGCGCCGTAGATGCGGCGGTAGTCCTCGGCGGTACCGAGAATTCTCCGAACGTAGTTCTGTGTTTCCGGGTACGGAATGTCGTCGATGAACTCTTCCCTCGACAGGTTCGGCCGTTCGCCCACCCACCGGTGCACGGGACGTTCGCCCGCGTTGTAGCTGGCGAGCACCAGGTGCAGGTCGCCGAACTCCCTCACCTTTTCCGCCAGGTACGCGGTCCCGAGCCGGAGGTTTGCGTCGGGATCCGTCAGCGTCTTCGACGTGTACTTGATGTTGAGGCGCTTCGCGACCTGCCTCGCAGTCGGCGGCTCGAGTTGCAGCAGCCCGACCGCCTTGGCCGGCGATCGGATGTTGGCCACGAACGTCGATTCCTGGGCGGCGAGCGCCGCGACGACGTAGGGGTCGAGGCCGTTTTCGGCGGCGTACTTCTGAATCGACTCCCAGTAGGCGATCGGATAAATCACCCGGAGGATATCCCTCGGCAGCTGCTCGCCGCCCGCGGCCAGATACTGCGGGTAAGCGCGCTTCATCAAGTTAATCGCCCCGCGGTAGAGGCCGAACTGGACCGAGCCCGTCTCAAACTTCCCCTGTTCGCGATAGGTCCAGGCGAGAGTCGCGCCAATAGCCGACGAGTCGCCCCACATGTTCTGGGCGTACCGCAGTTCGTCCGCGGCCTGGTCGTAGATCTGCGCAAGGAGCAGGTCGCGAACCACGGCGGCGTTCGGCGGAAGCGTCGCCGCGAGAGGCACGTCGCCGGCTGCGCCGCTCCGTCCGGCTGCCACCACGAGCCGGCGTTCGGGCGCGCGGCCGTCGAGGCGGGCGAGCGCGAGGCGGCCGTAGTAGCTGTTCAGATAGTCGGTGGCCGCCAGCGTGTAGCGAGCCTGAGCCTGGAATCGATCGCCCAGTGCGTCCTGTGCGCGGCCCGCCCAGTACAGCCATGACGGGCGGTAATCCGATCGCGGGAAATCCGCCGCCGCACGCGAGAACACATACGCCGTTTCGCGGTAGTCGCCCATGCGGTACGCGCGCCAGCCGATCTTCCACGCCGCGCGCTCCGCAAACCGTCCGGCAGGAAACTTTTCGTACAGCTCGCGGAACGTCTTGTCCGCCTGGTCGTCGTCATCGTCCCGGATGTAGGAGGTCGCCAGCTGGTTCAGCGCTTCCTCGGCCCAGCGGTCCGTCGGAAACTCGTCGACGACCCGGCGGAGCATCATCGGGTACGCATCGCGCTCGCCCAGGTCGCGCGAGACAAGGGCGTAGAAATACATCGCTTCGGATTGCCGCGGCCCGTTCTCCGCGTAGGGCTTGAGGGCCTCGCGCGCGGGGCGCGTGCGCTTGAGGTAGAAGTCCACCTCGGCGAGACGCAGCCGGACGAGATCGCGATCCTCGTTCGAGACCGCCGTGCGGAGCCGCTCGAAGGCGGCCTTGGCCGGCGTGTACTGCTTGGCCGCGAACACGCGTTCCGCGCGTGCCAGCTCGCGGCGGACAGCCGGATTCCCCGGCACGATGGGTTCGGTGCCGAGTTCGTCTGCGGCGACCATGGCCAATTCGCTGAGCGGGTACTCGGTAGTACACGCGCTCGTACGCCGCCCTCGCCTTCTCGACGTCGCCGCTGGATTTCGCGGCCTTGGCGAGGCTCGTGAGCACCTGGTCGGGCGCCGTCGTCTTCATCAAGGCGAGGCGCTCGTAGACCGCGACCGCCGCCGCGTAGTCGCCCAACGACTCGTCAGACTCCGCTTCGCGCAGCGCTGCCCCCTCGACCAGAAACCCGGTCAACGCCGGAGACTGGAGCGCCTGAAATGTGGCACGAGCCTCGGTGTTGCGGCCGAGCCGGAGCAGGGCGAGGCCCTTGTAGTACGCCACGTAGGAGGCCAGCGGCCCCTGCTGCGCGGTTGCCGGGTTCGTGAGCAGCGCCAAGGCTTTTGCGTGGTTGCCCTCGGCTTCGATTTTGATCGCCGTGGCGAGGTTGGCCTGCGCGGCCGAGCGTACGCGGCCCTTTTCGGGCGCCATCCACAGCTGCGAGAGGTCGCGCGGCACACGCGGATGGTCGGTTGGCCTCAGAGCGAGGGCGATATTGGTGGGGGCTGGCGAAGCGCCCGGCGCCGGGGTGCTGCCGTTGTCGCTGCTTTGCTGCGCCTGATTCGCTGCCGACAGCGTCAGGACCAGTGCCGGGAGAAGCACACGCGGCAGCCCGTGCCCCTTCATCGGGTCATCCCGCCTTCTCTCCGGTTGGCTGCGTAGACGGTGGTCATCGATCCTGTATCGGCTCGAATGAGCTCCTGGTCCTCGTCTATTCGGGTGGCGCGATTATTATACGGCAACTCCAATCCTGACAGTGGTTTGAACAGCTCAGCCGGATCCCGGCGTGCTACACTGCTTGGTGCGTCCGGAACACGAGCCGGGCGCGGCCATCTTTTCGCTCGCATGGGGGCGACACGGCTTCGACGGGGGTAAAGACTCGTGGGATGCATGCCGAGCCCCAACGACTCGTAAATCCGTTGGAACACAACGTAACTGCGAACACGCAGCTGCCTCTCGCGGCTTAACTAACACTTAAGTCCGCGACGTCCACCTCGTCCTCGCCTGTGGGGCGGGGCTGGATGTCATAAATGCAGGCTGGTCGCCGCGTGCTGTTCCGACGCGCGGCGACGAGACAAATCGGGGCTAGCGGTCCACGGTTTCCGTCGCTCTTCTACGTGGGACGCGAATATTCAAGAGCGGCTACGCATGTAGATTCCCGCGATGGCGTACTTCGGACGCGGGTTCGACTCCCGCCGCCTCCACCATCCCTCACTTCGCTCGGTCTGGTCTCGGCGCCGCGTCTAGGCTTCGAGCGACATTCTTCGAATGTCGCTCTCGGCACGACTCCCCCGCTGTCTCGCCGTAGCGCGCAGCGCGAAGGCGGGCCCAGCGCTGGCCGCGAGCTGCGTCTGGCAAGCCACCACCCCTCACTCCGCTCGTCGAATCATGAGCGGCGCGTCCAGGCTTCGAGCGACATTCTTCGAATGTCGCTCTCGGCACGACTCCCCCGCTGTCTCGCCGTAGCGCGCAGCGCGAAGGCGGGCCCAGCGCTGGCCGCGAGCTGCGTCTGGCAAGCCACCACCCCTCACTCCGCTCGTCGAATCATGAGCGGCGCGTCCAGGCTTCGAGCGACATTCTTCGAATGTCGCTCTCGGCACGACTCCCCCGCTGTCTCGCCGTAGCGCGCAGCGCGAAGGCGGGCCCAGCGCTGGCCGCGAGCTGCGTCTGGCAAGCCACCACCCCTCACTCCGCTCGTCGAATCATGAGCGGCGCGTCCAGGCTTCGAGCGACATTCTTCGAATGTCGCTCTCGGCACGACTCCCCCGCTGTCTCGCCGTAGCGCGCAGCGCGAAGGCGGGCCCAGCGCTGGCCGCGAGCTGCGTCTGGCAAGCCACCACCCCTCACTCCGCTCGTCGAATCATGAGCGGCGCGTCCAGGCTTCGAGCGACATCCTTCAAAATGTCGCTCTCGTCGCGACTCCCGCCCTTCAAACACTCTCTAGTGGGATCGAGGTATCTGGGGTGCGATCTGCAGGGCCGGCTAACGCCGCAGACGTTCACGTTCCGCTCGTCCGAAGCAAAACTGCCCTTGGAAGCCACCCGATCGCCCGGCTGGACGCCCGAGAGCACCTCAACGTCCTCGCCAGACCCCTCGCCAAGACGTACCTCGCGCTCGATGACGTCCGCTAAGATGCTGTGGTGTTCATGAGGGACGGACATCAGCGAGTCACCGACAGGCAGGTATTGGCTAGCCGGGGAAAACGCCTCGAGTGTTTCACGATTGCGTGGAATAGCCTCGAAGGCCTCATCGCCGTGACCGCGGGAGTATTCGCGGGGAGCATTTCCCTCGTTGGCTTCGGCGTCGATAGCTTCATCGAGGTGACGTCCGGATCGGCGCTGCTGTGGCGCCTGTCAATGGACGCGGACGTGCATCGACGTGAACAAAGTGAACGACTGACGTTGCGGATCGTCGGGGGCTGCTTCCTGGCCTTGGCCGCGTACGTGACGTACGAGGCCGTCCGGGATCTCATCGGTCAGGAGGCCGCCGCTCACAGCGTACCGGGGATTCTCCTGGCCTGTGTCTCGCTGATCGTGATGCCGCTTCTGTCGAGGGCCAAGCGGCGAGTCGGCACAGCGATGCACAGTCGGGCGATGCAGGCCGATGCACGGCAGACGGAATTTTGTACCTACCTGTCGGCTATTCTGCTCGGCGGCCTGCTGCTAAACGTCCTATGGGGCTGGTGGTGGGCTGACCCATTGGCAGCCCTGGCGATGGTCCCCATCATCGTTAAAGAAGGGATCGACGGACTGCGCGGCGATCCCTGCTGTGCCTGACTCGTACTTTTCTCGCGTTTCCGATCTTCGGCGACGTCTCGATTCGGCCTCGTAGACGCCGGCATAGCTACCCCCACCGGCCACCCTGCAACCACCGATCGCTATGGGAATTGATAGGTGCTGATGTTGCAGAAGCAATGTTCGTTGAATTTCGTTCCCGCCGCGTCCAGTTGATGCAGTCGATCCACCATGTGGTTATGTCCGCCCTTGAACCGTTTGTAGATCCCCGTCGCATCCAGGATCGACAACTCGAACGTGCCTTCCAGGAAGAAACCGCCCTTGCCGTCGGGGAAGGGCACGAACGTGTTAAACCCGATGTCTTGAATCACCGGACTGCTGGCGAACTGCATCGCAATGGCACCGTCAGGAAGGTCGTAGACACAGACCGGATTGGTGAACGAAACGTAGAAACGACCGATCGCGTCGTCTGGGTCCCGGCTCCCCTCAACTCCGAAAACTGGATAGATTTTGGTCGTGATGTACGACGTATCGGCAAGATTCACACCCGAGAGTCCCAAATCGGGCAGCTGAGGGGCGGGGCGATAGAGGCCTTTCAGCAGCACGATGAACGGATCGTCGGGGCGATGATTGTCGTCATGGGCCCACACCGGCTCAGAAGCCGACAACACGGCAGCTGCACCGGCAATGGCTCCGCCGAAGAATCTGCGACGGGATACAGCGCGCGTCGATTCCGAGGACTCGTTCAACATTTCATCCTCCAGTGCTGCTGCCGATGTCGAGAGTTGACGAACCGGGGATTGGGCGGTGACAACGTAGCACGGTACCGGCGGAGCTCAAATGTAAAATTATCTTCATGTGCCCGCAGGCCCGCCACCGACGGACTGTCCAGCAATCGAGTGTCTCGTCAGCGAGTGAACGATGTGTTTCATCGAGTAGGCCCTGAAGGATCCCTGAGTTGTCGCTCAGGTCCGATTCTGTCGCCGCCTTGGAGGTAGCAGGTGCGGTTAGCAGTGAATTGCCTGATGCCCTGGTCTAAACTCTCGAACGTTGCAATTAGGTCGAGCTTCATCCCGACGTAAGCATCCGCCCGTTCCGTGCGTGTCGGCCCCTTTCGACTGGAGAGCACCTATGACCAGGCAACGTCGCATACGCCGGGGTCTCATCACGACACTGATACTAATCCTCATCTTCCGCGTGGCAACACCCGCCGCGCATGAACGCAGGACCGTCGGTCAGCTGCAGTTGACCATCGGCTGGAGCGAGGAGCCAGTCTTCAGCGGGTCGCGCAACGCCGTCGAACTGCGAGTGGCCGATTTATCAGGTGTCGCCGTGAACGATCCCGAAGCCGTGCTGACGGTCGAGGTGTCGTTCGGCGAGGCGCGGATCACGGTGCCACTCCGCCGTACACGCGAGCCTGGCACTTTCAAAGGCTGGCTGCTCCCGAATCGACCCGGGACCTATACGTTTCACATCACCGGGCGCGTACGGCAACAGGCGGTCGACGTCACGTCCACCTGCTCGGCGACGACCTTCGACTGCGTGAACGACGTCGGGGCCATTCAGTTCCCGGCGCAGGATCCGACACTGGGCCAGCTGGCCGACCGCGTGACTCGTGCGCTCCCCCGCGAAGAGCGCACCGCTGAGACAGGCCTGACCACGCGATCGATAGCAATGGCCGGTCTGGCTCTGGCGGGGCTGGCGCTCGCGTCTGCGGTTGTGACGGGCGTTCGGAGACGGCATTAGAAGGCCGCCACGGTGCACCGGGTCGTCGCCACCCTGACCGTTATCATCGTCCTGTCCAGCCTGAGCGTTCGAGGCTTGGCACACGCCGGCGCGCGGCTGTCCGATCCGCTCGAGGGCTCAACGCTCGGCGATACTCCCTCGCTCGTCCGCATCTACTTTTCCGAGCAGCCCGAACCGACGCTGTCGAGCATTCGCGTCCTGGACACCGATGGCCGGGCGTATCAGATCGGCAACCCCGAGCTCGTGGCCGACGATCCACTCTCGCTGAGCGTACGCGTGCAGCCGCTGCCGACCGGCGTGTACATCGTGACGTGGCGAAACCTGTCGGCAGTGGACGGACATGCGACGGACGGTTCGTACGCATTCGGCGTGCGCGCGACGCCGGCTCCCGGGGCTGTGCGCCCCCAGAGTTTTCGGGCGTCGCCGCTCGAGGTCGTCGCCCGCTTCACCCTGATCGCCGGCATCGTCCTGCTGCTGGGAACGGCCGCCGGCGGGCTGGCGCGGCTTGGCGCTGTGGGCTCTTCGCGCGGCGCGTTCGGTTGGTTGATCGCGGCGATCGGACTCGTGTTGCTGGGTGTGGCGCAACAGGGCACGGCGGCGGCATCCGTGGCGGTGCTAATGAAATCATCCGTCGGGCGCGCGCTCGCGTGGCGGGCCGCCGGACTCCTGGCGGCCGGCGTCGCGCTCGCTGGCGTCGGGCTGGCCGTCATGCGATTTCGCCGCGTCGCATCCCTTGGCGTGGCCGCGGCAGTCCTGGGAGTCGTAGCCGTTCACGTCGCCAACGGGCACGCGGCTGCCGGCGGCCGATGGCCGGTTGCCATGACGCTTGCCGCGCAATGGACGCATTTCGCGGCCGCGGGCGTCTGGGTCGGCGGACTGGTCGTGTTGCTTGCCGGTGTTCGCGGTCCGTCCGCCGCGACGCAGAGCGCGGTGCGCCGTTTCTCGTCGCTGGCGGCGGCGTGTCTGGTCGTCACCGTCGTGACGGGCGCGCTGCTCACGGCCAACGTCGTGACGTCGTGGGGACGGTCCTGGTACGAGTTGACGTCGACGTCGTACGGGATCGCCGTGCTGGCGAAGACCGCGCTCGCGCTGGCGATTGCCGCCTGCGCCGCATTCAATCGCTGGCGGAGCCTTCCGGCGGTGGACGCCGACACGCGCCTGTTGCGGATCGGCGGCGGTCTCGAGCTGACGCTGATGGCTGGCGCGTTGATCGCCGCGTCGATGCTCGGCACGCTCCCGCCCCCGGCCGGCGGCGCGCCTCCCGGCTTGATTGCATCCGCAAGCGATTTCGGCACAACGGTACGCGTGCGTCTGACGACTCCATCCGATCAACCGGGTCCGAATCGCTTCGTCGTCGAAGCCGTCGACTACGACACGCGCGAGCCGATTCGCGCCAACCGCGTCACCCTTCGTTTCACGGCGCTTGACGATCCCGGAGTGGCACCGACGACGCTCGTTCTGGCGGCGGCGCCCGACAACGCATACGTCGGCTCTGGCGCGAACCTCGCGTTCGACGGCCGATGGCAAATCGCGGTGCTGATCGAGGGAAATGGTTCGTCGGTCGAGGTGCCGCTCGAGGTCGAGACAAGGGGGCCACCAACCGTCGTGTCGGTCGAACGGCGGCCGGGGCGGGATCCGGCCTACACCGTCTCCGACCGGGTTGGAAGGAACGCGGTGCGCTTCTCACCGCATCCCGAGCAGCCTGGAGAGAGCGCCGTCCGCATCACATTTTTCGACGCCATCGGGGATCTGCGCCAGATGGGCGACATCGTCGTGATCGCCGCGTCGAACGGCTCGACGCGGCAGGCACCCGTGCGCCGGTTGGACGACGGCGCCTTCGTCGCAACCGTCCAGCTAGCGGCAGCTCGTACCCGCGTCGGCGTCGTCGCGCGAACGCTCGACGGTACGCGCGTTCACGCAACGGTCGAGTTGGATGTCCGCGCGCCGCGGTGAATGTAACCTTTCATCCTTTTTGTTGATGAGGTTCAGTTCATCCTTGCGTCGTCCTTATCCCTGATTTAACCTCTGCCGCACTCCCCGCAACGGCTCACTCGCTTCCACGGAACTGATCAGGAGGGTCGCATGGTCGCTGCCGCACTGCGCCATCGCAGTCTGACGTTGATCGCGTTCGCGCTGAGCATCATGGCTGGGCTTGTCATCGCGGCGCGGTGGCCCGCACCGGCGCAGGCCACATCGGGGAGCAATCCATATGTCGTGCCCCTCGTGACGGACGTGGACCCCGATCCGAACGTGGTCGAGACAACGATCACCGCCGAGCCCGCGGGCGTCGACATCGGCGGCGGCATCACCGCCAGCGCGCTGACGTTCAACCACACCATTCCCGGACCCGAGTTCCGGTTGAAGGTCGGCGACACGGTCAAAGTGCATTTCGTGAACAACATCGCGCACGCGACCGGCATTCACTGGCACGGCATCGAGCTCGCCAACCCGAACGACGGCACGCCGCTGACGCAGGACATGGTGCCGCCCGGCGGGACGTTCGAGTACAAATTCAAGGTGACGCGTCCCGGCGTGTTCTGGTACCACCCCCATCACCACTCGTCCACGAATCAGGTGTTCAAGGGGATGTACGGATCGATCATCGTCACCGATCCGAACGAGGCGCCGCTGCAGGCGAGCGGCGTCCTGCCTTCCGCGGCACAAACGCGCACCCTGGTACTGAGCGACGTCACGGTCTGCAAATCGACGTATGCCAACCCGCCGGGCAGCGAACCAAGCTACGACCCGTCGCTCCCGTGGGTCGGCGGCGGACCGCTGCCGGGACAGGTGCCGACACCGGAAACGATCTGCAAGAACCCCCTCGGTTCCCCCGCTGTCTATCCATTGGACGAGGACGGCAACCATCGAGCCGCGTTCGCAGGAGGAGAGATCCCGAACATTCAGCCGACAGCCCCCCTCAGTATCCCTGTCACCGAGGGAAACATCGTGCTCACCAACGGCATGAATGTCGGCGGGCGCGCCGGATCGCCGTCTGCGCCTGGCGGGCTCGCGCCGGGAGCGTTCACGCTCGACGTGCAGCCCGGCCAGGGACTCCGGCTCCAGATGCTCAACACCGCGACGACGCGGTTCTTCCGGCTGCTGATGACCGATGACAGCGGCACGCAGATTCCGATCGTCCGCGTCGGTGGCACCGGCGGTCTGCTGGATAACGCGCGCACGGAAGGTGGCGCCGTCAGCGGCTTCGACTTCAAGTACCACGTCGGGCGAAGTCCTGATCGACCCTGGCGACCGCGTCGACGTGGTCGTGGCCGTTCCGGCATCCGCGACCGGCGTGCTGACGATGTGGACGCAGGATTTCAGTCGCACGGGTAATGGGTTCTCGAACATCCCCACCGTGCCGGTCATGCACCTCAACGTGACGGGATCCGTGTGAATCCCGCGTACACGATTGCCGACGGCACGCCGTTACGTGCGGCGACGGGCAACCCGGTCGAAGTGCTGGGACCCGCGACCGCGACGCTGCTGGATCCGAGCACGTTCACCCCGGCGGAACTGGGCACGCCGGATCAGAACATCGAGCTGTCCAACCAGGTGTCGGGCAAACTCGGGATCAACGGGCACATTGGCCTGCACGACAACCCGAACCCGCCGCCGTTCACGACGTTCCCGCACACCGAGTCGTCACGCTACGCGGAGGTAGGCGACTCACTGGAACTGACCGTCGAGAACAAAACGCAGGGCGCTCACCACCCGTTCCACCTGCACGGGTTTTCGATCCAGCCGCTGTCGCTCACCAAGGCTGCCGGCGGCGGTCCCGACTACACGTTCCTGTACCACGAGTTCAGGGACACGGTCGACGTCCCGCCGGGGTACAAGCTGCATTTCAGGGTCCGCCTCGACGACAGACCGATGGACGACGGCGTGACACCCGGTGGGGCCGTCGGCCGCTGGGTGTTCCACTGCCACATCTTCTTCCACGCGGTCGTTCGGCATGATCTCGGAGTTCGTCGTGCTGCCGAGCAGTAAACCGATTCTGAGCCTGCCCGGCGACCAGACGCAGGACTACCACGACTTCCTGACGTTCAACATCAGCGCCACCGATCCGAACAACGATCCGATCACGCTCAGTTCGACGGCGCTTCCAGCCGGGCTGACGCTGGTCGATCACGGCGACGGCACGGCCACGATCAGCGGCACGCTGACGGCCACGCCAGGCGCCTACCCGGTGACCTTCAGCGCATCGGACGGAAACAACCCGCCGGTGAACGGCACGCTGACGATCACCGTCACGAAGGAGGAAACCGGTCTCGTCTACACGGGGCCGACCGTCATCCTCAACGGAAGCAGCCTGACGTTGTCCGCGGTGCTCAAAGAGGAAACCGATTCGTCAGGTCCGGCGATCGCTGGTCGGATGGTCAACATGGCGCTCGGCGCACAGAGTTGCAGCGGCGCGACGGACGGCTCAGGCGTCGCGCAGTGCATCATCGTCGTCAATAGCGCCCTTGGGGCCTCGACGCCGATCACCGCCGACTTCGCGGGCGACACGTTCTACAGGCCGTCGTCGGCATCCGCGACGGCGATCGTGTTTGCATTCCCGACTGGAGGAGCCTTCGCGATCGGTGATACCAGTGCGTCCTCGCCAGGGACGAAGACGTTCTGGGCGGCCGGGTGGGCGAACATAAACGTTCTGACGGGCGGCGACGCGCCGTCGGCGTTCAAAGGATTTACGAACAACGTCTCACTGCCTGCGAGCAACCCGCCTGCATCGTGCGGCGGCCCGTGGACCACGTCCGGCGGGAACAGCCCACCGCCGCCGACCACGGTGCCGAGCTACATGGGCGTCCTCGTGTCGAGCAACGTGTCGAAGGGCGGGCCGACGATTTCCGGTAACACGGTCCAGATCGTGGTCGTGAAGGTCAACCCGGGCTACGGGCCGAATCCAGGAAGCGCGGGAACCGGTACAGTCGTGGGAGTGTTCTGTCCGTGATCGATCGCTGCAGGGCGGCCCGTGCGCCGTCCTGCAGTTCGCTCGCGCCCCGCAGTGCGCTTTGATAAGCGGGGAGCCATGCTTCGCTGAGTTTTGCGAAATTACGGACTACGGCACTCCAGGAAGCGTTAAGTTGTATTTGCGAATCAGCTGCGACAACTCATCCTGATCGTCGAGCACCTTCTGATAGATCCACTGATAGCCGAGCCCTGACACCCCTTCCTTGATCTGCTCCTGGACGACAGCGGTCGCAGCGTCGGCGCCGAGCAGCGCGCGCAGTGATTCGAACTCGAGCTGGCACACCAGGAGATGCAGCGTCGTCGAACTGCGATTCCCCGCGCCGCCGTCCGCGATGCTTTCGGGAGCATTCGAATATCGCTGAGCCGCGTCCGCAATCGCTTTGCTCGCGTCAACCCCCTTCCCGACCAGAAACCAGTGGATCTGTTCGTGAACAAAGCCCGCCAGCATGAGACGGTCGTTTGTGGCGTAGCGCGTGTTGAGCGTCAGGACAGGGTGGCTGTGCGGGCGCGTACCCTGCTCGATCCGAATCTTCCTGGTGAAGATCCAGCGCGACAGGTCGTACTCCTTCAGCAGCCGCTGGAGTTGATCTTTCACCTGCTGCTCGTTGCCGCTGTTGTGCGCGAGCTCGATCGACACGGCTGGCGTTTCCGCAGCCGCCACCCAAGCGGCGAGCACGAGTCCGGCGACCGCGAGGACGAGAATCAGCTTCCGCATCGACGCCTCCTCTCGAGTCATCCCGAGGCTTTTAGGGTGATGCTGACCGGAACATACTCTACGGCATGCAGAGCATCGCTGAACATCGAATTGACAGCGTCATGCTGGTGATTGGACTCGTGGGTTCTTCGTGCTGGCAGCTCCGGTGAGAATTTGATGTCAGCCCTCGCCCCTGTTATCGGAGTTCTCGCCGGCGCGGCCGTCGGCTGGCTTCTGATGGTCCGCGCGGCGCGCCAGTGCCGCAGACCGTCGGATCGCGCCGGTCGCACCGTGCTGCAGCGCATGAACGTCAGCCACGCAGCGGTCACGCAGTGGGGGCTGAGCCACGTCGCGATCGGTGAAGACCTCACGATCCTCGACGTCGGATGCGGCGGCGGTCGAACGGTGGATCGTCTCGCATCGATCGCAACGCGCGGCAAGGTGTACGGTGTCGACTACTCCGAGGCGAGCGTCGCGACGGCGCGCGAGACGAACGAGCGGGCGATCGCCGAGGGACGCGTCGACATAACGCAGGCATCGGTCTCAGACCTCCCGTTTCCTGACGCGACGTTCGATCTCGTGACCGCGGTGGAGACGCACTACTACTGGCCCGACCTGCCTCGCGACGTTCGCGAGCTTATGCGCTTGCTCAAGCGCGGCGGCAGGTTCCTGATCATCGCCGAGACGTATCGTGGCCGTCGAAACGACTGGCTCTATCGTCCGACGATGACGCTCGTGCTGCGGGCGGCGTACTTCACGCCCGCGCAGCATCGACAGCTGCTCGTCGACGCCGGCTATGCCGACGTGCAAGTGTTAGAGGAGAAATCGCAGGGCTGGGTCTGCGCGATCGGCACGCGCGCGTGAGGGCGGTGCTCAGCAGTGAAGCGCGCGGAGTTCTGTTATCAGCTTGTCAGGCGACGGAAGCTGACAAGCCGTCTGAGCCACGCGCCGAATCAGCTGCGGCGAGCTACGGACTCCTTGCGTGCCGCGACGACCGCCGACACTCAGCGGCCCCTGGCTTCGCGAGTCACCTGCGTGACGATCTTGTTGTACTCGTCCATGATTCCGCTGACGAGCGACGTCACGCGATCGACATCCGGCATCGGCTGCTTGAGCGCCACCGCGGCGCGGTCGGTCTGCTGCTCGATGGTGTCGTAGGCCTCGCGCGAACGAACCTTGACGAGATCCTCGATACTGTCCCACTCGGCCTCGAACTTGTCGAACGAGCGCCGTGCCTTGTCGAGGTTGCCGGCCTTCATAGCCGGATTCACTTCGCGCAGATGCGCGCGCACGATTCTCAGCCGCGCGACATCATCGTAGAGCGGGTTGAGAGGCTCGCCGTGCTCGACCATCGCGATCGCCTCGTCGAACTTGGCGAGCATCGCCTTGGCCTGCGCCAGCAAGTCAGGGACGTTCGGGTTGGCCTCGTTGAGGCCGGCCGTCAGCTTTGCCTGCATCTGGCGCTCGAGGGTGTTGTACATCTCCATCGAGCGGGTGTTGACGTAGACCTCGATGCCGTTCCAGGCCGAATCGAAGCTGGCAAAGGCGTCTTTGGCCGCCTTCAGGTTGTTTTTCTGCAGCGCGTCGACGGTGTCGACGAGCGTCGGCCGCACCGCCTTGATGCTGGTGACCTCGAAGCGATCCGCGGCACGAACCGGGCGAGCGGATCCCAGGACCATCGCCGCGCACATGACGCCGCCGACAACGATGTTCTTCAGCATGGAACGACTCCTCTTCCGTTATTGAGCCCCACTCGGCGGCTCGCCTTGTACATCGACACCATTCGCGTCGACCTGTGCTCCGCAGATACTACATCCGCCCTCTGATGGAAGCCCACGAGGATTTCCGTCGCGTCAAGCAAGCAACCGCCGAGGCAGCCGCCAATCCGGCTATCCATATCCATCGGACGGATCCTGGAATCGATTGGCCGGCATCGGTCAGTCGCGCGGCGTCGATCGATACGAGCCGGCGAGCCGCCTGGACACGGCGACGCCGACCGAGCCGTCGCGCTTCCTATAGGCGATGACCGCCGACATGTCGGGCAGTGAATCGACGAGTGCCACACCAGCCACTGGTCCCAGGATGAACGCCGCCTTCGACATCGCGTCGGCGAGCGTCCCGTCGCGGGAGAGCACCGTCGCACTCAGCGATTCAGCTCGACGGCTGCAGCGTCCGCGGATCGAGGATGTGGCCGTAGCGCCGGCCGTTCGCCACGAGGAAGTTGGAGGAGTCCGCCGACGTCGACACGGATATCTCGCCAGTCTCGACGACGCCCATGACCCGGCCGCGGCACATCCGGATCCTTGATGCCGACCGTCCAGGTGCGCTTGCCGGGCGGCACGCCGAGCAGATACTGGTTGCCGCCCGCATCGATGAACCCGCTCAGGCCCTTGCGCCGGAGCACGCCGGCCGCGATCTCGACGGCGAAGCCCTTGGCAATGCCACCCAGATCCAGCTCGATGCCTGGACGGGCGAAACGCACCGTGTGCTGCTCGGCGTCGAGCAGCACCTCGCGATAGTCGACGAGCGGCCGCACCGACGCGAGCTCCGCGTCGGACGGAATGTGTGGCGTCTTGTCGTGAAAACCCCACAGCCGCACGAGCGGTCCGACCGTGATGTCGAACGCGCCGCTCGACGCCGCGCTCACGCGCCGCGCAGCGTCCAGCACGGCGAACATCGGTTCGCTCACCGGAACCGACTCGCGCGCGGCGTTCCGGTTGAGGGCCGCCAGCTCGCTGTCGTCGCGGTAGTTGCTCATCAGGCGATCGATTTCCGCGAACGCCGCAAACGCTTCGTCAATCGCGGACCGGCGGGTCGCCTCATCGCCGCCGAATGCCTGCACCTCGATCGAGGTCCCCATCATGTACCGATACTGATGGCTCTCGGCGGTCTCGCCGGCGTGCAGGGCGGCGCCGGCCTGCGGCATGAGGGTCATCGCCGCGAGCAGTGCCAGCGGCCGGACGCGACGATGGCTGGAATGCACGGCTACTTGCAGCCGCAGCCGCCGCTCTGCACCCCGTATCCGCCAGACGAGGCTTCGCGCGCTTCCTGCCAATGCGTCATGTAGGCGACCTCGGCGTCGTCGGGATCGAACATCATGCGGCGGTCTGCGAGGCGGCCGCGTTGCCACGGCTGCACGGTGGCGCATCCGCCCGCGGTGAGCGCGCCGACGGCAAGGAGAAGCAGGGCGAACGCGCGTGTGCGTGTGAGGATCATGACGTCATTTCTCCGAAAGCAGTTGGGCGATCTCCTGCCGATAACGGACATCCACGTTGCCAGAGTAGCCCATGTGCGTGAACCGAATCGTGCCGGTCTTGTCGATCAGGAACGACGTCGGCATCCCCTTGACGCCGAATGCCAGCGGCGCCGCGCCCTTCGGATCGAACAGGACGGGCATCTGATGCGGATGCGCCGAGAGGAACGCGTCTGCCTGCCGGCGCTCTTCGTCGAGGTTCACCGCCAGCACTTCGAGGCCGCGCGCCTTGTACTCCCGGAAGATCGCGTCGAGCGCGGGAAACGACGTCTTGCAGGGGACGCACCAGCTCGCCCAGAAGTCGACGAGCAGCACCTTGCCCTCGTAGGCGGCGAGCGGCACGGGCGTGCCGTCGGCCTGCTGCAGCACGACGTTGGGCGTGTGCGTGGACGACGGCGCCCGCCGTCCATTCCGGGGCCAGGACGACGAGCGCGGCAACAGCCAGCGACGATGCGACTCGATTCATCGGCATACCATTCATTCTGTCAGATTCGCCCGAGCTCATCGGGTCGATACCGTCACCGGTGGATGACCTTCAGCGGCACGCGCAGCCCCGTCGACACGATCGACGCACCGAACCCGTTGTCGGCGCTGTAACGCTCGTACTGCAGCGTGAAGGCCGCGCCCTCCGGCAGCAGCCACCACGATCCCTTCGGGGCGATCTCGATTCTTCCCGTATACGTGTTCGACGCGAACGGCTCGAGTCGGAAGTCCGCCGTGTAGTACTGCGGGGTGCCCGTGTACTGCGGCGCCCAGAAAAATGCGCCCGTTTGATCGTAGCGGCGGTACGTGACCGCGAACAGGACGTCCGGGCGGAAGTAATGCGAGAGCCCGACGCTGACGGTGTTCGACTTCACCTGCCAATCGTCGACGTACCGCCGGTAGTCGGCCTCGGCGTACGTGGCGGCCGGCAGCGCCTGGCGCAGCCGCGCGGACAGCGTCTGCCGCGTCCGCGCGTCCGGGACGTTGCCGAGCACCATCTCGCCGTTGACGTCGGCGCGGAGGTACGGATTGTTCTGATAGCCGGCGATGTGCGAGAGCTCGTAGCCGGCCTGCGCGATCGTGCTCTTCGTCAGCGTCTGCGTCACCGAGATGAATCCGCCGCTCTGGTATTGGTTCTCGTACTCGGGCAGTGGATGCAGCATCGGCTGATTCAGCGAGAACGAGAAGCCGCCGGCCACGGTCGTGTTGCCGTGCGCCAGATCGCGCGACACCGAGGCGAGTCCGGTCGTGGCGCGATAGAAGTTCTCCTTGCTGTAGGCGCCGCCGATCGTCAGCTTCAGGTCGTTGTACTTCCGCGTGGCCGAGAGGCCGAACACCTGCCGGTGGCTGTTCACGCCGTCGTTGTGGCAGCGCACGCAGGAATCCGACGCGGCCGAAATCGTGTCGAGGCCGTAGTTGACGCGCAGGTTCGTGCGCTCGGTGTAGTCCTGCGTGAGATCGACCGTCGGACTGAGGACCGTGACGCCGCGCACGTCGTGGAACCCGTGGAACTGGACGTTCATTTCGTTGTTCTGCGCCCAGTTGCGCGCGGCGATCAGCGAGAACGCGGCAGCGGCGACAAGCAACGTGAGCGTGAAGCGTGTAGGCACGGCGCTAGCGGCTCTGCATGGCGTTGTAGACGACCATCCAGCGGAACACCAGCGTCGCCTCGGTCACCGCGTCGCCGGTGAAATAGCGATACATGCTGCCGCCCGGCGAGCAGTCGACGACGACCGAGCTGCTCGCGTCGCCAGGACGCTGCCCCGCGATGGTGTCGGCGTAGGAGCGCACCGAATAGTTGCCGGCGGCCTCTGCGTCCGCCGTGGCAGTTGAGGCAGTCGCGATCGAAGATGGGTTTGATGTCCTGGACGTACGCGATGGGCTGCACGCCGACGGCCGAAGGACCGAACGGAAAGCCCGGGTCGCCGGTGTCGGTAGCGGGCTGCCCCTGGACGCACGCGCAGACGAGGGCAGAGGTCG
>CAVSND010000026.1:0-61034 GCA_963729215.1 uncultured Acidobacteriota bacterium | reverse complement strand
TCCCTCGGCTCTTCTGCACCGACTGCCAGCCGAAAGCGCCGCTTGTATTACGGATTCGAGGGTATCCCGGAGTATTCGACCGGAATCGAAAACCGCGCTAGTTCGAACAGGCCTGGGCGAGAGGGCGAAGGGACGTCAGGTTGAGGTCGGCGTACGCGCCGTCGCGATACAGGAGGCCGCGCGCCTCGACTTTCTGGCCGTTCAGCTGACCGGACTTCGCGGTGCGATCGACGCTGACGAGGCCGAATGTCTGCTTCCCCAGCGCCTTCGCCTCGGCGCTCTTGAGCGCGGCCGGGCTGGGTACGTTGTCGCGCGTGACGGCGGGCTCCGTCGCATTCGTGAGCGTCCAGCTGCCCGGCGCGGCCGGCGTGAGGCAGCCAACGACCTGCACCAGCGAAAAATTCGGCGCGCCGCTGTCGGCGCCCTGCTTGACGATTTGCAGGCTGTCGAGCGCCTCCGCGTTCGCGCTCAACTCGCTGGCGCCGGTGGGAAATCCGTTTTCCCTGAGCAGGAAGGCGACGATATCGAGCTTGGTGTCGGGCGCGATGGAGTCGGTATTGCCGGGCGGCATCGTATCCCGCACCTTCAGGAACAGGCGATTGACGCTGCCGTTTTCCCAGTTCGCCAGAAACCCCGCGCCCTTGAGCGCCGGCGCGCGATCCGTGCCCGCGAGCTGCGGGCCGTGGCAGCCCTGGCAGCGCGCCGCGGGCTCCCGGCCGCGGTCGGCCTGAGCCGTCGTGAAAATGCCGTCCCAGACTCCCCGCTGCTGGATGCCGATTTCGTCGAGCGCGTTGACGTCGCCGGGCAGGTCGGTCTTGCCCGCGGGGAAGCCGTTCTGCTCGAGGAGATACGCGAGGATCTGCAGCTTCACCTCGTCGGTGAGCGTTCCCGCGTCGTTGAGCGGCATCGTGTCCCGGATTTTCGTGTAGAGACCGCCGAGCGTGTCCTTGTCCCAGTGCGCCAGAAAGGCCGGGCCTTTGAGCGCGGGGCCGTTGCCCTGGCTGCCGGTGAGCGGAATGCCGTGGCACCGGGCGCAGACACCGTCGAAGCCCGACTTGCCGCGCAGCGCCTGGTCCGATGTGAAGACACCGTCGCGGAGCGTCTTCGGAGGCTGCTGCGCCTGCGACCGCGACGGCCAGCGCGGCCGCGCGCAATCGCGCCAATCAAGACGCCGCCGCGCTTCATGGCCGGGCCATCAACTCCCGCAGCAGCGCCGCGGTCTTCTCGTTGACCACGGGAGCGGTCGCGGCACGGCCCTGGCGGCGCGTTCCGCCGGCCGCGCCCATCGCGATGTCGAGCGCCGTGCGCCCCTGCTTGTCGCGCCGATCGAGCTTCGCGCCTTTCCGCGCCACGTACTCGATCACCGAGTTCTGGCCGCGCTGAGCCGCGTTGTGGAGAATGGTCTGGCCGTTCGCGTTGAACGCGTTGACATCGACGCCGTGCTCGACGAGCAGGGTGACGGCCTCGAGGACCTTTGGCTCCGGCGCGTTGCCTCCCGCCGCAATCATGGCGGTCGTCGTCCGGTTGGCGAGCGCGACCGTCGCGTCGGCGCCGCCGTCGAGCAGCGCCTGCATGACGGGGATGTCGCAGGTCTTGCTCGCGCGCGCCAGGGCCGTCGCGCCTTCCGTGAGCGCGGCATCGCCCACGAGGTTGTTGTGGCGGCCGATGATCGGCTTCTTCTGCTGGACGTTCGGGTTCGCACCGTGCGCCAGCAGCGACTTGACCAGCCCGAGCGCGTCGAGCGTGTCGCGCAGCTTCGGCTCGGGGCGCGTCAGCATGTTCGCCGGCGCGCGCATGTCCACCGTCGCGTAGAGCGCCGTCATGCCCGTGGAGTCGGTCACGTTCGGGTCGGCGCCCTTCTCGAGCAGGAGGTTCGCGAGGTCGTAATGAATGTTGATGACGGCGACCTGCAGGGCCGTCGTGCCTTCCTGCTTAGTGGTCGCGTTGAGATCGACCTTCAGGTCGGCCAGCGCGGCGGCGGCGGCCATCGCATTCTGCCGCGCGGCGTACATCAGTGCGGTCCAGCCGCCCTTCGGCAGCTGGAACACCGCCATGCCGTTCGTCTCGTAGCGGTATTCCGGAAACGACAGTTCCCTGGATCGGGCGTTCATGTCGGCGCCGTGGGCGACGAGGGCTCTGATGGCGTCCGGGTGGTTCTCGGCGGCCGCCCACATCAGCGCGGTCTGGCCCTGCCAGTTTTCCGCGGCGTTGACGTTGGCGCCCCGGTCGATCAGCGCGGTGACGACCTCGCCGTTGCCGGCGCGGGCCGCCGTCATCAGCACGGTTTCGCCGTCGGGCCCGGCGGCGTTGACGTTCGCGCCCGCCTTGAGCAGGGTCCGCGTGATGATCGGGTTTCCGTTGGTGGCCGCGAGCGACAGGGGAGTGATGCCGTAGCGATTGGCCGCGCTCACGTTCGCGCCGGCGCGAATCAGCGTCTGTGTCGTCTCGAGGTCATCCGCGCGGACCGCCCAGTGGAGCGCCGTCATGCCGTCGGCTTCGGCGGCGTTGACGGTCGTGGGTGTGGCGAGCGTGCGGACAGCGGCGCGGTTGCCCGCCTTGACCGCATCGATCAAGGTGGTACCGGCGCCGGCTGCGTTCAGGGTGGCGGCGGTGGCCAGCAGCCCGAACAGCAGCCAGACGTGGCGTGTGCGCATCAGAGCGTGACTTTACCCGTGCTGATCCCGAACGTGTCCATCTCGCAGTCGAACTTGTTGGCGATCGACACGAGCAGGTTGGAGAAAGGCGTTTCCTTTTTCTCCTGGATGTGCCGGTTGCCCTCGAGCGTGCCGCACAGGTTGCCGGCCAGCAGCGTCGGGATGTTGATCCGGGAGTGCTGATCGCTTTCGCTCATGCCGCTGCCGTAGAGGATCATCGAGTGATCGAGCAGCGTGCCGTCGCCGTCGGGTGTCGACTTGAGCTTGTTCAGGAACTTCGCGAACAGGGTCGCGTAGTACGTGTTGAGCTTCACGAGGCCGGCGATCTTGTCGGGGTTGTTCCCGTGATGCGACATCGCGTGGTGCGGCTCGTTGACGCCGATGTTCGGGTAGACGCGCTGGCTCGCGTCGCGCGATTTCATGAACGTGAAGACGCGCGTCAGGTTCGCCTCGAACGCCACGGCCGCCAGGTCGTACATCAGGAGCGCGTGCTCCTCGAACGAATCCGGGATGCCGATCGGCGCGTCGGGCACCGCGTTCTGGCTGGTCGCGTTTTTCTCGGCGCGCTGGATGCGCTGTTCGATCTCGCGGACGTTGTCGAGGTAGTCGTTGAGCCGCGCCTGGTCCTTGCCGCCGAGCGTCTTCTGGAGGTCGTGCGCCTCTTCGCGGACGGAATCGAGGATGCTCTTGTTGTCCTGCATGCGCGCGCGCCGCTGCGCCGCCGTGCCGGGCTGTCCGAACAGCCGCTCGAACGCGACCCGCGGGTTGATTTCCATCGGCAGCGGCGTCGTCTCGTTCTTCCAGGTGATCGTGTTCATGTAGGCGCAGCTGTACGCCGTGTCGCAGCCGCCGATCCAACCTGTGAAGTCTTCCGTGGCGAGCTCGAGCGAGGGCAGGGGCGTTTCCTGGCCGATCTTGTTCGCGACGACCTGGTCGATGGTGATCCCCGACTTTACGTTCTCCGCGATCGTGCGGTAGGGAATCTGTCCGGAGAGCCACGCCGACACCGTCGTCGCGTGTCCGTCGAGCGGATCGCACAGCTCGGTGATCACTGTCAGGTGATCGCGGAACTGCTCGACCGGCTTCATGATGACGTTGAACTCGAAGTTCTTGCCGACCGTCTTCGGCTCCCAGTAGCCGGGCCGCTGGCCGAGCGGCGTGAAGATGGCGCCAAACCGCGTGATCGGTTTCGGGGCCGCCGTGAGCGCCGGCACCATGGCTTCGAGCAGCGGAAGGCTGAGCGTGGCGCCGATGCCGCGGAGCATCGACCGACGGGACAGCTTCATTTTGGAAATAAACATCAGCGGCTCCCTTTTGCGACCCCAACCGGCTCTTCCAGAGTAACGCGTTTCTGGAACGGCGTGCTGTTAATGATGCCCATGACGATGGACGAGAAGCGATAGCTGGTCTGTGCAGTGTCGCGCACAATCGCGCGGACCGACGGCATGTCGTAGGGCTGAAGGCCCCTGCCGAGGGCGTAAATCATCAGTTTTTCGGTCACCGTCCCGACGAACAGGTCGGGCTCCCGGAGCAGCGCCTGCCGCAGGGTGACGACCCCGTTGACCCTCGTGCCGTCGAGCAATTCGCCCTGGGCGTCGATCGGGGTGCCGGGGCCCGTCACGCTGTCGCCGTCGCGCAGCCGCCAGGCGCCCACCGCGTCGAAGTTCTCCAGCGAGAGCCCGATGGGATCCATGATCTTGTGGCACTGCGCGCACGCCGGGTTTTTCCGGTGCTCTTCCATCCGCTCCCGCATCGTCAGGATGCGGCCGCCCCGGTTGGCGTCCTCGTTCAGCGGCGGAACGTTGGCCGCCATCGGAGGGACCGGGGCGCTGAGGAGGTTCTCCATCACCCATTTGCCGCGGACGACGGGCGACGTGCGATTGACGTGCGACGTCACCATCAGCACGGCGCCCTTGCCCAGGAGGCCGTAGCGCCGGTCGTCGGGCAGCGTGACGCGCCGGAAATGGCTGCCGTACACGTTCGGAATCCCGTAGTGCTCCGCGAGCCGCTCGTTGAGGAAGGTGTAGTCGGCCGTCATCAGGTCGAGAACGTTCCGGTCTTCCTTGACGATGCTGGCGAAGAACAGCGACGCCTCGTGCTCGAAGGCCTGCCTCAGGTTGTCGTCGAAATCGGGGAACTCCTCGGAGTTCGGCTGCAGGTTTTTGAGGTTACGCAGATACAACCACTGGCCCGCGAAGTTCGTGGTGAGCGCGCCGGCTTTCGGATCGGCCAGCATCCGCCGGACCTGCTGCTCGAGCACGGGGCGCGTGTGAAGCGTTCCTCGCGCCGCGAGGTCCAGCAGCGTGATGTCCGGGATGCTGCTCCAGAGGAAAAACGACAGGCGGGCGGCGAGCTCGCGGTCGCTGATCTGATACGCGGTGCCCGGCGGAAGGCCGGCCGGATCCTGTTCGATGTGGAAGCAGAACTTCGGGCTCGCCAGGATGCGCTGCAGCGCTTTCTGGATGCCGGTGTCGAAGGTCCCGGCCTGACGGCCGGCTTCGTAGAAGCCGAACAGGCGCTGGCGATCGACGTCCGTGACGTCGCCCCGGTAGGCCAGGCGCGCCAGCCGGGCGATGATCGCGCGCGCGCATCCGTCTTCGCTCGCGCGTGTCGTCGGATGGCACGAGAAGATCGCGCGGCGGCTCGGTGTGTCGCCGGGTCCGGTCGAATTGTATGGACCGGTGACGGTCAGCGTGTCGAAGTGCGGATGGCCTGACGTGTCGCGTGTATCGGTGGAACTGCGGATGAACGGCTGCAGGCGCGTCGGGTTCAGGGCCTCGCTGCGGCCGATGAACGAGGCGCCGATGACGTGCGGGCCGGCCGCGAGCTTGATCTTGATGCGGCCGCGCTCGTCGATGACATCGCCCGCCTTCGTCATGTTGACGAGGTTGGCTTTGAAGTCGGCTTCGCCGCCCATGTGGAACGTGTGCACGCGCACGCCGTCCACGGTGTACTCGACGTCGTGCTCGGTACTCGAGGCCGCGCATGACGCCCAGGTTCGTCCGGAACATCTTCACCGCGATCTGATACTCGGCGTCGAGGGGCAGGGTCACGTTCGCGAGGATGCCGCCGACGGTGCCAATCGGCAGGCCTTCGACGTGCGTGTCCTGCGACGCGTCCTGGCGGATGCGGAACGTCAGCGCCGCCTGGCCGATATCGGGATCGCCGATCGCGAGCGAGCCGACCTTGTTGGCGGCTTCCATGAACCGCTCGAGCAGCACGGGCGACATGCCGAGGACGTCGCCGACATTGTCGAAGCCGTACGCGGAATCGTCCGGCGGCAGCAATGTCGAGGGATCGACGTCAAGCGCCAGCAAGTCGCGGACGGCGTTCGCGTACTCGGCGCGATTCAGGCGGTGCAGCACGGGCCGTCCGGGATTCGGCTTGAGCGCCGCCGCGCGATCGAGCGATTCCGTCAGCCAGCCGACGAGTTGGCCGCGTGTCGCGGCGTCAGGCTGCGGCGCGCCCTGGGGCGGCATCATGCCGACGCGCACCTTCTTGATCGCCTTCTCCCAGACGCCCGCGCTCGCGGCGACATCGGCGTAATCCATGCGATCGAGGGCCAGTCCGCCGCTCTTCAGGCGTTCGTTGTGGCACCCCGTACAGTATTTGTCGACCGTTGCGTGCGGATCGCCGGCCGGCGGCGGGGACGCGGGGCTCTGCTGGGCAGCCAGCCACGGTGAGCTGACGATCAGAACCAGCCCGGTCGCGGTCATCCACCGTGTCAGCACGGGGCGAACATAACATGGTCTGCCGCCGCTGTCCATGAACACTGAACGTTCCGCGAACCTTCCGCAAGGACGCGATTACCGAGGTCGTAAATGGTGTTGTATAGGGATCTTCCGGCTGTGACGTTCATTGACACTGTACTGCTTCGTGAGATACGTTCCCGTCGGGATTTGTGACGCCAGCCCCCCTTGCCGAGGCCCATTCGATGCGCAGTACACGCCGCGGAATCGTCTTCCTTCTGACAGCCGCGCTTGCGGTGTGGGCCGCGGGCTCGCCCCGGGCCCAGAACGGGGGCGGCGGCGTGACGACGGACTTCTCCGGCGAATGGACGGTCGTTCGCTCGCAGGACAATACCGAGAATCCCTGGGTCGGCGATTTCTTCGGCCTTCCGCTCAATGCGGACGGCCTCGCCCGTGCGGAGACCTGGGATGCCTCGCTCCTGTCTCTGCCGGAATACCAGTGCCGGCCCCACGGCTGGGCGTACATCTACCGCGGTCCGACGCAGCTGCGCATCAGCAAGGAAGTGGACCCGTACTCGCGCGAGATCGTGGCGTATCAGCCCGAGTGGCACCAGTCCACCAACATGCCCGTGTTTCTCGACGGCCGCGAACGTCCGCCGGCCGAGGCCGCGCACTCCTGGGGAGGGTTTTCGAGCGCGACCTGGGAAGGGGACATGCTGCGGATCGAGACCTCGCACCTGAAGGAAGACTACATCCGGCGCGACGGGGCGATGGCGACCGATGAGGCGACGGTGACGACGTGGTGGATCCGCCGCGGCGACATCCTGACCTGGGTCAACATCATTCACGATCCGACGTACCTGGCCGAGCCGCTCATTCGCAGCTCGGAATACCGGCTGACCGTGAACTCGCTCGTGCCGCCGCATCCGTGCACGTCGGTTTACGAAGGGCTCGAAAAGGGCAAGGTGCCGCACTTCCAGCTCGGCGAAAACCCGTTCCTCAAGGAGATTCGCGCGCGCTACGGGGTGGCCGCGAACCGTCCAACGGGTGGTGTCGACACGATCTATCCCGAGTACGAGCAGACGCTCAAGGACAGCCAGTGGACGGCGGGTGATCGCGCCGCGAACATCGGACGCTGAGACGCCAGGATGACTGCCGCCATGAAACCCGTTCGCGCCCTCGCCCTCGTGATTGCCGCAGCCGCGCTGCTAGTGTTGCCGGAACGTGTCGATCTCGACGCGCAGCAGCCGGCACCGGCCGCCGGCGATGTGCACATCCTGCCGGTGAGGGGCAACATCTGGATGCTCTCGGCCGGCGGCAGCAACATCGTCGCCTCGATCGGCAAGGACGGCATCATGCTCGTGGACACGGGCGCCGCGCCCGATGACCGACAAGCTGCTCGCGGCGGTGCAGATGCTCGACCGCCAGGTCACGTCGATGCGCATGCCGCAGAAATCCTGCGTCGGCCTCATTCAAGGATGCTCGTGGTGGAACAGCTCGACGTTCCTGCCGACCACCTCCGCGCCGCCGGCGCCGAAACCCATCGTGGGCATCGTCAACACCAGCTTCGACCCCGATCACATGGGCGGCAACGCGGCGTTCTCGGCCGCAGGCCGCAGTCACATCGGGCTCGCCGCCCAGGACGCCTGGATCATGGCGCACGAAAAGGCGACGACACACCTGCCGAAGGGGTCGCCCGTGCCCTCGGCGGCGATGCCGAGCGAAGCCTACGAAGGTTCGAGCTTCAAGCTGAATTTTTTCAACGGCGAGGGCGTCGTCTTGTGGCACATGCCGTCGGCGCACACCGACGGCGACACGATCGTCCAGTTCCGCGAATCCGAAGTGCTCGCGGCTGGCGACGTCCTGAACATGACGAGTTATCCCGTCATCGACGTCGAGAAAGGCGGCAGCATCCAGGGCGTCGTGGACGCGCTCAATTGGATTCTCGAAATGTCGGTCGTCGAGCACATGATGGAGGGTGGTACCGTCGTCGTGCCGGGGCACGGACGTCTCACCGATTCAGCGGATGTGGCCTATTACCGCGACATGGTCACGATCATGCGGGATCGCGTCCGTGCCGCCGTGAAGAAAGGCATGACGCTGCCGCAGATCAAGGCCGCGAAGCTGACGCGGGACTACGACGGCCGCTTCGGCCGCAGCCCGTCGAATACCCCGGACGTGTTCATCGAGGCTGTCTACCGCAGCCTCACTCCCAAGTCGTAACGAGGCCTCGCGGTGCGCAGACTTCTCATCGCTGTCACGCTCGCTGCCGCGCTGTGCGGTCAGTATTTGAACGCCCAGGGCCGGGGCCAGCAGGCCCCGCCGGCGCCGCCCGCCATTCCTCGCACGGCCGCGCCGTTTGACATCGCGGGATACTGGGTGTCGCTCGTCACGGACGACTGGCGGTACCGGATGCTGACGCCGCCCAAGGGCAACGTGGACTATCTGCCGGTGACGGCCGAGGCGCGCCGCGTCACCAACGCGTGGGATCCGGCGAAGGATGCCGCGGCCGGAGAGGAGTGCCGGGCCTACGGCGCGGGCGGGATCATGCGGCTGCCGGCCAGGCTGCACGTCACCTGGGACGACGACAACACGATCAAGATGGATATCGACGCCGGCACCCAGACGCGGCGCTTCTACTTCGAGAGCACCCCGCAACTCGCGACGCTGCACCCGGCGCCCGCCCAGCCGGGCTGGCAGGGTTATTCGCTGGCGCGCTGGGAGTTTCCCAATGCCGGGCGAGGAGGGCCGCCCGCCGGACGCGGCGGAGCTCGCGTCGGCCAGCTGAAAGTGGTGACCACGCACCTCCGTCCCGGATACGTCCGGAAGAACGGGGTTCCCTACGGCGCCAACGCCACGCTCACCGAGTATTTCGTCCGTCTCGTCGATACCGGTGGCCAGGAATACCTGGTCGTGACCACGATGGTCGACGATCCGACGTATTTCCAGCCGGCCTACATCAAGACCTACGAGTTCAAGAAACAACGGGATGCGGCTGGCTGGAACCCGCGACCCTGCGGAGCGAAATGAAACGCCGGCCTCGATGTCAAGGCGGAGAGGTCGCGAGGACCATCGCGTCGCTTGAGACTGCGCACGATTACTCGCCCCTCTGTTACTTCGATTCCAAAATCTTGGATTGGCGCCTCCTTTTTTTGATCCTTCGGACTTGTTTCCCAGCAGTGCACGCGTGAAGCTGGTACCGTTCCGCGATACTTAACGCTGGTTCAGTCCGGCGTCAAAGAGCGTTCAAAATCGTGTCTTGTATATTGACACTACACGTACTATCGGCTAGCCTTTCGCGGCGTCTTTCCCCCTGTTAACGCGACCAAGTGAGGTAAGTGCGATGTGCAGTGCAACTAGACGGATGTTTCTCCTGCTCGTGCTACTGGCCGCACCGGCGCCGCTTTTCGCGCAGCAGCTCGGCACGATGGCCGGCGTCGTCAAGGACCCGTCGGGCGCCGTGCTTCCCGGTGTGACGGTCGAAGTGACCAGCCCCGCGCTGATCGAAAAGCTGCGCACGGCGGTCACCGACGGTTCGGGCCAGTACCGCATCGTGAACCTGCCGCCGGGCACGTATGCCGCCACCTTCACGCTGACAGGCTTCAGTACGGTCCAGCACGAAGGCGTCGAGGTGTCGGTGGCCGTCAACGCGCAGGTGAACGCCGAGATGAAAGTCGGCGCCGTTGCCGAGACGATCACCGTCACGGGCGAAGCGCCCGTCGTGGACATTCAGTCCGCCGCGCAAACGCGCTCGGTGACGGCCCAGGCGTTCAAGGAACTGCCCTCGGGCGGGTCGTGGATCCAGATGGCGGCGCTCGTGCCCGCGGTCCGGGCCTCGAACACCGACGTCGGCGGCGTCCTGGGCGATCAGACGGGCGCCCAGGTGTCCGCGCACGGCAATAACCGCCGGGCGACGGCGTCTCGCTGATCGACGGCATGCGAATCGGCAACATGTACATCAGCTCCAACCTGACCAACATGAGCCTTTCGCCGCTGCTGTTCGACGAGGTGAACGTGCAGCTCTCCGGCCAGATGGCCGAGACCGGCACCAACGGCGTGATCATGAACGCGATCCCGCGGTCGGGCGGCAACCGGTTCAGCGGCTCGTTCCTCGCGAACGGCTCGGGCCCATCGCTGCAGGGCTCGAACCTCACCGACAACCTCAAGTCGCGGGGCGTGCAGACGCGCCTCGTCACGCTCAAGACGCTATACGACCTCAACGGCGCCGTCGGCGGTCCGATCAAGCAGGACAAGCTGTGGTTCTACGTGACGTCGCGCTACTTCACGAACGAGTACTATCTCGCGTCGCGCTACTACCCGACGGACGTGACCGCGGTCAACCCGCGACGAACGACCTCGGGCGGCAGGCGTACGCGGGCACCTACACATACGACAACAACGGGCGTGTCACCTGGGCGATCTCCGAGAAGCAGAAGCTCTCGACCTGGTACGCCTACCAGTACAAGGTGGATCCGCACTGGCTCCTCAACATCTTCAACGCGTCGCCCGAGGCGGCGCGCATCACGACGTGGCACACGCAGCTGTCCACGACGAAGTGGACCTATGCGGCGACCAACAAGGTGTTGTTCGAAGTGGGCGTGATGGCAGGCGCGAGCCCGGATACCATCAAACTGAATCACCGACCTGGTCGGCCAGTGCCCGTCGCAGGGCACGCTGGCGCCCGTCTGCATCTCGATTACCGAGCAGACGGCGGGCAACTTCATCTACCGGGCGCCCACCGGATCGAATAACGACGACCGCCTGCCGTCGCAGTCGTTCACCGGCTCGATGAGTTATGTCACCGGTTCCCACACCGCGAAAGTCGGCTTCGACATGCAGCGCGGCCACTTCTGGCGCGGTGACAACAACGACTCGACGGGCGGCATCTGGTACACGACCACAGCGGGCGCGCCGGCATTCGTGACGGTCCAGGCGCCCGTCTACGGCTGGCAGAATGAATCTCAACTACAACCTGGGCATTTACGCCCAGGATCGATGGACGCTGAACCGGCTGACGCTGGGCGGCGGCATCCGTCTGGACTTGCAGAACGAGTCCACCGAGCCGTTCACGGCCGGACCGCACAAGTGGGCGCCGAATCGCAACTTCACCTTCCCGGCGGTCCAGAACGTGCCGAACTGGAAGGACTTCGATCCGCGCGTGTCCAGGCGGCCTACGACCTGTTCGGCAACGGCAAGACGGCCATCAAGGGCGAGCGTCAGCCGCAGCGTCGAGCAGGACTCGATCCGCTACGCGCAGGCCAACAACCCGGCCTCCACGATCAGCACGTCGACCCAACGCACCTGGACCGATACGAACAAGAACTTCGTTCCCGACTGCAACCTGACGATCCGGCCCTCGAACAACGAGTGCGGCCCGTGGCTCACGCCGACGTTCGGAACGGCGGTGCCCGGCACCGTGTATTCGCCGTCCATCATGCAGGGATGGGGCGTGCGTCCCTACAACTGGGAGTTCTCAACCAGCATCCAGCAGCAGATCGCGCCGCGTATCTCCGCCAACTTCGGATATTTCCGGCGCATTGGCGGTAACTTCTACGTCATCGACAACGAGGCGCTCGGCCCGAACGACTTCACGCAGTTCTCGGTGAAGGTGCCCAGCAACACCGGCAACGGCTTTACTCTGCCGAGCGCCGGCCAGACGATCGGCGGGCTTTACGATCCGAACATCATCGTCGCTCCCAAGAACGTCATGAAGATGGCGTCGGACTTCGGGAACCAGTACCAGCACTGGAACGGCTTCGATCTTGAGCGTCGACGCGCGCCTGCAGGAACGGCCTGCTGCTGCAGGGCGGTGTCAGCGCGGGCAAGAGGATGACTGACAACTGCGCCATTGTGAGTGCCGTGCCCGAGTCGCTGACGGTCCCGGCGGCGTTGCCGGCTGGCATCCAGCCGCCGGTGACGGCTGGCACCGGCGCGCTGACGCCGGCGTCCTGCTGTCATCAGGAGACGCCGGTTCAGCCGCTCTACAAGGCGCTGGCCTCGCTACCTGACGCCGTGGTGGGGCATCCGCGTGGCCGGCACGCTCCAGAGCCTGCTCGGTCCCGCAAGTCGTCGGCACGAACATCTACAACAACACCAACCGGACGACGACGCACGACGCTGGCGCGGCCGTTCACGAACGGCCAGGCCAACGTGAACCTGGTTCAGCCCGGCACGCAGTGGGGCGACCGGCTCAACCAGGTCGACCTGCGGGTCACCAAGGTCTTCAACATCGGCAAGGGAAAGCTCGATCTGAACGTGGACTTCTACAACGCGTTCAACTCCGACGCGGTCCTCACGGAACTCGGCTCGTTCGGACCGGTCTGGCGGCTGCCGACGTCCGTCATCCAGCCGCGGTTTGTGAAGTTCTCGGCGCAGGTACGATTTCTAGCGAACGCTAGGTCGTCGGGCGGACGCGGTTGTCGCCGTGGCGGTTGAGCACGACCCACACGGCGACAGCCGGTTCCTTGCCGACCGTCCACAGGCGATGCGGCATCTGGGCGTCGAAGGCAATCGAATCGCCGGGACCGAGCTCGAATTCTTCGAAGCTGATTTTGATGCCGAGCCGCCCGCTGATCAGGTACGCGTACTCCTGTCCACCGTGGCGGATCAGCGCATCCTTCGGGCACGATTCCGCGCCGACGTTGTAGACGACGATCAGGAACTCGAGATCCTTGTCGGGCGCGGGTGTCAGCCGTTCCCAGCGGACGCCGTCGGCCAGGCTGATCGTCTTGCGCCGATCGGGTGTGAGTACCGGGTTCTGGATATCGGCGACCGTCGATTCATCGTCGGAGGAGCGTTCGCGTCCCTTGGCGCGTGAGACCGCGCCTTTGAAGAGATCGTCAACGACCAGGCCGAGCTGGTTCGCGATGGCGTAGAGCGTTCCCACCGACGGCATGACGCGGCTGCGCTCGATTTGCGAGACCAGGCTCGGCGAGACGCCCACGTACCTCGCGAGCCCGCGGACGGTCATGCCTTTTTGTTCGCGGGCGACGCGCAGTCGCGATCCGAGATTGGCGGACATCTTTTCCCGCCCGCCGTCGTTCGGCGGGCTGTCGCGCTCCGTCTTCCGCTGTCGTGGTGACATGGCGACGGATTATATCGAAGAGCGCCGCGCGGCATTCGAAAGCGCCGCGTGTTCATTGACACTACACAAACGGACGTGTCATGCTTCGATGGTTGTGCCGTTCGGGAATCTCCTCCTCAGTGATCCACATTCGACGCTGACTTCGCTGCGACGCTTCCCGCGCTCATCGCGGCTCGCCGCGGCGCGGGGCGTCAAGAGAGACTGACTCATGTTGAAAGCGACTGCCGGGCTTGTGCTGCCGACGACGATTACGGGGTCGTTGCCCCGTCCCAGCTGGTATACGGAAAACCTGGGGCTGAAGTCGTTTCTGGACGCGATGGTGATCAGCCGGTTCCGCGAGCAATACGTGGATGCGTTGTCGGTGTATCTGCGCGAGCAGGAAGTGGCGGGGCTCGACATCGTGACGGATGGCGACTGCCGGTTCGATCAGGACGTGGGCGGCCAGAGCTGGACGAGTTATCCGCCGCATCACATGAGCGGGTTTGACGCGACGCATCCGAAGCTGGCGAAGGTGGGGGCGGGCGGGATCGGGTTTCCGCGCGGGCACATCCTGCACGATTATCTCGAAGCGCGGGTGATGCCGAAGATCGTGGGGCCGCTCGGGCCCGGCGAGATGCAGTATGCGGAGATCTGGAAGGCGGCGCAGCGGCTGAGCGCCAAGCCGGTGAAGTTCGGGACGGTGACGCCGGAGCTGGTGGCGTTTGCGGTGCAGGACGAGCACTACACAGGACCTGCCGTCGCGCATCATGGCGATGAGCGACGCGTTCAACCAGGAGCTGCACGACCTGGCGGATGCGGGCTGTCCGATCATCCAGATGGAAGAGCCGCAGATTCACCTGCTGGCGGCGCGGGGCTACAAGGACCCGGTGATCAATCCCGAGTTCATGCTCAAGGTGTTCAACAACACGGTGAAGGGGCTGCGGGCGAAGACCGAGGTGTGGTGCCACACGTGCTGGGGCAACCCGTCGCAGCAGCGGATGTTTGCGAAGATCCAGTCGTACAAGCCGGCGCTCGAGCTGTTGAACCAGGTGGACGCCGATGTGATCACGTTCGAGATGAAGAGCAGCCACTGCGCCGATCTCGAGGATGTCGGGAAGCACATCACGCACATGAAGGTGGGGATTGGCGCGATCGATCACCACACGCTGCAGGTGGAATCGCCCGAGGAAGTGGCGGATCTGGTGAAGCAGGCGCTGCAGGTGATTCCGAAGGAACGGCTGATCCTGTCGTCGGACTGCGGGATGGGCCGCGAAGGGATGAGCCGGCGGCATGCGTTCTACAAGATGGTGGCGCTGGTGCAGGGCGTGAACCTGGTGAAACAGGAGCTCGGCCTGCCGATGACGCCGAGCCCGGCCGCCGATCCGAAGCTCTCGCTGATTCGGACGCGTACTAGAGGCTCGTGGCTCGTGGCTCGGTGGCTCGGTGGCTCGCGCCGGGGCAGACTAAATAGCGCATGCTGAACGCGGCGATGGTGGGGCTGGGCTGGTGGGGGAAGACGCTGGTCGAGTCGGTGCAGGGGACCAGCGGGGACATCCGGTTTGTCGCGGGCGTGGCGCGGACGCCGACGCCGGAGCTGACGGCGTTTGCGCAGGCGCAGGGGTTCACGCTCCACGGCACCTACGAGCAGGCCCTGGCCGATCCGGCGGTGCAGGCGGTCGTGCTGGCGACGCCGCATTCGCTGCACAGTCCGCAGGTCATCGCGGCGGCGACAGGCCGGCAAGCACGTCTTCTGCGAGAAACCGTTCGCGCTGACGAAAGCCGACGCCGAGGCGGCGGTCGCGGCGACCCAGGCCGCCGGCGTCACGCTGGGGCTGGGCTACAACCGGCGGTTCCATCCCGAGATGACGAAGCTGCGGGAGCAGATTCGCAGCGGGGACCTGGGCACGATCCTGCACGTCGAAGCGACGATGACGTTTCCCAACGGGCTGTTCCTGAAGCCGGACGCGTGGCGGGCGGCCAAGGACGAGACGCCCTGCGGCGCGTTGACGCCGATGGGCGTGCACGCGATCGACGGCATGATCGATTTGTGCGGGCCGATCGCGCAGGTCTATTGCCAGAGTTTCCGGCGCGTGGTGCAGGTGGACAGCGACGATACGACGTCGATGCTGTTCCGGATGCGGGACGGGATGTCGGGGTACCTCGGCACGATGACGGCGACGGGCCCGGGGTTCAGTTTCCAGGTGTTCGGGTCGAAGGGGTCGGTGCGGCTCGAAGGCATGACGCACGTGGCCGGGGCCTCGTCCGAGGAACGCCGGACGCGGCTGTTCGGGACGGGCAAGTTTCAACCGATCAAGGGCGACGCGGTGGTCTGGGAAGCCGCCCGCCTCGACGTGACGCGCGCCTGCCTGGACGCCTTCGCCCAGGCGGCGACGGGCGGCGCGCCCTTTCCCATTCCCCTCGACCAGATGATTCACGGCGCGGCCGTGACCGAAGCGGTCGTCCGATCGGCCGCCTCGGGCGGGGTGGAACACATAACGTAGAACGTAGAACGTAGAACGGAGAACGGAACACGCAAGACGGAACACGTCGAACGCAGACGTAGACGACGAACGCGATGTCTGATTGTCCGTTTTCCGTTTTGCGTTTCTCTTTCGGAGACCCCATGGATCTCGGCAACGGCCTCGGCCATCTGACGTACTCGACGCTCGTGCATCCGGCCGACAACTGGCCGGAGCTTTGGTCGAGCGTGCAGACGTTCCTCCCGAAGGTCAAGGCGCGGATCTCGCCGGATCAACCGTTTGGCGTCTGCCTCCGGCTGGCCGCGCCGACGGCGGCCGTGCTCGCGGCGAACGCCGACGAGCGGAAGAAGCTGAAGTGGTTTCTGGCCGACAACGACATGTATGTCTACACGGCGAACGCGTTTCCCTACGGCGCGTTCAAGGGCACCGTGGTCAAGGAGCAGGTGTACGAGCCGGATTGGCGCACCGAGGAGCGGACGGCCTATACGATCAACGTCGCGGACATCCTCGCGGATATCTGCGCGCCAGGCATCTCGCCGTCGATTCAAACCGCGCCGCTTGGCTTCAAGCCGAACGTCACCGGCCCTGATGTTGTCGACAGCTACACCGAGCACGTGCTGCGAGTGGCCGCCCACCTGGTGCAGCTCGAAGCGCGCACCGGACATCTGATCACGCTCGGTCTCGAGCCTGAACCGCGCTGCTTTCTCGAAACGACCGACGAGACGGTCGCCTACTTCACGAACCATCTCTACACGGGCAAGTCGGCGGCGCGCCTGTCTGTGCTCGCCAACATCCCGATGGACACGGCGATTGCCGCCCTGCGCCGCCACCTCGGCGTGGTCTTCGATATCGGCCACCAGGCGGTCGGCTTCGAGGACATCCCGGTGTCGCTCCAGAAGCTCGTGGACGCGGGCATTCCGATCGTCAAGCTCCAGGAAGCCGCGGCGATGTATATCGGCGAAGTCACCGACGAAAAGGTGGAAGCGCTCAAGCGCTTCGCGAAGACGGTCTATCTCTCACAGACGGTCGAATGCCGCGGCGGCAAGGAACTGGGCCATTTTCTGAATCTCGAAGATGCCTTTGCGGGCTGGGAGAAAGACAAGACGAAGCGCGAATGGCGGACGCACTTCCACGTGCCGGTCTTCCTGACCGACCTCGGCCCGTTCAAGTCCACGCAGTTTGCCCTCGAGCAGGCGCTCGCGATGCACAAGAAGACTCCGCTCTCGCGCCAGCTCGAGATCGAGACGTATACCTGGGACGTCCTCCCCGATCACCTCAAGACCGGCGACATCGTCGAATACGTCTGCCGCGAGCTCGAATGGGTCAAGGCGCAGTTGATGTAGAGAGATCGACGTAGCGGCCGGCTTTAGCCGGCCGCGGTCGTCCGCCTGAAGGCGGACGCTCCGTCTGCAGATCGCGAATGAAACGAAGCGACCAGCGCATCCTTACCACTCACGTAGGCAGCATCGTGCGGCCGCCGGCGCTGCTCGCGCTGTCGTCCGCCGCTGCGGATGCGGCAACCCGGCCGCAATATGACGCCGGGCTGAAGCAATCCGTCGCCGACGTCGTAGCCGCGCAGGTGAAGGCGGGTCTCGACATCGTCAACGACGGCGAATTCGGCAAGTCGAGCTGGTCCAACTACGTGCTCGCCCGGTTGAGCGGATTCGAAGCGCGGCCCGATCAGCTGGCGCCCGCCACATGGCTGGGCCGCGACCGCTTCCGGTTCGCGGAGTTCATGGCGAGCGAGTTCCCACGCGGCCTCAAAGGCGCGCCGGTCGACGCATGTGTCGGGCCCATCGAGTACACGGATTCCGCGAGCATCCGCCGCGATACGGACAACCTGAAAGCCGCTCTGGCCCCGGTCGACGTCGAGGAAGGATTCCTCACGGCTGTCGCGCCCGCCAGCGTCGGCTACGACGCCGTCAACGAGTACTACGCCAGCGAACGGGAGTACGTCTTCGCGATTGCGAACGCCTTGCGCGAGGAGTACCTGGCTGTCTACAACTCCGGCCTGGTGCTGCAGGTGGACGATGCGGTTCTGGCCAACATGTACGACGAGTTGATCCAGAAGAGTCCGGAGCAGTACACGCGCTGGGCGGAGCTCCGGATCGAGGCCCTCAACCACGCGCTGGCTGGCATTCCACAGGATCGTGTTCGCTACCACGTGTGTTTTGGCAGCTGGCATGTTCCCCACGTCGCGGACGCGCCGCTCGAGGCCATCCTGGATCTGATTCTTCAGGTGAACGCGGGCGCCTACCTCATCGAGGCCGCCAACGTACGGCACGAGCACGAGTGGCGCGTCTGGGAAAAGACCCGGCTCCCGGCGGGGAAGATCCTGATGCCCGGGGTCGTCACGCACCATACGACGACCGTGGAACATCCGCAGGTCGTCGCGGACCGGATCGTCCGGTTCGCGCGGCTCGTCGGCCGGGAAAACGTCATCGCCTCCACCGATTGCGGCTTCGCGCAGCTCGAACACGTCGCACGCGTCCATCCGCAGGTGATGTGGGCGAAGTTCGAGAGCCTCGCCGAAGGCGCGAGGCTCGCCTCGAACGAGCTCTGGGGACGGCAGGCCCACGCCGGCGGCCCGGCGTAATGGTGTCAGCGCGCATGTACAGGTGTGTATTGACGATACACGCCTGATGGCTGTAGTGTGACGCCTTGTTCCCATGCATTACGCGCTGACTCGCCCAGACATCAAGGTAGCTCCGGCCTACTTCGGGAACAGCCGGCATTTCGCCCGTTGTTCGCTCGTCGATCATTCGGTGGGATCCGTTCACATGGGCCTGGGCCTGTGCGAACTGAAGAGCGGGGGCTACCTCGACGTCCACGTGCATTCGTTCGAGGAGAGCTTCTACGTCCTCGAGGGCACGCCGACCCTCATCATTGATGCGCGGGCCTATCAGCTGAGCCCGGGGGCCTGCGGCCTCATCCCGCTGGGCACCCCGCACGCCTGGGTGGGACCGCTGCACGGAAGCGCCCGCTGGATCGACATGCTGGCGCCGCAGCCCCGCGCGGCCGGCGCACCGGCGGACACGTTCTTCCTGGGCCCCGTCGCCACGTACGAGCGCCACGACTTCGACATCCGCGATCCGCGCTCGCGTCACCTGTTTCTGGTGACCGACAGCGATATCGAGCTCGACCGCCTCAAAGCGGGTGCCGCCGTGGATGCGCCCGCCGTCTCCGCGAGCATGAACACGGCGCTGCTGGCCTACTCGGGCATCGCGCTGAAAATGCTGGTCGATCAGCGCCTCGGCGCCGAGCTCTCGACGATGTTCATGGTCGAGTACCAGCCGGGAGGAGTCGCCCATCCGCACGACCACCCGCTCGAGGAGTCGTATTTCATTCTCGAGGGGGAGATCGAGGCGGTTGCGGACGGGCGCCAATACCTCCTGAGCGCCGGCGACGTCTTCTGGACGGGGGTCGGCTGCATTCACAGCTTCCGCAACACCAGCCGGCGCCGCGTGCGCTGGCTCGAGACACAGTCGCCGCAGTTGCCGTCACGCTACGGCTATCGTTTCAATCGGGACTGGCAGTACCTTGCCGACAAGCTCGCCGGTCCGCAATCCGTGTTGAAAACTGCGGACGGCACGCGGTAATCGCCGCGTCCGCCGGTGGGTGTCAGCGCCCCGTAATCCGGCGGCCGTTGACGCCGAGCCATTGGTCGAACGTCTGCATCAACGGGTTCAACTGACGCGATTGCGTCACGCTGCGGGCCCGGCAGAAGACATCCTCAAAATCACGCTTGAACTGGAACATGTTCCCCAGGTCGTCGGCGCCAGGGAAGTCGAGCCTCCGGTACTCGTCAGCCGAAAGATCCTCGTACCGTACATGCTCGCCGATCGATCGTGACATCTTCGATACGATCTCCGCGCCGGTGAGGTGCTCGCCGGAGATGCCGACGGTCTGACCGATGTAGGAAGTGCCCGTCCGCAGGACGCCGTAGGCGCACCGGCCGATATCTTCGGCGGCGATGCCCGGCAGGCGTTTGTCGCCCATCGGCATCGTCAGCGTGAGCACGCCGCTCGTGTCCCGCCGCGGCCCCATGCCGGGGAAGGCGATGTAGTTGTCCCAGTAGAACGAGGTCAGGAGGAACGTCGCCGGGACGTGCCGGCGGATGAACTCCGCGTTGGCTTCGCCCTTCGCGTCAAAATGCGGAACCTTGTAGCGGCCGAGCAGTGTCGGCATCCGGTCGCTGTCGAGCGGCACCCAGCGCCGCGTATCTTCGAGCGTGGACCAGATGACGTGACTGGTTCCGGCGCATGCGACGGCGTGCGCCATGGCGGCGGCCTGGGCCAGTTCGCGCTCGGGAGAGCTGTGTTCCCAGAAATTCGTGACGCAGTACGCCGCGTGCGCGCCGTCGAACGCCCGCTTCAGTGTCTCGACCTGATCGAGATCGGCGAACACCACGTCGGCGCCGCTTTCGGCGAGCGCGCGGGCGGGCGCGGATGCCGTACGCCGGGTGAGCGCCCTGACCGCAAAGCCGCTGGACGGGTCGCGCAGGATGGCGCGAGCCAGTCCGCCGCCCTGGGCGCCGGTCGCGCCCACGATCGCCACCGTCTTTTTTTCAGTCACAGTGCCCGGGCCGCATCGTGTGCAGATTATAAGACGTTGCGGTCCGATGCAGCGATTTGGTGTTCATTGGACATTCACAGCCCTGGTTGTCCGTGCGGCGTCCCGCAGTAGAATCGGGCGCGCCCCGGCGGGCCGGGAAGGGAGTCGCGTTAATGCATGGTGTCAGATCGAGTTTCAGGACACTCGGATTCACTCCCCGTTGCCGCCGAGCCTGCCTGCTTCTGGCGGCTGGATGGCTCGTCGTCCTGCCGGCCTTCGCGCAGCAGCCCGGAGAAGACGCGATCGTTCCTTTCCGGATCCAGGTTCCGGGCTCGGTCCTGTCGGATCTGAAGACGCGCTTGAACCGTGCACGGCTGCCGGATCAGCTGGCGGGAGCGGGCTGGAACTACGGTACCGACCTCGACTATCTGCGCCAGCTGACCACCTACTGGCGCGATCAATACGACTGGCGCGCCCAGGAACGGCGTCTCAACCAGCTCCCGCAGTTCACGACGAAGATCGACGGGCTCGACATCCATTTCGTCCACTGGCGGTCAGGTGCACCCAACGCGCTGCCTCTCGTGATGATTCACGGGTGGCCCGGATCGTTTCTGGAGTTTGTGAAGATCAGCGATCTGCTCGTGAACCCGGCGCGGCACGGCGGCCGGGATGCGGATGCCTTTCACGTTGTCGCGATTTCGCTGCCGGGCTACGGCTTTTCGGGCAGGCCCCGGGAAGCCGGCTTCTCGCCGGAGCGGATGGGGCGCGTCGTGGCAACACTGATGAAGCGCCTCGGCTACGAGCGCTACGGCATTCAGGGTGGCGACTGGGGTTCGGTGGTCGGCAGGATGGCGGCTCTGAACGATGCGCCGCACGTAGCCGGCCTCCATCTGAATTTCTGCACGGCCGGCCCACCGGCCGGCATCGCCAACCCGAACGAAGGCGTGCCGCCCGCGCAACTGGCGCGCGTGCGTGAACGCCAGGCGGCGATGCAGAACGAGCTCGCGTACTTTCAGATTCAGTCCACGAAGCCCCAGACGCTGGGCTACGGCTTGAACGATTCCCCGGCAGGCCTCGCCGCGTGGATCGTCGAAAAGTTTCGCGCGTGGTGCGACTGCGGCGGCGACGTGGAGCGCAAGTTCACGAAAGACGAGCTCCTGAACAACGTGATGCTGTACTGGGTGACGCAGACCATCACGTCCTCCACGCGGATCTATTTCGAAAACCGCGTGGCCGCGGCGCCGCAGAAGAAAGTCCAGGTGCCCGTCGCGTGCGCGATCTTTCCCAAAGACCTGCTGACGTCAACGGAGCGGTGGATGTCGGCTCAGCACAACCTCGTGCGCTGGACCGAAATGCCACTGGGCGGCCATTTCGCGGCCATGGAGGAGCCCGAGCTTCTCGCCGACGACGTGCGAAGCTTTTTCAGGACGCTCAGGTGATAATGGCGGACGTCCGCAAGGTCTGCATCAGGAGGCTCCGATGATCGCTGTAATGGTCTTGCTCGCCGCCACGGCGCAGGCGCCTTCCCGCGCAGCCGCCTGCGCGGCGATGAAGAATTTCACGCTCCCGGGAGTGACGCTCGACATCACGAAAGCCGAATGGGTGGCCGCCGGCTCCTCGCCGCCGCCGGCCGGTCCTGGCGGAGGCGCTCCATCGACCATCAAGCTGCCGGCGTACTGCCGCGTGGACGGCGTCATCGATCGCCGCACAGGCGGCGACGGCAAGCCGTACGGCATCGGCTTCGCGATCACCCTTCCTGACGACTGGAACGGGCGCTTTCTTCAACAGGGCGGCGGCGGGCTGAACGGCAACGTCGCGTTTCCACTCGGCGCGGCGGCTGCAGGGACGATGCCCGCACTCCTGCGCGGCTTCGCGGTCGTGACGACAGACACAGGGCACACGGGCTCGGGGTTCGACGCCAGCTTCATGCGCGAGCAGCAGGCGTCGCTCGACTTCGCGTACGAGGCTGTCGGACGCGTGGCCGGGCTGGCGAAACAAATCGTCGCCCAGTACTACGGCAAGGCCGCGGACCACTCGTACTTCGCCGGCTGTTCCACCGGCGGACGCGAAGGCATGTTGATGGCCGAACGCCACCCGACGTATTTCGACGGCATCGTCGTGGGCGCGCCGGCCATGCGGACGAGTTTCTCCGGCATCGGTGACGAGTGGGTCGCGGTGGCCCTGAATCAGGTCGCGCCTAAGGACGAAAACGGCCGGCCCGTCACGCGGCTGGCGTTGTCCGAGATGCAGAAGCGAGCGGTGATCGACGGCATCCTGAACCAGTGCGATGCGGCGGACGGGGCGAAGGACGGCATGGTCTTCAACCCCACCTGCCGATTCGATCCGAAGAAGCTGATTTGTGCGGGCCCTGGTCAGCAGGGCGGCGGCTGTCTTTCGCGCGATCAGGCGTCGGCGATCGAGAAAGGGTTTGCGGGACCGAGGGATTCGAAAGGACGCCAGGTCTATCCCGGGTTTCCGTTCGACACGGGCATCGCCGCGACGCAGGGCATTCCAGGACATCTGAACGGCGGCCGCAATCCTGTCGGTCCGGCGTTCGACGCGACGGTGATGGACGTCGATGCGCGCGCCTCGGCGGCGGTCGAAGCGAACTCCATGCTCTCGGCGACGTCGGAATGGGTGAATCTCAACACGTTTTCCGGCCGCGGAGGGAAGCTGGTCTTCTATCACGGCAACAGCGATCCGTGGTTTTCGTCGCTCGATACGGTCGGCTACTACGCGCGTCTGGCGACGGCCAACGGCGGTGCGGCGGCGGTGAGGAATTGGAGCCGGCTCTATCTTGCGCCGGGTATGGGCCACTGCGGCGGCGGCACAGCCGCGCTCGACACCTTCGATCTGCTGGGCGCCGTGGTCGATTGGGTGGAGAAGGGCACCGCGCCGGATTCCGTGACGGCCACCGGGCGTGCGTTTCCCGGGCGAAGCCGGCCGTTGTGCGCGTTCCCGACGTTTGCTTATTACAAGGGAGCAGGCGAGGTGGAGGACGCGAAGAACTTCGAATGCCGGGAATAGACCGGAGCCTGTCCAGGGGACAGGCTCCGGTCTCGGACTTACGCGGTGAAGTCTAGAAGGCGAATTCCGCGTTCAAACGGAAGACGCGCGGGTTCATATACGAAGTTGGACTCTGCCACCCAGCTGCGTTGGGAACGAACGTCGGGTTGAACGCCAAGCGTCACGTTGTTGTTCATGACGTTGTAGAGATCCAGGCCGACGGTCAGCCGACGACCGGAGATCGGAATGACCTTCTTGATCGCGAAATCGAGCTGGCGAATGCGGTCACCATACAGCACGCCCGGAGCAAGCAGGTTGACCGTGAGTCCGCCGGCTCTCGGTCAGCGGACGGCCGATTTGCGCCACCGCCGACGCCTGATCCGCCGCGCTGAGTGTGTAGTTCGCCGGCAGCGAGGCGAGTTGGTCTGTGCCGATGTTCGGCTTGTCCTGATACACCGCCGCTGATGACCACGTCGACGCGCGGAATGAGTGTAGGTCGCCAGGCTGCGGAACGACGTCTGGAACGGCGATTCCGTGTGGCAGTACGGATTGAGCAGGTAGTTCTCCGGCACCGCCGCGCGAATCGCGCAGAGATCGTTGGTGACCTTGCCCGTGCTGGTGCCGCCAGAGAATGTGAAGCCGTGCGACCCACGCACGTTGAACGTCACGTCGACGCCGTCGAACACGCGCGTATCCTCCCCGACCGCGTTCGTCGGATCGATAAGAAGGTTCGACTGACCGAACACGTTCGGGTTGATGTTGTAGAGGCCGGTCACCGGGTAGCCGCCCCCGCCAGGCAGGCGCGGATCGAGGGGCGCCGTGATGGTGTACGTTTTCACGTCGTTCGGCGAGACGGCGAGGTTATCGCTCACTGTGCCACCGGTGGTGTACTGCGTGAAGGTGCGGCGGTAGTAGCCGACTTCGACCGAGGCGCGCGGGAACAGCTGCTGTTGCACCGACACGCCGTACGACCAATCCGACGGACGGACGCCCCAGCCGGAGAGCAACGCCGGATTGAACTGCGCGCCCACGAGCTGATTCGAGCCGAACTGCTGGTTGTCGATCGGACCGCATTCGCCATTGAGAAGCGGGTTGTTCAGATTGCAGTCCGGGGTGGAGTTGCCGTTGGCATCGGTCCATCTCCGGGCGACGCACGGGTTCGCAAAACCAAGCGCGCCGAACGAACAGACTCCAGATGTCGACAGCCCGCTGCCGAACGGGATCCGCAGTGCCGGGTTCGCGCTGTACGCAAGGTTGCTGACGCTCGCGCCCTGGAGGTACTTGCCGACGTTCACCTTGAGCGCCGTCTTGCCGTTGCCGAACAGGTCATACGCGACGCCCAGGCGGGGCGTGATGTCGTTGTAGCCCGTCACGCCATCGGCCTTCGCGAAGCTCGCGCCGGGGAAGAACCGGCTCGCCGGCTCGGTCTGGGCGGGGAACCAGCTCCACGGATGATCCCACCGCAACGCGCCCTGCAGCGTCAGGCGCCCGTGCGTCCACTGGTCCTGGGCGAAAAACGAGTCCTGCCGCGCGCTTGCGTTCACGGTGTACGGGTTGATGTACTCGTTGATGGAGATCGGGAAGAACGGCACACCGGGGAGCGAGATCGCAACGTAACCCAGGCTCTGGGTGTTGGTGTGAAACTCACGATCGTCTTTCCACATATTGCCCTGGTAGCCGAACTTCAGGCTATGCCCGCCCGTCACATACGAGGCGGTGAAGTTCCAATTCGTTCCGCTCGTCTTGTTGTCCAGCCAGCTCTGCGAGCCGTACCGCATGGAGGATGTGACGCTGGGCGTGATCGCCTGCGTGAGGTTCACCACCTGGATGAGGTTCTCGGTCGGGTTCGGATTGAGCTCGCGGCCGCCCCACTGATAGTAAGTGGTACCCACGGCAGCTTCGAGGAGCAGCTTGTTGGTCACCGGCGACGTCCAATGCCCCTGCACGACACGCTGCGGACTGAACTCACCGTGGCCGTCCGCTTCGGGCGAGGTCGGGTAGAAGAAGTTCGGCGACCCGGTGAGGGACGTCGTGCCCGAGCAGGTCCGGCAGACCGGCTGTTCGTCCCACACGAACGAGAACTTGTTCCGCGCCGTGGCCTGGTACGTGATGCGCGGGGTGTAGTTTTCCCACATGCGATCAGACAACGCGGGCTTGGTGAGATCGGGCTCGTAGATGAAGTTATTCGGCTTGCCAGCGTTCAGGTTGTAATAAACGTTCTGTGTGTCCTGGCGCTGACCCTGTGTCCGAACGCTCATGTAGTACCACAACTTGTCCTTCATAATCGGGCCGCCAACCGACCCGTTGACATCGTAGACGTGGTACACGGGCGTCGGCTGCGTGGCGCCGCGCGATTGCAGCTCGGACGTGAAGTTGTCCGACTGCATCCCCTTCGAGAATCCTGAGACGAAGAACAAACCCGAGAGGGTGTTGCCGCCCTGTTTCGGGACGATGTTCATGGTGAGGCCTGCGGTTTCCATTTCGCCCAGGCCCCCGGATGTCGTCATCGTCACTTCTTGCAGCGTTGCCAACGTCGGCCGTGAAGTTCGGCGGCTGGTTGCCCCCGGGTGGGTTGCTGATGTTCAGACCGTCCACGGTGAGACGCGATTCGACGCCGCGGCCGCCGTGGATCGGGAAGATCGCGAACACGGGGCCGGTGTTGACGTTGTTGTTGTTCGTCTGCAGTCCCGGAACCGTGGTGAGCAGGTAGCTGTAGCTGCGCACGCTCGGAAGGCTGCGCATGGTCTCGTTGTCGAGCGTGACTTCACGCCGCGTGCTCTGCACGTCGACCACCGGCGTCTCGCCGGTGACGGTGACGGTCTCCGCGACCCCGCCGACTTTCATTTCCCCGTCAATCTTGATGACGCCGGTACCTGACAGCAGTACCTCGTCGCGCTTTAAAGTCGAGAACCCCGAGAGCGTGAACGTGACGGTGTATGTGCCCGGCTGCAGGCTTTCGATGCGGTACTGCCCGCTGCTATCGGACGTCGCCGTCCGGGTCTTTTCAATCAGGACGGGGCTTGCCGCCTCGACGCTGACACCCGGCAGCACGGCGCCCGACGCGTCCTTGACGGTGCCGGCGAGGGTCACCTGGGCCCACGCGGCGCTCGGGAAGATCGCAATACAGACCAGCAATCCTAGAAGTCTTACGGCTCGCGACATATGGTGCTCCACCTCACTCAAACGGGCTACTGTGACCGGTAAACGTTCAGCTATTATCTACAAAATCAAGGCCTGCAAAATGTAAGTAAACAATGACTATCTCTCAGAATCTCGATGCGGATCCTGTTTTTTGGATCAGAATTGTTCATTAACACTCTACACGCCGGGGGTGGACTCAGGCTGCCCGGGCCATAGCTCTGGCGGGGCTGCGAGCCCACAACCCCCTCAGCCCATCGCGACCCGGCGGACGACCAGGCCACCCTCATAGCCCGTGCCGCCCGGGGGAGACTGCGGTCGATCGCGGCAGGGCCGGGTTCGGGGACGGCTTCTGCGTACGGGGCCCGTGGCGCCGGCGCCGCGAGAGTGACATGCCAGTCTGCTCGACCTCGCCCGCGCCGCGGAGAGTCGGGGTGAACGGTGCCCGGCACCGCGCCTGACTCGATCCAAGATTCCGTCGCTGTCCCGGCCTCGCCGCTGTTTTTCTTGAAACGTCGCTTGACGCTGAACAGGTTGAGGCGTATGTTCCGCGCTGCTGCACGCGATCTGTCACTAGGTAAGCGCTCGATCAGGGAGGTCAGTGATGCGGAGTCTGCGATTCGTGATCGTCCGCGGGTTCGCCCTGTTGGTGCTCGGGGCACTCTTTCCCGCGGCGGCGTCGGCTCAATCCTCGCTTGCCGGTGTCGCCAAGGACACCTCGGGCGCGGTGCTCCCGGGCGTGACGGTGGAAGCTGCCAGTCCGGCGCTGATCGAGAAAGTGCGGTCCGTGACCACCGATACCGGCGGGCAGTTCAAGATCGTCGATCTTCGGCCGGGCACCTACACCCTCACTTTCACCCTCACTGGTTTCAGCGTCGTCAAGCGCGAGGGCATCGAGCTGGGCGGCTCCGGCACCGTGACGGTCAACGCGGACATGAAAGTCGGCACGCTCGCGGAGACGATTACGGTCACCGGCGAGACGCCGATTGTCGACGTGCAGAACGCCGCGCGCCAGCAGGTGCTCGACGGCAACCTGGTCGCGAGAACGCCGGCGGCCAAGAGCTGGAACGGCATCATGCTGCTCGTGCCGGGCGTCACCGGCGACCCGAACACCGTCCAGCTGACACCCGGGATGGTGCTCTTCGGCATCCACGGCGGCCCAGCCACTGAAGGGCGGCTGCAGGTGGACGGCATGAACGTCGGTGCGTCGCGCGGCGGCGGCGGCGTGTCGGGTTATTCGGTGGACACGGCCAACGTGCAGGAAGTTACGTTCCGGACGTCGGGCGGCCTCGGCGAGGCGGAAACCGGCGGCCCGTACATGAACATCGTGCCGAAGACGGGCGGCAACACCTTCAGGGGTTCGACATCCTTCCAGTTCTCGAATTCGTCGCTGCAGAGCGACAACTACGACGACTTCCTGCGGAGCAAACTGAGCGCGCCGAGCCAGATCCTTTCTCTGTACGACGTGGACGGCGCCCTCGGCGGCCCGATCAAGAAGGACAAGCTGTGGTTCTTCTACCTCGGCCGCACGTACGGCAACGGCACATCGGTCACCGGGATATTCGCCAACAAGAATGCCGGCAATCCGAATTCGTGGTCGTATGACCCCGACAAGACTCTTCAGGCGAGAAACGACGGCTCGACGATCGCCAACGGACTGCGTCTCACCTGGCAGATCAGCCAGAAGAACAAGCTCAATCTGTTCTGGGATTCCCAACAGGGCTGCGCCGGGGCGGCGTGGATCGGCACCAGCGCGGACGCCTGCCGCCAGACACCGGCTGGCTGGATCGAGGGCGGCACGTCCTCGCCCTTCCTGATTGCTCCCGAGGGCGGCGTGTACGGCAACTCGGCGCCTCAGCGGATCCAGCAGGTGACGTGGACGAACACGATGTCGAGCAAGATGTTGTTCGAGTTCGGCTACAGCGGCTACAACAGCCGCTGGGGCGGACCGATCGCGCCGGGTAATCCGACGGCCGACTTCATCCAGGTCCGCGAGCAGGGCGGCTCGATCCCGGGCCTCTGCTATCGCGTCGATCAGCACGCTGTGCGGCGCCGGCTTCGCGACCTCGACCGGCTGGATCTCGGCGAACACCTGGCACGCCAACGTGTCGTACGTGACCGGCGCGCACAACATCAAGTTCGGCTACAACGGTCTCTACGACTACGACAACCAGGATTCCAACCAGGCGAATTCCCAGGGCCTGGTGTACCAGTTCAACAGCGGCGTCCCGAACCAGATCTGGGAGCTCTCGGGCATCTTCAAGAGCCAGTGGCGCACGCGCTACAACGCGTTCTTCGGGCAGGACTCGTGGACGGCCGGCAAGCTGACGGTGCAGGGCGCGCTGCGGTACGAGCATGCCTGGAGCTATTACCCGGAGTCGTATATCGGCGGCACGCGGTTCATCCCGACGTTTACGACCATTCCTCAGGCGGATGGCGCAAACTTCAACGACATCCTGCCTCGAGTCGGTGCCGCCTATGACGTGTTCGGCACCGGCAAGACCTCGCTGAAGGTCAACTGGGGCAAGTACCTGCAGCCGGCCCAGAACGCCGGCATCTATACGGGCGCGGCGCCCACGTCGACGATCGTGACGGCGGCCACGCGCAGTTGGACGGACTCGAACAAGAACTTCGTCGTCGATTGCAATTTGACCAATACCGGAGCCTCAGACACATCGGCAACCGGCGGCGATCGCTGCGGCGGGCTGAACGAACACCAACTTCGGCACGCTCACTCCCGGTTTCAGCTACAGCCAGGAGTTGCTGAATGGGCTCCGGCCGTGGGACTACCAGGTGGGCATCGCCGTCCAGCAGCAGCTCAGCGTCGCGAGTTTCCCTGGAAGTGCAGTGGAACAAGCGCTGGTTTGACGGCTACTACGTGACCCGCAACACGTCGATCAGCCCTTCGGACTGGCAGGCCTATAACATCACGGCTCCCACGGACGCCCGGCTACCCAACGGCGGGGGATACGCGGTCACCGGTCTGCACGACATCACGCCGACGAAGTTCGGCATCGCGCAGTATCAGATTCAGGGTTCCAACAACTACGGCCTCGACGGCTCGTTTCAGCGCTGGAACGGTGTCGATCTCACTCTTGCGGCGCGCTCCATCAAAGGGCTCACGTTCCAGGGCGGAACGAGCACCGGGCAGACCGTACAGGACATCTGCAGTGCGACTAACGCCGTGCCGGACTCCCTCGGCTTCAGCAGCAAAATGTCGCGATTGGCGTGACCGTGCCCGGCTTCGTGCCGCTCAACGGCGTGCAGTCGGGCATGGCGCCCGGGCAGTACCTGCCATCTGGCGTCGGGGTACCTCACGCAATTCAGGGGTCTCGGCAACTACGAGGTCCCGAAGATTGACGTGGAAATCTCCGCGACGTTCCAGAGCAAGCCCGGCCAGCAACTCGCGGCCAACTACAACATGCCCGCGGCGCAGGTGGCGCAGTTCCTCGGCCGCGCGCCGTCGGGCGGCGTGGCCAACGTCACGATGAACCTCGTCGAGCCCGGCACGCTCTACGGCGACCGCGTGAACCAGCTCGACCTCCGGTTCACCAAGCTGCTCAAGTTCGGCCGGACGAGAACGAGAATCAGCATGGACATGTACAACTCGCTGAACTCGGCGCCTGTGTTGACCTACAACCAGACGTTCAACCCCCTCGTGCCGGCCGGTGCGACGGGCGCCTGGCTCTCGCCGACATCGGTGCTGGCGGCGAGGGTGATCAAGTTCGGTGCGTCGATGGACTTCTGACGGGAAGGTTCGAGTCTGACGGAGGAACCGCGAAGATCACGAAGGGCACAAAAGAGCTGAACCAGTTCTTGGTGATCTTTGTGATCTTTGCGGTTCCTTCTCTTTTTGCCGGCTGCTATTTCTTTTCGTCCGCCCGCGCGCCGCTCAGGATGTGCTTCATCGCGTAGTTCCCCTCATGACAGGCGTATTCGAACATGCCGTACTCGGGGTGCGACTTGAGCGGCAGCGCTACGGTCCACGGACGGGTCCACGTGGATGGGTCATCGACCGTCGCCTGATACTGCAGCGTTGACGCGTCCACCCGGGTGATTCGCTCGACGATCCGCATCTCGCGGCTGGTCGGCAGCGTGTTGCCGTTGCGGGTCATGCCGACCTTGCCGTTGAAGTTCGTCGTTTCGATGACGAGCGTGTCGCCGTCCCAATGTCCGCGCGAATCCCCGAGGTAGGACCGGATCTTCGGGCCGAGATGCGGCCGCCCGTCCAGCGGGATGACCCGCGTCTCGTGAATCATCTCGTTGCGGATGATGACGAATCCCGGGATCTGGAAAATCTGGTTGCCCATGTTGTACGCCGTCGGCAGCATCGACGGCAGCAGTCCGCGCGTGATGCAGCGGTCGTACGGCCCGAGATCGTCGTACGCATCGAACGGATGCGCGGTCACGGCGTCGGGGAAGTCGAGCGAGTACGTGCTATACGCCTCCTTCGATCGACGCTCGCCGTCGGCCGTCATCGGCGGAAAGCGTCCGTCAGGCGGATCGACGATGAGCGAAGCCTGCGTGGACGGCCTGCCGCGCTCGCCCCAATGCGACGGCGCTCCGATGCCCGTGCCGGTGCGCGCCGGACGCTGTGCGCTCACGACGGCTTCAGCGTCGACCTCCGCCTGGCGCGCGCTCTGGGCCTGGCGCTCGGTCAGTTCCTGCGGCGTGAGCGCGGCCCGGTCGCCGAACTGCTGCGGGCGCTCGTAGGGCGTGCCCTGCATATCGATGCTCGGCCACAGGCCTTGAAGATCCGGGTCGCCCCACGGCGTGCGAGGCACAGTCCAGGTCTTGCTCGTTGCCGAGCTGGTCGCGCGTGCGAGGGATTGAGAGATTGCGCAAACGCCGGTTGGAAGCCGGCCGAGGTGCCTCCGACGAAAAGCGCAGCTGCGAGGACGAAGCGTCGGTTGATTGTCATGCTGACCTCTGCTCCTCGGGCGCGATTGTTCCACCGCACTTGTGTAGTGTCAATGAACGCGCTGGTGTACCATGGTCGCGTCAAAAATCGGAGGTCCCCTCGTGTCACGGAAACACATCGCCGCCGCTGCGCTCATGCTCGTCGCGACGCTGTCGCCGAATCTCCTGGCGCAGTGGCCGCGCCTCGCCACGTCGAATGTGCCAAAGACGCCGGATGGCAAGGTCAATCTCGACGCGCCCACGCCGAAAGCGGCTGACGGAAAGCCCGATCTCTCCGGTGTGTGGGAGACGGTGCCGTGTCGCGGCTGCGGCGTGCCGGTGATCTCGGGTCTCGGCTCCGCGCCTCCGCAAGGCCGCGGAGGGGCCGCGGCAGCCGGTGCGACGCCCCCGCCAGCCACGACGCCCGCGCCTGCATCGACGCCTGCGCCGGCGGGGCCGCCACCGGGCAGCGGGAACGTCTTCGGCAATATCGGCGGACAGACGCAAGGCGGTGCGCCGTATCAGCCGTGGGCGGCGGACCTCGTGAAGAAGCGCATGGCCGACAACAGCAAGGACAACCCTGACGCCCACTGCCTGCCGATGGGCATCATGCAGCTCAATTCCCATCCGTTCCCGCGGAAGATCATTCAGACGCCAACCGAAGTCGTGATCATCTACGAGGGATCGGGCACCACGGTCAGGGAAATCTTCGTCGACGGCCGCGCCCTTCCCGGCAAGGACGCGGAGCCCTGGTGGAATGGCTATTCAGTCGGCCACTGGGAAGGCGACACGCTGGTCGTCGAGACGGCGGGATTCATGGACGACGGCTGGCTCGACGTCCGGGGCAGTCCGCTGACGAGCGAGGGCAGGATGACGGAGCGCTTTCGCCGGACGAGCTACGGCAACCTGGAATTGACCGTGACGATTGACGATCCGAAGGCCTACACGAAGCCATTCTCGGTGGTGATTCACAACCGGCTCGCGCCGGATCTGCAATTGAGCGAATTCGTCTGCATCGACAAGGATGCGGCGCACTATCTCGGCGGGAAGTAGCCATCTATGCGCGGTACGGCAGCAGGCAAGACCGGAGGAAGCCATGGGTAGGGGAAAGACATCGTGCGTGGCGCTGGGAATCGTGTTCGTGGCCGGCGCGCTCGTGCCGGTCGATCGCGCGAACGCGCAGACGGCGCCGGCGGCGAAACCGTCAACCGCCGCGGCGAAGCCGGCGGGCGTTGCGCGAACGCCCTGGGGCGACCCTGATTTGCAGGGCACGTATTCGAACAGCAACGAAAGCGGCATTCCGCTCGAGCGGCCGGCCGAGTTCGCGGGAAAGCGGCTCGAGGACGTCACGCCGGCCGAGCTCGAGAAGATCATGAAGCAGCGGCATCAGCGCCAGGAACAGACGGCGCGGACGATCGGTGGGAGCGAAGACAACGACACGGGGGCGGGTCCGCCGGCCTGGTACGAGAACTACAACGCGAAGAACAGCCGCGCGTGGATGATCAGCGATCCGCCGGATGGGCTGCGACCTGCCTTGACTGATGAAGCGAGGCAGCGGGCCCAGGCCGTGCAGGCGGCGCGCCGGGGAGGCGACGGGTACTACACCGGGCCGTTCGACGGGCCGGAGGACCTGACGCTCTACGTGCGCTGCATCACTCGTGGGGTGCCAGGCTCGATGATGCCGGCGATCTACGGGAACTCGTACCAAATCGTCCAGGGGCCCGGCTGGGTGGCGATTCGCTACGAGATGGTCCACGAGACCCGGCTCATTCCGCTGGACGGCCGCCCGCACCTGTCCGATCGCGTGCACCAGTACATGGGCGATGCGCGCGGACACTGGGAAGGCGACACGCTGGTGGTCGAGACGACGAACGTGCTGGAGAAATCCGCGTACGGCGGCGCCTCATCTCATTTGAAGACGACGGAGCGCTTCACGCCCGTGAAGCCCGGTGTGCTCGACTGGTCGATCAGGTTCGACGATTCGCACACATGGGTGCGGCCGTGGACGTTCGGCATGCAGCTCACGCGGAGCGACGCGGAGCCGATCTTCGAGTACGCCTGCCACGAGGGTAATTACGGGCTGCGCGACATCCTGGCGTCCGCCCGTGCGGAAGAGCGCGCGGGCCGGGAAGGCGACAAGACGTCCAGATAATCGCGACAGGGTGGGCTTCACCTGCCGCCTGCGGTGACGCGGGCCTCGCGGCTATTTGCCGACGAGGTGCTCGACGTCCTTGTTGTTCTCCTGGCAGATGTATTCGATGAGCTCGCCACGCAGGAGTGTCGGCTTCGTCGTGAACGACCACGGGCGCGAGAACGTCTTGGGGTCGTCGATGGTGTGGACGATCTCCATGTGACCGAAGTCCGTGCGCGTGATGCGCTCGGTCACCTTCATGTCGGTCGAGTGCGGGATGCCGGCGGCATCGATCCAGGTGATGTCGTTCTGGCCGACCGTGTCGACGACGAGCGTGTCGCCTTCCCAGTGGCCGATTGAATCGCCGAGCCATGTCTGCTCGACCTTCGGATCGTGCTTACGGCCGTCCAGGAAGATCTTCCGCCAGATGTGCGCGCCGCCTTCGTAGACGATCACGATTTCTTTCGGCGTCTGGATGAAGCTCCACGGATAGGGCGTCGTGCTCATGCGGGGCACGCCGGGCGGCAGGCAGCGCGCTTCGGGGTCTTCGCGGCCGAGCGCGGCCTTGCGTTTGTCGTAGAGCGCTTTGGCCTCGGGCAGCATCGGCACTTCGACGCCGGCGCCGACCATGTCCACGTTCTGGCGGATGGCATTCGGCTGCCAGTTGCCGGTGAAGTCAGGTTTCCCGTCCGGCGTGCGTGGTGTCGGACCGGATGGGGGCCATGCGGGCGCGGCCTGCGCCCCGGCCGGGGCCGGGAGGCGCCTGGCCGGCGGCGGCACAGGGCAAGGTCAGTTGAAGTGTGGCCGCCGCGGCAACCGCGGCGACCACATGTCGAACCCGAATCGTCATATCAGAATTCTAGCGCGATATCAGAACTCCAGCGTGTAGTTGATGCGCATGAACCGCGGCCGTGTAGATGGACGTCGGGTTGGCCCACGTGCCGCCCTGCGCCGTGTTGCCGACGCTGTACTGATACGTCGTGTTGTAGCCCGTCGCGTAGTTCGTGTTCAGCAGGTTGTTGAGGTCGAGGCCGATGTCCGACCGCGTCCGGCCGAAACCGCAGGACCTTGGCGAAGCGCATGTCGAGCTGTGTTCCGGCGGGTGTCCGCGTAGACGCGGTTGACGTTGTCGGCGATCTGGATGGTCGTGGTGCCGGCGGCCGTCGCGCCGACCGGCAGGTGACCGAGCGCTGCCGCGACCAGCGGAGTTCGGCACGACCCACTGCGCCGAGTTGCCGCCGCCGGCGATGGTGCCCCCCGCAATGCCCAGCTGGACGGGCGGCTGCGACCGCAGGGTCGCGGCGACGAGCACGTCGATCTTCGGGATGGTGTAGCTGCCGAAGGCACGCACCAGCGTCTGGAAGGGATCGACGCTGTGGCAGCCGCGCGGATCGGGTCCCGCCGCGACGTTAGTCACCGCGTTGACCTGGTTGTACTTCGTGGCGATGGCGCAGTTGTCCACGACCGCGCGGCCCGTCTGAGTGCCGAACGAGGTGTTCAGCCCTCCGCGCAGGCGCGCGTTGAACGTGACGTCGGCGCCGTGCCAGTAGCTGATGCGTTCCGGCCCGTAGTCGGTGTCCCACGTCAGGTATGTCTTTGCAGCGGCGTGCGGAGAGTGGCGAATAGACCGTGATCGGGTAGCCGCCGCCGTTCGGCAGCCGCGCATCGAGCGGCGCCGTCAGCGTGTACGTCTCGTAGGCCGTGTTGACGTTTCGATTGAGATCGTCGGTCACCAGGAACCCGTGGAAGTCGCGGCGCGTGTAGCTGACTTCCACCGACATGCGCGGCATGAGCTCCTGCTGCACCATCGCTGTCCACTGGTTGTCGCTCGGACGCCGGCCCCAGCCGTGCAGCACCTCGGGGTTGACGATAGTCGCTGCGCCCGTCTGACCGAAGTTGGCCGCGTTGCCGACAGCCGCCGCGCAGACGTCGCCGCCGGCAACGGTCTGCGCCGCGGGATTGAGCAGGTTGCAGTCGACGACCTTGTTGCCGTTGGTGTCCGTCCAGCCGCGGTTGGCGACCGTCGAGACGACGGTCACCGCCGGATTGCTCGACGTGTACGGCGCGTCGTTCGCCGCGTACGCCAGGTACTTGCCCCAGTTGACCTTCACAGCTGTCTTGCCGTTCCCGAACACATCGTAGGCGGCGGCGACGCGTGGCGTGATGTCGTTGTAGGCGTCGACGCCCGGCACCACCGGGAATGCGATTGGCGCCGGGTTCGCCCAGGACGATCGCGTCGTGCCGTTGCCCTCGACCGGAGAGTAGCTCGAGGCCCGGTCGTAGCGCAGGGCACCTTGCAGTGTCAGGCGGTTGCGAGTCCAGCTGTCCTGGATGTAGAAACCCCCGAGGTTCGTCAACGTCCGGTGACCGAAGTCGGGCAGCCGGTAGGTCACGGCGTTCGGTACGCCCGCCTGGAAGCGGTAGGCGAGCTGGGTCGAGTCGGTGAGCGTCTGATCGAGCTGATCCAGCCGGTTGCCCTGATAGCCGGCTTTCAAGCTGTGCGCGCCCGTCACGTAGGATCCCGCGACCTGCCATCCGTCGGTCTTGCCGACGGCCCATCCCCACTGCTCGACGGCGCGATAGGTGTAGGTCGGCTGCGGCGCGTAACGCTGGCCGGTCGCCGGATTGATCGCGTTCGACTGCTCGGTGACGGGAATCAGGTTCGTGATGCCGTCGGGCGGCGGGAAGCCGAAGAGCGGGTTGTAGCGGAACCCGGCATAGCCCGCTTCGAGCAGCAGCTTGTTCGTCGCCGGCATCGTCCAGGAGACCTGGTTGATCTTGTACGGTGCGTCGAAGTAGCCGCGCGCCGCCGTCGACGTCGCTTCCGGCGACATGAACGGTGCGGCGTTGTTGCCAAGACCGATCCAGTCCGAGCCGCGGTTGTGGCAGCCCTGGGTGTCCACCTTCAGCGGCGTGCCTTCACAGCGATGCTGATACTCGTAGTTGTACGACAGGCGGCTCTTTCCCGCCTGGCCCGTCAGGCGGCCGATCCACATCTGGCGGTCCTGCACGAGGCGCGCGCTGATCGGCGAGCCCACCCAGTCCCAGCGCGACGCGTCGCCGGCGTTGGCGTTCGCGTTGATGCCTTCCATCGCCGTCTGCGTGTCGAGGTTGCGATAGGTGCCGTAGAACCACAGGCGGTCCTTCATGATGGGACCGCCGTACGAGGCGCTGGCGTCCCACGACTGGATGATGCCGGGCGTCTGCGTCAGGCCGATCGCGCGGAGCTCGTCGGTCAGGTTGTTGCCGCGCGACCACTCGCCGGCGCCGTTGTAGAACGCGGTGCCCGCGAAGTTGTTGCCGCCGGACTTGGGCACGAGGTTCATCACCGGCCCGCCGATGTCGTTTTCCCCGAGCCCGCCGCCGACGGTAATGGCCGCTTCCTGCGCGCTGGCGGTGTCGTACACGTATGACGACACGCCGCCGCTCCTCGCCGCGGCGATGGTCATGCCGTTGACCGTCATGCGGCCTTCGCCGGCCACCGAGTTCGAATTCACGCCGGCCGAATGCGCGTTGAAGAACGTCATCGTCGGCGACAGCGCCGGGCCGTTCGTGTCGACGGACAGGCCCGGAGTCGCGTTCAGCAGCGCGCCTGCGGCACGAGCCGCCGGCATTGTCTGGATCACGTCGCTGCCCATGACGATCTGGCGCTTGGCGCTCTGGACGTCGACAACCGGCGTTTCGCCGGTCACCGTGATCGTCTCCTCGACGCCTCCGACTTTCATCTCGGCGGGAATTGACACGACCTGTGTGCCGGCCAGTTCGATGTTCTCGCGCTTGACGACGTTGAAGCCCGTCAGCGTGAACGAAATCGAATACGTGCCGGTGCGCAGATCGGTGATGCGGGTACTGGCCCGTGCCGTCCGTGACGGCGGTGCGGGTTTTCTCGATGAGCGCCGGGCTGGCCGCTTCGACCGTGACCCCGGGCAGGACAGCGCCGGACGCGTCACGGACAGTGCCCGTGAGCGTGGCTTGAGCAAACACTGTTGCGGGCAGGAGCACGACGACGACAATCGCCAGACACTTCGCTACGGTTCGCATACCGCATTACCCCTTTCGACTCGTTAATCTCGACACACGTTAATATCGGCGGACAGCGGTGAAACGGTTACCTAACCGACTCTCAAGATAAGGTAAGGTCTGTGTAATGTAAATGCACATGCCTCAGGATTACGCAATCAAAACATCAACGGATTCAAGGATTTGGATGTACAACCGCCATAGATTGACAACGTTGTCCTTGTTGTCTTACTGTCCATTTTTACTGCACAGAAATACACGGTTCCCGCCGCCGGAGGAGGACTTCATGCCGGGTCGCATCAAAGCAACACTCGTGTCGGCGGCGGTTGGACTCGCATCGATCTGCGTGACGACGGTCGGCGCTCAGCAGCCCGCGAAGAGCGGATGGACGCCGCCGCGAACGGCGTGGGGCGATCCCGATTTGAGCGGCATCTGGCCCAGCACCGACATGGTGGGCGTTCCGTTCGAGCGCCCCGAAGCGATGGGCGAGCGCACGCAGGTGACCGAGGAAGAGTTTGCGGCTCGGCAGAAGCAGGAGCAGACGCGCGCCGCGGCAGATCTCGAGGAAGGCGTGTCGACAGCGCCTCGCCAGGGCGACGGCACCGGCCCGCCCTCGCACTGGCTCGAATGGGGCAAGGCCTCGAAGCAATCCTCGCTCATCGTCGAACCCGCTGACGGCCGGCTGCCGCCGACGACGCCGGAAGCGCAGCGCCGGGCCGCAACGCTGAAGAACACGTATGTGATGTTCGACGGCTTCGCCGATCCGACCGAACTGGGTCCGTACGATCGGTGCATCTCGCGCGGTCCGCTCGGCTCGATCTTTCCGGTCATCTACAACAACGGCAACCAGATCCTCCAGTTCCCCGGCTTCGTCGTCATCCGCTACGAGATGATTCACGAGGTGCGGGTCGTGCCGCTGGACGGCCGGCCGCATCTGTCGTCGACTATCCGCACGTACATGGGCGATCCCCGAGGTCACTGGGAGGGGAACACGCTCGTCGTCGAGACGACGAACCTGAACGGCCGCACGGGCGCGCAGGGCAACGGCAACCTGCTGATGCTGAGCGACGACGCGAAAATCGTCGAGCGGTACACGCGAACGGGACCGGAGACGCTCCAGTACGACGTCACCGTCAACGATCCGCGGACGTGGACGAAGCCCTGGAAAGCGTCGTTTCCGCTGCGCCGCGAGTCGTCGTATGGCATGTTCGAGTACGCCTGTCACGAAGGCAATCACGCGATGAGCAACATCCTGTCGGCATCGCGGTCGGCGGACAAAGCCGGCACCACATCATCTGGAGGAGCTCAATGAAGGTCACCGTCTGTGCGGCATCCCTTTTCACGTTGTCGCTTGTTGCCGCGCCGGTCGTCCGCGCGCAGGCCGCCGCCGAGAGCCAGGTCGAGCGGGGCAAGTATCTGGTCGGCATCACGGGATGTCACGATTGCCACTCGCCGAAGATCCCCGGCGGGATGAAGCCGGATCCGGAGCGCATCCTCTCGGGGCGTCCGCAGACGACGAAGGTGCCGTCGGCCGGGGCCGGCGAGGTACACGCGTCGGAAGACTTCACGGCGTTCACGGGCGGCTGGGGCTCGACCGTTGCGTCGAACCTGACGCCCGACCCGGCGACCGGGCTCGGCATGCGCTACAACGAAGAGAAGTTCCTGAAGACGATGCGGACGGGGATGAAGCCGGAAGGTGTCCCCGTGATGCCGCCGATGCCGGTTGACGTGTACGTGAACATGAAGGACGACGACCTGAAGGCCATCTTCGCGTATCTGAAGACGATCAAACCGATCAGAAACGCCGTTCGCGCCGGGCTCCCACCACCTGCCGCGCCCGCCAAGAAGTAGGGAGACGGCGGTAGACGTGTTGGACGTAGCGGCCGGCCTCGGCCGGCCGCGCGGCAGGCAAAGACAATGACACGAACATGGCCGGAGGACTGGGACGCCCGGAAACAGGGGGCGGGGTGCTGGTTTTGTGGCAACCAGCTCGGTCAGCCGTTTTACGCAGGAAGCGTGGGTGACGCACACCTGGAGCGACACGCCATCGCTCGTGGCCATGCGATCGTCATCTTTCGAGATCGTCACGTGGCGGACTTCACGAGCCTGAGCACCTCCGAAGTCGCAGCGTACTGGCACGACATTCACAGCGTCGCGCAGATGATCGAGCATGTGTTCGCGCCGTGCCACATGAACTACCAACTGCTCGGAAATTTGGTGCCGCACCTCCACGTCCACCTTGTGCCGAGATACCTCGACGATCCTGCTCCCGGAAAACCGCTGCCCTGGGTGCCGAAGCCTGTCACCCAGCCCGAGTACGACAGGCAGGTCCAGCTTCTGACTGACGTCGCGAAGACTATCCGAGTGCCAATCAGCGTGCCCGCTCCGACAACGCCAGATTCAATCTGACCCAGTACCCGATGACGGATGGGCCTGAAACATTCGGGCCCCGAGTACGTTTTGCGGCTATGCTGAAGCCGTTCCGGCAGGGCCGAAGCGCGGCCCGAATCCTCGGCATTTCCTGACGATTCGCGGAGGCTTACTTGCCACTCAACCGAAGATTCCGTGCGGCGTGCCCGGTCCTGGTCGTGTGCCTGGCAGCTGTCGTGGCCGCTCAGGCGCCGCCGGCTCCGGCCGGTGCGAAGCTCGATCAGTCGAAGCGAGATCTCGTCGCGGAGATCGACGGGATGAAGGACTTCACCCAGCAGATGGTCGATCAGGTCTTCAGCTTCGGCGAGCTGGGTTTTCAGGAAGTGGAGACTTCGAAGTATCTGACAGGAATACTCAGGAGGAACGGGTTCCGCGTCACGGATGCGGTGGCGGGAATCCCGACGGCGTGGACGGCGAGCTGGGGGAGCGGGAAGCCGGTCATCGCGCTGGGCTCCGACGTGGATTGCATCCCGCAGGCGTCGCAGAAGCCTGGCGTCGCGTACCACGCGCCGATCATCGAAGGCGCGCCGGGCCACGGCGAAGGGCACAACTCGGGGATGCCCCTGAACATCACGGCGGCGCTCGCGCTCAAGAAGATCATGGAGCGGGACCGCATCGGGGGAACGATTCTGTTGTGGCCCGGCATCGCCGAAGAGCTGCTGGCCACGAAGGCGTACTTCGTGCGCGCCGGCGTCTTCAAGGATGCCGACGTGGTCCTCTTCGCGCACGTCGGCAGCAACTTCGCCGTGAACTGGGGCGACAGCGGAACCAACGGACTGGTGTCGGTGGAGTACACCTTCAAGGGCGAGAGCGCGCACGCAGGCAATGCGCCCTGGCGCGGGCGGTCGGCGCTCGACGCCGTCGAGCTGATGGACGTCGGCTGGAACTTCCGCCGCGAGCATCTGCGCATTCAGCAGCGATCGCATTCGGTCATCACCAACGGCGGCGACCAGCCGAACGTCGTCCCCTCGAACGCGGCCGTCTGGTACTACTTCCGCGAATCAGACTACGCGCACATCAAGGAAATGTGGGACATCGGGAATCGGATGTCGCAGGCGGCCGCGATGATGACCGACACCGAGGTCAGCATGCGCGTGCTCGGATCGGCGTGGCCGCTGCACATGAACAAGGCGGTCGCCGAAGCCATGTACGCGAACATCAAGTCCGTCGGCCTTCCGCGGTGGAGCGCGGACGATGAAAAGCTGGCCGTCGCGCTGCAGCATGAGCTGAAGGTCCCCGAGATCGGGCTGGCCAAAGAGGTTCCACCGCTGAGAGGGCGCGAGTCGATGCCCGACGAGGAGAAGCGCGGCGGCGGCTCCGACGACATCGGCGACGTGGCGTGGAACGTCCCGACCGTCACGCTCAACTACCCCGCGAACTTCGAGGCCGGGCCGGGGCACAGCTGGGCGAATGCGGTGGCGATGGCGACACCCATCGCGCACAAAGGCGTGACCGCCGGCGCGAAAGTCCAGGCGATGACCGCGCTCGACCTTCTGCTGCGGCCGGAGCTGGTGGCCGACGCGTGGGCGTACTTCAGGAACGTCCAGACGAAAGACCAGAAGTACATCCCGCTCATCCGGCCCGAGGACACGCCGTCCATCTGGCTCAACGAGCAGACGATGGCCAAGTATCGCCCGGAGATGAAGAAGTACTACTTCGACCCAACCAGGTACAAGACCTACCTGGAGCAGTTGGGCATCACATATCCGACAGTTCGTTGAACCGACGCTCCTTTCTTCAGACGGCTGGCGGGCTCTTCGCCCTTCTTCGAGACCGGCGCGCGTTCGCTGAGCGCCGCGTCGTATGACGCCTTCGAAAAAAGCATCGGCGAGCTCCAGGCGGACATGGCCGCCGGAAGGACGACGGCCGCCGGGCTCGTGCGCTTCTATCTGGATCGGATTGCCGCCTACGATCAAGCCGGCCCGCGACTGAACGCCGTCATCTTTCTGAATCCGCAGGCCCTCGCGGATGCCCGCGCGCTGGACGAGGAGCGGAAGAAGCGGGGCCCGCGCGGTCCGCTGCACGGCATCCCCGTGCTTCTCAAGGACAACTACGAAACCAGGGACATGCCGACGACAGGCGGCTCGCTCGCGCTGGCTGGCGCCGTGCCTGCCAGGGACGCATTCCAGGTTCGACGGCTGCGCGAGGCCGGCGCCGTCATCCTCGGCAAAGTGAACCTGCACGAGCTCGCGCTCGGCCTGACGACGATCAGCTCGTTCGGTGGCCAGACGCTCGACCCGTACGATCTGACGCGCGTGCCCGGTGGATCGAGCGGCGGATTCCGGCGTCGCTGCCGCCGCCAACTTCGCCGCGTTCGCGATGGGCACCGACACCAGCGGATCGATTCGCATTCCCAGCTCGCACAACAACATTGTCGGCCTGCGGCCGTCCGCCGGCCTCTCGAGCCGTTCGGGAATCATCCCGTTCGGGCACACGCAGGATACCGGCGGGCCGATGGCGCGAACGGTATCGGACATCGCGGTCGTTCTCGACGCCACCGTGGGTGAGGACGCGGACGATCCGACGACCGCCGCGAGCGCGGGACGAATTCCCCGCACGTACACGGCATCGCTGAATAAGGAAGCGATCAGGGGATCACGGATCGGCGTGCTGAAGGAGTTCTTTGGAGAAGGGCCGGAGGACCGGGAGGTCGGCGACATCGTGCGGCGAGCCATTGACGAGATGAGCAAACAGGGCGCGTCGATCGTCGATGTGACGGTGCCCAACCTTTCAGCGCAACTGGCCTCGTCCAACCTGCTCACGCAGGAGCTGAAGTTCTACCTTGGAGACTACTTGAAGAACTCGCCGGGAGCGGCCGCGAAGTCCGTCGAGGAACTGCTGGCGTCGGGTTTACATGCCGCCCAGCTGCAGGGGATTCTCGACATCGCCAACGCCCAGCCAGATGGCTATCTGAACAGCGACGATTATCAGCGGCGGCTCGCTGGCCGTGTGTCGCTGGGTCAGGCGATCCTCAAAGTCATGGACGACAACCGGCTCGACGCGATCGTGTATCCGACCACGCGGCGGATCGCGCCGGCCGTGGGCGGTAATCAGATCGGCAGCAATGCCGGTCTCTCGGCGCAGACGGGATTCCCGGCGATGTCCGTGCCCGCGGGTTTCACGGCGGGCGGTTTTCCCGTCGGCATCGAGCTGCTCGGCCGGCCCTTCGCCGAGCCGACTCTGATTGCCCTCGCCTTCAGCTACGAGCAGGCCACACACCACCGCCGCCCGCCGTCGAGCGTGCCGCGACTCGCCGGAAAGAGAGCGGCGCCGGCCGCGGCGGTATCCGTCGATTCAGGTGATCGGGATGTTCGTTTCGAAGTGAGGGCGACCGGCGAACAGGCCGTGCCGCCGTCGAATGTCCCCTTCGGCATCGTCGCGCGTTTCAGGTTGAACGAACGGACGCGCCGCCTTGGCTACGACCTGACGCTTTCTGCCGGGTCTCGTGAGCAGGTCGCCGGCGTGTATCTGCACCGCCGAACCAGCCGGCCGAATGGCGGTGTGGCCCACATTCTGGCGAAATCGTTCAAGGCGCGGGCGTCAGGCGCCGTCACACTGCTCGAATCAGAAGTGGCAGACCTGAAGGCGGGCAAGTGTTACATCGCGGCGGTCAGCAAGGAGAGCCCTCGTCTGAGCGCTCGAGGGAATATCGCTGAGGTCCGGTGAGCAACTCACCCAGGCCACGGCACGCCTCGGCTATTCAGTGCTGAGAATTCTTGCCAGCACCACCAGCGCCAGGCTCACCAGCAGACAGCCCGCCACGTAGAATTCGTGTGACATACAACTTCCTCTCGTTTCGCTGTCCGGGAACACGCCGATTTCCACGGGTGAGGCGGACAGCCTCGCATCGCTAGTGCAGGAAGGCCCGTTTTCGTTGCAAGGGCGCGTGCCGCAGCCCGGGACAGGGGAGCGTCCGCCCGAAGGGCTTGTCGATGCGCAAATACCTTTGTATAATAAAGTAATGGGTCGCCTCAACGTGAACATCGTGCGCGCCCGGCATCTGGGCATGTGTTTCGGCGTCCGCGACGCGATCGCCCTGGCGTTCACGCACGGCGAGGCCCGCCCGCTGACCATTCTTGGCGATCTCGTTCACAACGCCACGGTGTCAGCCGCGCTGCAGGCGAAGGGCATCGCCGTCGCGCACGACCTCGCCGACGTCAGGACGCACACCGTGATGATCACGGCCCACGGTGCGTCCGCGCGACGGGTGGAGACGACGCGCGCGCAGGGCCTGGAGGTGGTGGAAGCCACCTGTCCGCTCGTGCGTGTGGCGCATGCGGCTGTCAGCGCGCTCGTTCGCGACGGGTATCACCCGGTCATCATCGGCCAGCGCGGCCACGTGGAAGTGAGAGGCCTGACAGAAGATCTCGACTCGTTCGACATCGTCCGGGACGACGAGGACGTGCTGCGGCTGCAGGCGCATCCACGGTTCGGCATCGCGGCGCAGACCACGCAATCGATTGAGCGCGTGCAACACCTGGTCGCGCTCATTCAACGACGCTTTCCCCTCTCAGAAGTCCGGTTCGTCGACACGGTGTGCCAGCCCACGAAGCAGCGCCAGCAGGCGGCCGACGATCTGGCCGGCCAATGCGACGTCATCGTCGTCGTCGGCGGAGCCAACAGCAACAACACGCGTGAGCTGGTCAACACCTGCGCCCGCTACGGCTCACGCGTTCATCATGTTCAGAGCGACGCCGACCTTCGCGCAGACTGGTTCATGGACGCGAAATCGGTGGGGATCACCGCCGGCACGTCGACGCCGGACCATGTCGTCGACCGCGTGGAGCGGCGTATCAGAGAGCTCGCCACTGTGTGGGACGATGGCGCATCGCTCGCCGGAGAGCAGAACCCATGACGCAACGAAAACAGGAGCGCGAACGCTGGCTCATCGTGGTGGTGTTTGCCGTCGCGATGGCCTGGGTCGAGGCTGCAACTGTCTACTATCTTCGCTTGATGACCGATCGCATCGTGCCGTATCAGGATCCGCCGCTGCCGCTCGCAGCACTCCTGGGACACGTCGAACTGGTGCGGGAGGGAGCGACCCTCCTGATGCTCCTCACCGTCGGCATGCTCGCGGCGCAGACATGGCGGAAGCGGCTTGCGTACGCGTTGATTGCCTTCGGGGTCTGGGACATCTTTTATTACGTGTTTCTGCGCGTGGTCAGCGACTGGCCCAGATCGCCGTTCGACTGGGACATCCTGTTCCTGCTGCCGCTGCCGTGGTGGGGACCCGTATTTGCGCCCGTCTGCATCGCCCTGGTGATGATTCTGTGGGGCACGGTCGCGACGCAGTACGAAGAGACGTCGCCGGCGAAGGCGCTCGCGCGGACGCTGTGGGGCGCATGCGCAATCGGCGTCGCCCTCGCGCTGTATGTGTTCATGGCCGATGCGCTTCGCTCGCTGCCGCTGGGGCTCGACGCGACGAGATCCGTGCTGCCGACGTCGTTCAACTGGACGGGCTTCTGCGCGGCGCTTGCGCTGATCGCGGCGCCGCTGGCGCACGCCGGATGGCGCCTGACCACGCGGGCTATTGCGGGCCGATCACCTGCAGATCAGGGATGAACCACGGATACGATTTGTGGGAAGCGTCCAGTTGCAGCCTGATGTAGCGAGCGGCTGCCGTGAGGCGCAGCGGCACGTCGAGCCAGATGTCTTTCGGGTTGTCGAGTATGCCTCGAATGGCCAGGGCGGCCGTCGAGCCCGTAAAAGCGGGTGCGCCCAGCTGTGGCCATCGGCCGATGTCGCCACAGTGAGCCCGCGCGGATAGACGAACCACGAATCTGCGATCGACATCCGAATGCCGCACGCGGCAGCCTCGCGGCCGAGATCGATGAGGACCGCGTCGCCGGCATGCTGCGGCTTCCTGGAAATCCAGGCCGTCTTCGGGTCGTGATCCTTCCATGCCGCGACGTCAATGGAGTGATGGCTGTCCGTTGCGCTGGCGATGTCGAGCTCCTTGCCCACGCAGGGCGTGCTGGCCTGACTCGGAGGAATGCTGAAGAAGGCCCAGTGCTCGTCGGAGGCGACGGGAACGGCACGCGGCGCGCTCGTGATGAGCGCATTCCAGCGGCCATCGCCGTCCGCGTGTTTGTCCAGTACGACCAGTAAGGGTTCCTCCCGCGGCGTGACCGCATCGAACACCGACGAGTCCTTCTCGCTGAACGCGAGGCGCAGGGCGAAGTAGTGCAGCGGAAAGTACCCACTGTGCCCGTTCACGGTGGAGTGCCCATCCTGGGTTGTTCGATACATGGCCAGGAAGTCCTGCGCCCCTTCCCCGAGTGGCAATTCGAGCACGGCGCCGTAGCGCGAGCCCTTCGGCGACCGCCACGTGTCAGGTTGCGCCTGGAGGGGAAGCTGCCCAATCCATCCGTCCGCGATGATGCCCGCCATCAGGACAGCGGCCAGAATCCGGCGCGGCACGACGTCAAGTTTGAGCCGGTTGAACGCGAGTGCCCCGGCGACTGACAGCGCGAGGATTCCCGGCATCGCGAAACGGGCTGGCGCACGGACGCTGTGCGCGAAGAACGGCAGCTGCATCAACCAGTCGTAAGGCGGCTTGTACAGAATCTGGGCGCCGAGGAACTTCGGTTTGGGACCCAGGCTGCAGAGAAACAGAACGCCGACAGCCAGGAGATAGAACGCCAGCGCGGACCGCTCCCGCCATGCGGCGCGCGCCCACGGGCGGAAGGCGCAGCCGAGGACGAGGAAGGCGAGCGCCACGGAAATGGGTTTGAAGACGTCCGTCGCACCAATCCGAAGTCCCGCGGCGGTCACGCTCCACGGGCCGATCCACGGGAGCGTCAGGGCGATGAGCACGTACACGGCGGAGATCGTCATGAGCACCGCCGACATCCGCCGCCACCGTTCATCATCGGCGCGATGCCGATAGATGGCCGCCGCCAGTCCGATGACGCCCAGCAGCGAGATCGTGAGGCCGGGGAACAGCTGCTGCTCGGGGAGCGGGTTGAGCTGGTTGGTCCACCGCCACAGCGGCAGCAGGGCGGACGCCGTTGCGAAAGAGGTCACGTCCGCGCTGTAGAACAGCACCTCGTCGAGGGAACGGGCGAGTCCGTACTGCTCGTGAATGCGCGAATATCCGATCGCGAGCGGACTGAGCGCCGCCGCCGCGCATGCGACGCCGGCCAGGACCGCCGGGAACACCGTCCAGTTATGCCGCGCGGACGAACCACGGTATCCACAGCGCCAGCAGGACCGTGAAAAACAGCAGGTAGTAGCTCGAGCTCAGCCCTTGAACGACCAGCGCGACGGCAAACAAAGCGATCCACCTGGTCCGGCGATCGTTGAGGAACAGGTGGAGGGCCGCAAGGGCCAGCGGCATGCCGAATGCCGCGAGGAGCTCGAGATGCGAGGCATGCGCGACGCGATACGGATTGAATCCGAACGCCAGACCGCAGAGAACAGAGGTGTCGTGGCGTTTCGTGAGCGTGAATGCCAGGGCATGGGCCGAAAGCGCGCAGAGCGGAAATGTCGCCAGGAAGGTCGACGTTGTACGCGGCGAGTGGGACTGAAGCCAAGCCACAGCACGGGAGAGGCAAGAAGGCCTTCCCCCAACCGGTGATCCGAGAACGCGACCGTGCCCGTCGCGGGAAAGAAGGCGAAGCCGTTCCACCATCGCTCGGTCAGCGGCAACACGTGTGCGTTCCACCACAGGAGCGCCGTGCTGAGGAGCGGATCGCCGATATCGTTCGGGACAACCGAGCCGACGTGCAGGATCAGGGGGAACGTGACTGCTAGTGTGAGGGCGCTGTAGAACAGCCCCGCTCGCCCCCACGGGCCGCGCATAAAACAATGGTATCGGAACCGTTCGTGTCGAGCGTGTAACGCGCCGGGGCGTTGCACGATTAATTTCCGCGCGTAAGTACCGCTTGCTACCGTAGAGCTTCAAGGCGAGCCACGAAGATCCCGTCTGTTGCGCGGCTGCGTCCTGATGAGGCATCTTCATCGAAGGACACGACATGGACATCAAGAGAACTGGCTCTCAACCATCCGGCAAAGGACCCGCCGAGTATTTCACCGGCACGGTACGCATCGACCCGCTCTTCAGCGCACCCGATCCGGCGCGCGCCGTCGGCGCCAGCGTGACATTCGAGCCCGGCGCGCGGACCGCCTGGCACACGCATCCGCTCGGACAGACGTTGATCGTCACGGCAGGCTGCGGCCGCGCGCAGCGATGGGGAGGCTCGATCGAGGAGATTCGACCGGGTGACGTGGTCTGGTTTGCCCCGGGAGAAAAGCATTGGCACGGCGCGGCGGCCACGACAGCCATGACACACGTGGCCGTTCAGGAACGGCTCGATGGAAAGGCGGTCGACTGGATGGAACACGTGAGCGACGAACAATATGGCCAATAACGTCAATAGCATCGCTGGAAAGGTCGTCGTCATCACGGGCGCGAGCAGCGGGCTGGGCGAGGCGACGGCCCGGCATCTGTCGGCGCTCGGCGCGAGCGTCGCACTGGGTGCGAGGCGCGTCGATCGTCTTCAGTCGTTGGCGGCCGACTTGACGAGCCACGGGGGCAGAGCGCTCGCGATGGCCACCGACGTCACCGACCGGCACCAGGTGAGCCGGCTGGTCGACACGGCCGTGCAGACGTTCGGGCGCGTCGACGTGATGATCAACAACGCCGGGCTGATGCCGCAGTCGCTGCTCGAGCGCCTCAAGATCGATGAATGGGACCGGATGGTGGACGTCAATATCAAGGGCGTGCTGTACGGCATTGCCGCGGCGCTGCCGCACATGACACGGCAGAAGTCCGGCCACTTCGTCAACGTCTCGTCCGTCGCCGGCCACAAGGTCCGTTCCGGCAGCACGATCTACTCGGCGACGAAGCATGCCGTGCGGGTGATCTCCGAAGGCCTGCGGCAGGAGGTGAAGCCGTACGGCATCCGCACCACCATCATCTCGCCAGGCGCCGTGGACACCGAGCTGCCGGACACCATCACCGATCCGGATGTCGCCGTGGCGATGCGCAAGTTCTACGACGACATCGCCATTTCCGCGGACGCGTTTGCCCACGCGGTGGCGTACGCGCTCGGTCAGCCCGAGGACGTGGATGTGAACGAGATCCTCTTCCGGCCGACGCGCCAGGAGTATTGATTGGTGGGAGGCCCGTGCGAGCGGGCTATCGGCGGCTTCGGAGATCCAGCAGAACGATGTTCGAGTCTTCTTCCGTCCGTTCCAGCACGATCTCGCGCCCGTCGCGCGAGATGTCGAAATCGCTGACGTCGAAGCCGTTGCCGAAAGCCGCCAGCGGCTGCTGCTGTCCGGTTTCAGGATCAACCAGCCAGAGATTCTTGTGCCGGATTTCGCCGCGCAGGATCACCCAGGCCTGGCGGTTGCCCGGAAAGGGCACGAGGTGGCGTGCGCCGCGCGCCAGCGTCAGGGGCCTGAATGGTTTCGCCGACGCATCGAAGGCGGCCGCCTTGACGGAAAACGTGGTGCCGATGTCGGGGCCCGAATAGACGATTTCCGTGCCGTCGGGCGACCAGGCTGGGTCTGTCGAATATTCCGGAATCAATCGCGTCGGCTTCGAGCCGTCGAGCGGCAGGTTGAAAATGCGCGGTGTGCCGTGATCGTCGGCCGCGGACGTGATCGAACGCCCGTCGGCGGTCCAGGCCGGCGTGCCCAGCAGGGCCAGTGGATGCGCGACCGCGCGAGCGTCCGAGCCATCAGGCTGCATCACGTAGAGGGTCGACTGCCCGTTGACGCTGGCCGAAACCGCGATCCGATGGCCGTCCCTCGAAATCGCCGGCGCCCCGATCAGTTTCGCGCCCACGCCGCTCCAGACCTCGCTCGCGGACTCGCCCTTCAGCTTCCAGACGCTGTCGCGCCCTCCGGCGGACGAGACATATAGAAGATAGTCAGGCCCGAACCGCGGCGAGAAGGCGGTCGCGCTGGGAAGTGTAATCTTCGTGGGACTGGCACCTTGCTCGGAACCGTCGCCGAGCGGCAGACGCCAGAGCGTACACTTCGGCCGCGTCACCGTCAGGAGCATTCGATCTCCTGTCGCGCTCGCCGACACGGACGAGTAGGGATCGATCCCGGGAATCAGTCGATGGGGGAGACGCCTTTCGACATCGATGCTGTACAGCCACGGACCGGATCCGTCAGGATCGGTCGCCAGGTAGGCCAGGGTTCTCTGGTTCAGCAAAACTGGATGACTCACCCGGCTGTTGTGGTCGTGATACGTTCCGCCGCGCCCCCTCCGGCTTCAGCCGCCAGATATCCAGTTTGTCCGGGAGCGCGCCCTGCACGAAGTAGATCGCTGGCGTCTGCCGACCAGAGCGGAAAATGGGCATGCAGCCCGGATGGCGCGGTGAAGAGCGCCGTGCCCGGGAGGCGTCGCGAATCCTTCGTCTCGAACATCGGATCGCCCGGGCCCGTCGTGTGGTAGACGAGTCGGGATCCGTCTCGCGACCAGTCGAGCTCCGCCGCGCCGTTGAGATAGGGCGTCGACGGTCCGCCGAGGATCGGAACGGACCAGATGCCGATGTCCGCGGCGCCTCTTTTCCCCCGGCCTGCGAGCCCAATACGTCACCGACGAGCCGTCCGGAGTGAATCCCAGCGTCCGGACCGAGGGGTTGACCAGTTCCGGGGCGGCGCCGTGCGTCAGGTTGTGAAATTCGTTTGACCCGATGCGCGTGACCCACACGTCCGTCTTCCCATCGCGATCCGAGAGAAACGCGGCGAGGCTGCCGTCGGAAGAAATCGCGCCGGCCGACTCCAGGCCATCGAAGTCCGTGACCGATTCAACTCGTGCATCCGCCACCGGGCTCTTCCACAACACCTCTGTACGGGTAAGCCAAAAGCCGCCACCCGCCACCAGCGCGGCAGCCGCCAGCAGCGTCAGCCCGACCGGTCGCCCATGATCGGGGACGCATGCCGAGGAAGACACGCTCCGGCACCAGGGCGCCGGATGCATCAGCGCCGACGATGCCTTGCTCCATGCGAAGGCTCCGCCCGCGCACCCACGCATCCAATTCGGCGCGAAACGCGTACACCGACCCGATCTTGTCGTGGAGGTGCCGGTGCACCGGCATCGCCTCGCGCTTCTCCCAGCGTTGAACCGTCGTCACATCGCGCTGGAGGTATGCGGCGATTTCCTTCCAGGAATCCAGCCGGCTTTCGGCCGGCGGCACGGGCGGTGGTTCGTTGGGGGGTGTGACCATCGTGGCCCGGTACTCCACGGATCGGCGGTGTCCCCGGATTGTAGCCCGCGTTAGAGCGGGCGGCAAAGAGCGGTATTGGGCGGCGGGCGCGCCGATCCGCGCTTTGCTGTTTGAACGGCGCCGCCGCATCGCGCACTGTGACCGCACGTCTCCAATCGTCTCTTCAGGGGACGCAGGAGGGTCAGATGAAACCAGCATTCAGAGCAGTCGCCGCCGCCGCACTCGTCGATCGCCGCCTTGTCCAGCCGAGGCGTGCAGGCGACCCCGGCCGTCGGGTTCGTCGGCCAGACCGTCGTCATGGGCACCTTTGGCGATATCGACGTGTTCAATCATGTCGTCCCGCCCGACTTCTGGAAGACGTTTCACCGCAGCGACGTCTGGCTGTCGTGGCAGAAAACCAAGGGCGACTCCGACCTCTACATCCAGAGCAACACCTGGCAGCCTGGCGCACACGACCGGCTGGCACAGCCACCCGGGGCACAGCCTGATCATCATCACGAGTGGGACCGTGACCGACTACGAGAGCGGCGACCGTCTACTGCCGGCCGCACGTGTACCAGGCTCCGGCGACGTTCGTCGATGAGGGTGGGGACCACGTGCACATGATCCGCAACGAGACGAGCCAGGTGGCGACCGGCTATGCCGTCCAGTTGATTCCGGCTGGCGCCACCCGGCGCATCGACGCCGACGCACCGGCCAACTGTCCGGACTGACCGCTCAAGCCTGGTCTCGACGTTCGCCGGCGCCGGAAACGTGCGCCCGGTGTCGGCGAACGCCGGCAGGCCTCGCGCTGATTCTCAAAACGCGTTGTGCGGATCGTCACCCGCGAACGGCAGCCGCGTCGTCGAGGCGGGGCCCAAGGAGGTCCCAACGGTTGCCCGCGACGTCGACGAAGACGGCGACTTTGCCGAAGGGCTCTGTGCGAGGCGTCCGCACGAACGTCACGCCCGCGGCGACTAATCTCGCGTAGGCGGCGTCGAAGTCGTCGACGCGCAGGAACAAACCCACGCGGCCTGAGAACTGACGCCCCACAGCGGATTCCTGGTCTTCACCATCGGCACGGGCGAGCAGGATGCCGGTCGTTCCGCCAACGGGCCGCACCACGACCCAGCGTTTCGGCCGGCCGTCGGTCGTCGTCGCCGGCACGTCTTCGATCAACTCGAACTGGAGCACGCGAACGAAGAAATCGATGGCCGAATCGTAGTCGTGGACGATGAGCGCGACGAGGTCGAGGTGGGCCATGGTGACGATTCCGGAGTGCTAGCCGCAGAACTGGGCGCTTTGTCCCATGATTCCTGGAGTCTTCGACCAGCGGCATCGCGCGCTCCACATCGGATTGAGCCACGTGCACACCTAGATCATCGCATTCTGATGCCGCGAGGCGTGAGAGCGCGGCCGCAATGCCGCTGCCCTCGTAGAAGGCTCTTCAAGAAAAGCGCTTCACTGTGTTGCCCTGGTACACGAGCACGTCGAGACGTTCTGAGGGCATGGGCGTTGAGTCAGGCAGACGGCAGCCTCAGCTCACTGGCTTCGCTGTGAAGATAGCGGCTCACAAGTGTGACGGACGATCAGTCGGTGAACACGGTCAGCTTGCGCGACTGTATCAACCACCTGCCATTCCGCTTGACGAGCCGGTCTTCGGAGCGGCCCATCGCGGCCGCGATCATCGGGCCGTCTTTGTCGCGGCGCACGGTCTGCCAGTACGACTGGTGCAGTGCCTCGCCGGGTTTCGGGAACGTGATGCGGACGTTACTGACCACGTGGTACAGATTGGCCGCAGGCAACCCCTTCGCCTTGTTGTCGTCCCGCCGTTTGATGAGGCTCGTGACGATGTTGCGAATTTCCGCGTGTCCTTTCGAGATGTTCCCGTTCGCATCGATGACGGCGTCTTCGGTGAACACGGCCACGTAGCCATCCGCATCGAGTGAGTCTACCGTCCACACGTAGCGCGCCATCACGTCTTCGACCGCGATGCGGTCCTCGTAGGTACCGAGATTCGCCTGCGCCGAGACGAGTACGGGCGCGATGAGTAACGCTAGCGCGGTGAGCGCGTGATGCAGTCGCATGGCTCGTGTTCTCCCATTCACGTCAGACCCTTCCCTGGCCCAGGACGTTCGCGATCGCCGTCATGGTATTCCAGTTCCGGGTCGTGACGGGGACCCCGAAGAGCCGGTCGAAGGTCCCGAGGTATCCGATGACCTTGAGGTGGCGGCGGTACATGCCGACCACGAACCGGTTGTCCCTTGCGAGGATCTTGAGCAGCCACCTGCCGCTGGGAGGAAGGCTCACGGGCATCGCAGGTGCCGAGCGGGGGCGTCGGGACAGGACGCTCACGAAACGGACGATGTCGGGCCGCGTGGGTTCGTCCGCGAAATGATCGCGCGACATCAGCCTGGCAATCTCGCGACCCTGGACGATCATGATTTCTGCGTCAAAGGGAAGTCGTGAAGCCAATTCAGCGCGGAGCTGCGCCTGGGACACCGGCTGCCGGATCACGAACGTGCCCGCGGCGCCGATGCTGACCGCATCAAGGTGCTTCAGCTGTCTGGCGAGCGTCGTCGGCCGGAAGGTCCTGTGACCGCCGACATTGACTCCTCTGAGAAGAACCACCAGTGCCACGAGTTCACCCCGCTGCGATTGCGAGCAAGGCCGCGAGCATGCGCTGTCAGCTCCGCGGTTATTCGAGCTTGATCGGCAGCGCGGCCAGGCCCGCGTCCGTGTTGACCTCGAGCCGGTAAGTTCCTGCGTCCCAGCTTCCCCGAGGCGTTCTGAAGAGCAGTTGCCCCGCGGTGACGTGGTCGTGGTCGACGGTGACTTCGCTGGAGGCTGTTGTTCCCGGTGGAAACGCCTGAAACCTGATCTGCTCGTTCGGAACGCCGCCGTTCCGCTGGTTGAAATAGGACCTGAGATCGCGCCTCTGGATGCTCGCGTTCTGCAACACAAGGGTGATGCCCGGACTGTCTTCGAACAATTCCTCCTGCGGCGCCACCGGGAGGTTACGGCCGTCAGGCGTCAGGAGTGTGACGTCCTGCCTGTGCAGGATGAACGATTGCTTGGACGCGATCGCGAGATCGAGCAGCAGCCATTTCGTCTTGTGATTGCGCTGCGCGTAGTCGTAGTTGACGACGACGTGCAGGCCATTCTGATCGTATTCAGGGGTCGCGCGTCCGTTCGGCCGCGTGTGAGGGAAGGACCATTCCTTCTGGGCGGCGAGGCTGCACGTGGCCAGGGTGATGAGCGACGCGATCACCATGCGATTCATAAGCATCCTCTCGTTGTCAGCGCGTCCTGCAAGCGGAGGTCAGGGGTTGAGAATCTGGATTGAATCCAGCACTTCAAAACGGTTCGGATAGATGAATGATACGCGCCCGTTGTCACGAAATTGCTCCGAACGGGTGAAGTCAAAGACGATGGTGACAGTCTGACCGCCGCATGCGGCACGAAACGTGGAGGCTCGAAGAGACGATCGACCGAAGGCTCAAACAGCCGGCGACCAATTAGACCCAGGCGGTCCGCAGGACCCTCAAACCTGACGGTCTGTACCGCGCCGTCAGCCGCCAACTGCAACGACGCAGTCAGGTCATGGAGGTCCACACGAGCCGAAGACGCAATCGACGGATACGCCGGGAGCACCAGGCGGTCAACGCATGCCATCCCGTCGACGCGGGGCTTCGACGGCTGGCGCGCGCAGCAGAGCGAACCCGCGATGGTCATAAGCGCAGAAACGAACAGGACGACAATTCGCGGCGCGCGCATCGGCAATTCCCCTATTCGACGAATCCGTACGATGTCTTCTGTGCTGAGCGTCGAATCCGCGCCAGCCCAGGCTGGCGATTGAGCCGCGCGCCCACCCGACATGATCGCACAGTGTTTGTCGTCGAGTTAGAGTATCGACATGGAACGCGTATTCGTCGTCTTGCGGTCGCGTGGGCCCGCATGGGACGACTCGAAGCCGCTGGAGAGTCAGGCGGCCTGGGCCGCGCATGCCGAGTTCATGGACGCCTTGTTCGAGGAGCGTTTCGCTGCGCTCGTCGGCCCGTTGGAAGGCACGCGCGACGCGCTGCTCGTTCTCCGCGCGTCAAGCGCTTCCGAAGTTGTCGAGCGCCTCGCGGCGGATCCGTGGACGACCAACGGTCTCCTGGTGACCAGGCAGATCAGCCCCTGGCAACTACGCCTCGGCACGGTGGGGTAGTGGCGATTCCCGCGGGAGACAGAGTGGCGAGAGAGCGCACGCAGCGGGCCGCGACGGTCGGCGTCGCCGAAAACGGCAACTCCGCGGTGCTCGTGACTGTCCTGCCCGGCGGCGAGCTCATCGATCGCCGGCGTATCGACCTCACCGATCGCGGCCTGCCGACGCACCCGCATCATCACGAAGGCTCGTGGGCGGTGGGCCGTTACCTGAACACCCCGGGGGCGCGGGTGCTTTCGCTCGCCGACGCCGTGGCGCTGGTCGAGCGCGTGCGAGCGTCCGCCGCGCGCGGCGCGCGCGAGGGCCTCGAGGCGCTGGCCGCGGGAGTGCCCGTCCCGATTGCGAGCATCGCGATCCGCGTGTGCCCCACGCTTCCGCCGACGACCGAGGAGCGGATCCAGGACAATCGCGCGCAGACGTTCGCCGACTCCGTCATGTATCGCGAGGCCCTCGCGACCGCGGCCGAAGCGCGCGGCTGGTCCGTGCACTGGTACGACCGCGAGCGCGTATTTGCCGACGCGGCGGCGGTGCTCGGCCTGAAGGATGTCAACGCGTTCCTGCACGCGATGGGTCGATCGGTCGGGCCGCCCTGGCAGGCTGCGCACAAGCTCGCGGCCGCTGCGGCTTGTGCAGCGACAGCACAGCCTCCGCTGCGGCCAGCCCTCAAATAACCCGCCGGCACAGACCGAGTAAAGCGAGCACGACCAAGTCGCTGCTTCGAGGTCAGGTCCGCCCGAGCGTACGCTTGTCGGTCCCATCGAGGAGCGTCTGTCGCTCGTCGGCAAGAAACGTCCACGCGCTCTCGAGGTCGCTTTTCACGACGACCGAGGACGTCATGTGCATGTGCCAGACCCCAATCTGTCAGCGACCCCGCCTGAGTTCCGCCTGTTCCATGACCCGCAGCAGGTTTCCCCCCAGGATCTTCGTCACATTCCGCTCCGAGTAGCCCCTTCTCAGCAGTTCGCCCGTGATTTTCGGGAGCTTCGACGCATCTTCCATTCCGAGCGGCATGATCGCGCCATCGAAGTCCGACCCCAGTCCCACGTGATCGACGCCGGCGATCTTCACCGCGTGGTCGATATGATCGACGATCTCGACCCACGTGACGGCTGGCAGCTGACCGCTTCTCATCGCCTCGTGATAGATCGACGCCCAATCGAGGATTGCGCACACCTCGTCCTCGCCGCATCGCCTGGTTGCGGCATCCAGTTGCGCCTGCACGCCCGCCGGAGGCTTTGCCGTCCGGAACGCTTCGCTGAGAAACGCCGCGTTGTAGTTGATCATGACGACGCCGCCATTCCTGGCGAGCGCGCGCAGCATGTCGTCGGTCATGTTGCGCGGGCTGTTCGAGATGGCGCGGCACGAGGAATGCGACGCGATCACGGGAGCCGTGGTGACGTCGAGGGTGTCGTAGAACGTCTTGTCCGACGTGTGCGAGATGTCCACCATGACACCGAGGCGGTTGAGCTCGCGCACGACATCGCGGCCGAACGGCGTGAGGCCGTTGTGGGCGGGTGTGTCGCCGGAGGAGTCTGCCCACGAGGTATTCCGGGAGTGGGTCAAGGTCAGGTACCGGACGCCGAGCGCGGCATACTGGCGCAGGACACCCAGGTCGGCGTCGATCATGTGGCCGCCTTCCATGCCCATGAGCGCGGCGATCTTGCGCTCCGCCACCGCGCGCCTGATATCCGCGGCGGATGTGGCCAGCACCAGCTCTCGCGGGCGGGCCCTGACGGCCTCCCGCACCATGTCGATCTGCTGCAGCGCGCGTTTGACGGCCTGCGGCCCGGTCACGCTGCCGGGCATGTAAATGGAGAAGAACAACGCATCGAGGCCGCCCTCGCGCATTCGCGGGATGTCGATGCTGCCAGTGCCGCCTCTCGCACCGATGTCGAACGAAGGCTCGGACACCATCCGCTGTGTCGTGTCGTCGTGCGTGTCGACAACGATGGCGCGGGCGTGAAGGTCTCTGGCATGGGCCGCGACGACCTCGTCCTGGCCCACCTGTTGAGCCCCAAGGGTTGACGCGGTGACCAGCGTCAACAGCGCCGTGACGGCTCTTTTCAAGCGATGACGCGTCGGCTCCATTTGGATGTTAGCCGGCCTTTCGGACAACAAGCATCAGTCCTGATGCCCACGCGCTTCAGCTATTCGCGGCTCAAGCCGCACGAGCTTCAGCGACATCAGAACGTACCACACACAAAAGAACGCGTTGCCGATTCGTTGAGCCAGCCCATCGGGAAGAATGCCCCTCAACGCAAACGCCGCGACAAGTGCGAGCACGACCAATGCAATGCCAACGATGTGAAGGCCTCGCCAGTTCGGGTCTCTCTTCATGGGGCCCGCGAGCAACAGAGCGCCAACCGCCCATGCAGCTGCAGAGATCAATGAGCTGACAAAGTGACCACGTGTCGAAGCTGGACGCGACATCGGCGACGCCGTTTACCATCTCGGCCGGCATGACGCCTTCACCGGCTACTGCTAGTCCGGAAAGTACGAGAAGAATCGTCGCGAATGTCCGCGACCATGACGGCTGGGGGTGTGGCCGCACGAGCGATTGCCGCCCCCACGATCGCGAACAGCAGGCCGGGAAGGATGAAGCCAAGAACATTCCACGCTGTAGCGTGAGGCGTTCCAACCGCGCCAAGCTCACTTATCGTGTTCGCGATGTGCGAGTACGACGGCCTGAGCGCGCCGAACACAGCGGTGGCCGCCCAAAACCAAACCCAGGCGACGACACTAAGAATCCGATTCGACGATTCATGGCACGCTGCCGCTACTCTACGACAGGCGTGACTCGCCCGTATGGCTAGTCCGCGACCGCCCGCAGCGCCGCGGGCGCGCCCAGCTCTTTGATCCGCCGCCCGGCCTGGTCGATCGCCCACCGGTATCCGCCATGCTCGGCGATGCCGGCCGGTGTCCAGCCCAATGCGTTCGCCGCCGCGTCGCCGTAAAGGACGGCCGTCATGTCGCCGAGCATCTCGCTCGCTCCCAGGACTTCCACCGCATCGCCTACCGCGCGCTGGTCCTCGGCTGTCACCGGTCCGTAGGGATTTCCACCCAGCGCATACGCCAACCCCTCCCGGTGGAGCAGGCTGCGCACGGACTCGGGGCGCCGGGGCGTCGCAACCGCCATCACGCGCACGGCCTCGGCGATCGCCTCACGACGAATCTGCTCAGCGGTCGGCGTCTCGCGGGTCCAGTGCAGGACCAGACCGGTACCAGACGGCATGCGGCGCGCCGTTCGGTGCTCAATCTCCGTAGCCATGCGGTTGGTCCACTGGCCGGGGGCACAGAGCACGACCGCGAGCGTGATCGTATCCGGATAGCCGCACAGGCTTGCCGCCTCGCCGGCAGCTTCCATCGCCACGGTCTCGGCATCGACGGCGAGTAGTTGTTCCGTGGTCTCGAGCGCGTGAGGACCCGCCATCGGGTTGTACGCGACCAGTCCATAGTTGCTCGGAACCAGTTCGAGGTAACGCTTGAAACGGGGCGAGCTTGCGCCACCCTCGCGCGGCAGCCTGTAGATGTCGGCCATCGTGGCAAGTGTCGGAACGAGCTGGATCTTCGCCATCGTGCGGGTCGTATACAGAGCGGTCGCAGGTACCGTGTCAGGCCTCAGCGATGACCGCGATGGACACTTTGAGTCCGGGAACTTTTGCGGGCAATTTCGCACCCTGCCGGGCAGGCGGATTGACAGGAAACCATCGAAGCCACTCTTCGTTCATGCCGGCGAAGTCGTCCTCGTCTGCCAGAACAATAGTGGCGCTCACGATCCTGTCGAGGGAGCTGCCAGCCTCTTCGAGGATTGCCGCGATGTTTGTCAGACACTGGCGCGTCTGCTCCTGAATCGTTGCGCCTTTGATCTGCCCGTTGGCGGGATCGTGTGGGGCTGTTCCGGAAACGAAGACGAGTCCGGCCGCCTTGACCGCCTGGCTGTAAGTCGCAGGAGGTGTGGCCGCCTTTGGTGTGTAGACGATCTGGCGAGGCATCTTGTCTCCCTGGGTGTCAGGAATCGGATCCCGCAAGTTCTCCCCACGCGAACACGACCGCCCCAACCATGATCGCAAGATCCGCGACGTTGAAGACACCTGTGCGAAAGGGACCCACGCCAACATTGAGAAAGTCGACGACCCTCCCTTGCGTGACCCGATCGATCCAGTTCGACAGGCCGCCCGCGACGAAGAGTGCGAGTCCCAGCGCCGGCCATCCGCTCAACCTGCGTCGGACCGCGACGACGATCAGAGCCAGAAGCATCGCGCCGGTCGCAACCGTGAAGATGGCCGCCCGCAGGCCGGGTGCCAGGCCGTCTCCCACGCTCAAGAAGCCACCTCGATTCTCGGCGTACCCGATTCGCACCGTGTCCCCAAGGTACGAGCGGCCGGCCGAGCCGGCGAGCGTGGTCGCGGCAACGTGTTTCGTGACCCGGTCGCAGCCGATTGTTCCGACAACGGCCAGGAACAACACGATCCTCCCGGTCCATCTGCGTGCCATGTTCATTGAACTCGTCCACGTCCTCGGAACGATACGGTCTTCAGCGCTGATCGGCTCTCGAGTACATGAATGTGTTGAGTTCCCGAGGTCCCTGGTTTGGACTGTTCCCCTGCTAAACAGCCGCCGCAGCGGCTGATGATCGCACCCGCCGCCGTCGACTGCAAGCGCGTGTTAGCCGACGCCGAACGCCGCGCCCAATTGTTGCGACCGAAGCGTAAGATTACGTTCGAGGAGGAGTTGATGTCGAAGAACGTGCTCATCGGCGTGCTGTTGCTCGTGATTGGAACCTTGATCGGCGCTAACCTTCCAGCCGTGTCCGCGCAGCAGCGCGAAGGCCGCCGCGGGCAGCCGCTCCCGACGCTGGAGCAGCTGCCGCAGGAAGTGGCGACCCTCCGGCAGCTGATCCCGACCAACTCCACGATCATGATGGACGTGCAGTGGCACTGGACCAACCTGTGGTGGGCCGGCAAGAAGCGGAACTGGCCGCTCGCGCAGTATTACTTCAACGAATCGCGCGGGCACATCCAGCAGCTGGTGCGGAAGAATCCGACGATCCGCAACCAGGACACCGGCATGGACGTGGAGCTCCAGGGCATCTTCGACGGCATCGACACAAGCAGCCTTGCGATGGTGAAGGACTCGATCGCGAAGAAAGATGCGCTCGGCTTCGAGAAGAACTACAAGACGATGCTCGAGAGCTGCTACTCCTGCCACAAGAGCGTGGGACGTCCGTACATTCGGCCGCAGATGCCGACGGCTCAGGTGCAGGCGATGGTGAACATGGATCCGAACGCGACGTGGCCGCAATGATGGTTCTCCGGCCTTGAAGACATGATTGATGAAGCTGCCGGATTCCCGTCACTCATTAGGTTTTCATAAGAAGCCCGCGCGGTGAGAGGCCGCGCGTGCTCTCTTCCTGCGACACGCCGCCCACGCATGGGGACGGGCGGACGAGCTCGATCGAGAAATCCCGAGGGACGGCCGGATGCCCGCCGGGGCATGCGCCTTGCATCGTCCGCAGCCGTCAATGCCCGTACATAAGGTCAACTGAATGAGGCGCGCGATCGGTGCCTGGCGTGCGTGCCTCTTGTTGCTCTC
>CAVSND010000025.1:0-140706 GCA_963729215.1 uncultured Acidobacteriota bacterium | reverse complement strand
GACGGGGTCGAACTATCTGGTGCCGATGACGATCCTCACGCCGCGATTTATCAGGTTCAACGCCACGGTCGATTTCTAGGGGAGAACGCGGAGCGGAGGGAGAACGCAGAGACGATCAAAACGCAGAGATCGCGGAGATCGCAGAGTCTTTCTTGGATAGAAACTCCGCGATCTCTGCGATCTCTGCGTTTGATCGCTCTCCGCGTTCTCCGTCATCGACTTGTTCTCTCGGCCTGGATCGGCGTGCGGCCGGGTGGCGGCTGCGTGGCGGAGCCCGTCCCTGGTCCCCAGACGTCGATGCCTTCGGAGCTGTTCCCCCTGGTCGCCCCGGGAGCAATCGGCCCGAGGAGCGTGAAGCCGCGTCCCGCCGGCCGCGGGGGTGGATTGGCCGGATTGATGACGAGGTCCTTGCCGAGAATGCCGGCAATCATCTCGTTCTGCACGACACGCGCCACGATATTCCGCCTGAAGGTCGGCGGGTCGCTCTCGCCCCAGTCCTCGTGCACGATGTCGAAGTACAAGCTGTCGCCGACGATGAAGATGTTCTCCATCGCCCCGATTGTGTAGGTGTTGTCGCAGCGGCCGCACACGACGCCTCGGAGCCGGTCACCGACCAGGAGAAAGGTGAAGATCTGCTTGTTCATGCCCATCCCGGTCAGCGCGATCCACGTGCCGACGACGTCCACTGGCCGTAACGCCTTGAATGGTCCGGGCTCCCAGTAGGGCGCCTGCGGTCCGAAGCCGCCGCCGCCCCCACCGCCACCGCCCGCGGGACGCGTCACCGGCAGCGCAGGCGGAGTGCCCGGCGGGAGGTGATACGCCGGCGCCCCGCCGGGGTCGGCCCCGCGCGGGTCCTTGATGAGCGTCAGTGCGGTCCCGTTGGATATCCCGGCTCCCGTGACGACCAGCCGCCCATCGGTGAGCATGGCATGCTGCTTGTTGACCGAGCGGATGCGGCCGTCCGGGTTGGCAAAGGTGACCGTGAAGTCGATGCCCACCCTGTCGTCAAACGTCCCGTCGATGAAGCCAATCGTTGTGGCGTCGGAGCAGTTTCGGCAGTACACCCCGGTGACCCGCTGACCGCGAATCACGAACTCGTAGATGTGCGGCGGATTCCCGAGCGGTGTTCGCCATCCGCCCCGCCAGTAGTCGGCGTTCAGCGCCGCGGCCGGCTGGGCGACCAGCAGGGCCGCAAACCACAGCAGCAGTCCCGGCACTGTCTTCAACGCCGATCGGTTTCTCATCGTGGGCACTCCCGGGGAGGACAATACAGAAGCCTCGCATCTTTTCCAAATGCCATGAATGTGGTAATGAATTTCATGAAGGAGGACGAGCGTGCGCGCGACGGCGATCATTCTCTCTCTTGTATGTGCGGGCGCGTTGCCGGCCTCGGCGCAGGACCCGGCGGCCGGCGCGGACGTGCTGAAACGTCTCACTGGCACCTGGAGGGCTCCCGAGGAGCGCACGCCGCTGGGGACGCCGCTCGACGAGCAGGTGTTCGGCGCCGGCGCGATGAACGTGCGGACGGTCACGCTGGCGATCTCGCCAGCCGGCGACGCCGACCTGCAGATTCGGCGGTCGGTCGTGGGCGCCAAAGGCAAGGTATTCGCGCCGTCGGTGACGGAAGTGAAGATGAAGATTGCGGGACCGGTGACGATGACGCTCGGCCACCTGGAGCCGAAGGTCACGGTGACAAGCGCGGAAGAGCGTTATCTCGACGGTGGCCACGAGCGGTTCACGCGCGACGGCGTCCGCGTCAACATCTCGCTGTACTCGCCGACGTCGACCGAGTTGAACCTGCAGTATGAAGCGTCGGACGGGCGCGAAGGATTCGGCGCGACGCTGACGTCGGCGGCCGCCGGAACAGGTCGCCGGTCAGGTGGGAGCAGGTAACTCGTGGCTCGTTGCTCGGGGCTCGTGACTCGTTATTTATCCGGTGAGTGTGGGCGGTTTTCGGGCGACGTCCAGCCCAGGTTTCGCGCCATTCTTTCAAGGACAGACACGGTCGACGCATATTCTTCGGGCGCGATGCCGATCATCAGGGTTGTCCGATCGGCGGACACCGACTCCAGGAGACGTGCGGACTCGATTGCGCCGAGCTCGGTCAGGTCCAGCGTGGCCCCGCCGCTGGTCAGCCAACCGCGCTGTTGCAGGTCCGCCACTTCCCGGGCCGTAGTCCCTTCGGTCCCGATGAATGGCCTGACTCGAGCATCAATCTCGGCCTGACTGGTGCGGCCCTGCCGGACCACGTTGAGCACTTGCCAGTGCCGGCGCGAGAGGCCGCCGAGCGACGCTTCGAGTCGCGCGTCGATCAATCGGTCGACCAGTTTCAGCCAGAATCCGATCGGCCTTCTATCAGTCGGGACGGCCATGACTAGCGCTTCGACTCGCGCACAAAGGTCTCGACGGGTACGCCGAGCCACCGAACCATTGCCAACATGCCGTCAACCTCGAGGCGACCCCCAGTACGCGTCCGAGCGATCGTTCCGGCACTCACCCCTGTTTCACCGGCCACCTGAGTCCAGGTCATTCCTCGCGCGTGGCGTTCAGTGTCGAGCGCCGCGTAGAGGGCCCTTGAATCGAATCGAACCATCGCCGGTTTCATCGGTCTCCTGATTCCGCCTTTTCCCGGTTCAAGAAGAACGTGAACATGACCTGCTCACCGGGCGCCTCTTCTCCTCCGATCGAGGCATACAGACGCATCGCCCGCGGATTGGCGCGATCCGTGAGAACCCAGGCTTCGCGACAGCCCAGCTGCTCTGCGTGCCGTACCAGTGTTTCGAGAATCGCTTTGCCAAGGCCGCGACCCTGATGGCTTGGCGCGACGGCGACCTCATTGATCCACATGTCCCGAGGTTTGTCAGGATGAATGTAATGGACGCCTGAGGCAAATCCCACAAGCTGGGCGCCGTCGATTGCGACCGCCAGATGATGTCGGGCGTCGGCGAGAAACTCCGCGATGAGAAGGGGATCGCACTCGTTGTCGAACACGCCAGGCGCGACGTGTTCGAAGACTGCGTCATCGCCGGATTCCAGCATTCTGATTTCGATGGCCATGACTTGTTCTGTTTGACCGTGGCACTCTTAATCCCGACTCGCGCCGAAAGCGAGGAGGCGGCCATCGCAGTCCTTCACGACGAATTCGCGCGATTGCCACGGCGTATCGCCAAGTGTTCGCGTGAATTCGACACCGCGAGCCGCGTACTCCGCGTACAGCCCCTCCGTCTCGTCAATGAACAGGTACGCGTCGAGCAGTTCATCATCGTACTTGTCAGGATTCGCCGCAGGTGGCTCGGCGCACCGGAAGTGGATCCGGTGTTCGTCGCGCGCGACGATGGCATAGACCGGCGGATCCTGCCAGGTGCTGAGACACTCGAAGCCGAGTTTGTCCCTGTAGTAGGCCAGGGTCGCAGGCAGGTCTGTCGTAAAGAACTGGGGTGCGATTTGGCGGATCATGCGGCGCAACATACCACGTTCGCGAAAGCGAATCGGCCGGATGGATAGCCAATCGCTCGGCAACCTTAATTCTGATCCTGTGTCTGGCTCGATCTAGAATTCTCCAACAGCTCGGACATGGCCATCCATCCCATGGTCGGCCGCACGGTCGGCAGCTACCGCGTCCAGGAAAACATCGGCGCAGGCGGCATGGGTGAAGTCTACCGCGCGCACGACGCGAAGCTCGGTCGTCTCGTGGCGTTGAAGATGTTGCCCCCCGAACTCTCGGATGACCCGATTCGCCTGCAACGGTTTCACGCAGAAGCGCGCGCGATCTCGTCGCTCAACCATCCGCACATTCTGGTCATTCACGACTTCGGTGAGCTCGACGGCCGCCCGTTCATTGTGACCGAGTTTGTGGAAGGTGAAACACTCCGCGAGCGTCTCGCCAGCGGCCCGATCGCCGTAGCCGATGCAGTCGGAATCGCCACCCAGATCGCGAGCGCTCTCGCAGCCGCTCACGCACGCGGCATCATCCATTGCGACATCAAACCCGAAAACGTCATGCTGCGGCCGGACGGGTACGTCAAGGTCCTGGACTTTGGGCTGGCGAAGACGGTCGGTCAGGCGGCTCCCACAGCTGAAACCGTGTCCGTGCTGCTGCGCACCGGTTCCGGTCTCGTGGCCGGCACGCCGCGCTATATGTCGCCGGAACAGACGAGAGGCGAGACGCTCGACGCGCGAACCGACATCTGGAGTCTTGGCATCGTCCTGTACGAGATGCTGACCGGGCGTCCGCCGTTCGACGGCGCGACGACGGCCGATATCGTGGCGTCGGTGCTTCGATCGGACGTGCGACCGATCGAGACGGAAATACGGGGGGCTCCGCCGTCGGTTTACGCCATCGTTCGAACCGCGCTGACGAGGGAATCATCCGCACGCTTTCTATCGGCGCACGAGATGCATAAAGCGCTCGACGCTGCGCGTCTGCAGCTCGACTCCGAATCGCGGCCCACGCTCGATATCTCCGTCACTCCCAGCAGACCAACCCGCGTCATCGTCCTTCCATTCCGCATTCTGAAACCCGACTCTGAAACCGACTTCCTCGCCTTCAGCCTGCCCGACGCGGTGGCGGCATCGCTGGCGAACCTCGAATCGGTCGTCGTCCGCTCAAGTCTGGCGACTCGCGTTACAGCAGACGCAGACCTGCGTTCAATTGCACGCCACAGCGGCGTCGAGATGGTTGTTGTCGGCACAATGGTGCGGGCTGGGGATCACCTGCGCGTTTCGTCACAACTTGTCGACGGGGCCACGGGGACCCTCGTCTGGTCACACTCCGACGATGTCACGCTCGGCGATTTGTTCCAGCTCCAGGATGCTCTGGTTGACGGCATCGTGACGTCATTGGCGCTGCCATTGACCGGACGCGATCGGCAACAGCTCCGCCGCGATGTACCCGCCTCACCTAAGGGGTACGAATACTACCTGCGCGGCAACGAACTCAGCCGCGATCCCAGCCGGTGGCCGGTCGCGCGAGATCTCTATTTGCAGGCGATCGACGACGATCCGCGGTTCGCACCCGCATGGGCACGCCTCGCTCGCGTGTATCGGTTGATCGCCAAGTATCACGGTCTGGATTCGGAAGTGAATCAGGCGCGCGCCGAAGACGCACTGCACAAGGCGTTGCGGCTGAATCCCGACCTGTCGATCGCACATCATTTGCTTGCGCAACTCGACGTCGATCGCGGCAGGGCCGACGAGGCGTTGCGACGCTTGATCGCCCGGGCGCGGGATCGGGGCGACGCCCAGATCTACGCGGCGCTCGTTCACACGTGCCGGGTTTGCGGGTTGATGGACGCATCGCTCGCGGCACACGATCGCGCGCGGCAGATCGATCCCGCGATCGACACAGGTGTCATGCACACCTATTGGTTGCTCCACCGTTATGAGGACGCCTTGGCGTCGTCCGAAGTGAAGGCGTACGTGGCGCCAGCGTCGCTCGTCGAGCTGGGACGCCTCGCCGAAGCACGCACGCTCATCGAGGAACTCGAGGCGCGCTCCGGGAACCGCGTGCCGGAACTGGCCAATGCGGTGCGCGCATTCATGGAGGGACGACACGCTGACGGTGTGCGGGCGCTCGTGGCGCAGGCACAAACCGGAGGCGTTCCCGATCCTGAAATGTTGTTCTACGTCGGACGGCATCTGGCGCACGTCGGCGAGGTGGACGATGCCATCGTGTTCGTCGGCCGTGCGTTCGAGGGCGGCTTCTTCTGTTACCCCGTCTTCGCCGAAGACTCGTGGCTCGACCCAATGCGATCGCGAGCCGCGTTCCAATCGGTGCTCGACGCCGCCCGCAAGCGGTGGCAGCGCGCCTCGGCGCTCTTTGTCGCAGCCGGTGGTCCTGCCCTCTTCGATATCGCCGCGCCCACGTCCGAATAAAGGTCCCCGACCGGATAGAACCGCAGGCCGCGCTCACAATGATGACGGCGGCCTGGCCAACCAATCGTCTGAGAGATTCGAACACGCGGCCCCGACCTCTGGGTGCTCGAGAACTTCCGATGACTGCTTTGCCGTTCGACGTTCGTGCGTACGCTGAATTCCCCAGAAGAGGTCCTCGAAAGTCGCGAAGTGTACAGCTCCCGCGGGAGCCTTTTGACCAAACCCTTCGGCGTTACTCAGGAGTGATCGCGTGCGTCCGACGCTAAACGCTATACTTCCGGGCGTTTGGCCCTGACTCCCGGCACGCGTCTCGGCGTCTACGAAGTCACCGCCCAAATCGGCGAGGGCGGCATGGGACGGGTCTATCGGGCGACCGACACAAACCGCGGGTAAAGGAACGAGTGGTCGCGTGGTGTTTACCGGTCCGACCGAACGCACGCATCGGCTCGCGCGGTGTGGACGACGTTGAGCTCGTCGTTCTACTTCACGAAACGGTATACAGGAAACCCCGCCGTGAGAAACCCGCCATGCGAGTGATCGGCGTCGTGGATCTCGCGCACGGCCGCGCCGTCCACGCATCGGGCGGCCAGCGCGAGCGTTACGCGCCGGTGAGTTCAGTGGCCGGGGCTCCGATCAAAGCGGGCGACGCGCCAGCCCTTGCGCGCGCCTTCATCGAAGATCTCGGCCTGTCGGAGTTGTACGTCGCGGACCTCGATGCGATTACCGGCGGTCCGTCTCAGGACGCCGTGATCGCCGCGGTGACGGCCCGCGGCGCGCCTGTGTGGCTGGATGCCGGCGTGACGTCGGTCGAAGGGGCGCGGCATGCCGTCGAGCTCGGCGCGGCCCAGGTGGTCGTGGGCCTCGAGACGCTGCAATCGTTTGACGCGCTCGCGGCGATCTGCGCAGCCGTCGGGGGCGACCGGGTGGCCTTCAGCCTCGACCTCCGCTCCGGTCAGCCTCTGACCCGGGCCGGCTTCGACAGTCGGGGAGATGATGGTCCGAGCGGGCTCGCGGCCCGCGCCGCCGAGGCTGGCGCCGGCTCCGTGATCGTGATCGACCTGGCGAGAGTTGGCGCGGCCGCGGGCCCGGATCTCGAGATGATGGCGGCCGTGCGCGACGCCGTGCCGCAACTCACGCTGCTGGCGGGCGGGGGAGTGCGAGGAGCGCAGGACCTCGCGGCGCTCGCCGATATCGGCTGCGTCGGGGCCCTGGTGGCGACGGCGCTCCTCGACGGCCGGCTTACAGCCCGCCTGCCGTCGTCTGCGGCGGCGCGGGATCGACGCTGAAGGTCAGCCCCGTGAACATCATCTCTTCCCAGGTCTGATCGCCCCACCAGACTTCCTTCGACGGATCGGGATTCGACTTGTTGCCGGGCGAGTTGTCGTACCACGCCGTGGCGTGGAGCACCGTGCCCTTCGGCAGCTTGACCGGGGTCTTGAAGACGTAATCGGTCTGCCAGTCGAAGTCGTACTTCGGCACGGACAAAAGCGTTTCCGTTCTGCCGTCCGGGTATTTCGCCTCGTAGCTCCAGCGCTTCCCGCGCACGTGTGTATGCGGCAGCATGCCCCACAGCGTGATGTCTCGATTGATCGTCATCGTCGCGTCAACCCGATAGTCGGGTGCGCCGGCCGGAATGTGAAGGTTGCCGTTAATCAGCGCCGTCCCGCGCAGCTCGGTCTTGGGGCGTTCCTTGGCGAAGATCAGGCCGATGCGGGTGCGATCCGTCGTGGGTTTTCCGGTGGTCGTGTAGTGCATCTGGAACACGAGCGTCGAGCCCGCGATAAGGCGCGCGGCTGTGCCGGCCGGGTAGACACGGCTTCCTTCGCCGGGCACGTATGCACCGACGGACGGTCCCAGCGTCTTTGGCGCCGGGCGGTCGTTCGGCCCGACGGGCTTTCGCTCAGCGGCCGGCAGCTCGGGTCCCCCTGTCTGGCCCGCCGGGATGTCCATGTCGTCCGCGAACGTGAAGACCGGCGGCGGCCGCCGCGCCGGCTGTCCGTCGGATCGCGGCGTCGCGGGCGGCGGTGCGGCTGGCGCCGGAGGGCGCGAATACACGATCACATGATGGACGACCGCACGATTGCCGGGTCGCACTTCGAACGCCTGTATCCACTTGTCTTCGGTGAAGCTGGTCGGCACCTCGAAGTACTGATACGCGATCGTGCCATCCGCGGGAATCGGATAGTCTTCCTGCATCGGCAGCACGGCATCAGGCTCGCCGATTGTCCAGCCCTCGGCATATCGCGGCGCCGCGGGCAGGTCGCGCGCATCGCCTTCCGGCGCCCCCGCGGCAACCCACTGCGAGATCGTCTCTTTTTCCGCGGCCGTCAACCTGCGATCGTTCGAGAATTCGCCGACCGTCGGATCCGCGTGCCACGGCGGCATCGTGCCGGCCGCGACGCGGGTCCCGATGGCCTTCGCCCATGGGCGCGCATCCTTATATGAAAGGAGCGACATCGGGCCGATCTCGCCAGGACGATGACAGCCCGTGCAGTTGCGATAGAGGATGGGCGCGACATCCTTTGTGTAGGTGGGCGCGGCGGGGCCGGCGGCGGTCTGCGCGCCGATCCTGGCAGTCGGGATAATCCCGAGCAATGAGAGGGTGGCGAAGGCAAGTATCTTTCGCTTCATAGCCGTACAGACTACGAAGCCGGCCGATTCAAGTCAACGAAATCTGGTAGATCGCCGACTGGCCGAAGTTCTCCTCGACTTCCATTTCGATGGCCGTCAAACCACGGGCGTTACGCTTGTCGAGCTCGGCCCGCAGGCGCCCCGCGAGCAGCTGCGCGAGCATTTCGACCGTCGTGTTCGTGACCGGCAGGAGCGCGCAGTCGCTTTTCGGGAAGACGTATCGGGGCTTGCCTTCGTACGCGACGGTGACGGCGTCGCCGTCGTGGCCGATCTGGATTTTCGGGTTCTGGAGCGGCAGCAGGACCTTGTGATCGATCTCGTCGCACAGGTCGCGCATGATGTGCTTCAGCGCGACGAAGTCGAACACGAACCAGCTCTCGGGATCGAGCGCGCCGTCGAGCGTCACGCTGACGCGGTAATTGTGGCCATGCAGGCCTTCGCAGCGATGGCCGGCGAACGTGATGAAGTGCGCCGAGGCGAAGACGAGATAATCTTTGGTGACGGATACGCGGAACGTCTCTATGCCCATGGGGAACGATAATCCTATCGCCTCGCGGAACAACGGACAACTGGCTGGGGGACTGACATGAACAAGCTCGTTTTTCTGACCGTGTTTGCCCTCGAAACGGCCTTCGCGGCGCCACGCGCGCACGCGCAGCCGGCGCCGCTGCGCGCCGAGTTGCTGAAGGACTGGAACGAGCAGAAGGCGATCATGCTCAAGATCGCCGACGCCATGCCGGCCGAGAAGTTCTCTTACAAGACCACGCCGCCCCAGCGCGACTATGGCCAGCAGATCCTGCACGTCGCCAACGGCAACGTCATGTACCTGCGGTTCATGGGCGCGAAGGCGCCGGCTCCTGCGATCAAGGGCGACGCGACCGGGAAAGCCGAGATTCTGAAGGCCCTGGCTGACGCGTACGACTTCGGCGCGGCGGTCATCAACGAGCAGACGGATCAGTCGCTGATGCAGACCGTGGACACGAACCAGTACCTCGGCCCCTCGTCGCGCGCGCGCGTCATCTACTTCCTGTTAGGCCACACGTGGGACATCTACGGCCAGATGGCGGTCTATCTTCGGATGAACGGCATCACGCCGCCGCGGAGCCAGAGGCCGTAGCCCCGGGTTGTCGTAGCGGCCGGCTTCAGCCGGCCGGCGAACGTCCGCCTGAAGGCGGACGCTACGATTGATGAAGCAGGACGACGAAAATCGACGCCGCGGTCAGGTCGGCGGTCGTGCCCGGGTTGCCGTGGTGGCGTTCGTCGCGCAGCGCGCGGTCCATCTCGTCGATGGCCTTCAGCCCCGCCGCGGACCGCACGCCGCCTTCTGCCAGGGCTTCGGCGGCGAGACGCGTTGCCTGCGCGGCCAGCGCCGCGCCCCCGCGCCGGGCGATGTGGGTGTCGGGGCGCGCCGCGAGCAGCGTGAGGAAGGTCTCGACCACGGCCTCGCTCCAGCCAAGCTCGTCGGCGCGCGCGCGTTCGAGCGCGGGCGCACCGATCTCGAATGTGGCCTCGAACGAGTCCGCGTACTCCCGGGCGATGCCGTCGCGATCGGCCGCGAGCCGCATCGCATCAAGGAGCGTCACGGTCGGGTCATTCTGGACGTCTTGCTCCGTCGCCCGTCCGAGTCCGCCCGGCGCCGCCAGGCGAATCGCCGCGTACACGTCGCGTGCATCGTCGATGTTCGTCTCCGCAAGCACGCCGCGCAGCGCCGCGCGAAGAGTCCCGCCGCCGACCTCCGCGGTGCAGAGCGCCGCGCGCGCGAGCGGCGCGACGAGCAGGACGATGCCGAGGTTGGTGTTCGACCGCGTCCAGCGCGTCGTCGCCTCGATCGCGTGGAGGATTGTCCTGCCAAGCCGCCGGGTGCCGGCGCCCGCGAGTGGCTCTCCGATCGCGACGGCACTTGCCAGGAAATCCTCGTAGCGCGCGTCGGCGAAAGGCCGGCCCGGGGAGACGTTGCCCGGCTTCGGCGCGCTGGCTTCGAGCAGGCACGCCAGTTGCGCGGCCGCCGCGACGTCAGCGGCGGACCGCATGCCGATGGCCTGTAGCTTCGATCACCTTCCGCTCGAGGTGCGCAACGATCGCGCCCGCCACGTCGAGTCCCGTGGCACGTTGCAGCCCCTGCCAGCCGGGGATCGCGTTGACCTCGAGGACGAACACCGGGCCGTCGCGCGAGGGCAGCAGGTCCACGCCCGCGTAGTCGCCGCCGACGGCCTCGGCCGCCCGGAGCGCGAGCCGCTCCCACTCGGCCGGCAGCGTGAACGACGTCGCGGACCCTCCCCGCGCGACGTTCGTGCGCCAGTCGCCGTCCGGCGCCCCTCGCTCGATCGCGCCGATCACCCGCCCGCCGACGATGAAGGCGCGGATGTCGCGGCCGCCGTGATCGACGGCCCGTTGCAGGTAGAAGACGGCGCGAATGCCCTCGATCGATCGCAGGACCCGAAAGGCGGTATCCGGATCGCTGAAGCGGACGAGCCCGTGCCCCATCGAGCCGAAGATGGGCTTGAGGATGACGTCTCCGTCCGGAAGCATGGCGCGCACCGCTTCCATCGCGTCGGCCAGGCGCTCGCAGATGACCGTTTCCGGCGTTGGCAGCCCGGCATCGTGGAGCAGGGCGGTCGTGTAGAACTTGTCGACGGCGCGTTCGATCGCGCGCGGCGAGTTCATGACGGGAACGCCGCGCTCCTCGAGCCAGTGCAGCGCGTCGACGCGGTAGATGATCTGGTCGAGCGATCCGCTCGGGATAATGCGCGCCAGCACGGCGTCGGCGTTCAGGACCGCCGCGGATTCGCTCGTCAGCGTGGCGGCGCTGCGCTCGCCGCCGACGTGCGCGCGCAGTCCCTCGTACGGCAGGACGCGGGCGCCATGGCCCCGATCGGACAGGGCGCGGCACAACTCGTCCGTGTGCCAGCCGGTGCGTGCGCTGAGAATGACGATGTTCATTGACGTAAGCGTCGCGACGATCTTACTGAAGTCGACGCCGCGATGCCGAGGAAGTCGGGCGCGGCCTGTGCTACCCTGCGCCAACGCGGTCACGGGAGGAAGCACGATGAGACAGACCATCCGTTGCGCCGTCGGTGCCCTGTCACTGATCCTTGCCGCCGGAGCCCTGTCCGCCCAGGATGGACCGGCCGTCTACCGTGCGGCGTGCGCGTCCTGTCACGACGCTGGACTCCAGCGCGCCCCGAACCGCGCCGCCCTCGAAACGATGACGCCGGAGCGGGTGCTGGCCTCTCTCGAGAGCGGATCCATGATCTCGATGACCGCGGCCCGATCGGCGACGGAACGCCGGGCGGTTGCGGAGTTCGTCACCGGCAAGTCCTTTCAACGGGCGCTGGTCACACGACCGTCGCTGCAAGCCATGTGTTCGGGTGCCGCTTCGGGCGCCGACAGCGTGCTCTCGGGTCCGGCCTGGAACGGTTGGAGCGCCACCACCGCGAATTCGCGATACCAGGACACCGCGACAGCCGGGTTCACGGCCGCCGCCGTCCCGCGTTTGAAGCTCAAATGGGCGTTCGGATTCCCCGGCGACATTGCGGCGGACGCGCAGCCCACCGTGGCCGGCGGGCGCGTGCTCGTCGGCAGCCAGAGCGGCAACGTCTACGCGCTCAGCGCCGCGACGGGCTGCGTGCACTGGTTCTTCCAGGCGGCCGCCCCGGTCCGTGCTGCGGTCAGCGTCGGCCGCATCGAGGCCAACGGCCGCTCCCGCACCGCAGCCTTCATCGGCGATCGCGCCGCGAACGTCTACGCCGTCGATGCGGACACGGGCGAGCTGCTGTGGAAGACAACCGTGGACACCCATCCGGTCGCGCGGGTTACCGGGTCTCCCGTGTTTCACAACGGGCGCCTGTATGTACCCGTGGCTTCCGGCGAGGAAGGCGCCGGCGCGATATCCAGCTACGAATGCTGCCGTTTTCGCGGCAGCCTGGTGGCGCTCGACGCCGCGACGGGAGAACAGATCTGGAAAACGTACACGATCGCCGAACCGGCCCGCCCGACCCAGAAGAACAAAGTGGGCACGCAGCTGTTGGGCCCGTCGGGCGCGCCCATCTGGACGAGCCCGACGATCGATCCCGTGAGGAACGCGGTGTACGTCACGACCGGGGATAATTACAGCGATCCGCCGACGCCCACCAGCGACGCGTTTCTCGCCTTCGATCTCGCGTCCGGCAGGCTCCTGTGGTCGCGCCAGACGTCGGCGGCGGATGCCTGGAACAGCGCCTGCATCCGCGAGGACACCACCAACTGCCCGGCCTCGAAAGGGCCGGACTTCGACTTTGCATCACCACCGATTCTCGTGAGCCTCGCGAACGGGCGTCGCGCGCTCGTGGCCGGACAAAAATCGGGCGTCGTCCATGCCGTCGATCCGGACCGGGAGGGCGCCGTGCTGTGGCAGAAGCGCGTGGGCCAGGGCGGCATCAACGGCGGGGTGCAGTGGGGTTCGGCCGCCGACGGGTCCAACGTCTACGTGGCGCTCTCCGACATTGGCCGGATCGCGATTCCCAACAGCGTTGCGACCGACCCCGATCCGAAAGGCGGCGGAGGCATGTTCGCGCTTCGCCTCGACACCGGCGAGCAGGTCTGGCACACGCCGCCGCCGCCGTGCGGCGAGCGCAAACGTTGCAGCCCGGCTCAATCGGCGGCGGTCAGCGCCGTTCCTGGCGTGGTGTTCTCGGGATCGGTCGACGGGCACCTGCGTGCCTATGCGACGACCAACGGCGCCGTGATCTGGGACGTGGACACGGCCGGCCCGCAGAAAGCGGTCAACGAAGTGCCGGCGCGCGGCGGGTCGCTCAATGGGCCGGGGCCCGCGATCGCGGGCGGGATGCTGTTCGTAGAATCGGGATACGCGGCCAACGGAATGCCGGGCAACGTCCTGCTGGCGTATTCAGTAGACGGGAAATAGGGCGGCCCTTTTCGCGTAGCGGCCGGCTTTAGCCGGCCGTCCGACGTCCGCCTGAAGGCGGACGCTACGCGTGCTCACGTCTCGAACAGCGACGCCCGGAGCACTTCCGGGTTCAATCGGCCGCCGTGGAACGTCCGGCCGCTGGTGGCGCTGGTGAGCCACACCTCGGCTGGGCTGAAGAGCATCGGGTCGATCTTGTAGAAGTCGCTGTCGTAGCGTTTGAACACGTCGTAGAACGGCGTGCCGTAGTCCCTGGAGGCCGACGCCGGAAGCCGCTCGGCCAGCTGCGCCAGCTCCTCGTCCCCGGCGCGCACGGTGTAGCGGGCCTGCCCGCCGTACAGGATGCAGTCGTTCGTGCGCCCGATGGCCCGCATGTCGCTCCGCGCCGTCGGCGCGAGCGGGGCCGTGCCCATCGCGCTCACCACGCGGCGCACGTCGAAGCCAATCGTGTCCATCTTGTGCAGCCCGGTCTCGATGACGCGCGCGACGATCTGCACGCCGCCGGCAACGCTCGCGGTCGGGGCGACGGCGAACGTCAACGAGCCGGGGGCCACGCCCGCCTTGCCCGCCACCCACGCGGCCACATCGGCCGTCGGCAGCGTGCGCGATTCGAGGACGAGCACGCCGCGCGTCGCACCCTCCTCGTAGCCGAGTTTCGCGAACAGCTCGCGTTCCACGCGGGCCTTCGCGCGCAAGGGGCCGGAACCCATCGCGAAATAGCCTTCGGGGTTGATGGCCCAGCCGGCGTACTGCGAGGCCATGCACGACTCGCTGGGGTGGTCCGTCCAGACCTGCACACCGGGCCACGTCTCGGCGCCGATCGTCAGGGTCGTGTACTCCACGTGCCCGAGGCCGCCCATGCACAGGGCGGCCAGCGCCCGGCCGGCGGCGAGTCCCCCGGAGACGTTCACGCCCGCATCGATCACGCGCGCCCCGCCGGGAAGGGTGTGGACGGCGATGCCGAACTCGGCGGCCCGATCGATGTGCGAGCTGGCGAGCGCCCACGCGCGCTCGTTCATGTCGAGTGTCCCAGGTGTCGACATCCGGCCCATTCAAGAATTTCGCCGCGGCCGCGATCGCCGGCGTCGCCGCAGTGGCGTTTGTAAATCCCGCCGGCGACAAGGTCGTCGATGGGGAGGCCATAGCGCCGGCGCAGGTAGGTCATCGTCAGCCGCACGTGCGGCGGCTGGAACGTGCAGGCGTGCCAGTATCGTGACCGGCACGTCGATCCCGCCGACGGCGATGATGGTGCCGCGCTTGCTCGATCGGCCGGGCTCGGCGCCCGTGCGCCCGAGCACCACGAGGGTTCCGGCGATCATCGCGCGCGCGGCGAAGCTCCCGGCATCGCCCGCGACCACGACCAGGCCGCGGCGAGTCCTCGCGGCGGCGTCGCTGCCGGCCGATCCGCTGACCACGATCTCGCCGCCGGTCATCCCGTGCGAGGCGCCGGGCGCGGCGGCGCCCAGCCTGTCGCCCGCGTTTCCCGAGACCCGAAGCACGCCGCCGCCCATCGCCGCGCCGGCGTCGTCCCGCACGTTGCCGCGCACGTCCACCAGGCCGCCGGTCATGCCGGCGGCGACGCGGTCGCCCGCGTCGCCGTCGATGATCAGTTCGCCTCCGGCCATGCCGGCGCCGAGGCCGTTCACGTTCGCCACCGAACCCAGGACCCACACACGGGCGGAGCGCTCGCCGCGGACCTTGAAGAAATCGCCGAGCGCGCCCTGTCGCGTGCCGGCCCGCGCCGGAAGCGCGGCGATCTCGCGTACGCCGAGCGCCGCGAAGCGGTCCGCGGTGACGCCATCCGTTTCGACCACGCCATCGACCGGCGCGCGCAGTTCGAGCGCCACGACCGCGCTCATTCGGCGCCGTCCCCGGCCATGATCCGGCGCAGGTGGAAGTGGTGCGGGCCCAGGTTGCCGCCGTAATTGCCGGCGGTAATCGCCCGCACGCCGGGACGGCACGCCGCGTCGATGCCGATGCGCATGGCCTGGCCGATCGCGTCGGCGCTCAGCCCGTCGAGCACGATTTCGAGGACCGAGTTCACGCCCTCCGGCAACGCCGACGCCGTCGTCAGCCGCAGCGTCGGGCAGTAGGCGTCGTTGGTGGACGCGACGAGCGACGTGTAGCCGCGCGAGCCGACCTTGCTGCCGCTCCGCGCGATGCCTCCCGGAAACGGCAGGATGACACCGGGCATGCCGTCGATCGCCGCCACCGCGGCTTCGGCGGCGTCGAGTGCGCTGTCGGCATCCTCCGCGAGGATCAGGAAGTTGCCGCCGCCGATGCCGTCCTTCTCGATGCCGAAGCTCTCCTGCAGCAGGCATTCGCCTTCCATCACCGGCACGCGCCAGTAACGCTGGCCGCCGACGACCTTGCTGATCTGAAACTTGTCGCCGAACACCCGCAGCGCGCGCCCGGCCGGCACGCGGTCGGGCGAGTCCGGCAGCCCGTCGAAGCAGTTGGCCGTCGGGCAGGTGAGCACCGTCTGGCCGATGCGCTCGATGAGACGCTTTCCGAGACCGTCGGTGTCGGTCGAGAAGATCAGGATGCTCGCGCCGGGGCGGGCATCAGGCGTCTCTTCGGGCGGCAGCATCCGTTCGATTGCCGCTTCGCACTTGCACACGGTGACGGACGTCGCAAACCCGGTGAACTTGAGCGCGGCCTCGCGCGCCCACCGCTCACTTTTCGCAGTCACGACGATCCGCGCCGCGCGCATGGTGAAGCCCTCGGCGAAGGTGTCCTCGATGAAGACGCTGCGGTTCGTCACGGCCCATTCTCCCCGCGTCGCGCATGCGGCGACCGCAGCGCTCAGCCTTACGCGGACGGTTCAGCCATGAGCGCGTGGAGCGGGAAGTGGTGCTTCCCGAGCTTGCCGCCGTAATTCCCCGCCGAGATCTCGACGACCCCGGGACGGCAGGCGGCGTCGATGCCGGCGCGCAGGGCGCTCTCGATAGCGAGACGGTCCAGGCCGTCCACCACGATCTCGAGCACGGAATTCACGCCTTCCGGCAGCTCGCTCGTCACGCCGGTTCGGCCGCGCAGCGTCGGACAGTACGCGTCGTTGGTGGACGCGATCATCTTCTTGGACGTCTTCGCGCCCACCTTGCTGCCGGCGCGCACGATCCCGCCAGGAAACGGGAGAATGACGCCGCGGACCTTCCGCATGGCATCGACCGCCGATTCCGCCGCCGCCAGCGCGGTGTCTTCGTCCGCCGCCAGGATCAGGAAGTTGCCGCCACCGATCGCCTTCTGGACACCAAAGGCCTCCTGCACCAGGAACTCGCCTTCCATGACCGGGATCCGCCAGTAGCGGCGACCGTCAAGGAACTTGCTCGACTGGAAGCGGTCGCCGAAATGGCGCAGCGACCCGCCGACCTTGACTCGCTCGGCGGCCTCGGGCAGGCCGTCGAAGCAGGCCGTGGTCGGGCAGGTGAGGACCGTCTGGCCCACTCTGTCGACGAGCCGGCTGCCAAGCCCCTCGGCGTCGAAACCGAAGACCAGCACGCTCACGCCCGGCCGGCCGTCCAGGGTCTCATCGAGCGAGCAGTTCCGCCTCGATGCCGGCCTCGACCTTGCAGCCGATCACCGACGTCGCGAAGCCGGTCATGGCCTGACCGGCGATTCGCGCCCAGGCGGTCGAGCGGGCCGTGATCAATACGCGCGCCGCGCGCATGTCGAATGCCTCCGCGAATGTATCGACGATTCTCACGCCGCGCCGGACCATGCCGTTCTCGCCGCTCACGCGTGCCCCCTTCGCCACCGTAGCGTAGCACGACACACTCGTCTCACCGGCGTGGCAAGATGGTACGTGGGCGCGACATCGCGCCACCTCGAACGCCAACAACGCCGGAGCCGCGAATGGACCTCATCGTCGTGAAGAACGCCACCTGTACGTATTGCGGGTGCCTGTGTGATGACATCGAACTGCATGCGAGCCATGAGCGCGTTCTCAAGGCCAAGCGTGCATGCGTGCTTGGCCGCGCGTGGTTCTTCAACCACCCGAATCAGCATGCGCTGCCGGCAGCGCTCATCGACGGTCGGCCCGCCACGGTCGATTCGGCCCTCGAGGCCGCGGCGGAAATCCTGGACGACGCGGACATGCCGCTGGTCTACGGCCTGGGCAATTCGACGTGTGAATCGCAGCGGGCGGCGATGATGCTGGCCGAGCGGATCGGCGCCGTGATCGACAGCCATACCTCGCTGACGTACGGCCCGGGGAAGATCGCCGGCCAGCTCACCGGCAAGCTGACGTGCACGCTCGGCGAAGTGAAAAACCGCGCCGACTTCGTCGTCTACTGGGGCACCAACCCGGTTGAGAGCCACCCGCGGCACTTCAACAAGTTCGCCCTCAGAGCGAAGGGCAAGTACGTGCCCCGGGGGCGGAAGGATCGGACGATGGTGCTGGTGGACGTCCGTGAAACGCAGAGCGCGAGGGCCAGCGATCAGTTTCTGCAGATCCGATCGGGCGCCGATCTCGAAGTGCTGACCACGCTGCGAGCCCTGGTCAACAATCGAACGGTCGATCGCAGCCTTGTCGCCGCGACGGGCCTGACGCTTGAACAGCTCGTGGATCTGGCTGAGCGGATGAAGCAGGCCCGTTTCGGCGTGTTCTTCTTCGGCAGCGGCTTGACGATGACGCGCGGAAAACACGCCAACGTCGCCGCTCTCCTGTCTTTGACCGCCGAATTGAACGCCTTTACCAAGTTCGCTGCCATGCCGATGCGCGACTACGGCAACGAGACCGGTGCCGACGCCGTGATGAACTCGCTGGCGGGGTACCCGTTCGGCCTTGATTACTCCCGCGGCTACCCGCGTTCCAATCCGGGCGAGTTCACGGCCGTGGACGTGCTCGTCCGCAAAGAAGCCGACGCCGCGCTCATCGTGGCCGCCGACCCGTGGACGACGATGCCCCAGGCGGCGCTCGATCACCTGGACCGCATTCCACACATCGTGATCGATCGAAAGATTACGCCGGCCAGCCTCGCGGCCCGCGTTCACTTCACCACGGCGGCGCCAGGAATCAGCTCGGCGGGAACGGCGTACCGCATGGACAGGATTCCTTTCCCGCTTCGGCCAGCCTTGCCTTCAACGCATGCCACCGACGAAGACATTCTCGATGGCATCCAGAACGCGCTCAGGGCGACGTAGCCGGCGGCTTCCAGACGAGAATCTCCCCTTTGCCCGGCACGCACGCGTCGCCGGCATAGCGTTGGTAGGCCCCGTCACCATCTTCGTAGGGGAGCGTGAAGCCGAGCGCGCCCAGGTGCCGTCCGTACAGGCGCAAGAACGTCGGGTTGTACGTGGACGCATACGAGAACGTCGGCAGGAGTTTGATCGGCTTCAACGAGATGATCGTGCCTCGGACCATCCAGGCGCCGGTACGAAGTTCGGCGCCGCTGCGCAGCACGATGGTTCCGCCTTTCATCTGCAGGCCGGCGAAGTCTCGTACCAGCCCGCCGATGGCGATGATCCCGCGTTTCATCCGCATGCCGACTTCGAGGCCAGCCGTGCCATCGATTAAGATCGTGCCGTCGGTCATCCCGGAGAGACTTCCCCGGTAGGCGGCCCCGACCTGTCCGCCGGCGTTCCCGCGGATCCGGATGACGCCCCCCGACATCTCGGCCCCGGCCCAGTCCGCGGCGTTCCCGGACACGTCGATGGAGCCGCCCTTCATGTGGGCTCCCAGGTGCATGCCGACGCTGCTGGCGACGGTGATGCGGCCGCGAGTCATGCCGCGACCGATCCATTTCACCTTCCCCACGTCGCCGCGGATGTCCAGTTCGTCGCTCTTTTCACCCTCGATCGAAAAGAAGTCGTCCAGGCGCCGCTGCCGCTTGCCCAGATAGACGGGAAGGGCCCGGATTTCGTCGTTCGCCAGCGCCGCCATCACATCGGGCGAGAGCATCTCTGCTTCAAGTGGGACGTTGGGCGGCTCTTTGAGGGTGAGGGTAATCATGCTCGTCCGATATCAGGCGCAGGGCTTGATGTCCGGCTCTTGCAGGCGTTCGATCTCCACTGGATAGTTGTCAAACGACATCGTGTAGACCTTCTGGAACAGCGGTCGCAGGTAGGCCTCGATCTGATCGTCGAACGCGGGATGCACGAGGAACTGTCGCCCGTTGCTGACGTTGCGAAGCTGTCCCTCTTCGACGACGACGTCGCCGCCCTTGATAACGTAGCGGGGGTATTCGAACAGGATGCCGCTGTCCGGGTGCTCCTCGTAGAGGGCCACATCGGCATCCGCGCCCACGCCGAGGTGTCCTTTCTGCGAGAGACCCAGCGCGCGCGCCGGTCCCGCGGAGCTGATGATCGCGATCTCCGAGAGCGTGTACTGGCGATCGATGTCGGAGAGGGCGGTGCGGTTCAGCGTCTCCGGCGGCAGCGCCTTGATCTGCTCCTTGCGGAATTCGGCGTCCATCAGCAGGCGGATGATCTCCGGGTACCGCCAGAAGCAGGCGCCGTTGGGGTGATCCGTGGTCAGGAAGACTCGCCAGGGGTCGTTGATGAGCAGCAGCAGCTCCAGTCCGACAGCCCACTGGACGGCATTCACCAGCTTGCTCGGCTTGTACGTGTGCGGGACGATTCCGCACCCGGTCTCGTTCTCCACGTCCACGTTGCCCCACTTGCGCCCGCTGAGCTGATGGAGCAGGTGCTCCAGCGGGCCGTCGGCCGTGATGGTCACCGTGTCGCCGAACAACATCGCCCCCGCATCGGTGGTGAGGTTGGGGTGCGTGTTGAAGTAGTCGGCCAGCACGGCCGCCTCCGATCGAATCGTGCCCCAGTCGTCTCCGCCGTAGGCGTGGAACTGCAAATGCGCGAGGTGAGCCCGGTGTCCCTCCAGGATCTTCAACGTTTCGAGCGTGGTCGACACGTTGCCTGGAGTGCCGAGATTGTTGCAGTGGAGATGGAGCGGATGCGGCAGTTTCAGATCGTCGACGATTTTGGCCAGGCCGGCAATGATCGTCGCCGGCGTCAGGCTGCTGTAGCCTTCGATCGGCCCCGTCAGCACCTTGGCGTCCTTGCCCCATTTCCATGCGGCGACTCCTCCGGGGTTGACCGCCTTCACCCCGTAGGCTTTGGCGGCCCAGATGAGCCAGGCGACGACATGCGTGGCGCGCTCGACCTCGCCCGCTTCCAGAAGGTCCAGCACGATCTCGTTGTTGGCCATCAGCACGAGGCACGACTTGTCCACGATGGGCGTGTCGTGCAGTTCTTCGTGCGTATGCCTCGCGGAGAGGATTGGAACGGCGGCCTCGTTCACGGTCGTCCAGCCCATGCCGGCGTACAGATAGCCGGTGGCGAACGTGGTGGGCGTGACGCCTCCGAGCCCGGCCCGCAGGTCCTTCGTGTGCACGAAGGGAAGACCCCGGCGCATGTTTTCCGGCGTGAGGCCTCGCGCAAAGTTCAGCGCTGCGCCCGCGACGTGGGTGTGGATGTCCACGCCGCCAGGGAACACGATCAGGCCCGTCGCATCGATCGTGCGTCCGCCTTCGACCTGAGGCACGATGCGGCCATCGGCGATGCAGACGTCCTTGACGACACCGTCGATCCCGTTCGCCGGGTCGTAAACCCTTCCGCCGGTTATCCGCAGCATGATGAGGCTTCCGTCAGATTGTAGTGCAGGCCTTCAGGCCTGCCATGTCGGCGGACCTGCGTCCGCGCTTGGTTCGGCGAGCCGCGCCGTAGCGAAGCAGGCGGAAGGTCCGCACTACGCCTGTCATACCACTCAGGAGAACGGCGTTGTTACGTGCGTGGCGGGAGCCCAGGCGGGTTTGGTCGCCACGGCCTGCCGAATGCGCCGGACGACTTCCTCGTCGGTCGGGTAGGGCGACGTGAGAATCGGCCGCAGCGGCAAGGGGATTTCGTCCATGCGATAGGCGGTCCCGGGCGCGCTCACTCCCGTGACAGCGGTCGTGATGTGCACGCGAGCGAGGCGGCTCGTGTGTGTCACTTTGGGATCCAGAACGATCGTGGGGATGCGTGCCAGATGGTCGATGCCCGGCTGCGGCATCGTCGCACCTGGATCGGCGCCCAGGATGAGCGCGGCGTCGTTGTCCCCGCGGACGATCAGGTCCACGGTCGAGAACTCTCCCGGATTGAATCGCGGGTAGCCCCGGCTCAGGCTGACGCCGAACGGGTACCCGGTCGACCAGCGCAGGACCATGTCCGACCCGGTCACGTTGCCATGTCCCCGCATCGGCATGCAGACGAACTTGGTGAATTCGTTCAGCTCCGCCGCCAAGCGACAGGACGCCCGCCGAGTTCATGTGCTTGCCGCGGGTCATCGACAGGCCCATGCCGAAGAAGATCACGCCGAACTTGGCGCGCTTCATTCGATCGACCACGTCCTGGAGCTGCTCGAGCGTGAGTCCGGTTTCCGCGACCGCCGCCGCGTTCACCCGCTGGTTCTTGACGAGCGCGCGCAGGATGGTCAGGATTTCGAAGTCCATCCCCGGTCGAATCTGCAGAAAAATGTCGGCGGCCTTGGCGCTGAGCGTTTCCCGAATGTCCACGAGGACCATGGTGCGGCCCTTGCGCCCCTCCGGCACGAACTTGCCCTTCTGGGTCAGCGTGTATTTGGTGAAGTGCCGCGGGTGACATTCTGCGGGGTTGCCGCCCCAATAGACGATGAAGTCCGCCCGATTCTTGACCTCGCCCAGGGTGCACGTAATCTTGCCACCCAACTGGGCGGCTATCTCAGTGGGGCCGTGTCAAAGGGAAGTGTGGCTGTCAACCACACCTCCGATGAGCTCGGCCAGGGCCACGGCTTCGCGCTGTGCCTCGCACGTAATGTTGCTCAGTCCGTACACCAACGGCATGTTGGCGGCGTACAGGTAGTCCGCGGCGGCGTCGATGGCGTCATCGAGCGTGGCCGGCTTGCCGTCGATCAGCGCATCCGGATACGCGCGTTCTGCCGTGTGGTGCTTGAACCAGGATTCCCCGAGACTGCAGGCGTTCTTGGCTTTGACGATGCGATCGCCGTCGGCGTGCAGCTCGATGTCGTCGCAGACACAGCCGCAGAAGGTGCACGTCGCGTCTTTCACAACGGTCAGGGCCATCGCTGCCTCATATCGTTCTTCGTAGCGTCCGCCTTCAGGCGGACGTCGCATGCCGGCTGAATCCGGCCGCTACTCGGTCTTGTTCCCGCCCGAACCGGGCGGAATGACGAACGTTCAACCAAGCTCCCGGCCGGGGAAGCTCCCCCGGGTGCGGCGCGGCATGTAGCGGCCGGCCGCGATCATCTCCCACGCCGCAACGGTTTCCGCCGCCGGTCCCTCGTCGAGAACTCGGAGGGGCCAGATCTTCTTCTGTGTCAGATCAGTCTCGTCCATACCACTCACGAACCGATCGGCGCCGCTGTCTCGGGCGCGATCGCCTCGACCTCGACTTCCCAACCTTTGGACGTTGGCATCCCGGTGCCATCGGTGTATTGGCCCATGAGATGACAGGTTGGCGGTCCGTAAGGCACGAAGATCATCCCCTGCGGCACTTTGCCCGCATTGCACAGGAAGATGACCTCGCCGTAGTCCGATCGCACGCGGACGCTGCCGCCGGGCTGAATCCCGGCCTCTTGCATGTCTTCGGGATGCATCGTCAGGGTGCCCACGATAGCCTTGTACTCGGGGGAATCCTTGCCGATGTTGATCTGCTGGCCCTGCTTGGTCGTGCGGCCCGCGTTCATGATGAAGCGCTTACCTGCCATTGGTCCGGCCATCATAGCATGCGGGCATTCGGCGTCGTCGATTCTCAAACACGCCGTGATAGGATGCGCCCCTGCGATGAGCTTGCTTCGCTGCAGTTCCGGCTTCACCTGATAGTCCCCCTTGCGGCGCGTCGCGCCGCCCTTCCTTCACAACCGTCGTTCGCAACGATCGAATGCGTGAGAGCTCGCGCATCCGGAGATCCGCATACGAATGGATACCATCACCGTCTCGCTGCGGGTGACTGCGCCTGACCCGGCCGCAGCGCGGGTCTCGGTCGGCCGCCGCCAGTTCTCGATCGGCCAGCCACTGGAGTTCGATGAGGCGTCGCCGCACGTCGCCGCGATCGAGTACGCCCTCGGTGCGATCGGGGGAGAGGTGGTCAACGGCCTCCGGGCGTTTGCGGACAGGCGGCGGCTGCCGGTCGATGCCGTTGAGGCCGTGGTGACCGGCGAGCTGGAGAACGGGCTCACCTACCTCGAAGTCGTCGGCGAGCACGGGCAGCCGAGAATCGCGCGCATCCACGTGAAGGTCTTCGTGGCGTCCGGCGACGCTCCGGCGACGCGCGCGTTGTTCGAACACATGCTCGAGCGGCTGCCGCTCGTGTGCACGCTACGCGTGGCAGCGGCGCTGACAATCGACCTGACCCTCACCTCGTGACAGGAGACCGTGACATGTACCGATTGAACGACGAACAGAACCGGATCGTGGCGGACGCGGCCGCCGTCGCCGACGCGCAGATCGGGCCGCAGGCGGCGAGTGTCGATCAGAACGCGGCGTTCCCCCGCCAGTCGATCGCGGCGCTCGGCCAGCGCGGACTGCTCGGCCTGACCGTGCCGACAACATATGGCGGCCTCGGCCAGGGTCTGCGCACGATGGCCGCGGTTCTCGACACGGTGGCGCAGCGCTGCCCGTCGACGTCGATGGTCTACCTGATGCACCTGTGCGGCGTGGCCTGTTACGCGACCGCGCCGGACAAGACGGAGACGCTCCTTCGCGAAGCGGCCGCCGGGCGGCACCTGTCCACGCTCGCTTTCAGTGAGACCGGATCGCGCAGCCATTTCTGGGCGCCGGTGAGCCGCGCGGCCAATGGAGACACGGGGGCCGGCGCCGTCCGCTTGAACGCAAGCAAGTCGTTCGTGACCTCCGCCGGGCAAGCCGACGGCTACGTGGTCTCGACGCTCGCATCCGGCGCGACGACGCCGGTCGAAAGCTCTATCTACCTCGTGCTCGCGCGGCGATGCGGGCCTCAGCGTCGGCGGCGCCTGGCACGGGCTCGGCATGCGCGGGAATTCCAGCGCACCGATGTCGCTCCACAACGTCACCGTCGGCGCGGATCGGGCGCTGTCGGCGTCCGGCAAGGGGCTCGACATGATGCTCGGTATCGTGCTGCCGGCGTTCCAGGTGGGTTCCGCCGCCGTCGGGATTGGCATCGCCGAGGCGGCCGTGCAGGCGACGATCCGTCACGTGACGCAGGCGCGGCTCGAGCACCTGAACAGCTCGCTCGCGGAGCTGCCAACGCTGCGCGCCCAGATTGCCCGCATGCGAATCGAGACCGATCGCGCGCGCGCGCACCTCGGCGCCGTGCTCGATTCGCTGGAGGCGCCGGGGCCGGCGACGCAGCTGATGGTCCTCGAGGCCAAGGCGGCCGCGACCGAGGCCGCCGTCGTCGTGACGGACCTCGCGATGCGGACGTGCGGCGGCGCCGCGTTCGGCGGCGCGCACGGCATCGAGAGGCTGTTCCGCGACGCGCGGGCGCCGATCGTGATGGCGCCGACGAGCGATCAGGCCTACGACTTCATCGGGCGGGCGCTGTGCGGCCTGGAGGTCTTCTGATGGAGCAGCCGCTCAAGGTCGGCGCGGTGCTGTACGACCCCAAGGTGTCGGTCATCTGGAAAATCATCCGCGACTTCTTCGAGTCGCAGGGGTGCCCGATCGACGTCGCGTTCTACAGCACGTACGAGCTGCAGGTCACGGCGCTGCTCGACCGCACCATCGATATCGCCTGGAACTCGCCGCTGGCCTGGCTCGACGCGCAGCGACGGACCGGCGGCACCTGCCGCGCCATCGCCATGCGAGACACCGATCGGGACCGGCGCTCGTATTTTGTCGCGCGGCGTGGCGGGCCGGTGCGAAGCGCTGGCCGATCTGCGAGGCCGAACGCTGGCGACAGGCGCCAGCGATTCGCCGCAGGCCACGCTCATTCCGCTCGGGCGGCTCCGCCGCGACGGCATCGACCCGGCGGCCGACTGCACCATCCGGCGCTTCGACGTGCTCGTCGGCAAGCACGGCGATCACGTGGGCGGCGAGCGCGACGCGTTCGAGAGCCTGAAGGGCGGCGCGGCGGCGGCCTGCGCGATGCTCGACCTGAACTGGGACGGTTGGACGAAGGACGGCACGATCGACGCGGATCAATTCACGGTCATCGCTCGAAACCGACCATTTCGATCACTGCGTCTTCACGGCTCGCCACGACCTCGCTCCCGCCGCCGAGCGGCGCTGGCTCGATGCGCTGTTCGCGATGCAGTACGACAATCCGGCACACCGGGAAATGATGGATCTCGAGGGGTTGAAGGCGTGGCTTCCCGGCCGTACGAGCGGTTTCGGCCCGCTGGCCGCCGCGGTCGCCTCGGAGCGTTTCTTCGAGCGTTCCGGGTCATCGTGAGCGCGCTGCCGCTCTTTCCCGTGACGACCGTCGGGAGCTGGCCGCGGCCGCCGGAGGTCGTCGACGCGCTGGGCCGGTTTCGCCGCGGGCGCATCGACCGCGCCGGGTTCGACCGGGTGCTCGACGCCGCGGTCATCGACCTGCTGCGCGTGCAGGAGACTCTGGGGTGCGACATCGTGACCGACGGGGAGCTCCGCCGCGACAACTTCTATTCGTTCGTCGCGGAGAAGCTGGCCGGCGTGCGTCTGATGACCCTCGCCGAGATGCTCGACGTCGTCGAGGACAGGGCTGGGTTCGAGCGACTCCTCCAGACGCTCGACGTCCCGGCGTATTCGATCAGCAGCCCCATCTGCACGGGGAAGATCGAACGCCGCCACCCGCTGGCCACCGACGATCTGCGGTTCGTGAGGCGTCATACCGATCGGCCGGTGAAGGTGACGCTGCCCGGGCCGTACCTCCTCACCAGGGCCATGTTCGTCTCCGAGCTGACCCGCGCGTTCTATCGGACCAAAGAGGCGCTCGCGGAGGACGTGGTGGCGGTGTTGAGGGCCGAGCTCGCAGAGCTCGCCGCCGAGGGTGCCGACTTTGTCCAATTCGATGAACCGGTCTTGACCGAAGTGGCGTTCGCGCCGGGGCGCACACGCACGTTCATGTGCGCGGCTCTGGCGGCGCGACGGGATCCCGCCGAGGAGCTCGAGCTGGCCGTGTCGCTGATCAACCGCGTGGTCGAGGGCGTTCAGGGCGTGCGGATCGGCGTCCATGTCTGCCGGGGCAACTGGAGTCGCGATGAAACGACGCTGCTGAGCGGCGGGTATCAGCCGCTGGCGCCGTATCTCGAACGCCTCGATGTCGCGCAGCTCGTGCTCGAGTACGCCACCGATCGCGCCGGCGCCCTGATGCCGTTCGGCGGCAAGGAGCTGGGCGTGGGGGTGGTCAACCCGCGGAGCGATGCTGTGGAATCGGTTGCGGCGATTCGGGCGGTGGTGGAGGAGGCGCTTGGCTTCCTGACGCCCAGCCAGATCTTCCTGAATCCAGACTGCGGCTTCGGCACATTCTCGAACCGGCCGATGAACACGTGGGAAATCGCGACCGCGAAAGTCGGTGCGATGGTCGCCGCGGCTCGTGAGCTTCGCCGGGGTTGAAAGCGAAGGATGGCTTGCAAGCGAAAGATGGCGGAGAAGGGAGGGAGTCGAACCCTCCGAGGACCTTTACGATCCCCAGACTGGTTTTGAAGACCAGCGGCGCCACCGGACACCTTCCTTCTCCAGAAGGAACACGAATGGTACCATCCCTCAGAATGGTTCGAGATCCGCTCCGGGAACTGCCTGCCGTGGACCGGCTGCTCGCGCATTCACGAACCCAGGCCTTGCTCGCTCGATTCAGCCGGACCTACGTCCTTCAACTTTGCCGCGAGATCCTCGACGAGCTGCGACGCGAGATCAGACAGGGACGCCCGTTCGATCCAGGCGCGCTGGGCGAGGAACTCATTCTCGACCGGCTCGAAGCCGCGATCGACGTGGCGCGGGACGTCGGGCTCACGCGAGTCGTGAACGCCACCGGAACCATCCTCCACACGAATCTGGGCCGGGCTCTGCTCCCTCAGGCGGCCATCGAGGCCGTTTGCCGCGCGGGCGCCAGTGCCGTCAACCTCGAATACGACCTGGCTCTCGGGGAACGCGGAAGACGTGAGCAGGTGATCGAAGAGCTACTCGTCGATCTGACCGGTGCTGAAGCGGCCACGGTCGTCAACAACAACGCCGCGGCGGTCCTCCTGGCCCTCAACACGCTGGCGAGTGGCAAGGAAGTGATCGTCTCACGCGGCGAGTTGATTGAGATTGGCGGTGCCTTCCGGATTCCGGAGATCATGGCGAGAAGCGGGGCCGTCCTCAGAGAAGTGGGCACGACCAATCGCACGCACGCGGCGGACTACGAACGTGCGATCACCGGGAACACCGGGCTTCTGCTGAAGGTGCACACCAGCAACTATCGGGTGGTCGGCTTTGTAGCCGACGTTGGCCTCGCCGAGCTCGTCGCGATCGGAAAGAACCACGCCGTCCCCGTCATGGAAGACCTCGGAAGCGGCGCGCTCGTCGACCTGAGCCAGTACGGCCTGCCGAAAGAACCAGTTGTGGCAGAGCGGATCTCCCTCGGCGCCGACATCGTGACGTTCAGTGGCGACAAGGTCCTGGGAGGACCGCAGGCCGGTCTGGTCGTGGGCACGTCGACGTGCGTGAATCAACTGAGCAGGAATCCGCTTCACAGGGCATTGCGCTGCGGCAAACTCACGATTGCCGCGCTGGAAGCGACCCTCCGGCTGTATCGGGAATCCGCCGCGCTTGCCGAAGACCTGCCGACGTTGCGGATGTTCACGCGTCCGCTCTCCGAAATGGAGACGATGGGAAGGCAGGTGATGCCGGCGCTCGGCGAAGCCCTGGGACCGGGGTTCCGATTGTCCCTGCAGGACTCCACGTCTCAAGTTGGAAGCGGCGCGCTGCCCACTGAGGAGATTCCGACGAAAGCCATCGCGGTCGAACACGACGGCATGGGGGCCAATCACGTGGCGGAACGATTTCGCTGCGCTCGACCGCCGATCATCGGTCGCATCAGGGACGACAGGTTTCTCCTCGATTTGAGAACTATTTTCGATCCGGACGATCTCGTCCCGAAGTGGGCCGCCGGGAGCACGAAACGCGTTCAGCGCTAGCCGTCACCATGCCCTACATCGTCGGCACTGCGGGACATATCGATCACGGTAAGACGAGTCTCGTCAAAGCCCTGACCGGGCAGGACACGGATCGGCTGAAAGAAGAACGAGACAGGGGTATCTCAATCGATCTGGGATTTGCACACCTGGATCTTCCCGACGGCGCCCGGGCCGGCGTCGTGGATGTTCCCGGGCACGAGCGTTTCATCCGAAACATGCTGGCCGGGGCGCACGGCCTCGATCTCGTGCTCTTCACGGTCGCGGCCGACGATGGCGTGATGCCGCAAACCGAGGAGCATCTCGACATTCTCCATCTGCTCGGGATCGACCGCGCGATCTTCGTGATCACGAAGATCGATCTGGCGTCGACGGCGAGAATCGCGGATGTCGAGACGGAGATTCGCATCCTGACGACCGGGACATCGCTGGAGAACTCGCCGGTCGTTCCGTTCTCTTTCGTGACCGGTCAAGGGTTGGACGAGCTCCGCACGCAGATCGCACAGGTCGTGCGGAGCCGCCCGAAACCACCGCCGCCTGGCTACTTCCGGCTGCCTGTAGATCGGGTCTTCGTGCTCCAGGGATACGGCCTGGTCGTCACGGGCACGGCGCAGAGCGGCGAACTCGGCCTCGGCGACAGGGTTCGCTCTCTTCCAGCGGACCAGCTGTTCCGCGTGCGCGGCCTTCAGGTTCACAACCAACCGGTGCCGACGGCGACATGGGGCCAGCGAATTGCGTTGAACCTGAGCGGGTCGGAGAAGGTCTCCCTCACGCGCGGTGATGTCATCTGTCACGAAGAGCTCACGCGGCGTTCGGACCGCTTCGACGCGTCACTCGAGGTGCGGCCATCGGCTGCAGCGGGGCGAACGGGGATGAAGAACCATCAGCGCGTCAGAGTTCATCTGGGGACGGCTGAACGGATGGCCAAACTGGTCCTGCTGGGGTCACCAGCCGCCGGCAGTCCTGAACCGGCCGCATTTTGCCAAATCGTTCTCTCGGAGCCGCTCCTGGCGCTCCGCGGCGACCGTTTCATCATCCGTGACGAGACCGCCCGGCGAACTCTCGGCGGTGGAGTCGTCATCCACCCCTGGCCGCGGCACGCATGCCAGGAGAGAACCGGGGCTCGAGGACAGGTTGAAAACGCTGCAGCGGGGAGAGCTCACGGATGTGGTGGAACTGTTCCTCGCCGAGAGCAGCGACTTTGCGGTTCCGATCGAACTGCTGTGCCAGTTTCTGAATCGACGCGTGGAAGAAACCCGGGAATTGCTGCGACACATGAGCGCGACGAGAATCGTGAGCCTCGAGCAGGAGCACGTCTACACGACCAAACAGAAGTGGACGGCGCTGCAGGACGCCCTGGTCACAGCTCTCCGAGACTTCCACGCCGCGCATCCCCTTGCGCCAGGACGCGACATGGAGGAACTGCGCGACAAGCTGCCGGGCGGCGTCCCGCCAAAGTTGTTTCGCGCGTTCGTCGAGCAGCTCGAGTTCGAGAAAGCCGTTGTACGCAAGGGCAGTCTCCTGCGTCTTCCGGGACACACGATTACGCTCGGGACCGACGACCAACGCTTTGCCGAACAGATCAAGAGCTTGCTCGCGGCTCATCCGCTTGGTCCGCCCGACCTCCCGCAACTCGAGCAAGCAGTCGGAATCGGGCGAGCCAGACTCACCGAGGTCCTGCGGGTGCTGGAAGGGGAGCGGTCGATTGTAAGAGTTGCCGCCGACCTCTATTTTCTCACCGAGACCCTGGACGACGTGAGGCGCATTCTCAAGGAAGAGTTTTCCGGGCTGGGGAACATCACGCCCGCGATGTTCAGGGACCGCTTCAGCACCACGCGGAAGTATACGATTCCCCTCCTGGAATACCTTGACCGTGAGGGCGTCACGGTGAGGATTGGCGATGCCAGACGCCTGAAGACGGCGGGGTCGACTGCGCGGTAGGAGGCGCGGCAATGGAACGTTCGTCATGGTGAAAGTCACAGGCCGGAAGAGACTGAAGCAGATCGGGCTAACACAGCGCGTCGCAGCCGCGGGTTGAGCGTCGAAGCTCGGCCCGGCCGACCTGTTGCAGGTACTGCACAGCCTCTCACCGTTCGAGTCGCCCGACCTGATTGTCGGTACGGAAACGTCCGACGACGCGGGAGTATTCCGTCTCCGGCCGGATCTCGCCATCGTCAATACGGTGGACTTCTTTACCCCGATCGTGGACGACGCGTACGTGTTCGGCCAGATCGCGGCGGCCAACGCCTTGAGCGATATCTATGCGATGGGTGCCGAGCCGAAAACGGCCTTGAACATTGTCGGGTTCCCGAAGGGCAAGTTGGATCTCGAGGTTCTCGGCGACATCCTCCGCGGCGGTGCGGATCGGGTGAGGGAAGCCATGGCCGTGGTGGTCGGTGGACACACCATCATCGATGAAGAACTTAAGTATGGGATGGCAGTCACCGGCGTGGTGCATCCAGACCGCGTCATTCGAAACGTTGGTGTGCAGCCCGGAGATGCGCTCGTTCTCACGAAGCCGCTGGGAACGGGCATCATCACCACGGCCCTCAAGAGGCGGCAGGCCTCGAAAGCAAGCGTTCGAGCCGCCGTCGCATCCATGATTGCGCTCAACCGCACGGCATCCGCGGTGATGCGGAGTGTGCCGGCTCACGCGTGTTCGGACGTGACCGGCTTCGGACTGCTGGGACACGCGCGGGAAATGGCAGACGGAAGCGGCGTCACGATCGTACTGGAAGCGGCAACCCTGCCTCTCCTTCCTGGCGCGCGGCGTCTGGCGGAACACGGCTCTCTGACTGGCGGGTGCAGAAGGAATCGTGACTACCTGAAAGACAAAATGGCGGTCGATCGGTCGGTCGCTGAAGGCCTCCTGGAAGTCGCCCTCGATCCGCAAACCTCGGGAGGGCTCCTGATCGCGGTGCCCTCTGGCCGGGCCTCTGCAGTCATCTCTGATCTGCACTCATCGGGTATCAAGGCCGCAACGATCGTCGGGTACGCGACGGCTCGTCAGGAAGTCTCGGTCAGGCTTGTTTAGTCAAGCCAGGCGTTGACGGATCCGATCGCTCCGAAATCCGCGACGACGCGATCTCCCGGTTCAACAGCCAGTGGGACTAGACAGGTGCCGGTGGTCACGATTTGGCCGGCCGACAGCATCACGTTCAGGTTCGAGAGCTCGTTGACCAGCCAGGCCAGTGCTTCGCGCGGGTCGCCCAGGACGTTGGCACCCACGCCCTCACGCGGGACGCCGTCGTTGACGCGTCCGGTGACGCGGTGAGCGGCGAGGTCGATCGATTGCCAGCCGTCCGGCGCCGGCGGACCGAGGACGAAGTAGTCCGCGCAGGCGTTGTCGGCGATGAGCTGCGCGGCGCCGACCTCGGTAAAGTCCTCGAAGCGGGAATCGGGCACCTCGATGGCCGGATGGAGGGCCGCCACCGCGGCGAGCACTTCGTCGGCGCGGTACGGCCGGCTGCGGGCCGGAAGGTCTGCGCCCATGCGGAATGCGAACTCCGCTTCGGCGACGCGCATGTGGTTGCCGGCCAACGGAACGCGTCCGCCGTTGTCGCACACACGTTCCCGGAGAAGCCGGCCCGCCATCGGGCCATCGACGGCGATATGCGCCTGTCCGGCCTTGCTGGTCGCCGCGATCTTCCACCCGAAGAGGGGAAACGCGCTGTGCCGCTCGAGGAGAGCCTGGACGGTGTAGCCGGCCTCGCGTGTCCGGGGGCGCATCGCCTCGGGCAGTTGCGCCATCCGAAGGCGCTGCTGCCAGTGCTGCCACAATAAATCCGACGCGGATCCGAGCTGCGCGTTCGCGGCCGTCACGCGACCTCCCGATCCCAGGCGGCGAGCGCGGCGTAGACGTGCCGGGCGCGCTCGACGAGGGCGGCATGGCACTCCGCCACCCCATCACCGCTCGCAAACACCGTGCACACGGGTTGTCCAGCCGCGATGCGTTCGCCGGCCCGGGGGATGTCTCTCGGGGCAGGCACGCCAGGCGGGCCGGGCAGGGCGGGCAAGACGGGCACGGCAGACAGCCACGCGCTCGTGTCACCGATCACGACGTCCTGTCGCGCGAAGACGATGGCCTTGCCGAGCACCGGCGCGCCGCGCCGTGCCGCGCACAAGTCGAAATCAGGCAATTGTCCGCGCGCGCACGCGGTGGCGTGCGCACCGAAGACGGACACGCCGTACGCAAGCTCTACGAGCTCCATCGAAGCAGACCAGCGGGGGTTCACTTCGATAGCGTATGCTCGTCCGCCGCTGCTGATGAAGTCGATGCCATTCACGCCGGCCAGGCCGAACTCCCCGGCAACGGCAGCACTCAACGCAGCCGCATCGCCGTCCGTGTCGTCGTACGGCATGAGGATGCTGCCGCAGTACTGATAGCCTGTCGCGCCGAACGCGCGATCGCCGACGAGTTGCCGCGAGATCCCGAGCGGCACGCTGCGGCCTCCTGCCGCCGCGAACACCACGGAGCCGGGCGTGCCCTCGATGAACTCCTGCAGATAGCAGCCTCGCGGGAGCCTGGTGCCGGGACTCCAGTGGCGCACGCGGCGGCCGCCGCCGGAGGAGAGGGGTTTTACAAGCCAGGACGACTCGGGGTTCGAGGGGTTCGAGGGGTTCAAAGGGTTCAAAGGTTCGGACGTTCCAGGTTCGCGTGACAGGACCGCGGGCACGGCGAAGCCACGTTCACTGAGCGCCCGCGCGAGGGCGAGCGGATCGCGGACACGCCGGAGCACAGCCGGCGGATTGCCCCAGAGCGCCCGGCCCCGGGCGAGCGTCGCGACGGCTTTCGGGTGGTTCTCGAAGCTCGACAGGTAAGCGACCGCGTCGCACTCAATGCCCTGCGCGGCCTTGGCGGCGGCGTGCGCCGAGAACTTTCGTTCGAGCGTGAGTGCGGCCACCATCGGATGCTGATCGAGATCTCCGAAGGCGTCGATGGCCGTGACGCGAAAACCGGCGCGGCCCGCGGATTCGGCCGCCGCCCGTGTCGACAGGCCGGCCACGAGCACGTGGGACTTGGCGCCGGGCTTCACGGCGGGCGGGCCAGGCAGTCAGGCAGGTCAGGCAAGTCCGAGCCTCGCCCGCGCGGCTGCCGGCGTGATGACGTGCAGATGATCGAACACCGTCCCAGACGCCTGCCGGATGCCGATGACGTCGACGAGCGCCGCGGACGCTCCGCCGGCGAGACCGTCGGCCAGGAGCGCCGCTCCCTGGGCCGCTTGCAATGCGACGCCGCCAAATCCGGTCAGCACATGGACGGGCGGAGCAGAGACGGCGGCCAGACGTCGCGTCAGCTCATCCCGCACGCTCGCGATGCGGGCGAATCGACCCGACACGATCACTTCGCGCGCCCGTGGCGCCGACACGGCCAGCGAGAGGACGGCTTTGACGGCATTCTCGAGGTACGCCTCCCATGCCAGCCGGCCACGATCGGTAGCCGGCGCCGCAAGCGTCTCGGCGTCCGCGTCAGGCGTTCCCGCGATGGAGGCGACGCCGCCCGAGAACAGCATTCGTTTGGTGACGGATCCGGCGAGGAAGGCCACCTCGCCGTCGAGCGCTCCAGCCGCGCGCGCACCGAGTGGCCCCGACGTTCCGCCGGCTCCGTCCACGATCTGCCCGCGCTCAATCGCGAGGGCCGCCGTGAACGCGCCGCCCAACTCCAGGAGGATAAAGGATGCCTCGGATGCGGCGCACGCGTGCCGCGCGATGTGTTCGCGGATGGCCAGCACCGCGACGCACACTTTGTCGGCGGTGCCCATGTCTACGCGATTGACCTTTCTGTACGCGGGCACAGACGCAAGATGCACAACGCCGGGAGTGAGGACGATCGGCATCGGTAGTCGCGCGAGCTCCCGTAACAAGGCCCGAAGCCCGCCGATGCCCCCGGCTTCACCGTCAATGGCCAGGTACGCGAGCCGGATGTCATCATCCGTCAGGCGGCGGGCCTCCACGATCGGCAGACCATAGCCTGATGGCCCAGCCACGAGGTCGAGCGGCGCCTCACGATGCGCGTCCGAAAGAATCGTCACCAGCACGGATGGATCGGCGAGCGCATCGGCCGTCGGCAGGGAGCGGTCAAGAAACACGCGGCCCGCATCCAACCCGCAGAGGTCCACGCTGACGGTGCCGGGGTCGATCCCGATTACTCGCGGCATGGTTCGTCGCTGAAGCGCGAGGCTTCAGCCTTGCCGGGTCGGGCAGGCCTGAAGGCCTGCACTACGGCCGACCCGATGCCGGCAGCGTGCGGGCGACCTCGACGATCGTTTCCGCGTCGAGCACGAGATCGTTCTGCTCGAACAGGCGGGCGATGCACGCCTTGTGGATCTTCATCTTCAGGTTTCCCACGCCGAACGCGCCGAACACCGTGACCCCGTCGCGTTCGACGCCGCTGTCGGTCGCTTCGATGCCCTCCACGCCGGCAGGGGGCACGGCATTGAGGTCGGCGGCCGCGCGCAGCCCCGCGCGGCGGGCCCACGCGTCGCGGGGGATGAGACGAACGCCAGCCGGACCGGCATTCAGGAGCAGCTCGGCGCCCTCGAGGGCGGCGGCCGCCTGCGAGGGGTCGGCGAGCGTGACCGCGCGCACCGCGCCGCCGAATCGTGTGCGGACGCCGCCAGCCACCGTGTCGTCCGCGGGCCGTCGTGACGTGATGACCACATCCGCGCCAGCCCGCGCGAACAGCCCCGCTGCCCGAAGTCCCACGGGCCCGGTTCCCGCGCAGACGAAGGCCCGGCGGCCGGCGACCGAGCCGCCCGGACACGCCTGTTGCAATTTGGTGACGGCGGCGACGGCTGTCGTGTTCGATCCGTTCGAGTCGAGCATGACCGACACGCGCATCGGGCCGAAGAACGATTTGAGCACCGCCGCGAGAATCCGTTCCCCGGCAGCCATCTCGGTGCCGCCGATGAAAATTGCCGTGTGGTGCAGGTCTTTGGGGCCGCGGGTGAAGATGGCGCCGTGAACGAGATCGCGAACCGTGTCTTCGGTGATGCCGCCGTAGCTCATCACCTCGTCTGCGCCGCCGTCAAAGGCCACGACGCGATCGAAGACGCTGGGTCGGGGAGACGTATCGAGCTGGAGAAGTAGTTTTCGCACGAAGGGAAGAAGCGAGGGCGGACGCGTCAGCATCCGCCCTCACGGAAACGTAGACCCGTGGACCGTTTGGACCCAGTGGACCCTGTGGACCTTTTTGGACCGTGGACCCTTTGGACCCGTGAACTATTTCGGGCTGAACGGATGCTTCGCCGTCTTGGAGCCCGCCAGGACCTCCGCGACGCTCGGCTTGTGAGCGAGCGCGCGCTGGATTGATTCCTTGGTCGCCTGGTAGTTGTAGTCGTAGATCTTCTTGTCGTCGGCCGCCTCCCAGTGAATGAAGACGCCGACCATGATGCAGAGGTCGTCGGCCTTGTCCTTGGGAATGACGCCGCTCTCGACCGAGTCCACCACGGCGCGCGCCACGGCAGCCTGCGCGGGTCCGAACATCTGGACGGCCTGCTTCGCGCCCTTGATCGTCACCTTGTTGAACAGAAGCGTGTCGGGCTTGGCCGGAAGGTTCGGCGCGACGACCGCGAGGAGCGTCGTGAACCCGTCCTTGTTGTTGGTGAGCGCGTTGCAGAACGCGGCGCCCGCCGGTCCTGACTTGGAGCCGATGATCAAGTCGATGTGCGCGACTTCGTTGCCATCGCCGACCAGCGATTCACCGAGGAAAAAATCCGCTGCCATGTGGAGAGTCCTTTCGAGAAGAGTGAGTGAGTGCTAATGAGATCCGGCCATGCGGACCCGCGCCGGCGGGACGGCCCGGCCAGCGCAGGAGTCTATCACGGCGCGCGCGGCTACCGCTGGACGATCTCGATCTTCGTGCCGGCCGGGTCCTCGACAAACGAGTAATGGACGACCCCGGTCGCGAGCGTCAGGGCCGTTGGACCTTGCAGGATCTTGATGTCCCGGGCCTTGAGTGCGGCAAGCGTCTGGTCCAGGTCCGCTACGCGCCAGCCCACGTGGTCGATGGCGTGCCCGACGCTTGGTGTGGCGTCACCTTTGGCCGCCAGCACCCAGACGTCGCCGTACTTGAGGCCGTCGATGCGGCCCTTCAGCTTGGCCGTTTCGCCGCCGAAGCGGGCCTTGTACCAGGCGAGCGAAGCGTCCGGATCGGGGGCGCGCAGGTGCACGTGGTGAAATCCAAGGGTTTCGGGATCCTGAACAACCTCGATCTTCACGCCCCACGGGTCTTCGATGAAGCCGAGCTTGAAGAGCCCGGCGACGTCCCGCACGGGCGTGACGATTTTCACGCCGGCCGCCTCGAGCTCTTTCATCTTGGCGTCGAGGTCGGCGAACGAGAAGCCGATGTGATCGATGGCCGTTCCGGCGCTCGGCTTCGCGGCATCGGCCTTGAGGAAGATGAACCGCGTCTTGCCAAACGTGACGCGGTCCTTGCCTTCCGCCGACAGCTGCCCGCCGAGGTTCTTGCGATACCACTCGACGGCGGCCGCCTGATCGGGCGCCGCGAGATGCACGTGATCGTAAGGCAGCGTCGTCTGTCCGCTGGCCGCTCGCGTTGCACACAGCGACGCCAGCAGCAATGACCAGATGACCACACGACCAGATGACCAGATTCTCATTCTCATTTGGGCGCCTTGTACATAAAACCTAGTGCGCGGAACGGACCGGGATCCTGCTCGCGCAGCTTGGGATCGTTACGGAAGTTGAGCCGGGCTTCGGCGACGTACGCCGTCCCGCCCGCCACCGTGACAGCGGTTGGCCCCGTGAGGCCTTCCCTGAGCACCTTGACCTCCGCCTTGTCTCCGTTGATCGTCACTTCGTCCAGGCGCCCCGCACCCTCGACGAGCAGCATCGTCTTGCTGCCAACCGAGCGCATGCCGTCGGGCTGCGTCAGCGGACGGGAGGTTTCGAGCTTGGTAATCGCGCCCGCCGAACCGTCAGCCTTGACGGGAATGCGCAGGAGCGTGCCCTGTCCCACCGAATTCACGTACACGTTGCCGTCGGCGAGCAGCGCCACGCCATCGACCGTGCCGAGGAGCATCGCGTCGGCCGCCCAGGCCTCGAATGCGGTCGCGCCCTTCTTGAGGCGCAGCACGCGCGCTCCCGTCGTGTCGGTGGCGTAGACCGTGCCGTCTTTCGCCACGGCGATGTCGTTGCAGAGTCCGCCGTTCGGGAATGGGTAGCTCGCTTTGAACGACGCGTCCTTGAGGTTGAATGCCTTGAGGGCCGTCTCGCCCACGACCGGCGTGCCGCCACGTCCTCCCGTCGCCGACGCGCAGACCCACAGCGTTCCCGCGGGTTCGTCGGCAAACACGCCGAGAACCGTCATGAGGCCGTTCGACTTGGGCTGAATCCAGACGCTGGCCTTTTCTTCCTTGCCGGTCGCCCGATACACGCTGTCCTGGCCCAGGCTCCCGAAGTAGATCGTGCCGTTTTTCGTCGACGTCAGGCTCTCCGGAAAAATCTTGCCGTCGGTGAACGTAATCTCGGTCCGGTCGGCCGCCTGAAGGCCGGCGGCGGCCGCAACGATGATCACAAGTGAGAGTGCGCGTCGGAACATGGTGACTCCCTGAAGATGAATCGATCGAATCTGGTCATTTCTTGTACATCACGCGCCAGATTTTGCCCTTCTGGCTGTCGCCGATGTAGAGCGAACCGTCTGGCGCCTGCGCGACGCCGTCGGCGCGCGCCGCGGCGTCGTTGGGGTTCATCAGCGGGTCCTTGCCGGCGAATCCGCTCGCAAAGACTTCGAAGGCGCCGGACGGCTTCTCGCCCGAGAATGGCTGGAACGTGACGTTGTAGCCGTCCTGCGCGATCGGCGCCCCGGTCGGGTCCTTGCCGAGGCGATTCCACGAACCGTGGAACGCGATGAACGCGCCGCCCTGGTATTTCTTCGGGAACTGACTGCCGCCGTAGAACATCACGTCAACAGGCGCCCAGTGCGCGGGGAACGCGGCGACCGGCGGCGTGAACGCTGCACAGCGGCCCACTTCCTTGCCGTCGCCGCCGTACTCGGGGTTGAGGACGTTCTTCTTCTGACCGAAATCGAAGAAGCAGTACGGCCAGCCGAAGTTCGAACCCTGGACCGCGCGATACATCGGCTCGGCCGGCCGTTCGGCGTTGTCCTTCGCGGTGAATTTCTCGGGCCAGAACACGTCGAGTTGATCGCGGTTGTTCATGACGACGTAGACGGCCCCGTCGTGCCAGGCGATTGCCGGGAACTGCCGCATGCCGGTGGCGAACTTCGTACCGTCTGCCTGCGTCTGTCCGAGCTTGTTCTCGTCGAATTTCCAGATGCCTCCGTGCTTTTCGAGGATGGGGCACGGATCGACGCCTTTGACGCCCGGGTTCCGGTCGGGCTGCTGGCACGCGTTGCTGGGCGCGCCGACATTTATATAGAAGGACCCGCGATCGTCGAACGTAAGGCCCTTGTCGTTGTGCTGCGGCGAGTCGGGAGGCAGGTCCTTGACGACGATTTCAGGCGCGCCGGCCGGCTTCAGTTGGCCCGCCGTCATCTTGTACCGCTCGATCGTCTTCGGGTGCGCGAGGTAGAGATACCCGTTATGCAGCGCGACGCCGGTCGTGCTGCCGGTGCCGATCTCCTCCTTGATTTCGAACTTGCCGTCGCCGTTCGCATCGCGCAGGCCGATGACGCCGCCGCCCGTCTCCGGCTGCCCGCGTCCACCGCGGCTCTGAAACGCGACGTAGACATCGCCGTTCGGCGCGACCGCGATGTGCCGCGCCGGGCCGAGATCGTTCGCCACCACGAGCGCGCAGAATCCCGTCGGGCAGCTTGATGCCGCCGTTGTCCGGATCGCACGCCACCTTCGACTGCCCGTTCACCGTCAATACGAGCGCGAACACCGCGACGGCGGCGAGAGCGCCGCCAGTAACTCGACGTACTGCAGACATCATGACGTCTCTCTCCCTTAAGCTCTTCATTCCCGCCGGCGCCGCAAAATCAGGCAAACACTCTACCATTCTGACGCATGGTAAGCTCACCCAGTTGAGAACAACCACCCTGACCGTACTCGCCGTTGCGATGGCCTGCTCGCTGGCCGTCCTTCTGGCTCGCGGCCGGACGTCCTCGGCTGTCGCGTCCGGTAAGACGCCTGTTCCCGACCCCGCGTTCGATGAACCGCTGGCCAACTCCGCCGGCACCGAGTCGATGGTCGTCGCGGGCGGGTGCTTCTGGGGCGTGCAGGCCGTCTTTCAGCATGTCAAAGGTGTGGTCAGCGCGACTTCCGGGTACGCCGGCGGCGTTGCGCAAACGGCGCAGTATGAGATCGTCAGTACCCGGGCGGACAGGTCATGCGGAATCCGTAAGGGTGACTTACGACCCGTCCCGCATCTCGTACGGCCAGCTGCTGAAGGTCTTCTTTACCGTCGCACACGATCCGACGCAGCTCAACGAGCAGGGGCCCGACGTGGGTCCCCAATACCGGTCCGCGGTGTTCGTGCGAGACGAGAAGCAGCGCCGGATAGCCAGCGCGTACGTGGAACAGCTGGCGGCCGCGAAGGTTTACCGCCGTCCCATTGTCACGGCCATCGATGCGGGCCAGACGTTCTACGAAGCCGAGGCGTACCACCAGGACTACTTCACGCGCCACCCGCACGATCCCTATATCCTGATCAACGACCGGCCGAAGGTCGACGCGCTTCGCCGGCAGTTCCCGGAGCTCTACGTCGAGAAGAAGTAGGCTGAGTCTCGGGTAAGATCTCTGGATGACTCGCTACACGACCGCAATTGTTGCCTCGACGGCACTGGCGACGATCGCGTGTGTCTTCATCACGCGCGTTCCTGTCAAGGCGCAGGCACCGGCTCAGGCGCCGGCCTACGTCGGATCAGCCGCCTGCAGTTCGTGTCACACCGCGACATACAACCGCTGGAAGAACACGCGGATGGCGAATGTCGTCCGCGATCCGAAAGAGCACCCCGACGCGATCATTCCGGACTCTGAGCCAACCCAACCCGCTCGTCACGTTCACGAAGGATCAGATCGCGTGGGTGTACGGGAGCAAGTGGAAGCAGCGATACTTCACGAAAGTGGGCGACGATTACTTCCCGCTGGGCGCGCAGTGGGACGTCACGCACAAGCAGTGGCGCGCGTACCAGGTCGCAAACGGCACCGACTGGTGGACGGAGTTCTATCCGGGCGGCAACGCGACACGCCCGACCGGCCCGCTGTGCGATGGCTGCCACTCCGTAAACTACGACCTCAAGGCGAAGAAGCCGTCAGAGTGGAATGTCGGTTGCGAGAAGTGCCACGGTCCCGGCGGGGCGCACGTGAGCAGCCCGACGCGGGCGAACATCGTCAACCCGGCGCGGCTCGACGCCGTGTCAGCCGTGGATATCTGCGTCCAGTGCCATTCGCAGGGCAAGCCCGTCAGGCGGCCGATTGACGGCGTCTACTACGACTGGGCCGTCGGCTATCGCCCCGGGCTGAAGCTGCACGACTTCTGGGAGCTCGAGGAACACAAGCTCGGCGAGACGACGTTCACACATTTCGCCGACGGCACCGCGCACAAGAACCGGATGCAGGGGAACGACTTCGCGCAGAGCCTGATGTACACGCGCGGCGTCACCTGCTACAGCTGCCACGATGTGCACGGCACGGCGAATAACGCGGACCTCATCAAGCCGCCGCAGCAAATGTGCCTGACGTGTCACGGTCCGAGGTCGGCGAACGGTCCGCATACTCCGACGCTCGAGCAGCACACGCACCACCAGGCGAACTCGGCGGGCAGCGAGTGCATCGGCTGCCACATGCCCCCCATCGCGACGCAACTCGCCGACGTGAACGTGCGCAGCCACACATTCAAGTTCATCTCGCCGGCGACGACGGATTTATTGAAGGTACCGAATCCCTGCACCACCTGCCACAAGGACAAGACCACGAAGTGGGCGCTCGACGCGCTCAAATCGTGGCCCGAGTTCTCGCCGTGGCGTGTGGCGAACTAAAGAGTTCCGTGCGAAGTAGCGGCCGGCTTCAGCCGGCCGGCGAACGTCCGCCTAAAGGCGGACGCTACGGCTGAGTTCGTTACCGTTACGGCAGGTTCTTGTAGACGATCTCTTCGAAATCCCGCAGCGTCCTGATCGCGCCATCGTCGTAAAACGGGAGCACCTGCATCATCTGCACGGCGCCGATGTGCTTCACCGGGTCCACCCAGAACTCCGTGTTGAAGATGCCGGCCCAGCTCAGGCTGCCGGGGCTGCGGTACTTCGCCATCGCGGGATCGTTTGAGGCGATCTGGAAGCCGAGGCCGAACTTGTCTTTGCCCGCGCCGAGCGGAAAGGGCCTGGTGCGCTGCTTGTCGGCGTCGGGCTGGCGCTCGACGAAGATCTGGCCGATCGCGTTCTGGCCCATCATCTTCACCGACGCGGGCGTCAGGATCTTCGCGGAGCCGAGCGTGCCGTCGTTGAGCAGCATGCGCACGAACTTCGCGTAGTCTTCCACCGTGGAGTAGAGGCCGCCGTCTCCGCGGTACGGCGGCGCGGGCGTCGACGGGATGGGCGTGCGGGCCGCCTCGACCATCGTGCCCGTGAAGCGGCTGTGATTGGTCGGCACCCGAGATTGCTTGTCGGCCGCGACGGCGAAGGAGGTGTCGACCATTCCGAGCGGTTTGAAGATGTGCTCCTGGTACCAGGACTCGAGCCCCTCGCCGGTCACTTTCTCCACGATGAAACCGAGGACGCGGGTGCTGGCGGAGTAGTTCCACTTCGTGCCCGGGTCGTCGAGCAGCGGAAGTTCCCACTCGCCCTTCTTGGTCTTGGCGGTCAGCGCGTTCTCGATCGGGTTCGTGAACCCGTAGCCGATGCCGGAGGTGTGGGCGAGGAGGTGCCGGATTGTCATCACCGTCTTCGCGGGGCGCGTCTCGTAGGTCGCGTCGGCTGCGTTGAACTTCGTGATGACCTGAAGATGGTCGTACCCATCCAGGTACTTCGACACGGGGTCGTCGAGCTTCAGCTTGCCCTGTTCGAGGAGCATCATGATCGCGACCGACGTGACCGGCTTGGTCATCGACGCGATCACGAAGATGGCGTTTGTGGGCATCGGGGTGTTCTTCGCGACATCGAACTTCCCGGCGGCGCCCTCGTAGAGGACGCCCTCGCGGTTGACGACGATTTCGACGACGCCCGGCGTGTCGCCCCGGCTCACGGCGTCGGCCATCTGCTTAGTGAGGGCGGCCTTGCCCGCATCCGAAAATCCTTGTACCTTGGTGCGTTCGCCAGCTCCCTGCGCGGCGAGGGTGAGGGTCAGGGCAGCCGCGGAGACGACGACGCCGGTGACGACAATCCCGGGGGCCACGCGGGCCGCAATCATTCGTAATGTCATAGGCGCCAGAGTGTACACCGAAGGGGATGCATGAGTTCCGAGAATCCTGAGACGATACGTGTCAGCGACGCCGCGTGGAAATGCCTGCAGGGCGCGTACGACCTTCAAATCCACGTCGGCCCCGACGTCATCGGCCGGCGCATCGACGACATCGACTGTGCCAAGGAATTCCTGCAGCACGGCCTCAACGGCTTCGTGCTCAAGTCGCACTACGTGCCGACCGGCGAGCGCGCCCAGGTGGTGACGAAGGCGGTGCCCGGCATCAAGGCCTTCGGCGCGATCACGCTCAACCACAGCGTGGGAGGCTTGAACCCGGTCGCCGTGGAGCTGGCCGGCCGCTCGCAGTGCAAGATCGTCTGGTTTCCCACCGTCGACGCGGAAAACGAAACCGCGGGACGATCGGCGTCAACCGAGAAGCTGCCGTTCTGGGCCAAGATTCAGCGCGAGCTCGAGGCCGAGGGCATCTCGCCGCCGAAACTCACCCTCGTCGACGCATCCGGGAATGTCACGGAGCCCGCGAAGCGCTGCATGGAGCGGATCGCGAAGCACAACATGATCCTGGCGACCGGCCACGTCGGCCGCAAAGAGATTTTTGCCATCGTGAAAGAGGCGAAGAAGATGGGCCTGAAGAAGGTCCTGGTGACGCACGCCGAGTTTCCATCGCAGAGTCTGACCGGCGACGAACAGAAGGCGCTCGTGGACGAAGGCGCTCTGATCGAGCACTGCTTCACGACGACCTACACCAACAAGGCCCCCTGGGAGACGGCGTTCGCCAACATCCGGAAGTCCGGCGTCGCGAAGACGGTCATTTCCACGGACCTCGGCCAGACCATCAACCCGCCCGTTGCCGAGGGCTTCGCGATGTTCGCCCAGAAATTGCTCGACGCGGGATTCACGGCCGAGGAAGTCAGAACCATGGCAGTGGTGAATCCCACGAGGTTGGTAGAAGAATAGGAAGAGGTTCGAAAGGTTCGAGAGGTTCGAGAGGTTCACAGGACTCTGCGGCCCACGAGGTTCCTCGATGAAGCCTGGAACGGGGTCATGCGCACCTCGGTGACCCACTGGAACCTCTCGAACCTAATGACGACGGAGATCAATGAGATGAAGATCTGTTTGGCCGGTACCGGCGCGATGGGCGTGATTCACGCCAAGGCCCTGGCGAAGATTGACGGCGTCGAGATCGTGTCGATCGCGAGCCGGACCGAAGAGAGCGGCAAGGCCTTTGCCGCCGAATACAAGATCCCGTTTGCCTCGTCCAGCCTTGAAGCCTGCATCGATCGGCCCGGCGTGGATGCGGTGATCCTCACCACGCCGAGCGACCAGCATCACGATCAGACGATCATGGCGCTCGGCAAGGGCAAGCACGTGCAGGTCGAGATCCCGATGGCGCTCAGCCTGAAAGACTCCGAGGACATGCTGGCCGCGGCGAAGAAGGCCGGCAAGGTGTGCATGGTCACGCACACGCGGCGCTTCTCGAGCCCGCATCGCGAGATGAAGAAACGCATCCGCGAGGGGTCCTTCCACCTGCATCATCTCGTCGTCGAAACCTATTTCTTCCGGCGCACCAACCTCAACATGCACGGTCAGCCGCGGTCGTGGGTCGACAACCTGCTGTGGCATCACGGCTGCCATTCGGTCGACATCGCGCAGTGGGTGGTGGACAACCCGAACTGGGACTGCTGGGGACAGAAGGGCCCCGACCACAAGGAGCTCGGCATCCCGATGGATCTGAGCGTCTGCATGAAGATCAAGAACGGCCCGCTCTTCACGATGGCGATGTCGTTCAACAACAAGGGGCCGTTCGGCGGCTTCTACCGCTACATCGGCGAAGAAGAGACGTACAAAATCTATCGCGACTCGATGACCGACAGCGAGGGCAAAGAGGTGCCGCTCGATCCGATGCTGGCCTTCGACCGGCAGGACGTCGAATTCGTCAGCGCGATCCGCGAGGGCCGCGAGCCGGAGTCGAGCGCCGCGAGCGTCGTGCCGACCATGGCGCTGCTCGACAAGATCGACAAGGCGATGCACCGATGATCATCGACTGTCACGGGCACTACACCACGGCGCCAAAGGGCCTGCAGGCGTTCCGCGACGCGCAGCTGGCCGAGCTGAAGAACCCGCCGGCCACGCGCACGAAGGGCGCCGTCGCGATCACGGACGATGAGATCCGCGCGAGCCTCGAAGGCGCGCAGCTGAAGCTGCAACGCGAGCGGGGCAGCGACGTCACCATCTTCTCGCCGCGGGCCTCGGCAATGGCGCACCACATCGGCGACGCGACGACCAGCCTGCACTGGACCGAGCAGTGCAACGACCTCATTTACCGCGTCTGCACGCTGTATCCGGCCAACTTCGTCGGCGTGTGCCAGCTGCCGCAGACGCCGTCGGACCCGCTCGCCAACTGCGTCGCCGAGCTCGAGCGATGCGTGAACGAGCTCGGGTTCATCGGGTGCAACCTGAACCCCGACCCCTCGGGCGGTTACTGGGGCGCGCCGCCGCTGACCGACAAGTACCTGGTACCCCTTCTACGAGAAGATGGTCGAGCTGGATGTCCCGGCCATGGTGCACGTCAGCGCGTCGTGCAACCCGAATTTCCACGCGACCGGGGCGCACTACATCAACGCCGATACCACCGCCTTCATGCAGTTCATCCAGGCGGACCTCTTCAAGGACTTCCCGGCGCTGCGGATGATCATCCCGCACGGGGGCGGCGGCGTCCCGTACCACTGGGGGCGCTACCGCGGCCTCGCGCAGGACATGAAGCGGCCGCTGCTGGCCGACATGATTCGCCACAACGTCTTCTTCGACACCTGCGTCTATCATCAGGCCGGCATCGACCTGCTCACGAAGATCGTGCCGGTCGACAACATCCTGTTCGGATCGGAGATGGTCGGCGCCGTGCGCGGCATCGATCCGGAAACCGGTCAGTACTACGACGACACGAAGCGCTACATCGACGCCGCGCCAACCTTGACCGCCGCGGACCGAAAGAAGATCTTCGAAGACAACGCCCGGAAGGTGTTTCCGCGGATTAACAAAACGCTGTCGTAGCGTCCGGCTTTAGCCGGACGGCGAGCGTCCGCCTGAAGGCGGACGCTACGAGGAGCTCATGAAACCGACCATCGTTCGAAACATCCCGCGTGCAGACGACGCGGCTATCACGACGCTCGGCGAGCTCGGCGTCGCCACCGTGCACGAAGCGCAGGGGCGCACCGGCCTGATGCGTCCGTACATGCGGCCCATCTATGCGACCGCCAAAGCGGCGGGCAGCGCCGTCACCGTCTCGTGTGCGCCGGGCGACAACCTGATGATCCATGCCGCCATCGAGTGCCTGCGCCCGGGCGACATCCTGGTGGTGACGACGACATCCGAATCGACCGACGGCATGTTCGGCGAGCTGCTCGGCGAATCGGCCCGCGCCCACGGCGCCGTCGGCCTGGTCATCGATGCCGGCGTCCGCGACGTCGCGGATCTCACCGCCATGGACTTCCCGGTCTGGTCGAAAGCCGTCAGCGCCCAGGGCACCGTCAAGGCCACGCCCGGCTCCGTGAACGTCCCGGTCGTCTGCGCCGGCGCTGCCGTAAAGGCCGGCGACGTGATTGTGGCCGACGTGGACGGCGTGGTCGTCGTGCCCCGGCAGGCGGCCGCCGAAGTGGCCCGTCTGGCCAGCGATCGGTTTGCGAAGGAAAGCAAGACGCGCGAACGGCTCAAGAATGGCGAATTGGGGCTAGACTTCTATGGATTGAGGGCCAGGCTGGCGGAGCTCGGCGTCGTCTACGTGGAAAGAGACGAGTAGAAGAGGCTTGAGGTTAGAGGTTAGAGGTTGGGGATTAGAGGTTAGAGGCTAGAGGTTGGGGGAGAGGGAGCCATGGGAGAAATCGTAGCGGCGGTCGGTACGTGTCATACCCCGTACATGTTCACGCGTCCGCCCGACGAGAATCCGCAGCAGCTGGATCAGGCTGGCGCGGCCATGCAGGAGCTGGGCAAGGTGCTCGACGAGACCAAGCCCGACGTCATTCTGTTCCTGGGCGCGGATCACGTCGAGACCTTCTCGGTCAGCTGCGTGCCGACCTTCGCGATCGTCGCCGGCAGCAACGCCGTGGCGCGGTTTGCGGGACGCGAGCGCATCATGCCGATCCATCGCGAGATGGCCGAGGACATCCTCAACAAGCTGGTCATCGATCACGGCTTCGACATTTCCTATTCGGAAGACGCCGAGCTCGGGCACGCCTTTGCCGTGCCGTTCGAATATGTCATCGGCCAGCGCAATATCCCGGTCATTCCGTTCTTCACCAACGTCTACGTGCCGCCGCTGCCGACGCCCAAGCGCTGCGAGGCGCTCGGCAAGGCGCTGGCTCAGATCGTCAAGGGGCGCAAGGAGCGGGTCGCCATCATCGCGAGCGGCGGCATGTCGCATTTCCCCGGCACGACCAAGTACCTCCATCCCGAGTTCGACTTCGATCGCTGGCTGGTATCGCAGTTCGAGGCTGGCAACGCCAACGCGCTGCTGAACATGACCGGCACACAGCTGGACGAAGTCGGCAACACCGAGATGCTGAGCTGGGCGATCCTCTTCGGCGCGATCGGGTCCCAGAAGGGTGAGCTCATCGACTACATCCCGACCTGGCACCACGGTCTGTGCATGATGCGGTTTCTCCCGGAACGCGCGCGCAAGAACCAGCCGACCGAGGTCGCGGCCCGATTCGGCGGCTTCGAGTTCAAGGATCAGGGCAACCTGTTCTACAAGCACCCGCCCGCGGAAGCGTACGGCCTGAACAAGCTCCTGTTCGAGTCGCGGCACAGCGCCGAGCTGCGCCGCCGCATCATCGACGACCTCGACAGCGTCGCCAAGGAATACGAGCTGCAAGGCAAACAACGCATCGCGGCCGAGGAAATGGTCAACGTGGGCAAGGGCGGTCTCGTCAGCGAGCACGTCGGTCCGCTGGCCGAAGCCGGCGCGCACCCGTTGCAGGCGCTGATGGCGCTCCATGTGATCTTCTCGACGAGCCACGCGCGCGGCCAGCAGGCGATGGCGGCGAAGAGCTAAGGGTGATACAGACTGGTTCGAGAGGTTCGAAGGGTTCGAAAGGTTCAAGGGGTTCGCAGAATCTCGGTGCCCTAGAACCTCTTGAACCCCTAGAACCTCTAGAACCCCTTGAACCTCTCGAACCCTGAATTTCCGTTGAGGTCCCATGAAAACCGTTGACGTCGGATCGGTGCTCGACGATGGGGAGTGGGGCGGGTACCAGAAGGCGTTAGTGGCCGCCGCCGCGCTGGCCATCGTCTTCGACGGCCTCGACAACCAGGTACTGTCGGGCGCGCTGCCGGCGATCATGCGCGACTGGCACGTCCCGCGTTCGGCGCTCACGCCGGCGCTGACGAGCGGGTTCGTCGGGATGATGTTCGGCGGCTTCTTCGGCGGCGTGGTCGGCGATCGGCTCGGCCGCCGCATCGCGCTGCTCGGCAGCCTCATTTCGTTCGGCGTGCTGACGCTGATGGTGCCGCTCGCGACGACTCCGTTCACGCTCTCCGTTCTCAGGTTCCTGGCCGGCCTCGGTCTGGGCGCGGCCATGCCAAATGCGGCGACGCTGTCGTCCGAGTACGTGCCCACCCGGCATCGGCCGTTTGCCGTGACGCTCACGATCGTCTGCATTCCCCTCGGCGGATCGCTGGCCGGGTTCATTGGCGGGCAGATCCTGCCGCGCTTCGGGTGGCACACGCTGTTCATCGTCTGCGGTCTTCTACCGCTGGTGCTCGCGGCGTTCCTGTTGAAAGCGCTGCCCGAGTCACCCCGCTTCCTGGCCCGCCACAAAGAGCGCTGGCCGGAACTCGCCGCGCTCCTGCAGCGCCTCGGTCACGCCGTGCCGGCTGACGCCGTGTTCGCCGACGCGTCCGAAAAACCGGTCGCGAGCGCATCGGTCGGTAACCTGTTTACTGCGGACTACCTCCGCGACACGCTGACGTTGTTCGGCTCGTTCTTCTTCTGCCTGCTGACCGTCTACATGGGCACGAACTGGGTGCCTTCCATGTTGTCCAACAGCGGGTTCGACGTCGGCACTGCCAGCTACGGCCTGACCGCGTTCAACGTTGGCGGCGTGATCGGCGCCATCATCGGCGCCAGGGTCATCATGCGGCTTGGTTCGCGCACCTCGATGCTCACGATGGCCGCCGGCGCGGTGGCCGGGGCGGTGGTTTTGACGGTCATGCCGATCGGTCCGCAGAACACGTTCCAGGTGTTCGCCATGCTCGCGTGGACGGGCGGGCTCATCAACGCCGTGCAAACGACGATGTACGCGCTGGCGGCGCACGTGTATCCGACAGCGATTCGAGCGACCGGCGTCGGAACGGCCGTGGGCTTCGGCCGGATCGGCGGCGTGCTCAGCCCGACCGTCGGCCAGTGGGCGCTCGACACCGGCGGCGCCTCGGGCTACTTCCGCGTTATCGCCGTCACGATGAGCGTGGCGTTCGTCGCGCTCGCGGCGGTGAAGCGACACATCCCCCGCGTCGCTGCCTCGCAGGCGGCGGCCTTTGAAAGTGCAAAGTACAAAGTACAAAGTGCGAAGTGAAGTAGGAAGTAAGAAGTAAGAAGTCGAGAAGCTGAGTGGCGCCCGCGGTCGGTTTCATCGGGTTTGGCGAAGCGGGTTCGACGATCGCCCGTGGATTGCGCGCGGCCGGCATCGACGCGCTGTCTGCGTTCGACATCAAGACTCACACCGCTGACTTCGGACCGGCGATTCAGCACCGGGCCGGCGAAAGCCGTACGGCGCTGCTCGAATCGCCGGCGGCGCTCGTCCGATCGAGCGACATCATCTTTTCCACCGTCACGTCGAGTTCGGCGCTCGAAGCCGCGTCCACCGCAGCGGAGTTTCTCGAACCCCGCCACCTCTACGCCGATCTGAATTCGGTCTCGCCCGCCGTGAAGATCGACATCGACCGCGTCGTCGGCCGCACCGGCGCGAGCTTCGTCGAGGTGGCGGTGATGGCGCCTGTGCTGCCGTACGGCCACAAGGTGCCGATGCTCATCAATGGAGCGGGCGCGCCGGCGTTTGCGGCCGCGATGACGCCGTTCGGCCTGCGCCTCCAGTTGCTCGAGGGCGCGAAAGTCGGCAGCGCCGCCGCCGTCAAGATGTGCCGCAGCATCGTCGTCAAGGGCCTGGAGGCGCTGCTGTTCGAGTGCGTGATGGGCGCGAGCAAGTTCGACGCCGACGATCTCGTGTGGGCCTCGCTCGAGGAGACGTTCCCCGGCATCGCCTGGAAAAAGCTGGCCGACTACACGAGCGGACGCGTCGTCGTGCACGGCGAGCGCCGGGCGCGCGAAATGGAAGAAGTCGCCGAGACGCTCCGCGCGATCGGCGTGGATCCCATCATGGCGGAGGCGACAGCGCGCCGGCAGGACTGGAGCGCGCAGCTCGATTTGCGTTCACGGTTTGGCCCCGAAGGGCCCGCGACGTATCGGGACGTGCTCGACGCGATCGCCGCGGTCACCAGCCCAGTATCTTCGCGAACATGAGCGGCGCGCAGATTGTCGCATCCGACTCGATGATGTAGCGCGGCGTGTCCACTCCGAGCTTGCCCCAGGTGATCTTTTCGTTGGGGACCGCGCCCGAGTACGAGCCGTAGCTGGTCGTCGAATCGCTGATCTGGCAGAAATACCCCCAGAGAGGCACCCCCTCGGCGCGCAGATCCTGGTGGAGCATCGGCACGACGCAGATCGGGAAGTCGCCCGCGATGCCGCCGCCGATCTGGTAGAAGCCGACGGATCGGCTGGATGCCGTCTCCCGATACCACGTCGCCAGCGCCATCATGGTCTCGATGCCGCCCCGGACGACGTGTGGATTCCGGACGCGGCCCTCGATGCAGCGCGCGGCGAACACATTGCCGAGCGTGGAGTCCTCCCAGCCGGGCACGAACACCGGCAGGTTCTTCTCGCACGCCGCGACGAGCCAGCTGTCGGCGGGATCGACATCGTGGTAGGGCTCGAGCTTCCCGCCGCGAATCAAACGGTACAGGAACTCGTACGGGAAGTAACGCTCGCCCTTCGTATCTGCGGCGATCCACTCGTCGATGAGCAGGCGTTCGACGCGACGCATCGCTTCTTCTTCGGGGATGCAGGTGTCGGTGACACGGTTCAGGTGACGTTCGAGGAGGTCCTGTTCGTCGGACGGCGTGAGATCCCGGTAGTTCGGAATGCGCCGGTAGTGCGTGTGCGCGACGAGATTGAAGACGTCCTCCTCGAGGTTCGCGCCGGTCGAGCAGATCGCGTGCACCTTGCCGCGCCGGATCATCTCGGCGAGCGACAGGCCGATCTCCGCCGTGCTCATCGCGCCCGCGAGCGTCACGAGCATCGTGCCGCCGCCTTCAATGTGCCGGCTGTACGCGTCCGCCGCGTCCCTGAGGGCCGCCGCGTTGAAATGCCGGAAGTGCCGATCGAGGAAATCCGAAACGGGATGCGGCGAAGAGGGGGCCATGCGCCTCGAACTATAGCATCCGGGCCGCGCGACGCTCCGCGCCGGCCGGCAACCTATTGAAACAACGTGATTTCCCGGCGGCTGACGCTACTCGTACCGCGACTTCTCCGGCGGCGCCCACTGCTTGATGCGGCCTTCGCGCAGGCCCCGGTTGTTTTCCTCGCAGGAATACTCGATCAGGTCGGTGTCCATCAGCGTGAACGTCCGCTCGTTCTTCCAGGGCCTGGTGTAGGCCTTCGGATCGTCGATCGTCACCGTGTAGGCGATATGGCCTGCATCGGTGCGCCGCATCGTCTCGATCATGTGCAACGCATGGCTGTGCGGATGGCCGACGGTATCGAGCCGCGTGTAGCCGTTGAAGCCGACCGTGTCGACGATGAGCGTGTCGCCGTCCCATTTGCCCACGGAATGACCGAACCAGGTGGGCTCGACCGTCTTGGGGTGATCGCGGCCGTCGATGTAGATGATGTGGAACCACGTGTTCTGCTCGAAGAGCAGCGTGAGGTAGCGGTCGTTCTGCATCACCTGCATCGGGTCGGGCGAGTTCATCGATCGGCTCAGGCCGAACGGCATGCAGCTCGCGGTGTACTCGCCGTTGGCCGGATCGTACGTCTTCCAGTCTTCGAGTCCGGCCGGCGTGAATGGCAATTCTCCGAAGTTGCCTTCCTTCCGGAGCTCGGCGCGCCTGGCGGGGGAGTCGTCCGGCGCGAACGGCGCCACCGAGAAGCCCAGCTGGCCGCGGCCGTTCCGGCTCATGTCCGGCACATACGCGCGCTGCCAGACGCCCGTGAAATCCGGCTTTCCGCTGGGCAAGCGAGGGGCGGGCCCGGTCGGCGCGCTTTTCGGCAGCGGGGTCGCGAAGTTCGTCGTGTTCTGCGCGTGCACCCAGGTGGCGGCGAGGGCCGCGACCGCCAGCGTGCTGGCAAGCATCTTCATCGTTGGCATCATGTTTCTCGTGGCTCGTGGCTCGTGGCTCGTGGCTCGTGGCTCGTGGCTCGTTGTTCGTTCTACGTTCTGCGTTTCTACCTCGCCCCCGGCGGCGTCCACATCTTGATGTGGCCTTCGCGCAGGTCCTTGTTGTTTTCCTCGCACGAATATTCAATCAGGTCGCCTTTGAGCGCCGTGAACGTGCGCTCGTTTTTCCACGGCCGCGTGTACATGACGGGATCGTCCACGGTCACGCTGTACGCGATGTGCTCCGTATCGGTGCGGCGAAACGTCTGCGTGAGATGCAGCGCGTCGCTGTGCGGATGGCCGACGGTGTCCAGCCTGGTCCAGCCGTTGAAGCCGATCGTGTCCACCGTGAGCGTGTCGCCATCCCATCGGCCCACCGAGTAGCCGAACCACTGCGGGTTGCGATCCGCCGGATGCGTGCGGCCGTCGGTGTGCACGACGTGGAACCAGTTCATGATTTCGAACAGGAAGGCGACCGATGTCGCGCTCTGCATGATCTGCATCGGGTTGGGCGCGTTCATCGATCGGCTGAGGCCGAACGGCAGACAACTGCCCGTGTAGTCTCCGTTGGCGGCGTCGTAGGCTTGCCATTCCTTGAGGCCAAGGGGCGTAAACGGGAGGCTGGGTTCGCCTTTCTGCCCCCGGCCGTCCTTTGTCATATCCGGAACGTAAGGCGCCTGCCAGGCACCGCTCAGATCGGCGTGGCCGCCGACGCGTTTCAGCGGGGGCGCGGCGTCCTGCGCCTGAGAAATGCCCATCCCTGCACCAATTACGGCCAGAAAGGCCGCGGCGGCAATCCGACGACCGACGGATAGTCGTCATGCTGCCTCCAGCGTTCGGGGCCTGCGCCATCAGGCGCCATGATACCGCCGGCGTCTCGCGCTGAGAACGTAATTGACATTCGCCGACGCGGCTACGAAAATAGACCGCGGGGAAAGTGTAAACCCGGACGACATACGGACTTAGGCGTGGAGGCTGTTCAATGAAGAAGAGACTTGCGGTTGTCGCTGCTGGCGCGTGGTTGCTTATGGCTGCTGTGCCGGCGATCGCTCACCACTCGTTCGCGGCGGAGTTCGACGCGAGCAAGCCGGTCAAGCTGACGGGCACGGTTACCAAGATCGAGTGGATGAATCCGCACGCGTACTTCTACATCGATGTGAAGGACGAGTCGGGTAAGGTCACCAACTGGGGCATGGAAATGGGCAGCCCGAATGGCCTCATGCGCCAGGGCTGGTCGCGCAACTCCATGAAGATCGGCGACGAGGTGACGGTGGAAGGCAGCCGCGCGAAAGACGGCTCCAACATCGGCAACGCGCGCTCGGTCACGCTGACCGGCGGTCAGAAGCTGTTCGCCGGCTCGAGCCAGACGACCACGCCGTAGCGCTCGATCAACTCGACTGGTGGAGACGACAACAGTGCGGACACGTCTGAGGGCAAGGTTTGTACTCACGACGGCTGCGCTCGTCGTCGCCGCGTTCTGGGTCGCCAGCGCGCAGGAACGCGGAGCCGCTCCACCTTCCGGTCAAGCCCCGACGGGCCGCGGACGCGGCCCGAGCGAACCACCGCAGCCGACGCCGCGGCTGGCCGACGGCACCGTGAACCTCGGCCGCGTGGTGGGCGAGAAGGGCATCTGGAACGTGCCCTACATCACCAACATGGGCATGCGCGTCGTGGACGACAGCGGCAAGTCCGTGGTGCCGCAGGCCGAGCCGGGCGGACGCGGGCGCGCCGGCCTCGGCGGTCCGCTTGGCGGCGGTGAAGGCACGGCCGGCGGCGGGCGCGGCGGCACGAAATCCGAGCCGTGGGTGCCGTTTCAGCCGTGGGCCGCGGCTGTCTACGACTACAACTCCGTCAATCAATCCAAGTACGACCCGGAGGGTTACTGCCTGCCCCCGGGCGGGCCGCGCATGTTTGCAACGCCCTATCCGGCGGAGATCGTCCAGCTGCCGGAGCAGAAGCGCATCATCATGATCTTCGAAGGCGCCACGCACATCTGGCGCGAGATCTTCATGGACGGCCGCCCGCATCCGACGGGCGACGCGCTCAATCCGACGTACCTCGGTCACTCGGTGGGCCATTGGGAAGGCGACACGCTCGTCGTCGACGTCGTCGGCTTCAACGAAGCGACCTGGCTCGATTACTTCGGGCATCCGCACACCGACCAGCTGCACGTCGTCGAGCGCTACTCGAGGCCCAACAAGCAGACGCTGCACTACGAGGCGCTCATCGACGACATGGGCGCCTACACCAAGCCTTTCAAAGTCGCGTGGGACATCCCGTGGCGGGCGAACGCCGAGCTGTCGGAATACATCTGCCAGGAAAACAACAAGTACCTGCAGCGGCTGACGGACGATTTCGGCCAGCCGGTCTTCGGCAAGTAGCACTCCGCCAATCCAATCCGTTCGAGGCGACCAGCTCGTCCTGGTTTGATGCCTGCGGGCTTCAGAGCCCTTCGCTGATCAGGTGCGCGAGGTGATCCAGGTCGACCGGTTTGACCAGGTGATAGTTGAACCCGTGTTCCAACGCACGCCTCGCGTGGTCAGGGGAGTCGTAGCCACTCAGGGCCAGCAGCAGCATGTCCCGGCCCTGCGGTTGCTGGCGTATCCGCTTCGCGACTTCGTAGCCGTCCATGACGGGCAAGCCGATGTCGATGATCCCGACGTCCGGGTGAACGACATCGAGTAATTCGAGACCTTTCACGCCATCGGGCACGTCGTGGACGATGTGTCCGGCGAGCTCGAGCGTCATGCGCAGCATCTCCCGTGCGGCGTCACTGTCTTCGATCAGCAGGACGCGCCGCCGCTTCGTGCGCCGTTCCCCGTGGAGCGGCATACCGCTGGAGGCGTCCGCCGAGGGAATCGCTTTCAGCCGAATCGTGAACCTGCTGCCGCGTCCTTCTCCCTCGCTCGATGCGGAGACCGTTCCTCCGTGCGCTTCGACAAGGCTGCGAACGAGCGTCAGGCCGATCCCCAGGCCGCCGCGAGAACGGCTGAGTGTGCGGTCCGACTGGACGTACAGATCGAAGATGAAGGGCAGCAGTTCGGGGGAGATGCCGGCCCCCGTGTCCTCGACGACGAGCAGGGCGTCGCGGCCGTCGGCGCGGAGCGTGATCCGAATCTGCCCGTCCGGGGGCGTGTATTTGATGGCGTTGGTCACGAGATTGGTGAGCACCTGCTCGATCCGCAGGGCGTCGCCCGCGATCCACACCGGCCGGGTCTGAATATCGAGGTGCCGCTCCGCCGGCACACTCCCCGCGATCGGGTCGACGACGCTTCGGATCGCCTCGGCGAGGTCGAGCGGTTGTCGAACGAGGCGGATCTTTCCGGAGATGACGCGCTCGACGTCGAGCAGGTCGCTAATCAGGCGAGAGATGTGCTCCACCTGTCGCGCGATGACGTCCTGCGCGCGCGTCGCGGCTCGCGCGTTCACGCCGGCTGACTCGAGCACGTGCAGGGCGGCGCTGACGGCGCCCAGCGGGTTGCGCAGCTCGTGCGCCAGCATCGCCAGGAACTCGTCTTTCGTCCGGTTGTCTCGCTCGGCACGGTCGCGTTTGCTTCTGGCCTCGAGAAGTTCGCTGAGATCGGTGACGATCAGGTTCAGGCGGCCTTCACCGATCGCGCCAGCTGCGGACAGCGAGAGACTCACGTCGAGGGCAGTCGAGAGGGGGCTGATCAACGTGCTGCGGCAGCGGCCGCCGCCGGTCAGGAGAAGACTCTCGAACCCGCGCCTGTCGCCCTCGCCGACGAACCGATCGAACGGACTGCCGATGACCGCCTCGATGGGTTCGTCCACCATCGCCGCGAACCGCGTGTTGGAGTAGAGGATGTCGCCGCGACTGTTGAGAACGACCGCGCCTTCCTGCATCTGCTCCACGAGGTTGCGGTACGGCTCATCGGCGCTGTGCAGCGTATAGACCTTGCCCCCGCCGGCGCCTTCGACGACGAGGGCATCGATCTCGCCCTCGCGAATCGCCCGAAGCGTCTCTTCGGCTTCGGCGAGGCGCTCGCGCGTCTCGAACTGGTCGCTGTGGTCGGCGCTTCCCGGGCTCATCGTCTTGCTCCGCGTTCGGGAATCAGATCGAGTCCGAGCAGCACGCCCTCGCGGTTCGACATGTCGCCGATGATGCGGCGCATCGGCAGCGGCAGCTTCTTGATCAGCGTCGGCGCCGCGATGATCTGCTCGCCCTTCGTGAGCGCCGGCTGCTGGTAGATATCGATGACTTCGAGATCGTACCGGCCCTCGAGGTACTCGTCGCAGATCGTCCGCAGGTTGCTCACGGCACGCGTCGAACGGGCGGTCAGGCCGGTGATGTAGAGGCGGAGGATGTAGCGCTCGTCGCCGGCGGCGCGAGCCGTCTGCGCCAATGTCGCGCGCAGTGAGCGTGGATTCAGCGGCGTGGCGGACTTCATTGACGCATCCGCAGATCCAGTCCGACGAGCACCCGTTCCGTGTTCGACAGATCGCCGATGATCTTCTTGATCGGTTCCGGCAGCCGTCGCACGAGCGTGGGCACGGCGAGGATCTGGTCCCCGCGTGCGAGCTGCGGGTTCTGCACGAGATCGATGACCTCGATGTCGTAGCGGCCCTGCAGGTGCTCGTCGCAGATCTGCTTCAGATTCTTCAAGGCCAGCACCGATTTTGGCGTCTGTCCGGCGACGTAGAGGCGCAGTGAGTAGACTGACGCGGCGGCCGCGGATGTCGTCGGCGGGTTGTCAGACAGATGCATGCTGCACCTTTCGGGAACCATCTTGAGTCTCGTCTGCCCCGTGCGGCGCAGCCACTGGATGGCGCAGGCTCATTCCCCGATTGGTCATGACGAATTCGCACAGCTCGTTCGAGTGCGCCATGCCGCGGGACTTGAGCACGTACAGACCCCGCCGGTGCCGATCGCCGACCGTATCGTTCGCGAGCACGATCCAGGTGTCCATCAGTGACGAGATGGTGGTCTCGGTCCGCTCGATGTCGGTGTGACCGGGCATGAGGCTGGTCAGCATTGCCGTGATGTTGGCGGTCTTGAGATGGTCGATCATCCTCGTCAGCATCGCCTGGACGTCGGTGTACGTCCCCACCGTCATCAGGTTGGTCACGGGATCGATGACCGTCACGGTCGGCTTGAAGTCCGCGACGACCTGGTGCATCGTGACGAGATGGGTCTCGAGACCGTACCGCGAGGGCCGGTCCGCATGGAACTGCAACAGGCCGGCGGCCACCCACGGCTCGAGGTCGATGCCGATGGATCGCATGTTTCTGAGCAGCTGTTGCGGAGACTCCTCGAAAAGAAAGCACAGGCAGCGCTCGCCGCGGCGGCACGCCGCGTCGAGGAAATGGGCAGCCAGGCTGGTTTTCCCGGTGCCGGCGGTGCCGGACACGAGGATCGTGCTCCCGCGATAGTACCCCTGGCCGCTGAGCATCTCGTCGAGCCGTGAGACGCCCGACGACACGCGGTCGAGCGGCGCCTCATGCTGAAGGGCCAGAGAGGACACCGGCAGCACGCTGATGCCGTTGGCATCGATCAGGAACGGATACTCGTTCGTGCCGTGATGGGATCCCCGGTACTTGACCACCCTCAGCCGGCGCGTCGACACCTGATCGTGGACGCGATGGTCCAGCAGGATGACCGCATCCGAGACGTATTCCTCGAGCCCCTGCCGCGTGAGGGCGCCGTCGCCGCGTTCACCCGTGATCACGGCGGTGACGCCCTGGTCTTTCAGCCATCGGAACAGCCGTCGCAGTTCGGACCGGAGAATGGTGTCGTTCTTCAAGCCGGCAAACAGCGATTCGATCGTGTCGAGGACGACGCGCTTCGCTCCGACGGTTCGAATCGCGTGATCGAGCCGGACGAACAGGCCTTCCAGGTCGTACTCGCCCGTCTCCTCGATTTCGGCGCGTTCGACGCGCACGTAGTCGATGGCGAGCTTGCGGGCCGCGATCAACTGCGGCAGGTCGAAGCCGAGCGACGCGACGTCGCTCGCGATCTCGTCTTCGTTCTCCTCGAACGTCATGAGCACGCCCGGCTCGTCGAACGAGAGGGCGCCGTTGACGAGAAAGGTGAGCGCGAGAAGAGTCTTTCCAGATCCCGCCCCGCCGCAGATGAGCGTCGGCCGGCCTTTGGGCAGGCCGCCGCGCGTGATTTCATCCAGGCCGCGGATTCCGGTGAGCGCCTTCGGCAGTTCGCCACCGCGCGGAAGACGCGGCGCACCGTCCGCGTTGGCAGGGTGTCTCCGTCCGATTCACTTCGTCCAGGAGGGGGCTCAAAAAAGAACTCCAAACTCGCGAGCCGTTCGCGCTGACATGTTGACAGTCCCGCCAACGAGGGATCTGTAATTAGCGTTCCGTTATAGAAGAAGAAGTGAGCCGCTGGTGCTTCGCCGCCAACAGGGACTGTGACAGCTCCTGGATCTCGAGTCTGTTAAATATTGGACACCTCTCTCGAGCGCGTCGCATTCTGCCGCATGGGTATAAGATGGCCCGCAGCCACTCATGAAGCCAAAGAGCCCAGCGGGTCGTCCGGAAGCGAAGTCGCCCGTTCGATGCCGAGACATATCTCCAATCGGGTGGCCCGGCCCGCAAGATCGCGAAGTACAGAGTGGGAGACGTCGCATTCGGACAAGGCGACCCTGCGGACGACATCAGGTACATCCGGACGGGGGCGATCAAGATCTCGGTGCTGTCCCGTATCGGGAAAGAGGCGGTCGTCGCGATGCTTTCGCCAGGCGATTTTTTCGGCGAAGGCGCCCTGGCCGGTCAATCGATTCGGATCGAAACGGCAACCGCGATGACACCGAGTACCGTGTTGATCATCGAGAAGGCGGAGATGGTCCGGCTGCTTCACGAGGAACCTCCGTTTGCGGACCGCTTCCTGTCTCACATGTTGTCCAGGAACCTCCGCATCGAGGCGGACCTTGTCGATCAGCTGTTCAACTCGAGCGAAAAGCGGCTCGCCCGCACGCTCTTGTTGCTCGCGAGATACGGCCAGGCCGATCCCCAGCGCACGATACCGAAGATTTCGCAGGAGACGCTCGCGGAAATGATTGGCGCGACTCGCACGCGCGTGAACTTCTTCATGAACAAATTCAAGAAGCTCGGCTTCATCGAGTACAACGGCGGCCTCAAGGTCAACACCTCTCTCCTCAGCATCGTTCTGCACGACTGATCCGCCAGGGATCCGCGGCGAGAAGGAGCCACATGCCGATCGAACACCTCCCGGAAGAGCGCCGGCAGCACGCCGAGAGCGTGCGCGAAAAGGCTGAGGATCAGCGTGACGGTGCCGAGCAGGATCGGCGGTTCACCGAGGCGCACCGGATGTCAGCTGAGTCCGACAGAAGCGAGGCCGAGCAGTTCAGGCGACTGGCCGAAGAGGCGCGGGAGGTGCGCGATCTCCACCGTGGGGCGATCGAGGACCTGCGTGAAGAACGGGAGCGCTTGCGTGAATCCGGCGAGACGGCCCGGATCGCCGCTGAAGACGCACGACTCGCCGCAGAAGCGGCCCGTCACGCCACGATGGAGGCCGTGCAAGCCACCACCGACACGCTCCAGGCCACCCTCGAAAACATGAAGCTCGTGGAGGACCTGCGGCGGACCCTCCGCGACATACGAAGTGTGAACAAGCTCGACCCCAACTAGACGGCGGACTGACAGTACGTCACGTATTGAACCGGACGAACCGGTTGTCGACGGCGTCGGCCTTCGAGTAGCTGACGGCGTGGATCAGCACCCCGGAGGGATTCACGAGCCGGATCGTGCCACCCTTGTTCGAGAGCTGCGCGCCGTGACCGGACAAGACGATCAACGCCGAACCGCCGGCGGATAGTTGAACGTTCCCGATCGTCTCGGCCGCGTCGTTCTTGTCGACAACGCGCCAGCCGGTCAAGTCGACCGCGTCCACGGTCGTGTTCCCAATCACCACGATCTCCCTGCCCGGGTCGTCGCCGCCCGGGTTGAGCAGTGCCCGCTCGATATAAACGAACGGGAGCGTTGGATTCGGCTCGCCAGGAGGAGGTGGGGGAGGAGGCGTGTCGACAGGCGACCCTGTCGGCGGGATCTCCTTCGAGACGCCCGGAATCGGATTGCCCTGGGCGTCGGTCGGCAGGAACTGCGTCTTGAATCGGAAGAACAGCCCGGCGACGTGATCGGGAAAGCGGAGGAGGAGGCCGCCGTCGTTGAACACGCCGTTGACCGCAAGGTGCCAGGGCGTCCCACCGTCATCGATCAGACGGACGTGCAGGTGCGGGGACTTGCTCGACCCGGGCGGCACATCCTCACGCTTCCAGCGATCCAGCTTGCCACGCAGCACACCGTAGATGACGGCCACTCGTCACCGCCTTTCAAATCGACGCGCATGTCAGTTATAGACGCGCATAAAAAAAGGCAAAGGGCCACGCGGCCCTTTGCCCTCGCCCTTTGGCTTCTGAACGTGTGCCCTGGCCGCGACTACTGCGGTTTGCCGAACCTCGAGTCCTCGATCGGGGCGTTGACTTTGACTTCCTTCAGCGTCGCGCTGAAACGTCCGTCGAGCCAGGAGAACTTGTACGAGAACGGGAACTTGATGCCGTTGACGTCTTTATAGTCCGCGTAGTCGGTCTGCGTGAGCACGTGGCCGACCGGCGACGAACCATATCGGACCATCCGCGCCAGCAGACCCGTATCCTGGTCGAAGTACAGCGTGGCCAGGAAGCCTCTCGGGCCGCTCCCCTGAACGACGTTGTAGTCCTTGCTGCCGATCGCTCTCGGCTGGCCGGTGCGCCAGTTCGTGAGGGCGTCCTTGATGCCGCCCGGAAACGCCAGCTTGGCCTCGAACTGCTGGCCGTCGAGCTCTTCGCCGACGATCGTGTAGTCGCGCAGCAGCGCGCGCGGCGTCTTGACGGTGCCGGTGGGGCCGTTGACCGTCCAGAGGCTCTCGCCCCGATCCGGATGGTCCTTGTAGTTGATCAGCGTCGTGCGTTTGCCGGGAGATTTCGCGAAGATGGTGAAGTCGGCCGTGCCGCCGAATTCCCCGAAGCCGAGGCTCGTTCCCGTCGCGATGTAGCTGGTCAGCCCGTTCAGCCGCTGGGCGCCACCAAGGGCCGCGATGTACTTGTCGAGGATTTGCGTCGCCGGCGGCTGATCCTTGTCCTGCACGATGAGATCGTCGAGCTCGTCGTTCGGCGCTTCGTACAGCTTGTCGAGCATGATGGAGCTCGCCGGGATGTCGCGGCCGTGATGACACGTCCAGCACGTCACCTTCTGCGCGCCGCCGAACTGCGCCTTGTTGATCGCGTCCACCATTTCCACCATCCGGCGCGCGGTCCGCTTGACCCGCGTGTCGAAGACCCAGTCGACCGTGTCCGTGCCGGCGCCAGGGTGGCAGTCCGCGCAGTCCCAGCCGAGCGCGCCGGACATGACGCCCATCGCGGCAATGAAGTCGTCCACCGTCAGGGTCTTCAGCGTGCTGGTGGTCACGTTCTTGAAAAATGTACCGGCGATCGCCCCTGGCGGGGGCGACGGTATAACGGCTTGTGCCGACGGCTTGACCGCGTATGCGATGCCTGCGATCCATACGCTGACCATGCCTGCGGCCACAAAGCGCCACGAACTCTTCATGTTTCTCTCCTCCGTATGAGAACCGATAGGATAACGTACTTACTCAGGCAAAGTGGGCGCCGGTCGTCTCGACGTACACCGCATAGAGCGACTGGCTGGCGGCCATGAACAGCCGGTTGTGGCGGGACCCGCCGAAGCAGACGTTCGCGCACGTTTCCGGCAGGCGAATCATGCCGATCCGTGTGCCGTCGGGCGCCACGACCTGCACACCCGGCCGCGCGCCGGCCCAGACGTTCCCGTCCACGTCGCATCGGATGCCGTCGGCCGCTGACGGAGCACCTGTGCCGGGAATGTCGAGCTGGATGAATCGTTTACCGTTGCGCAACGACTTCCCGTCGACGTCGTAGACGCGGATGTCCCGCCCCATGCCCGTGTCGGCAACGTAGAGCTTCCGGAAATCCGGCGAAAAGCAGATGCCGTTCGGTCCGCTCTGATCGTCGGTGACCTTGTCGATCTGGAGTGTCTTCCCGTCCACTCGGTAGACGGCTTCCTTGGTCTCCTGCTCGCTCTTGAACCCTTCGTAGTTACCCCGAATGCCGTACGTCGGATCGGTGAACCAGACGCCGCCGTCCGGATGCACCGCGACATCGTTGGGCGAGTTCAACCGCTTGCCGTTGAACTTGTCGGCGATCACGGTCAGGGTGCCGTTGTGCTCGTACCGCACGACGCGCCGCCCGCCGTGCTCGCAGGAGAGCTGACGGCCCTCGAAGTCGAACGTGTTGCCGTTGCTGTAGCCCGACGGATTCCGCAGCACGGTGACGCGTCCGTCTTCCTCGGCCCACCGCATCTGGACGTTGTTCGGGATGTCACTCCACACGAGATACCGGCCCACGCCGTTCCACGCGGGGCCCTCGGACCACATCGTGCCGGTGTAGAGCCGTTTGATCGACGTGTTGCCGACGATGTAGCGGCGAAACCGGTTGTCGAGCGCGACGATGTCGGGGTCGGGATACTGAACGGGCTCGCCGCGAACCCAGTCGCGAGGCGTCGGCACGGGCGACACCGGTGCTTGCGTCTGCGCGCCGGCGCGGGCGAACCCGGCGGCGCCCGCAATCGCGGCGGTTGTGAGGAACGTACGGCGAGTCACCGCCATGGGCTTATGTCCTGGTGATTTTGAAGTCGCCCTTCACGGAACCCTGTGTCCACGTGCCGGTGATGAAGCGGGCGTAGGCGCCGATGTTTTCGACTTTGCCGTCGATGACGAAGTGCACCGCATTGCCCCCGCGATCTTTCCCGTCGGCCTCGAAGTGCACGGTCCATTTCGGCGCGTCGAATGTCGCGACCTTGAGCGGAATCCCATTCGCGCCGGGGTTGATCGTGCCCGTGATCGCGTTGCCTTCCCACTTCAACTCGACGACGACGTGCTCCTTGTTCGGGCCCCACTCGCCGATCCAGGTGCCCTTGAGGGGATGTCCGAACTGGGCGAGGGCGGGTGTCGCGAGCGTCAACGCGGCGGCCATCAGGGTCAGGAAACGAACAACTCTCATCGGTAATCCCTTCAATCAGCGTTTCGAGCCACGAGCCACGAGCCACGAGTCAGTGCTTCGTCGATGAACTCCGCGCGTCGAACGACAGGTTCTTCGAGAAGAAGGGCAGCACGTTCTGTTCGATGCGCTCGAACACCCTGTTCGTGTGATCGCCGTCGGTACTCCTGATACGTGTGCTCGACGCCGAACCGCGTGAATGTCTGCTCCAGTTCCTTGTTCGACGCGAGCAGGCCGTCCTTCGTGCCGACTTCCATCGCGATCGCGTGGTACATCTTCAGGTTCGGGATGTATTGCCCGACCATCGCGAGCGGCGCGTTCGCGGCCCACTTGGCGACGACGTCGGCCTGGAGCTTGCCGTCCTTGACGGGCAGGTCCAGGAACAGCGGCGGGTTGCCCGGGTTCGGCGACCACGCGGCGCCTTCCGCGAGGTTCACCGACGGCCCGAATCCGCGGCCGCGACCCGCCTCCTCCGCCGCTTCGCGCGTTTTGATCGCTTCAGCCGGCGCCATCCGGCCCGGATCGAAAGTCAGCGCGGCGTTGAGACAGCACGAGCTCATGAGGTAGAGGCTCGAGAACACATCGGGACGCTTCATCCCGATCCGCACGGCGCCGTAGCCGCCCATCGAATGACCGCCGAGGCCGCGCGACATCCTGTTCGGAATGGTTCGGTAGTGGCCATCGACATACGCGACCAGGTCGCGGGCGACGTACGTCTCCCAGTCGCCGGTGGTCACCGAGTTTGAGTACATGCTGCCTTTGTGCAGCGTGAAGGCGTTCGGCATCACGACGATCATTTCCCGGGCCGTGCCGGCGGCCGCGAGCTTGTCCGCGCTGTCAGGGAGCCTCGCCAGACGTCCGTTGAATGTGTCGTCCGTGCCGCCATAGCCGTGCAACAGGTACACGACGGGATAGCGCCGCGAGCGCTCGGAGGCGTAGCTCGGCGGCAGGTAGACCGTGACGTCGCGATCCGGCGAATCGCCCTCGAGGTTGCCCTCGAGCGCTTTGCCATGGACCTTGATGTGCTCGACGGCGTTGGCCCGGGCCGGCGGCTTCGGATCCGCCGCTGGCGCCGGTGTCTGGCCGCTCGCGGCCTGGGCCAGGGCGGCAGTGAGAGCGATGATCATCAACATGGGCAGCACCAGGAGGTGTCACGAATCAACGGACCTAGAACCCGCGCATTGTACACCCGGGGCGAAGCCTTCCCGAAGGGCATGCGGCGGTCTCGACAGGATGGTGCAATCCGCGTATCGTCTGCCGATGCGATTCAGATTTATTGCTCTGTTAGCCCTGCTGGCAGCTGTCTCCGGCTGCGCCAGCGTCACCGGCGGAGGAACGGCTCCGGCCGCCGACAATACCCAGCTGCTCAGCGTCGACCGTTACGTGCCGGTCCGCTCCACCGCGCCCTCGATGAACGGCCAGACCGCGCAGCTTTACGTACGCGAGCGCGTCGAGGGCCGGTCGCTCCTTCACGGCTCGTCGGGCGTCGTCCTGTTCGTCCACGGCGCCGGAACACCCGCCGAAGTGGCGTTCGACGTGCCGTCCTCCGATTACAGCTGGATGGCGTATCTGGCGCACGGCGGGTTCGACGTGTTCTCGATGGATATGACCGGCTACGGGCGATCGACACGGCCGACTGTGATGAACGACCCGTGCAATCTCGCGCGCGCACAACAGCCGCAATTCGTGCCCGCGCTGATGCCGGCGCCGTGCGCGCCTTCGTTTCAAGGGAGCGCCACGACCATCGCGTCGGACTGGAACGACATCGGCGCCGTCATCGACTATCTGCGCACCCTCCGCCACGTCGAGCGCGTCAGCCTGGTTGGCTGGTCGCAGGGCGGTCCGCGTGCCGGCGGATACGCGGCGCAGCATCCCGACCGCGTGCAGCGCCTGGTCCTGCTCGCCCCGGCCTACGCGCGGACTGGACCTGACGGTCCTCCTGCGACGCGTCCAGATACCGTGGTGTTCAACACGCAGTCGCAGCCGGAATTCGACGCGAACTGGGATCGTCAGGTGGGCTGTCCGGATCAATACGACAAGTCGGTCAGCGGCGTCGTGTGGGCGCAGATGGTCGCGTCGGATCCCGTAGGCAGCACGTGGAATGCCGGCGTACGTCGCGCGCCGACGGTCCCGAGCTGGGGATGGAATCAGGCTGTCGTGTCGAAGAATCAAACGCCCACGCTGATGGTAACGGGCGCCTTCGACAAGCAGGTCTCTCCCGATCGCGTTCGAGAGCTCTTCGCCGATCTGGCCGCGCAGGAGAAGGTGTTCGTGGACCTGGCGTGCTCCTCGCACAACGCCATGTGGGAGGCGAACCACACGCTGATGTTCAAGGCCTCGCTGGACTGGCTGACTACCGGATCGGTCGGCGGCACGAAAAACGGCATCCTGCGGCTCGGATACGAGAAGGAGCAGAAGAGTGTCAACTAGTGGCTCGCGGCTCGTAGCTCGTGGCTCGGGGCTCGTGACTCGTTGCTCGTGGCTCGTGGCTCGTGGTGCCGTCGCCGTCGCGGTTGTCCTGACCGCATCGGGCGCCGGTTACGCACGGGCGGGGGCAGCGACACCGCCGAAGGTGTCGAGTCCGCGGCTTTATGTGTTCGACTGCGGTGTGATCAAGGGTCTCGGCGTCGAGCTGTTCGGCTTCAAGAAAGACGAAGTACCGATCCGCGACTTCTTCGTGGCGTGTTACCTGGTGGCGCACCCGAAGGGGACGTTGATGTGGGACGTCGGCGTCATTCCCGACACCGCCTTCAAGAGCGACGGCTCGCCGGTGACAGAGCGCGCGTCAACCGTGAGCCGGCCGTTGCTGCCGCAGCTCGCCGCGCTCGGGTACACACCCGCCGACATCACGTACCTGGCGATGTCGCATTACCACTCCGATCACACCGCCAACGCGAACGCGTTCGCGGGCTCGACCTGGCTCGTGCGCGCGGCTGAACGCGACGCGATGTTCGCGGAGAAGCCGGCCGGCATCATCGAGCAGGCCACGTTCAGCGCGCTCAAGACGGCAAAGACGACGATTCTGGACAAAGACGACTACGACGTGTTCGGCGACGGCACCGTCGTCATCAAGTCCGCGCCCGGGCACACGCCCGGCCATCAGGTGCTTTTTCTGAAACTACGGAAGACCGGCCCGCTGCTCGTGGCCGGCGACCTGTATCACTATCCCGAAGAGCGGACGATGAACCGGTTCCCGAGCTTCGAGTTCAACAAGGAACAGTCGGCGGTCAGCCGCGCGAACATCGACGCGTTTCTGAAGAAGACGAAGGCGCAGATGTGGATCTCACACGACGCCGCCACCAACGCGACGTTGAAGAAGGCGCCCGCGTACTACGACTGACGGCAGTCTGCGCGTTCCTGGAACTCGATCAGCCGCGTCTGTGCGAAGTGCATGGCCAGCACCGGCACGAGCTCGTAACGATTGGGCCGGCCTTCGAACCGCTGCTGGTGGCCGCGCTTGAGCTCCGGCGGATCCGGGGCGGCCATGAGCTCGGTCAGGGCGATGCGTCGCTGGAGGTCCAGTTTGGTCATGGCGAATGATCGAGCAAGGCTCCGGCCGGACGACACCGTCACCGGGGGTGCCCGGAACTCATGTTTCGGCAATGATTACGGGGCGATCTGGCAGAGTTACCAGCCTGGAAAGACCTTTCGGAGGCAGACTCTTGGCGCGGCCGGCGCTGAATCCGGCTTACGAAACCGTCATTGGGCGGGAGACCGACATGAATCCACAACTCGTCACCCGTAGCGTCCGCCTTCATGCGGACGTTCGCCGGCCGGCTGAAGCCGGCCGCCACGGGCAAAACGTTCTAGGTTTCGCAGTCGCGGGGGCGCTGGGCGTCATGCTCGCCGTCCTGTCGGTGGGGAGCACCCGCAACGGTGTCGTGGAGGCGCAGGCGGGATCGGCGGTGCCGCGATTCGAAGTGGATCCGTCGTTTCCATCGCTGCCGCCGGGTAAGGTGCTTGGCGACATGTCGTCCGTTGCCGTGGACGCGCGGGATCATGTGTGGATGATCCATCGCCCGCGGACCGTGGCGCCGGAGCAGCGCGCCAACGCGGCGCCCGCCGTGCTGGAGTTCGACGCGTCGGGAAAATTCATCGCGGGATGGGGCGGACCGGCTGTCGGCTACGAATGGCCGGAACGGGAACACGGGATCTATGCCGCGCCGGACCGAACCGTCTGGATCAGCGGCAACAACGGCTTCGGCACGCCGCCGCCTCCCGGCAACTCCGACGACATGCTCCTGAAGTTCACGTCGGCGGGGAAGTTCCTGCTGCAGTTCGGGCACAGCGGCAAGAGCGCGGGCGACGCCGACCACGACAACGTCAAGCAGCCCGCAGACATGCATCTCTTCGTGCCCGCGAACGAGCTTTTCGTGGCCGATGGTTACGGCAACCATCGAGTCGCGGTGTTCGACGCCGCCACCGGCAAGTTCAAGCGTACGTGGGGCGCGAACGGCGGCACGCCGTTCAACATCGTGCACAGCATCAGGGTGTCGAACGACGGGCTCGTCTACGTGGCCGACCGCGGCAACAAGCGCGTGCAAGTCTTCACCACCGCCGGCGAGTTCAAGCAGCAGCTCGCCATCGGCGCGGGGACCGCGGCCATGCAGACGGCGGCGGGGCTGGCCTTCTCGCCGGACCGCGAGCAACGCTTCCTCTACGTCGCCGACCTCGGCAACAACCAGATCGTCATCGTCGATCGAAAGGCGATGACCATTGTGGGATCGTTCGGCAAGGGTGGGACGAACCCCGGCGAGTTCGGCACCGTGCACGAAATCGCGACCGATTCCAAGGGCAACCTCTATTCCGCGGAGCTCCGGACGAAGCGCGTGCAGAAGTTCGTCTTTAAGGGGATTTCCTAGGCAGGCGCCCGACCGAATGGAGCTCGAGATCGTCGAAGGACACGCCAGGCGTTAGCGCCCGTCCGCCTCTTCTATCTGCTCGTCCAGTTCTTGCGAAGGGCGGCGCGATCGACCTGCACACCGCGCTGATACACGGCGGCGATCTTCCGCGTGTTCGCGATGTTCTCGAGCGGGTTCGCGTTCAGCACAATGAAGTCCGCGCTCTTGCCGGGCGCGACCGCGCCGAGGCCATCCAGGTGGAGCAGCGCGGCCGGCGTGCGCGTCGCGGCCACGAGCACCTGCATCGGTGTCATGCCGGCCGACACCATGAGCTCGAGCTCGCGATGGTCGCCGTAGCCGAAGAACGTATTTTCGATCCCGGTGTCGTCGCCAAGGGCGATGGGCACGCCCGCCGCATTCAGCTTCGCCAGGCTGCGCTTCTGCTTCGTGTACGACTCGACGGCGACCACGCGCGGCCCTGCCGCTGCCCGTGACGCGTAGACGCCGGCGACCTTTCGAATGCTGTCGGCTGACGCCGACTCGGCCAGCGCGGGGTCGTCCAGCCAGGCTGGCTGGCCGGTGTAGGTGCCCGCCTCGCTTGTCCCGAGGTTCGGCGTCACGAACACCCGCTTCTTCGCCATCGCGGTCACGAGGCTCGCGTCCATCTCGGCATCCCTGACGAGGTGCAGGAACCCATCCACGCCGGCATCCACGAGATCGCGCGCATCGGACAGGTAGAACACGTGCGCCATGACACGCAGGTTGTTCCGGTGTGCCTCGTCGATGATCGCGCGGTAGAGCGCCGGGCTCAGCTTCTTCACCGAGCCGTTGCGGTCGTCCACCCAGATCTTCACGAAGTCCGGTTTCCTGGCCGCGAGCTCACGAACATCCTGCCGCGCCTCTTCCTCCGTCGTCACGCCGTACGCGACGCCGCGCATCGCGAGGTTGCCGGTCGATGCATCGGGAGCGGCAAACCCGCGCCCGGCGGTCCGGAACAGCGCCCCCGGGTGCGCTTCGGCTCTCAACTGATACGGCAGGTCGCCCGGATCGGTGCCCGTGCTCATCATGGCGACGATGCCGTAATAGAGATACCGGGTGAGGTGGTCGATCAGGTTGTCCCGCGTGTAGTTCTCCGCGGCGAACGTGGTCCCCTTGATGTAGCCGACGTGACCATGCAGCAGGACAAGACCCGGAACGATTGTCTTGCCGGCGAGGTCGACACGAAGGGTGCCGCGCGCGACCTTGATCTGGCCCCGCCTGGCGACGCGCGTGATCCGGCCGCTCTCGACCAGAATCGCGGAGTTTTCGATCGGCGCTCGACCCGTGCCGTCGATGAGCCGCGCGCCTTCAAACAGCGCGGCCTTTCCGGACTGGGCGGCGCCGCCGGCACCGAGCGCCAGGACGGCGATGGCCGCGCAGAGAATCTTTCGCGTGTGCTTCGTCTTCGTGTGCTCGTGGTCAGTGTTGCGCATGAGCCGGTCGATGCTCCACGTTTGGCAGGAATGCCGTGAGGATTCCGATGAGCGGCAGGTACGCGCAGATCCGGTAGACGAATTCGATGCTGGTCGCGTCCGCGAGCCATCCGAGGACTGCCGCGCCGAGCCCGCCCATGCCGAAGGCGAAGCCAAAGAAGAGGCCCGAGATCATGCCCACGCGCCCCGGCACCAGTTCCTGCGCGTAAACAACGATGGCCGAAAACGCGGACGCGAGGATCAGGCCGATCACGACCGTGAGGATCCGCGTCCAGAACAGGTTCGCGTGCGGCAGCAGGACGGTGAACGGAAACACGCCAAGAATCGACACCCAGATGACGAGCTTTCTGCCGAAGCGGTCGCCGATCGGCCCTCCGAGGATGGTGCCCGCGGCCACCGAGCCGAGGAAGATGAAGAGATCGATCTGGGCGGCGCGGACCGAGACATGAAACTTGCTGATCAGGTAGAAGGTGTAATAGCTGCTCAGGCTCGCAAGGTAGAAATACTTGGAGAAGATCAGCGCGACGAGCACCGCAACCGACAACAGGATCCGGTTTCGCGACAGGCCAGGATGCCCGGCGTCTTTCGCGCCTGCCACGCCGACCGATGCGCCCGTGCGGATCGTCGATGCCGGACGGTGCTCCTGGTACCAGCCGCCGACCTGATAGAGAACGATCATCGCGAGCAGCGCGACGAGCGAACACCAGGCGACGCTGATCTGGCCCCTCGGCAGGACGAGAAAGGCCGCGAGGAGCGGGCCCATGGCGGAGCCGACGTTGCCGCCGACCTGGAACACCGACTGGGCCATGCCATGCCGCCCGCCCGAGGCCATCCGTGCGACGCGCGACGACTCGGGATGAAACACGGACGAACCGACGCCGACGAGGCCGGCCGCGAGCAGGAGCGACCCGAGGCGTCCCGCGACCGACAACAGCAGCAATCCCACAAGCGAGAAACCCATGCCGGCGACGAGCGAGTACGGTGTGTGGTGCCGATCGGTGTAGATGCCGACGATCGGCTGCAGCAGCGACGCGGTCAGCTGCAGCGTCAGCGTCATCAGCCCGACCTGGGCGAAGCTGAGTTGATAAGACGACTTGAGGATCGGATAAATAGCCGGCAGCAGAGACTGAATCGTGTCGTTCAGCAGGTGCGAGAAGCTGATCGCAGCCAGGATGGGAACTACCGTTCGTCGTGTGATGTCCACTCGTTTACCAGCCGGCGCGGACGGCATACCAGAGCCCGCCGCAAATGAGCGCGCCCACACCGATCATGGCGGCGACGCTCGTCGTGAAGTACGGATAGATCATCAGGATCAAGCCAGTGACGAGGTGCGGCCACCGGGATTGCTTCTTGCCGTATACGAACAGGACAAAGCCGATCCCGCCGGGTATCAGCGACAGGAACAGCCACGTGCCATCGATTTCCACACTTAATTCGCCGAATGCTGTCTGGCGTATAGCGCGTCGTACAGCGCCCAGCGGGCGGCGTCGCCGGCGTCCTCGATCTTGATCTGCTGCGAGTCGCCCAGCATCATCGCGCGCCCCGTCGCCTTGTCGCGATACGCCGGCCAGGCCGCCAGGCCCTTGCCGTTGGGATTGCCCGTGCGCGCAAAGTTCACGAAGTACGACGACACGATGTCCGCCAGCTTGCGGTCGCTTTCGGATGCCGAAGCGAGCTCGGGCGAGCTGCCATCCGGGTACACGCGAACGGCTTTCAGATTGTTGAAGACGTACGGGATTTCCGCCGTGTGCGTCGCGCGGAGGTTCGGCTTGCCCGGTTCAACCGGCGGCTCGTGCGTGAAGTAATAGAGGTACGCCTGCTTGCCGAGCTTCGCCTGCGCCTGCGCGTACAGCCGCATGTGCCACGCCATCTCGTCGCGGAACGCCGCCTCGGACGACCGCGCGGCTTCGGCATCCGAGCCGGCGGGGTAGAGCTTGAGATAATCGTCCGCCAGGTCGCCCCAGCGGCCGCGCACGCGGCCCACCCACTGCTCGGCGGTCGGCCCGCGCAGGACGAAGGATCCTTCGTCCTTGTTCGACCCGACCAGCACGTCCACCGCGTTCTGACGGCCGGCCGCAAACGTAAGCGAGAGATCCTCGGGAATCGCCCAGCCGTCGGCGATCATGCCCGCGCCGCGAAGGCCCTTGCTGATCTCGTCGGCCGATTTGGCGCGCAGTTCGGCGAGCGGAAGCGACGCCATCGGCGAGGCGCCGCGGCCGGTTGGCGCCTCCGCCGACGCGCGCGAGCGCATCGGCGCCATGCTCAGGCCCATCCAGGCGCCGCTTTCCGAAATGGCGCGCCGGAACAGGCCCTTCGACAACGGCGACCCGACGAGCCCCGCCGACAGCGACGCGCCCGCGGATTCGCCGAAAATCGTGACGTTGTCCGGATCGCCGCCGAAGGCCGCGATGTTTTTCTGCACCCAGGTCAGCGCCGCCAGCGCGTCCAGGACAGCCTGGTTGCCCGACGCGTTGTGGCCGGATTCCTTCGTCAGCTCGGGATGCGAGAAAAATCCAAAGGGGCCAAGGCGGTAATTGAATGTCACGAGGACGGCGCCCTTGCGGGCGAGCGCTTCGCCGTCGTTGTGCCGGCTCGATCCGGCGCCTTCCGTGTACGCGCCGCCGAAGATCCACACCATCACCGGCCGTCGCTCGCTCGCGCGCGTCGCCCCGGTCCAGACGTTGAGGTAGAGGCAGTCCTCGTCGGCGCGCGGCGAGTCGGGCATGTCCACCGAGACATTTAAACGCCCGACGCCTTTCGGTTGCACGCACACGGGACCGAACGCGTCGGCCTTGCGCACGCCGTCCCAGTGCGCGACCGGCTGCGGCGCCTTCCAGCGCAGCGGCCCGAGCGGCGGCGCGCCGAAGGGAACACCCCTGAACACGCGGATGCCATCCGGCGAATTCGCCGCCGGTGCGATCAACCCTGCATCCGTTCGCACCGCTTCGGTTGAGGCTGCCGGCATCGTGACGACGGCAGCGAACGCGAAGGCGATGCAAATGAACGTCTGCGTCTTTCCCAACCCCTTACCTCCCACGAGCCACGAGTAACGAGCCACGAGTAACGAGTCTTACGCGCAGTTAAGCTATAGTCTACGGCACTCCACGGAGGAACACCCCGATGACGAGGATCTTGACCCGAATCCCGGCGAGGATTGCGTTTGGTGCCGCGGCGTGTGCGCTGATGATCGTAGGCGCCGTGGCGATCGGCCGCGGGCAGAGCGCCGAGCGCAAATACGTCCCGGTGACCGATGCGATGTTGCAGAAGCCCGATCCGGGCGACTGGCTGGCGTGGCGGCGCACGCTGGATGGGTGGGGATACAGCCCGCTCAACCAGATCAACCGCACGAACGTGTCTCGGCTGAAGATGGCGTGGACGCGCGGCCTGATTGGCCCGGGCAACCAGGAGGGGACGCCGCTCGTGCACGACGGCGTCATGTTCATCCCGAACCCCGGCGACAACATTCAGGCCGTCGACGCCACGACCGGCGATCTGATCTGGGAGTACCGCCGCAAGCTGCCCGAGGGCGTCCGGCCCAAGACAAACCGCACCCTCGCCATGTGGGGCGATTTCATTCTCAATTCCAGTTCGGACAACTTCGTCTACGCCCTCGACGCGCGGACCGGCGCGCTGGCGTGGGAGACGAAGGTGCTCGACGCCACCAAGCGCGCGCCCACGAGCGGCGGCCCGATCGTCGCGAACGGCAAGCTGATCACGGGCCGTCAGTGCCAGCCCGACGCCGGCCGCGACTCCTGCGTCGTCACGGCGCACGACGCCAAGACCGGCAAGGAACTCTGGCGCTTCCACACCATTCCCGGGCCGGGCGAACCGGGATACGAATCGTGGGGCGACGTGCCGATGGAGCAGCGGTGGCACGTCGGCACCTGGATGGTGCCGAGCTACGACGCCGAGCTCAACCTGATTTACGTCGGGACGTCCGTGACGATTCCCGCTCCCAAGTTCACGCTCGGCGGCAACGACAAGCAGCACCTCTACCACAACTGCACGCTGGCGATTAACGCCGATACCGGGAAAATCGTCTGGTACTACCAGCACATCGTCGACCACTGGGATCTCGATCATCCCGTTCGAGCGCCTGCTGGTGGATACCGTCGTCGCTCCCCGCGCGAGCGATGTGCGGTGGATCAACCCGAAAGTCCGGGCGGGTGAGCGCCGCAAGGTGATTACCGGCATTCCGGGAAAAACGGGCGTCGTCTACACGCTCGACCGCCAGACCGGCGAATTCCTGTGGGCGCGCCCGACGGTGATGCAGAACGTGATCAGCAACATCGATGGTGCGACCGGCGCGGTGGTCGTGAACCCCGAGGTGTTGTTCACGAAGATCAACGAAGAGAAGTTCGTGTGCCCAGGCAGCAGCGGCGGCAAGAACTGGCCGGCGGGCGCGTACAGCCCGCTCACCAACGCGATGTACATGCCCATGCAGAACATGTGCATGACGGCCACCACCACCGTGGACTCCCGGGACCCGTCGAAGGTGTACGGGATCAACATGAAACAGGAGTTCTCGATCGGGGCGGACAAGGTGGGCACCGTCTGGTCGATCTCCGCGGAAACCGGCCAGACGCTCTGGAAGCACGAGCAGCGCGCGGGCATGCTCTCGCTGGTTGCCACTGGTGGCGGGCTCGTGTTCGGCGGTGATTCAAACGGCCGCTTCAAGGCGCTCGACGACAAGACCGGCGCCGTGTTGTGGGAGGCGATTGTCGGATCGCCTGCCAGCGGGTATCCGATCAGCTTTTCCGCCGGCGGCAAACAGTACGTCGCCGCGATTGTCGGCCCGTCGCTCGAGGCCAACTCGACGCGCGGCTTGACGCCGGAATTGAAGACCGGGCAACGGGCCGAATATCTTCGTGTTTGCGTTGCCGTAGCATTCCCGTAGCGTCCGGCTTCAGCCGGACGTTCGTGCTCCCGTAGCGTCCGGCTTCAGCCGGACGTTCGTGCGTCCGCCTGAAGGCGGACGCTACAGTCGTGAGGTTGTTGTGCGAAGCATCGTTCCGCTCGTGACGTGTTCGGTGCTGCTGGCCGGTGTTGTGGCCATTGCGCAGGCTCAGCGCCAGTACCCCTATCCGCCTGTCCGCGATCAGCGGGGCGCGGTCCCACCCGGCCCGCGGGTCGAGCCGTGGAACAGCCCGGCGCTCGGCGATGGCCCGTTTCTGTTCGACAGCTACGAGCAGCGCGGCCTTCGTGCGGTGGTCGTCACCAAGGGGCTGTCACACCCCTGGAGCCTCGCGTTCCTTCCCGACGGCGCCATCCTCATCACGGAGCGGCAGGGCCGGCTGCGCATCGTGCGCGACGGCAAGCTCGATCCGGCCCCTGTTGCTGGTATCCCCGCAGTGACGTCGCTCGGCACGATGGCTGGGCTGATGGACATCGCCCTTCACCCGAAGTTCGCGCAGAACAAGTGGATCTACATCTCGTACCACAAGCCGATGGGCACGGCGAAGAGCGTCGAAGGGCGGGACGCGCCGATCGCGAGCAACTCGATCCTGCGCGGCACGTGGGACGGCAAAGCCCTGACCGACGTCCGGGACATCTTCGTCGCCGACGACATCGACATGGAGGCGTCACGGATCGCGTTCGGGCCGGACGGCATGCTGTACATGGGGATTGGCGGCCCGGGCACCGGCTCGAAGATCAGCATGGATCGGGCGCAGGGGACCAACGATCTCGCCGGCAAGATCCTGCGCATGACCGACGAAGGCAAGGTGCCGCCCGACAACCCGTTCGTCGGCAAGGTTGGCTACAAGCCGTACATCTTTTCGCTCGGCCACCGCGTGCAGCTCGGTCTCGCGTTCAATCCGTACACCAACGAGTTGTGGGAGACCGAAAACGGACCGAACGGCGGCGACGAGTTGAACATCGTTCGCGCCGGCAGAAACTACGGCTGGCCGATCGTCAGCTACGGCCGCGACTACAACGGCCCGCGGTTCAGCCCGACGCTGCCGGGCATGGAGGACCCTCTCGTGTTCTGGGTCCCGTCGATCGCGACGTCCGGCCTGACCTTCTACACCGGCGACAAGTTCCCGGGCTGGCAGCGCAACGTCTTCGTCGGCGGGATGCGCGAGGGCGAAATCGCGCGCAGCGGCCAGATTCAGCGCATCGTGTTCAACGACAAATGGGAAGAGATGCGCCGCGAACCGCTGCTGCGTGAATTGCACCAGCGCGTCCGCGACATCCGGCAGGGCCCTGACGGACTCCTGTACCTGCTCACCGAGGAAGACCAGGCGGCTCTCCTGCGGATCGAGCCTGCCGCAACAGGGCATTAGCCCCAAACAGTTTTGCACTGCCGTAGCGGCCGGCTTCAGCCGGCCGGTGACCGTCCGCCTGAAGGCGGACGCTACGACGACACCGTTTGGCCCGCGTAACAACCTTCCTGACGGGCGGACAAAAGGCGGCCTGGCGCCGCCTGGTGTGCGCCCAGACACAGCCCAGTGTGCGCCTGTTGGCGCACGCGCACACTGGTCGAGTCTCCACATGTCCTTCCAAGTCATTTAAGTGCAGTCGTTTGACTAGCCGCTGGTCGTTGGCAGCCGGTTCGCTCGTCATTTAGCACGCCGCCGCGCTGATGCGACGGGCTTGGAGGACGGCACCATGGTTCGCAAGTGTCTCGCGGCGTGGCTGAGCAGTATGTTCCTCCTGACCGCTTCCGCTCGAGCAGCAGACGAAGCGGCCGTGGACCCGGGCGTTGTCTTCAAGCAGAAGGCTGTCGAGCGTCCGATCGCGCGCGGCGCGGCTCTTCCCGTTCTTTACGGTGTGCTCGCCGGACTGCAGGCCTATGACGGGTGGAGCACGGTCAGCGCCGTGAACCGCGGAGCGGTCGAAGCCAACCCCGCGATCGCGAGAGTGGCCGCCAATCCGGGCGCCATGTGGGCGCTCAAGGTCGGCGCGACCAGCGCGTCCATCTATGCGGCCGAGACGCTCTGGCGGCGGCACCGCAGGGCAGAGGCGATCGCGACGATGGTCGCCGTGAACGGGATGATGGTTGTGGTGGCGACGCGAAACGCGTCCGTGATGCAAGGACTCAAATAATCATGGCCAACCGAATTCATAACCGCGTCAGTTCGCTCGCGCAGCGCGTCCTGGCGATGGAACCGGTGCCCGAAGCGCCGCGGACGATTCTCGTGATCGACGACGAAGAATCCGCATGTTCGTCGAGCGCGTGCTGCAGGGCGCCGGCTACACGGTCGTGGTGGCGCCGGACGGTCCGGCGGCGCTGCACGCGGCGGAATCGATCGACTCGCTCGATCTCATCGTGACCGACGTCATGATGCCCGAGATGTCCGGCTGCGAGCTCGCGAGACGCTTGCGTCTCAAGAATCCTGACCTCAAGGTCCTCTACGTCACCGGCTACACCGACCGGCTTCGAAGAGAAGGTCATGATGTGGGAAAACGAGGCCTTCGTCGAAAAACCGTGCAGCGTGAAGGCGCTGCTCGAGGGCGTGTCGCTGCTCTGGAGCCAGCACATCAATGCGCCGCTCTCCTATCAGCATGCGAATTAGGCTGACCCGCGTCGCCGCGACCGTCGCAATTTCCGCAGCGTTCATGCTGTGCGTGCTGGCCGGCGCCGTTGCCTCCGCCGTCGTCTTCACGGATGGATTTGCCCGCCTGGTCGCCCGCTGACGCGTGCGCTCCGCGTATGCTTACAGGCATACACGGGGAGCGCGCATGGGCGAGACAGTCGAGCACCTGAACCTGATTAACGGCGCCTGGACCCGCGCGAGCGGAGGCGCCACTTTCGGCAACGAAAATCCCGCCTCGCGCGGCAGCCATCTCGGCTCGTTTCAATCGTCCACGGCGGAAGACGTCCGTTCCGCGATTGCCGCGGCGGCCGAGGCGTTTCCCGCCTGGCGCCGGACGCCGCTTGCCAGACGTCAGCAGTGCGTTTCTGCGTTTCTCGCGCTGATCGAGCGTTCCCGCGACGATCTGGCGCGCATCGTGACGCTCGAAAACGGCAAGACCATCCGGGAGTCGCGCGCCGAGGTCGATTCCGCGCTCGTCGAGGGCGCGTACCACCTGAATCAAGTGGCTGCTTTCGCCGGCGGCGCCGGCCCCGGTGGAATCCGGCCGATCACGACGTGGGTCCAATACCAGCCGCTCGGCGTGGTTGGCGTGATCAGCCCCTGGAACTTCCCGATGAACGTCATGTGCCGCAAGACGCTGCCGGCGCTGCTGACCGGCAATACGGTGGTGTTCAAGCCGGCGTCGTTCACGCCGTGGTCCGGCGTGTTCATGGCGAAGCTCTTCGAACTGGCCGGCGTGCCGCCGGGGGTGTTCAACTGCGTCACCGGCGCCGGCTCGGCCATCGGCAACGTCCTCGTGCAGGACCCGCGGGTTCGCGCGGTTTCGTTCACGGGGTCCACGGAAGTGGGGAAGAAGATCCAGGCACTCGCCGCCGCGAACCTGACGCGCACGCAGCTCGAGCTCGGCGGGAAGAACGCCCTGATTGTGATGGACGATGCCGATATCGGTGAAGCCGTGGAAGCGGCTGTGACGGCCGGCTTCTCGAACGCGGGCCAGTGGTGCACGTCCACGAGCCGCCTGCTGCTGCACCAGGCGATCGCGCGGCCGTTTCTCGATCAACTGATCGCGCGGTGCGAGAAGATGGCGGTCGGCGACGGGCTGGAGGAGACGACCGATATGGGTCCGGTGGCCGGGCCGCAGCAGTATGCGGACGTGACCGCTGCGATCGGTCGAGCAAAGGCCGAAGGCGCGCGGCTGGTGGCGGGGGGCGAGTACCCGGCCGGCGCGGGATCCAGATCGCAGGGATACTTCATCCGGCCCACGGTGTTTACGGGCGTCGAGCCCGGCATGCGCGTGTTTCGCGACGAGATTTTCGGACCCGTGCTGGCCGTGTCGGAGTTCGCGTCGCTGGACGAAGCGCTGGACGTGGCGAACAATTCGATTTACGGACTCTCGTCCGCGATATTCACCAGAGATCTCGGCAACGCCCGCCGGTACATCGATGAAATCGACGCGGGGCTGGCACACGTCAACGTGCACACCGGATACAAGGAGCCGTCCATGCCGTTTGGCGGCTTCAAACAATCGGGCGCCGGGCTGCCGGAGAACAGCCAGAGCGGACTGGAGTTCTTCGTCGATCGGAAAGCCGTTTACATGCGCTAACCCGGCAGTCCCTTTTTCACGAAGACACGAAGAACACGAAGCATTTGTGGTGTACAAGAGTGACTTCGTGTCCATCGTGCCTTCGTGAGGAGCAATTGGTTCTAGGGGTTCAAGAGGTTCGAGGGGTTCGAGAGGTTCAGAGGAACTCAGCTGCGCTAGAACCTCTGGAACCCCTCGAACCCCTGGAACCTTTCGAACCTCTTCATCGGTCGTTGAGAAGGAGGCCCCATGAGGTTTGCGAGGGTTGCAGGTCTTGTTGTCGCGATATCGGTGGCCGAAACGGCGCTGCTGGCGCAGGGCGCGCCCGATACGCGGGAAGCTCATGTCGCGGCGGCGAAGGCTGCCGCTGGTTCGGATCACACGAACGTTTTCGAACGACTGTGCACGGCGACGGCGGCTCCGGCTTCGCCAGTGTCGCCGGCAGCAGCGCCGCCACCGGCCGCGCCAGCCGGCGCGCCGGCCCGCTCGCAGTGGCACGCGGAACCGGTCAAGGTCTTTGACAACCTCTACTTCGTAGGCCAGTCAGAGTTCTCGGCCTGGGCCGTGACGACGTCGGCGGGGATCATCCTCGTCGACACGATCTTCGATTACTCCGTCGAGGACGAAGTCGCCGGCGGGCTGAAGAAGCTGGGCCTCGATCCCGAGACGATCAAGTACGCGATCGTCAGTCACGGGCACAGCGATCACTCGGGCGGCGCCAAGTTTCTCCAGGACCGGTTTCACACCCGCATTATCCTGTCCGCGGCGGATTGGGATCTGCTCGATCGCAGCACGGGCACGCGCCCGAAACGGGACATGGTGGCGACCGACGGCCAGAAGCTCACGCTGGGCGATACGACGCTGACGATGTATCTCACGCCCGGCCATACCCTGGGAACGATCTCTACGTTGATCCCCGTGAAGGACAATGGCACGCCTCATCTGGTCGCCGAGTGGGGCGGGACGATGTTCAACTGGCTGCGGAATCGTCCGGCCTATATCACGCCCGACCGGCCCGACCGGTTCTGGTTCGAGACCTACAGCCGGTCGGCTCGCCGCTTCCGGGACGTCGTGACGGCAGCGGGGGCAGACGCGCTCATCTCGAACCACACGGACTACGACGGATCGAAGACGAAGCTGCCGGCCGTGGCACGCCGGAAGCCCGGCGAACCCCATCCGTACGTGATTGGCACCGACGCGCGTGCAACGTTACCTGACGACGGTTGACGAGTGCGCGCAGGCGGGTTTGCGTTCGTCCGTGCCATAAGCCTCGAATCATTTTGGACGACCAAACTCGACCATATCGGCAGTTCAGATGCGCCGGCCGTAACAATTACATGGCGTTCGAGTCAGAAATGTTCGCTCTTACCTGAGCGGGATAAAAAGACGGTGCTGACAACCCGCTGACGATCCGATACATAGGCGGGACCGCGCTCGGGAGAGGCGGCCGGTATTCTTCTTGCTCAGGGCTCGGCGGTTACCCAGTCAGGAGAAGCGCGATGTGGAAACGGGATCAAGCCGTGGCGCCGGTCAACACGCCGCCCGCGGCCAGTGTTCAGCCAACGCAACCTCAACCCAACCAGCCTGCTCAAGCAGCCGGGAAGCCCGCGGAGAAGATCAGTATGGATCTCGGCACTTCGGTGGTCATCAAAGGCGAACTCAGCGCTTCCGAGGATCTGACCCTCTGCGGTCACATGGAGGGCAGCGTCCGGTTGCCGGATCACACGCTGACCATCGGCTCGAACGCCGAGATCAAGGCTGAGATTCTCGCCAAGGCCGTGATCGTCATGGGCGCGGTCACCGGCAACGTCACGGCCACCGAACGGCTGGACGTGCGGGCGACGGGGTCCCTGATTGGCGATGTGGCGTCACCGCGCCTCATCATCGCCGACGGCGGGACGCTCCGCGGCAAGGTGCAGATGACGGTCGGGGCTTCGGCTCACGCGACCGGGCCGCGCAAGGTCGAAGCGGTCGGCTGACCCCGGCCGGGGGACATCTGGTATGGTGTAGCCGTGTGCCCGGGTGAAAGCCCGGGCACCAAGGCACACCAGGAGGATCAGATGCGCCCGAGAGTCATTGGTGCCCTGAGAGCCATCGCGGCGTTGTCGGCCGTCCTCGCGGCCGTCTCTGTCATTTCCCTGGCGCCCACCGCGTCCCTGTCTGCGGGCGGCGCGGTCCCCTGGACGCTGCAGCACACCCCGGACGGCCAGCCCGACCTTCGCGGCTATTGGACCAACTCCACCTTCACGCCTCTTGAACGCCCGGCCGAACTCGCCGGCAAGGAGTTCATGACCGAGGCGGAAGCCGCGGCGTACGAGAAGAAGCGGCAGCTGCAGGAGGAAAGCCAGGCCAAGGACGACATCCACTACGACAACGTGATCTGGCAGAAGGAAAGCTACGACAAGGTCGTCACGCGCCGCCGGACGTCGATCGTCGTCGATCCGCCTGACGGCAAAATTCCTTCGCTGACACCGCTCGGCCAGCAGCGCGCCGCGGCTCGCGCCGAGGCGGCGCGCACCGCGCCATCCGACAGCGCGGCGTCGCGCGGCCTCGGCGAACGCTGCATTTCGTGGGGCAACGAAGGTCCGCCGATGCTGGGCTCGACCTACAACGCCAACCTGCAGATCATGCAGACGAGCAGGCATTTCGTGATTCGCCACGAGATGGTTCACGGCGTGCGGATGATTCCGCTCGATGGCACGCCGCATCTCGGTTCAGGGCTTCGCCAGCTTCTCGGCGATTCGCGCGGCCGGTGGGAAGGCAACACGCTGATCGTGGACACCACGAACTTCACCGACGCGACGCCGTTCCGCGGACCGCCGGCCACGGCGCGCCAGGACATCAACAGCAGCCGGGATCTGCACGTCGTGGAACGTTTCACGCGCACCGACGCCAGCTCGATCCTGTATCAGTTCACCGTGGACGATCCCTCCACGTGGACGAGGCCGTGGTCGGGAGAGATCGTGATGCGGAAGTGGGAGGGCCCGATCTTCGAGTACGCCTGCCACGAAGGCAACTATGGCCTCGGCTTCATCCTGAGTGCCGCGCGTGTTCAGGAAAAGCAGGCGGCCCAATAGTCCCGAAGGCTCCTGGAAGTCTGCCCCGGACGCGACAAACACGTTGACGGTTTTGGTGCTTGTACCGAGACCTGAAGCGGTGCTAGAATCCGCCCGGTCGCGCGCGGTTCTTCCGAATCGATACAGGTGCTCCGCCAGATGACGACATCGCTTCTTCCCCGGTCAGAGCGCGTCTCGTTTCCCATTCCCATCCAGTATCGGCGGCCCGGCGATTCGAGCTGGTGCTCGAGCACGGTCTTGAATCTGAGCGACTCGGGCGTCCTCTTCAGTTCGACCGAACTGCAGCCCGGTACGCTGGTCGAGTTGGCGCTGTCGCCGCCAATCCGCGTCGGCTGGCTCGAGTCCAGCCAGCCGGTCTGTGCGGCCGAAGTTGTGCGCGTCGAGGGCCCGGCCGTGGCCGTCCGCTTCGAAGAGTGTCGATTCTCGGTGTAGCGGCCCGCACGCAGGAAAAGGTCGCCACTACAGAAGACTTTGAAATTCCGTACGCGCGCAGCCTCGACAAAAACTCACTCGCCGTTGGTCCCGTTCTTGCGCCTGAGAATGTATGTCTTCAAAGCTCCCCCAGCCTGAAGTCCTCGTCGGCCGCACGATCGCGCTGTGCGTTCATCCGTATGCGGCCTGGCGGTCGCACTCGGTGAAACGACGGGCGGTTCTTCTGGTCGCTTACATGACCGCCAGCTACGTCATCGTGCTCGGCGCGTTGCTCTCTCTCAGGTAACAATTTCGAAATCGGCAGGTGTCCCGTAAGGGACAGACGCATATCGGGCCGTCGCTCATCCTGCTGGTATGGGTGTGTGTCATCAGGCGGCGAGACCCTCCGTGCCCATCAGGCACGCAGGTCGATTTTCCCTTCTCGCGGCGCTCCTGCTGTGGTCCGTGAGCGCCGTCGCTACCCCGATCGCCGTCCGTCATCCCGAGGGCCTCGTTCACGGCTTTCTGGTCCTGCGCGCCATGGACGGCACACCGCTCGCCGATGGCGACCTGCAGCAGACGGCGCAGGGGGATCGCGTCACCGCTCGCCTCACGTTTCGATTCAAGGACGGCTCGCTCCATGATGAGACGGTGGTGTTCTCCCAGCGCGGCAACTTCCGCGTTCTCAGCGATCATCTGATCCAGAAAGGTCCGAGCTTCCCGCAGCCCGTCGACGTGACGGTCGATTCCGCCGGCGGGCGAGTCACGGTTCGCTACACGGACGATGGCAAGCCGAAGGTTGCGGAGGAACGCCTCGACGTTCCGCCGGATCTCGCGAACGGAATGATGTCGATTCTCCTCAAGAACGTCGGTGCGGACTTGTCGCAGGCGAAAATGAGCATGCTGGCGGCCACGCCGAAGCCTCGCCTGGTGACGCTCGCCGTGACTCGAGCCGGCGAGGATACGTTTCACATCGGAGCATCTACCCGCAAGGCCACGCACTTCATCGTGAAGGTGGAGATCGGCGGGCTCTCGGGCCTCGTTGCGCCGCTCGTTGGCAAGCAGCCGCCGGATTCGCACGTGTGGATTCTTGGCGGAGACGTTCCAGCGTTTCTGAAATCGGAGGGTCCGATGTACAACGGCGGCCCTGTCTGGCGAATTGAGCTGACAAGCCCCGAATGGCCCCGATTGAATCCGGTACGAGCGACAGGAAACTGAACCAGACGCAAGCCATTGTTGAGATCGTAAGAGTGGCAGGCACACCGGTTGCACCTTGCCAGAGCGAGGTCATCGAGGAGGTGAGTATGCGCACCCTTTTGAGGACAACAACGCTGCTTGCGATGCTCATGTTTGGCGCCGTGTCGCTCGCCGAGGCACAGGTGTCATTCAACGTACACATCGGACCACCACCGCCCCCGCGTGTTGTACACGTGCTGCCCGCGAGACCAGGGCCGGGCTATTACTGGATTGATGGCTACTGGTATCCGGTCGGGAATCACTACAAATGGCGCAACGGCTACTGGGCGCGGCCGCCGTACTCGGGCGCGCGCTGGTACGGCCCCCGATACTCGCGAAACCAGTACCGCGTTGGCTACTGGGACGGCCATCGGGGTCGGTACGACGACCACGGACACAACTACAGACACTAGCAGGCGGCTGAAGAACGCCGCCTGAACGTAGAAGGTAAAGCGCAGAACGTAGATCGCAGAACGTCGCACACGGCGCTAAAGTTTCGGCGGCGGGGAACCGATGCAGATAAGAGGCCCCGTCGCCGAACCATGCGCAACTCAGCCGCGATACTTGCCGTTCTTGCGATCCTCCTCACCGGATCGATTCCCGCTGCGCGGCAGTCGCCTCGAACTGAGGATCGCAATCTCGCAGGTACGATTCGCGGCGCTGTCAGCGACGGATCCGGCGGCGTACTCCCGGGCGTGACGGTCGTCGCGACCGCGGCGGACGGTGCCGTTCTCGCGACAGCCATCACGGATGGTTCCGGTGTTTACGTCATCCACGACGTGCCGGCCGGCACCCTGACGCTTGTTTTCCAGCTCGAAGGGTTCGCCAACGAAACGTCTCCGGTGATTGTCCGGTCTGGAGAAGAATCGCACGCGTCGCAGCGTCTGCGCGTGGCGCCTCTTTCTGAGACCGTCGTTGTTCATGCTGGCGACGTCCCTCGTTCCCGATTCCCGCCTGCGCCGCCGCCGCTGCCTCTCGTGGCGCGGCCGCTGCCCGAGCACGATCGCGCGGCGGTGTGCGGGCCGGCCAAACCGGACCCGCTCCCGGAGTCGGTGGGTACCATCAAGGGACGCCGTCACCAGGCACAAGGCGATTTATTCCTGGCCGGGGACGAACTCATCGTCAACGGCGGCCTCGAGGAAGGCCTCCTGGTTGGGCGGAACCTGGTCGCCCGTCGTCATTACCATGTGCGCGGATCCGCGGGCGTTGACGTGCTTGCGGAACATACGGCCGGCGTGGTGCAGATCGTAACCGCCACTGACCATTCGTCTCTGGCCGTCGTTGTCTATGCCTGCGATGCGATCAGGAAAAGCGACTTTCTCGCGTCGTTCAAGCCCGAGCCGGCGGCCGATCGCGAGCCAGTTGGCACGCCGGCGTACAACGATGCGGCGCGCATTCTCTTTGCAGACGACGGGGAGACGCTTGGCGTCGCGGAGCGGATGATGGTGATCGATCGAGGCGCCGCGAAGGGTGTTCGCGCCGGGCAGCGCTTCACGCTTTTCCGCAAGACCAACGGCGCGGTCAAGCACGTACCCGCCGGCGAGGCCATCGCTGTTTCGGTGAAGAGTGATTCCGCGACGATTCGGATCGAGCGCGTCACCGACGCCGTCGCCGCGGGCGACTGGGCGGCGCCCCAATCGTCGACATCTGCCTCCGTCGCGCTCGGGCGGTAACGCCGCCGTCACGTTCCCGCGCAACTCCCACGCTGACAGACCGAAAGACAGGACTGACGGATCCGTTACTCTGCTCACAGATTTGTCAGCAGATCCGGCGCGTTCCGGCGCATTTTCGCGCTCTGGCTCGCAATTCTGAACGGTCGCGGTCGGAATAAGAGTTGCCAGCACGGGACGCGTGGCCAGCCTGGAAGCCTTCGGACCGAACCTGCGCCGGAAACGCATGCGCAGCGGCCTCTCCCTCGAAGATCTGAGCGCCCGCACCAAGGTGAGCGTCGAGCTCTGGGACGCGATGGAGCGGAACGACTTCTCGCGCTGGCCGGCCGGCGTCGCCGCGCGCAGCTACATCCGCAGCTACGCGGAAGCCGTCGGGGCGGATCCCACTGCCACCGTGGACGAATTCTGCCGCGTCGTGCCGAACGGCGACCGGCGGGCCGAGCGCCTCGTTCGCGGGACGGCAGAAGTTATTGGCCATCAATTGGTCTGGAGCGACGATTTGCCGCCCGCCCTGGCCGAGGGCGATCGCCGCGCGGCCGACGTCAACCGCGCGAACACGGGCATCGGGTGGTGGCTCGAGGCACATCCACGTCGCATTGCCGCCGTTGCCGACCTTGCCGTCGTGACGCTGGTGGCGTGGCTGACCGCGACGCTCGCGAAGATCGATTTCTGGATGACGCTCGCCTCGGTCGCGTTGTTCTATAACACCGTCAGTGTCGCGTTTCTCGGCTGCTCGCCGTCGGTCTGGGCCGTCGATACCTACAGGTCCAGCCGGCATCCAGTCGTCGCCCGCCCGGCCGACAAACCGGCGTTCCGCCGGTTGGGCGGGCTGATGCGCAACGGCGATCCGGCCCCCGAGCGCGACACGGCCTCCTGAGGCGCGACGCGTGCCGGGATCGCCCGCGGATGCCCGCCGCTGCACGGATGCGTGTCCGCGCATCTACTCGGACGTCCTGCCTGAGCCGACACAACGAAAAGCGCCAGAACCTCGCAGGACTACGACGTGGACTACTACGAAACGCTTCAAATCAGCGCGAACGCCGAGCCGGAGACGATCCACCGCGTGTATCGACTCCTCGCACAGCGTTTCCACCCGGACAACAACGACACCGGCAACGCCGACCGGTTCCGTGAGCTCGCGGAGGCGTACGAGGTGCTCAGTGATCCTGAGCGCCGGGCGAAGTACGACGTGGTGCACCAGCAGCACTGGCGCGAGCGCTGGAAGGTGGTGGAAACCACCAACGGCGACGTGGATTTTCGCGGCGAGCAGATTTCACGCCTGACAGTCCTCGAGCTGTTGTACTCCCGCCGGAAAACCGAGCCGCAGAAACCGACCATTACCATGCTCGACATGGAAGCGCTGATCGGCCGGCCTCGCGAGCACCTCGAGTTTTCGATCTGGTTCCTGACGCAGAAGAAGTTCGTCACGCGCGGCGATGATTCGGGCATCACGATCACCGCCGACGGCGTCGAATACCTCGAGAACAACATCGACGGGATGGTCCAGAGCCGTCTCCTGCGCGCGAAGAACGACTAGCAGGCTGGCAGGCTGCTGAACAACGCAGCCTGAACGGAAAACAGAACGTAAAACGGAGAACGGAGAACGTAGAACGGAGAATTCCGGCGTTCTACGTTTTGCGTTCTACATTCAGGGCGGTATTGCTCAGCGCCCTGCTTACTTCTGGGGCGCCTGTCGGGGAAGAGGGAGATCGTTGGCGGCGATGCGTCGTTTGAATTTCCACCGTCCGTCTTCACGCACGAGCTCGTCGTCGTAACGTCCGGCCTGGGCGACGACCGGGCGGCCATCCGGCCCCGGCGCCACGAATTGCCAGCGCGACCATGCGGTGGCGGTGTCGCCCTGAACATCGATGACGAAATTGGAGAGCAGGTGATAGTTGTGCGCGGTGTTCGGACCAGAAATCGCTTTCTCCATGAAGGCCTGAATGGCCGCCGGTCCCTGTACGGTTCCCATCCCGCCCTGCCACACGCCGTCCCGGGCAAACAGCTGGGAGTACGCCTTGAAATCCCGCGCATCGAGGTGGCGGCCGTAATTGAGCAGCAGCTGTTCGATTTCCGCCCGGTCCTCGATACGTTGAATCCGGTCGGCGGCTTCGCGGCTCCTGGCGTTCGCGCCGCCCTGTTGGGTTTGTCCCGCGCTCGCGCGCTCCGGCGCCGTCACTCCCAAGAGCAGCAGTCCCGCCGTGGCCAATGCCACCGCGCGGGGGCGAACGGTTGATATCGCCATGGTGCGCAATGATACAGCGGGTCAGGTCGATTTACCGCCCGATATCGCGCGGCGGCGGCGTTCGAGGAACGTCCGCTCGGCCAGGTTCTGGTCGCATGCGAGCGCGGATTCGTATGCGGCCGCGGCTTCGTGATGACGTCCCAGGCGCTCGAGGAGGTTCGCCCGGACCGCGTGGAACAGGTAGTACCGATTGAGCTCGAGCTGTTCGACGATGACGAGCGCGGCGTGTGGTCCGTTGACCTCGGCCACGGCGACGGCACGGTTGAGGGCCACGATCGGTGTCGGCGAGAACTCCATCAGCTGGTCGTAGAGTTGAAGAATCTGCCGCCAGTCAGTGTCCGCCGGCCGGGCGGCGTCGCTGTGAACCGCGTTGATGGCCGCCTGGATTTGATACGGCCCCGGCTTGTTACGGCGGAGGCAGCGGCGCAGGATCGACTGGCCCTCGGCGATCAGCGCGTGATTCCAGGCCTTCCGGTCCTGATCGGCCAGTTGGACGAGAGCGCCGTCCACGCCGAGGCGCGCGATCCGGCGCGAGTCGACGAGCAGCATCAACGCCAGCAGACCCCGAACTTCCGGCTCGTCGGGCAGGAGGTCCGCCAGCACACGTCCGAGTCGAATCGCCTCGACGCACAACTCGTCCCTGACGAGCCGATCGCCAGACGAGGCCGAGTAACCCTCATTGAAGATCAGGTAGACGACGGCCAGCACGGAGCGCAGGCGATGCGGAAGCTCGGCTTCGTCCGGAATCCTGTACGGAATTCCAGCATCGCGGATCTTGCCCTTGGCCCTCACGAGTCGTTGCGCCATCGTCGCTTCCGGGGTGAGGAACGCGCGCGCGATTTCCGCGGTTGTCAGTCCGCCGAGCAGCCGGAGCGTGAGCGCGACCTGCGCGGTGGTTCCGAGCGCCGGGTGGCAGCACGTGAAGATCAAACGAAGCCGATCGTCGGGCACCGCCTCCGCCTCGGAGGGTTGCCCGGCGTGGAGCAGCGCGGCCTGCGCGTGGCGATCGTCGCGTGAGGCCTCGCGGCGAAATCGATCGATGGCGCGGTTGCGGGCCGTGGTGATGATCCACCCCGCCGGACTGGGCGGCAGGCCACTCCCGGGCCATCGTCGGACTGCTTCGGTGAACGCGTCCTGCACCGCGTCCTCGGCCATGGTGATATCGCCGAAGACGCGAACCAGGACGGCCACCGCGCGGCCGTACTCGGCGCGGAATACACGATCGATCTCGTCGGTCGAGACGACGGGCATTGTCACGCGCCGGCGGTCGCGTCTCCCTGCACCGGGCGCACTTCGATTGGCAGCGTCGTCGCGCGCGCCAGCCTGCGGCCCCACTCGAGGGCGGCGTCGAGGTCGGCGGCCCTGATTAAGGAAAAGCCGCCGATGTGTTCCTTACCCTCGACGAATGGTCCGTCGGTCATCAGGCACTCGCCGTCCTGCTGACGAACGACGGTCGCGGTGCTCGGGGGATGCAGTCCGGCCGAGAATACCCAGGCGCCCGCCTTCTTCATCTCGTCGCGCACCGCCGTGACGTCGCGCATGATCTTGTCGAGCACTTCTGGCTGGGGTGGGGGACCGTCGGGCTGATAGACGCTGAGAAAGTAATGCTTCATCTGCATGTCCTTTTGAGGAGCCGCAGGCGTCATGCGAGCGGCTCACCATCTATACGAACGGCGCCTGGCCGAATCGACACCCAGGCGTGCGGCTTCGAGATTATCGTGGCCGGGGTGTATCTTGACTGACATCGGTATTGGCGCCTGAGCGCGGAGGTCGTCTTGAGCATTTACAGCAATCTTTCGTCTTCGACACCGAAGGAGATCGAGACGTACGTCGGCGGACTGCTCGACCTGCTCGGGGATCAGGACCCCGTCAGCGTCCTCAGCGGAACGCCTGAGGCCCTGCAGCGCTTCCTCGAGGGTGTGCCTGCGCACGTCGTTGCGACGGCGGAGGCGCCGGGCAAATGGTCGATTCGCGACGTGGTCCAGCACCTGGCGGATTCCGAGCTTGTGGGCGGCTTCCGGCTCCGGATGGTCCTGGCGCACGACCGGCCGAAGCTGACGGGTTACGACCAGGATCTATGGGCGAACCGTCTGCAATACGGCACCGTGGATGTCGGCGACGCGCTGGATCAGTTTTCGGCGCTCCGCCGGGCGAATGTGACCATCTGGGCACGCCTGACGCCGGCGGAGCTGCTGAGGGTCGGGATCCACGGCGAGCGCGGCGAGGAGAGCCTCGACCGCATGCGGCGGTTGTACGCCGGCCACGACATCCTTCACCTGCGTCAGCTCGAGCGGATCCGGCTGTCGCTCACAAATACGTAGCGGCCGGCTTCAGCCGGCCGGCGGACGTCCGCCTGAAGGCGGACGCTACGGCTGACAAAAACACGCGTACGCAGCGCGTGTTTTCAGCGCCCTGCTAGAACGCCGTCGTCAGGCCGACTCGCAGCGCGCGGGGAAACCCGGGCGAGATGTTGGTGTTGCTGTCCGCGTTGATGAAATAGCTCGCGTTGAACAGGTTTTCCACGTTCACCTGCAGACGCAGCTGGCGGCTGATGGTGACGAACGCGGCCGCGTCGGCCCGCGTGTACCCGGGAAGCGTGACCGTGTTGTCGATGGCCGCGAACATGTCGCTGCGGTAGAGGATGCCGAGGGCCGCGCCGACGCGCGGGACCACCTGATAGTTGTTCCAGAGCGAGAACGTGTGGCGCGGCACCTGTCCGACGACGGCGCCGGCCGGGGCCGCCGCGGTGGCGGCTGACACGAAGGCGTCCTGGAAGGCGTAGCCGCCGGCGATGCTCCAGAGGGGCGTCATGCGTCCGTTGACGCCGATCTCGTACCCGTTCGTGCGCTGGCTTCCGGTCTGGATAATACGCGTCGGATCGTTGGGATCGGTCGAACGCGTGTTCGTGCGATTGAGCCGGTAGACCGCGGTTGTGAACGACAGGCTTGGCCGGGCGTCCCACTTGGCGCCCACTTCGTAATTCGCGAACTGCTCCGGTTCCAGCTGCGCGGTGATGTTCGTCAACGACGAAAATTGATCGCCCGAGGCCGGCAGGTACGACACGCCGTAGCTGGTGTAGATGGACACCGGCACGATCGGCTTGTAGACGAGGCCCGCGCGCGGCGAGACGAGGTTGTCGGGGCGCGCCAGCGTCGAGCCGGAGCGATTGTCGTGATAGTTCTGGTCGAAGTGATCGAAGCGCACGCCGGCAAGCGCCTGGAGGTGCGACGACAGCTCGATCTGATCCTGCGCGTATGCGGCCGCCACGTTCGTGATGACGTGGTTGTTGGCATCCGTCGCGTTCTGGCGGAACGTGACCGGCGTGAAGACCGTGGGATTGCTGTACGGGACGAGAATCGACGTGGTCGTGTTGTTGAAGAAGCCCGTGTTCCGGAAATTGTCGGTCAACTGGTGGCCGAACTCGGCGCCGGCAAGCACGGTGTGCCGCCACGAGCCCGTCACGGCCGTCATGGTGGCATCCGTCTGATTGAACAGGTTCGTCCGATCGGTCGCGTTGTTGTACGCCGTCAAGGCGACCTGTTTCTTGTCGGCGGTGACGGCGCCAGGCACGAAGTTCTGGTAGCCGCGGTCGTAGTTTGCGAGCGATGTGGTATTGCGCAGCGTGAAGCCGTTGAACCGGTGCTCGACAGTCGCCGATCCGATGTTGACGTCAGCGCTGACGTCGCTGAGGTCCGGATTCCCGTAGAACGTCGAGGGCGCGACATCGGCCGGCGCGCCCCGGTAGGACGTGATGCCGCGGTCGGCCACCCGCGAATCGTTGAGGTACTCGTAGCGCAGGGTGATCTTGGTCCGGTCGCTCGGACTCACGCTGACCGTTGGCGTGACGCCGTACCGCTCGAGACCGACGTAGTCGCGGAAGCTGTCAGAGTTCTCGTAGACGCCATTCAGCCGGATCGCGACTTTGTTATTGATGGGCTCGTCGACGTCCATCGTGACCCGGCGGTTGTCGAACATGCCCGCCTGGAATGAGAACTCCCGCACGGACTGCGATCCTGCTTCCTTCATCACGCGATTGACGACGCCGCCCGCGCCGCCGCGGCCGAACATGAGCGCGTTGGGGCCCTTCAGCGCCTCGACACGGTCGACGTTATAGAGATCGCGGTAGTACTGGACATCGTCTCTGACGCCGTTGATGAAGAAGTCCGCCGACGAGCTGTTGCCGCGGATGATCACCTGATCGCGGTTGTTCTCGCCCTGGTGCACGGAGATGCCGGGCACGTACCGCATCACGTCCCCGACGCTCATCATCATCTGGTCTTTGATGAGCTCGTGTGTGACCACGGTCACAGACTGCGGCACATCCCGCAACGGCGTGAGCGTTTTCGTGGCCGTCGCCGTGGCCGGCACCGTGTAGCCGGCCGGCGCGCTCACGTTGACCAGTTCCTGGACGCCGGCGATCTGAAGCACGAGCTTGGGGACCACCGTGGTCGTGCTGTCGATCGCGACCTGCTGCACCGCGTCAGCAAAGCCCGGAGCCGAGACTTTGAGCGAGTAGTGCCCGGCGGGAAGCGTCAATGTGAAGGTGCCCGTTTGATCGGTGGAGGCCGCGACTTCCGGTCCGCGGTTGGCGGATGCCGTCACGCTCGCGCCGGCGATGCCCATTTGCATGGGGTCCAGCACGCGGCCCTGGACGGTGACGTTGGTGACGGCGGCGCGGCTCTCGGGAGGTGCGGACTGGGCGGCAGCGGCCGAGGCGGCAGTGACATGGATCACAGGGATGACAGGGATGGCGAGCAGGACACGCAGCAACAGACGCATCGGACGGCTCCTGAGAAGTTCTTGATGAACTATGAGACTGAGTCTCAATTTCAGCTACGGATGGTATATCCGACCGTGTTGGTCGGTCAAGACCCGCCCTGGGGCTGCGGTGCGGGGGAACTGAATAGGGGACCGGGACGCCGAAAATCAGGCCCGGAAAGGCGTGAACATCACACGCCGGCGGGACGACCGAACCAGCGCTGACGCCTGCTGGAGCCGAACAAAGCCTTTTCCGCGACGAGGGCGGCCGATGGCGCCTGAAACGTGCCCGTCGGCTTGGGCCCGCTCAGAAAATCCACGTCCACGCGTCCGACCTGGTTGTGGCCGAATTCCACGTAGCAGGAACCCTGGCCCTTGTAGGCATCGGGCGCCGCCCCGCCGCGCAGCTGCGCCACGATCGCGGCCGCGACGATCTTCGCCGAGCCTTCAGCGAACACGCCGGCCTTGGGCGTTCCGACGCCGTTCACGTCGCCCACCGCGTAGACGCCGGGAAACTTCGTCGCGAGCGTCTGCTTGTTGACGGGCACCCAGTCGTAGGCGTGACCGGAGAGGCCCGATTCGACGACAACCGGCGGCACGCGATGCACCGGCACGCCGAGAAACAGGGCGTACGGCATCTCGGTGCCGTCGCTCAGGACGGCCACTTTCCGCTCGGGATCGAGCGACGTCACCAGGCTGTCCTTCACGAACCGGATGCCGCGCTCCGCGAACGCCGCGAGAATCGCCTGCGACGTGTCCGGCGACGGCGGGATCGGCGTGCCGAACGGCATCACCAGCGCGATCTCCGTCGCCTCCCGGCGTCCGCGCTCGACAAGGTAGTCGTGCAGGAGCAGCGCCGTCTCGCTCGGAGCGGGCGGGCACTTGAACGACTTGCCCGTGACGCCGATGATCACCGGACCCCGCTCGAACCGGGGCAGGATGTCCCGCAGCGCGAACGCGCCGGCAACCGAGTAGAACTCGTTGCCGCCTTCCACCAGGCCGGGTGTCGCCGCCGGGTCGAGGTCGGCGCCGAGCGCCACCACCAGCACGTCCGCGTCGAACGTTCCCGCGTCGGTCACCGTGCGCCTGGCCGCCGGGTCGATCGATCGCACGGTTGTCTGCAGGAAACGCACGCCCGGCTTGACGACGTCGCGGTACAGATGGCGGACGTCAGCCGGCATCAGCCGGCCGAACATCACGTCGAGCTTGGAAAAGCCGAAGACGAATGCCTCGCCCTTGTCGATGAGGACGATATCGATGGCGTCGCCGAAGGCGTCGGAAAGAATCGTTGTCAGCTCGAGGCCGCCGAAGCCGGCGCCGAGCACCACCACGCGTGTGCGCATGCGTGAGGATACATCAGCAGGCTGCTGAAGAACGCAGCCTGAACGTAAAACGGAGAACGTAGAACGTAGAATTCCGGTGTGAGCGCCTGATTCGCTACAATCAGAAGACCATGGCACAGATCATCGGAGCCCTCGCCAGCTCGCATACGCCCACCATCGGCTTCGCCTTCGACCGCGACAAGCGGGACGACCCTGCGTGGGCGCCGATCTTCGAGCACTTCGAGCCCCTGCGCCAGTGGCTGGCGGACAAGAAACCCGACGTCCTGGTGATTATCTTCAACGACCACGTCACGTCGTTCTTCTTCGATCACTACTCGGCATTCACGCTGGGCATCGGCGAACAGTTTCCCGTGGCGGACGAGGGCGGCGGAGCCCGGGCGCTGGCGCCGGCCATCGGCCATCCGGCGCTGGCGCGCCACATCGGCCAGGCGCTGATGGCGGACGAGTTCGACATGTCGTTCTTCCAGGACAAGCCGCTCGATCACGGTCTGTTCTCGCCGCTGTCGATGCTGGCCCGCCGGAATGACGACGGCAGCTGGCCGGCGCGGATCATCCCGCTGCTCGTCGGGGTCCTGCAATTTCCCATTCCGTCGGCGCGGCGCTGCTACAAGCTCGGCCAGTCGCTGCGGCGGGCGATCGAGAGCTACCCGGAAGATCTGAAGGTGGCCCTCGTGGCGACCGGCGGCCTCTCGCACCAGGTGCACGGCGAACGATCCGGCTTCAACAACACGCCGTGGGACATGCAGTTTCTCGAACTGATCGAAAAAGATCCCGAACGCCTCTGTGAGCTGACACACGCCGAGTACGCCGAGTACGGGGGCTTCGAGGGTTCCGAAGTGATCATGTGGCTGGTGATGCGCGGCGCCATGTCGGCGAACATCCGCAAGGTGCACCAGAGCTACTACCTGCCCTCGATGACCGCGATCGCCACGGCGATTTACGAGAACGAGGCGTCGACCGATGTCGGCAGCAATACCGGCGAGTACCGCCACCACATGGCGCGGCAGCTCGCCGGCGCCGAAAAGATTCCCGGAACGTATCCGTTCACGCTCGAGCGCAGCGTGAAGGCGTACCGCTTGAACAAGTTCCTGCACGACATGATCGACCCGTCGCACCGCAAGCAATTTCTTGCCGATCCCGAAGCGTCATTCGTTGAAGCGGAGCTGACGGAAGAGGAGCGCGACCTGGTTCGCCGCCGCGACTGGCGCGGGATGATTCACTACGGCGTCATCTTCTTCATGCTCGAGAAGCTCGGCGCCGTCGTCGGCGTGTCGAACCTGCACATCTACGCCGCCATGCGGGGCGAGACGCTCGAGGCGTTCCAGAAGACGCGCAACGCGCCGGGCGCCTTGTACTCCGTGGCCGGCAAGGACGGCGGCGCGCTCGCCTGGGACAAGAAGACGTAGAACGTAGATCCGCGTGTGTCTTCGTGGCTACGTACGTCCGTCAGAACTGAATTCGTGGCGCCCTGTCTCAAGCCTTGACCGTGGCCGGCCGCGATGTCGACCACGCGCCCGCCGCCGACAGCAGGTAGAACACCGCCGCGACGAGCACGACGTACTGAAAGCCCAGCAGCATCGAGCTGTATTCGCACAGCCCGCCGAACATCGCGCCGGCGATGTTGGCGCCAAACGCCCGGTCGGCGTCCGCGGCGTGGCTGAACGAGATCGCAAACACCACGGCGGCGAAGAAGATCGGCGCGAACGCAAGAAGACAGGCGCCGACGATCTGCAGTCCACGCGAAAGACCCAGGAAGGCATCCATCGGGATCACCGCGTTTGCGATGAGCGCGACGATCAGCCCCATATAGAAAGGTGAAAGCGCGCGCGGCCGCGCGGTCAGGACGTAGAGGTTGCCGATGAGGATCATCACCAGCACGGCGCAGAAGACGATCGAGTTGACGAACCAGGTGCTGCCGAAGAGCAGCGCCATGTGCACGACCGCCTTCGTCTCGATCAGCATGAAGCCCGCGCCGAGGAAGAACATCGAGGACAGGAAGCCGAAGCCCGACACGCCGCCGGGGATGGCCGCCTGCGCGGCGGCGCGCTTGCGGACGAACGGCAGGATGAAGAGCAGCCCCACCGTGCCCATGATCGCCATGCCACGCAGGCTGAGCGACGGGATCATCGGCCGCTGCAGATACAGGAACGGCCAGGCGTCGGTGGCCAGCCGCTGGCGCGTCGGCGGCGGCACCACGGTCGTCGTCCGGAATCGCAGCCATTTGTCGCTCGCCTGATCGCCCGTGAGCGTCGCTCGCGTGGCGGCATCCGGCACCTGGAAGCCGTTCGGTGTGAACCGATCGGTCGCGATGCCGCTTGCGACGAAGTAGTCGGGCTGGCGCGCGAACGCGCCCTTGATCGCATCCGTGGCGCCGGCAAAGAACACGGTGAAATTGCCGAACAGCACATCGTCTGCCCGGACCGTTTCTTTCGCGGGCAGGCTGAAGACGACCGGATTGCCAAAGCCGAATGTCTGGTTGAGCATCCCCTCGAGACGCGACACGATCCAGCCCTGGCGGAAGTAGTTGTACATCACGAACAGGCCGCCCGGCTTGAGGCGCTTCTTGATGTCGGCGAATGCCTGTGTCGTGAACAGGTAGCTCTCGAGCCTGATGTTGCTGTAGCTGCTGTGAAGGACCAGAGAATCGACCAGGGCGTAGACGATGAGGTCGTATTGCCGGTTGGTCGATCGCAGGAAGTTGCGCCCGTCGTCCAGGTGGCTCACGACGCGCGGGTCGGCATAGGGCGAATCGGGATGGTCGCGGCGCCCGAGGCCGTAGATCACCGGATCGATTTCCACCGCGTCCACACGGTCGGCGCCGAACGCGAGCGCGCGGCTGACGTCGTTGCCGGAGCCTGCCCCGATGACCAGCACCTCGCTGAAGGGCGGCTTGCCGCTGTCGCGATTGAGCAGATGGGGAAGCGAATAGGCAGGCGAGAACGCCTGCCGCGACACCATGGACTGCTGGCCGATTAGGTTGACGGAAATGGCTTTCGAGTCCGGGTAGTAGCTGATGCGGTAGTACGGAGACCAGGTCTCCTGCAGGTTTGCGGGCTGCGGAGTGAACGGCGTGCCCGTCCATGCCAGGAACACGGCGATGGGCGAGAACGCCAGCGCGACCAGACGCAGCTTGCGCTCGGGCACCAGGAAATACGCCGTCACGAGCATGACGCCGCCGAACCACCAGGCGGGTCCAAGCTGCCACCACGATCCGGCCGTGAACAACAGGATGCCGGCGATGCTGCCCGCGACGTTCACCGTGTACGCCTCGACGCGATTCGGGATCCGCGCCAGGCAACGGCCAAGCTGCTGTCCCGGGCCCGTCATGGCCAGCGTGATCATGATGAACAACAGGCCCGAAACCACCTCAATAGGTACGACGAAACGGGCCGGATCGGTCGACTGATACTCGACGCCGAAGAACACCAGCTGCGCCGACAGCTGGTTGCCGACGTCGACGATGCTGCCCGTGTGGAGACGTTCCCATTCGACCCAGTGAGCCGCGCCAAACGCCAGGACGAGCGCCAGGGGCGTCCAGAGCAGGTAGTTCCGGCTGCGCCCGGCGGCGAGGCACCCCACCGACATGCCGAGGAAAGAGGCCAGCAGGACGGTGTTCGTGAAGAACGTCAGGAACAGGACGTGAGCAGGGAACCAGCGGATGCACGCAAGCTCGAGGAACAGCACGAGAATGCTGACGAGAAACAGATCGATGCGTTGGCGCATATTCGCGACACTATAAGCGCGGTCCGACCTGAGGGCAACCTTGACGGGCCGCGAGAACGCGAGTTCTGGACTAGACTGTCCGCGCGAAAGCCGGCGAGGACTGGCTTCGTCAAGCGGCAAATCCACCGCCCGAGCGCCAGGCGCTGCTGCCGGCGCTGAAGCGGTGACCTGGATCACTCACCAAGGTCACACACAATTTCGTTGATCCCGGCCCTCCGCCCGTGAGTTAATCGCGGCCGCTTATCACCCCGCCACACCTCACAAGGAGAGCCGCGATGATCCGAAACGTCTGGTCCGTCACAGCCATGGCCCTGTCGGGCGCACTCGTCCTCACCGGCGCGACGGCGCAAGCCGACGACCGGCACGGCCCGAATCCGTGCAAGGACCTTCCGTCGTACAGCGCCCTGCGGAGCGCGCTGAGTGCAGCGCAGGCTACCAGCAACGGCGGCTTCGGTCTGGAGATGTGGGCCACGGTCGTCAACCGCGACGGCATCGTGTGCGCCGTCGTGTTCACCGGCGGCGATCGCGGCGATCAGTGGCCGGGGAGCCGCGTGATTTCCGCGCAGAAGGCCAACACGGCCAACGCGTTTAGCCTGCCGAATCTCTCGCTGTCAACCGCGAACCTGTATAGCGCCGTGCAGCCTGGCGGCAGCCTCTACGGACTGCAGGCCAGCAACCCCGTGGACACCGGCGTCGCGTACGGCGGCAACCCCGCGAACTACGGCCGGAGCAACGATCCGATGGTCGGCAATCGCATCGGCGGCGTGAACGTGTTCGGCGGCGGGCTCGCCCTCTACAACTCCGACCACGAACTGATCGGCGCCATCGGCGTGAGCGGCGACAGCTCGTGTGCCGACCACAATATCGCGTGGAAGACGCGCAGCACGCTGGGCCTCGATTACGTGCCGGGCGGCGTGAGCGGCGATTCCGCTCGCAAAGACAACATCGTGTACGACATCACGCCCCAGGCGGGCCAGATGCCGGGCGTGAGCGCGAGCGGCTGGGGCCAGCCCCACTGCGTCAACCCGGCGGACGAATCCAGCATCGCCGCGTCCTTGCCGGTCAACAAATAGCGCGCTGACGTTGTTGTGTGACGCCGACCACGGGATCGCCCTCTTCTGACTTCAGGGGGCTCGTGGTCGGCTTCGCGTGGCTGGGGTTGACGTGGTCAAGCAGGCTGCTGAAAAACGCAGTCTGAACGAAAAACGTAGAACGTGAAACGTAGAATTCCCGCGTATTTCTTCGTTCTACATTCTGCGTTCCACATTCAGGGCGGGATTTTTCAGCGCCCTGCTAGGGCAGGTAGCCGTCCACGGTGACCGAGCCGGTCAATCCCGGACGCGCGATCTCGATGGTCGGCTTCTGCAGCTCGCCGCCGTGCGTGCGTTCGACCGTCACGCGGAACTGCGTGATCTGCCGCGCGTGCAGCGCCGCCAGATCGCGGCCCCACTCAGGCAGCAGCGTGTCCAGCTTGTTCGCGATGGCAAGTCCTTCGTAGCGTCCGCCGGTCGCCTTCGTCGTCGGCAGCGCGACGTTCGCCTGTTGGGTCACATCCGTATCGGGCAGGGCAATCGTGCCGGCGCGTGTGGACGCGAGAACCGCGTTCACCTTCGCGTGGCGAGTGATGAGGTACTTGACCGCCTTTTCGATATCGTCCGGCTCGTAGCTCCGTGTCTCGATCGCCACCGTCGACACCATCACCAGGATCGGCAGGTACGGCGCGATCTTCTTGTCCTTGGCTTCCTTTTGCAGGCGCTGGCTGAACTCTACGACCGTGTCGCTGAAGCGCGGGCGCGAAGATTCCGGGGCAAACCCGTTGATGCCACGCAGAATCTGCACGCGATCGGTGGTCGGCTTGACGACGGTGCGCGGCTGCGGCGATGTCGTGATCAGGGTGACTTCGACATCGGGCGGCAGCGCCTCGACGAGCCCCTTCAGCCCGATGCGGTAATGGGCGATCGCGTCGGAGCTCTCGAGCCCGTTGTCGACGGCGATCGTCAGCTTGATCGGAATCGTCACCGGCTCCACTTTGGCGACCGTCTGACGGACGCCGTTCTCCGACATGACGATGTCGTCTGGCCCGAGGGCCGCGACGGGCATACCGTCGGCGTTGGTGGCGCTGACGACGAACTGGAAGACCTGGGGCGTCTGGGCTGACAACCAGACGCCGACGGCCACGACTATCGCGGCCGTCAGCGATGGTAGCGATGACGGGGCCCGAAGGCCCGTCATCGCTGAGCGGCGTGTTCTCGTCACCACTTGAGAGACGGTATCAGAAGTTGGCCTGGATCTGCAGGCGGAAGAACCGCGGCGACACGAGGCCCATCGGCGTCCCCCACGCGTTGGTCGGGCCCGGCGTGTAAGCCGTGTTGTACGACGTGATGGCGTCGGAGTTGAGGAAGTTGTAGATATCCACGCCGGCGTTGATCCGCTTGCCGCTGAACCGGAAGTTCTTGGCGAGCTTGATGTCGAAGGTCGTCACGCGGTCGCCGAACTTCTCGTTGTTCAGAAGGAGCGGTATGGACCACGTCGTCGCGCTAAACGTGTTCGAACTGAGGAAGCAGCCGACGCCGTTGGCTGGCAACGCGCACGGCGCCGTCGCTCGCGCAGGGTTATTCCAGGTGACCTGGTCCTTGCTGATCGTATAGTTCGCTGTGATCTCCGAACCAGGCAGTGACTGGAACACCAGGCTCACGAGCACATCGGCTTTGGGGACCGTGTAACTGGCGGATCCTCTCACCGTCGTCTGGTACGGCCCGAACGACAGACATCCGGCCTGGTAGGGGGCGCTTGGACGCCCGACGATCGAGTTCAGCGAGTTGGTGGTGTTGCTGAGATCCGCGACGGCGCCGCACGTGTCGCGGTTGATCCGTGCCGTGCTCGTGCCGCCCTGCGCGAAGATTCCGCGCGGGCCGCGCCAGTTGAAGTTCGTGTCGAAGCCGTTCCACGTGTACTTCAACTGGTCCGAGTACGTCTGGACGGTCACCGGCGCCACGGCGAATGCATGGATGTCGTAGAGCCCCGTGATCGTGTATCCGCCGCCGCCGGGCAGGTTGGGATCGGTGGGTGCCTTGACGGTGAAGAAATCGTACGACGGGTTCGAGTAGTTCAGCAGCGAGTTGTTACAAGTCGTGTAGTCCGCGCCGCCGAAGCGGTCGCATCCGATCGTGAGCCCGTCGGACATGGTGAGGTTCGAGTAGGTGCGGCGATGGTAGACGAACTCGCCGGTCAGCCGCGGCAGAATCTCCTGCTGGACGCCGACGTCCATCTGCCATTCGCCGCGTCGCTCGCCCCAGCCGTTCAGCACGCTGTCGCCGTACTGATTGCAGTACGCCTGGGCGAGCGGATTGATTCCTGATTCGGTGCGGCCGCACTGGACCGTCCCGAGACCGACCGTGCCCGGATCCTGGCCGAAGTGCGCCAGGTCGTTGAAGCCGAACGAGAATGCGCCGCACTCCCCGTTGTTCGCGGCGTTCATCAGATTGCAGTCGACGCGACGGTCGGCGTTCGTGTCGGTCCAGGTGCGCTGCAGTGAATTGACAACGCGGCGCGCCGGGTTGGCGGCGGAGTAGAGGCCGGCGCCGATGGCGGCTGCGTTGTTGTACTTGCCCATGCTCCACTTCACCGCCGTCTTGCCATTGCCCTGGACGTCCCAGGCGACCGCCAGCGCGCGGCGTCAGATCCTTGTAGTTGACGCCGTCGCTCGGTGTGGTGCAGAAAGCGGTCGGGACGAACTGATTCGGGCCGAAACAGCTCGACCCGTAGCCGCTCGTCGCGTGATCGAAGCGGAGCGCGGCGCCGATCGTGAGGCGCTTCAGCGTCCACTGATCCTGCGCGTACAGGGCGTCGTACCGGACTTTCTCGTCAAACGTCGTGGCGCCGTCGCTCCAGTTGACCGTGCTCGGAATCGGACGTTTCGCCATGTTGAACGGATCGGTCGGGAACTGGAGCGGATTGAGGTTGCCGCACGGATTCACTGAGGGGTTGGTGCTGGCACCGCATACCACATTGGCCGCCGGGGAGACGTAGTTGTAGGTCAACAGCGAGTTGTTGACCTGGTTGGTCTCCAACTGCTTGTAGTAGCCGCCGTCGTAGCCGAACTTCGCGTGGTGGCTGCCGCTCACATAGGCGATGGACGCGCGCGAGCGCCAGTAGTGCTGGTCGCGCGTTTCGAAGAGCCCGCCCGGCGCGTTGGTGAGCGATCCCGACGTCAGAGCAAAAAACGGTAGCTGCCCGGCAAACGCATTGACCCTCGGCGCGGTCGCGTCCGCCCCTGTCGCGGCACCTAGTTCACTGATGCGCGGGATGTCCGTGTAGTTGGTGTAGTTGCGGCTGTGCGAGGTGTCGTAGTACTGCGTCTGGACGCTGATCCCCGCTTCGAGCAGGATCTTGTCCGAGGCCGGATTCGTCCAGGTCAGCTGCTGGAGCCGGTCCGGGTGCGTCTGGACCGAGATCCACGACTCGGGCGACGTGAAGACGGAGACGACCCCGTTGCAGGGGTCCTGGCAGAACGACTGCTCATCCCAGTAGGCGTTGAACTTGTTCTTCGCCGATGCCTGGAAGGTGACGCGGGCGCTGCCATTTTTCCACATGTTCTCGGTACTCGATCCGAGGCTGGCTGCGATCGGGCTGATAGTTGAAGCCGGCCTTGCCCTCCCATAGATTCGGCCAGAAATCCACGCCGACCGGAAGCTTGTGGATGTACTGACTGCGCCCGAGTGCGAAGAACCACAACTTGTCCTTCAGGATGGGACCGCCGTAATCAACCGACCAATCGTGGTCGCTTTTCACCGGCTGGAACGCCGCCGGCAGGCCCGGATAGGCGCCGTTGTTGGTGCCGAACCAGCTCTCCGTCGTGTAACTCAGGAAGAAGTCGCCGGCGTACCGGTTGCCGCCCGTGCGCGGCACGATGTTGATCTCGGACGCGCCGTTCTCCGATTCGCCGAGCGAGCCCGACACGCGGATGTTGACCTCCTGGGAGTTCGCGACGTCGGCGGTGTACCCGCCTGTCTGGCCGACGATCGGCGTCGATCCTCCCTGGTTGACGACGACGCCGTCGACCAGGACGCGACCCTGAGCCATATTGCTCTGGTCGAGTGCCGTCCCGCGGTCGCCGATGTTGAACCCGCTGATCCCGGGATTGCAGAACACGCCGACTCCCCCGACGCACACGCCGGGAGCGCCGAAGGGACTTTGCGATGTCGACGTGGTGTATTGGCTCGAGATCCCGGGTGTCAGCTGTAGGAGACTGTTGACGTTGCGACTCGTCGGCATGTCCCGGATCGTGTCGCCGGGAAAGGTAATCACCTCGCGCGAGTTCTGCACGTCGACGACGGGCGTACTTCCGGAGACGACCACCGTCTCCGTCAGTTGCCCCACGGCCAGCGCCGCGTTGACGGTGGCCGTAAAATTGCTGGTCAGCAGCACGCCGTCGCGCTCCTGTTTCGTGAATCCCGACAAGGCGAAGGACACTTTGTAGGTGCCAACGGGCAGGTTCGTAATCCGGTATTGACCACCCGAATCGGTGGTGGCCGTGCGGAGTTTTTCGATGAGCGCAGGGCTCGTGACTTCCACCGTGACACCGGGCATCACGGCGTTCTGTGGGTCGCGCACGGTTCCGGTAATCTGCCCCTCCTGCGCGAATGCCACGGCTGGCGCGAGAACCAGCACCGCGGCCGCGGCCAGGACGACCTTGCCTGTTCGGCTCATGCTCCCTCCCTCGGATCAGTTTCTGTGTCTAGTCAACCTACACATTTGGGTTAATACTCGTAAGTGTGCAGTAAGGCTATACGCTTCATCCTGACGGTCTGTCAATACGTTTTTGACGAATCGTCCATGTTTTTCTTATCGCGATCCGGTTAACCGAACGTCGTGAGTAGAATCCTCCGGACCGAGAGCACGCAGAGACGTGGTCAACGCAGAGATCGCAAAGATCGCGGAGGCGTTTATCTCCGCGATCTCCGCGATCTCTGCGTTGATCTCGTCTCTGCGCTCTCCAGAGTGATCGAACCCTGATGCGCACGCGCTTGTTGTTCACGCTGGGAGCCGCCTTCGCGCTCGTACTGCGCCCGACGGCAGCTCACGCGCAGCTGGACGCGTTCGTCCAGTCCGTTCGCGAACTGGCCGTCGCGGCCGGGCAGGCCGAGCCTGCGCGGTCGAACGACATACATGCCGCCGCCCGCAAAATGCGGACCGCGGTGGTCGAGTGGGACCGCAACATCCTCGCGCTCGAGGCTCGCGTGGCCCGCGAGCTTCCGGGCGCTGCCGCCCCGCGCGCGTACGCGCTGCACGTGGAACTCGGCGTCACGTATCGCGCCCGTGGCCGCCACACCGACGCGTTGCGCGAATTCGACGCGGCCGCGGCGCTCAAGCCGTCAGCGGCGGATCTCCACCTGCTGCGGGCGCTGACGTTCGAGGCGACAGGACGACCCGGCGAGGCCGCGAGTGCGTTCAGGGCCGCGTGGACGTCCGACCCGCGCGACGCGGTGAAGGCCTATTACGTGGCCAGGCGTCCGGGTACAGAAAGCACGGCGGATCAGGCGCTGGCCCGCAGGCAGCTGACGGACACGTATCAGCGCCTGGGAACAACAGGCGCGCGGCCAGCGGCCGCGCCGTTCCTGACGCTCGACGCGCTCGCCGACACCCTGTCGCGCACGCCCATCGTCGCGGACGAGGCTGCCGAGGAAGGCTTCGCGCTGCTGCGGGCCGGGCGGTTCGGGGAAGCGGCCGCATCGCTCGAACGGATGGTTGGCACAAGTGGGGAAGAGAGGGGGAATTCGGCGCTCGCGCACTTTGCGCGCGGGCAGCGCGATGAAGCCGAAGCACGCGTCGGGAGCGCACGGCGCGAGTATCAAGCCGCGCTTCCCGGTGTCCTTCTTGGGCGCGCCTCCCTCCTTGTCGGCATCGGACGGCTCGCGCAGGTCGAAGGCGATCTGGCGGGGGCGATCGACGCGTTTGACCAGGCGGCACGGCTCGATCCGAACAATCCGGGCATTCGCAAGGAACTCGCCGGCGCCTGCGCGGCGCATGGCCGTGAGGACGATGCGTTCGGCGAGCTGCTGGCGGCGCTCCTGATCGACCCTCGTGACGGGCAGGCCCACGCCGGCATCGGCCAGCTTTACCTCGACGCCGGACGCGACGCGGAAGCCGTCACCGCGTTCAATCGCGCCCTGGAACTGCTGCCCGACCGGTACGAAACGCGATACGCGCTCGCGACGGCGTACACGCGCCTCGGCCGGACGGCCGAGGCCGCACGCGAATTCGAGCTGTTCGAGCGCGTTCGCCGCGAGAAGCTCGATGAGCGCCGGCGGAACATCGCGCGCGAGGTCGAGCAGGAGGAACGGCGAGACGAGGCGCCTCGCTCGCCCGCTCCCAATCAGGGCGGCGGCCGGTGAACCTGGCCGCGCTGGGGCTGGCCACAGCCGTGACCGCGACCGCGGTCGCGCTCGTGTCCGGCGTGGGCGACCCTCCTCCGCAGTTTGTCGACATCGCCCGCCAGGCCGGCGTCCTCTTCCACCACACGAGCGGCGCGAGCTCCGAGAAACATCTCGTGGAGACGATGGGGTCGGGCGGCCTGTTCTTCGACTACGACGGTGACGGGTGGATTGATATCTTCCTGGTCGATGGAGGGTCCGCTGGCCGATGCGGCCCTCGACCGCCGCGCGCGTCACCGCCTGTATCACAATCGCGGCAACGGCACGTTCGAAGACGTCACCGATCGATCCGGCATCCAGCATCGCGCGTATGGCATGGGCGCCTGCGCGGGCGATTACGACGGCGACGGCCGCCCGGATCTGTACATCACGAACTACGGGCCGAACGCGCTGTACCACAATCGCGGCGGCGGCGTCTTCGAGGATGTGACGGCCACCGCTCACGTCGGCGATCCGCGCTGGAGTACCGGCTGCGCGTTTGCCGATCTGGATGGCGACGGCGATCTCGATCTGTGGGTCGTGAACTATGTCGACGCCGATCGCGCACACAGTCCCTTTTGCGGCGACGCCCGCCGGGGGTTGCGGTTCTACTGCCATCCGCTGAAGTACGACCCGCTGTCGAGCACGGTGTACCGCAATGACGGCGGCGGCGTCTTCACGGACGTGAGCGCGGCGTCCGGCGTCGGCGCGCTGAAGTCCAACGGCCTCGGCATCGTCATCGGCGACTACGACGACGACGGAAGACCTGACGTGTTCGTCGCCAACGACACGATGCCGAACTTTCTGTTCCACAACGCCGGCGGCCTGCGGTTTACGGAAACGGGGCTCGTGTCCGGCATCGCCCTCGCGTCAGATGGCCGCGCGCGCGCGGGGATGGGCATCGACACGGGCGACTACGATGGCGACGGCCGCCTGGACCTGGTGGTCACGAACCTCGATTTCGAGATGCACACGCTCGATCGCGGCCTGCAGCGCGGCCTGTTCGGATACGCCACGATCGAAAGCGGCATCGGGTTTCCCACGCTGCCGTTCGTCGGCTTTGGCGTCGCGTTCCTGGATTTCGACAACGACGGCCAGCTCGACATCGCCATCGCCAACGGGCACATCCTCGACAACGCGCCGCAATTCCGCGCGGGTTCGACGTATTTGCAGCGAAAGCTCCTGTTCCGCAATACCACGCTGCGGCGGTTCGAGGAAGTCGGCCGCACGTCAGGACCCGCGTTCGCCGTGGAGAAGGTCGGCCGGGGCCTCGCGGTCGGCGACATCGATAACGACGGCGACCTCGATCTGCTCGTGACCAACAACGGCCAGGACGCGGAGCTGCTGCGCAACGACGGCGGGAATCGCGGGAATTCGCTGCTGGTGCAGCTGCGCGGCGCTGGCGCCAACACTGCAGGCCATTGGCGCGCGCATCCGGCTCACCGCGGGATCCAGGACGCAGATGCGTGACGTGAAGGCTGGTTCGAGCTACCTGAGTCAAAACGATCTGCGCGCGCATTTCGGCCTCGGCGCTGCCGCGCGCGCCGATCGCATCGAAGTGCGATGGCCCTCGGGACGGACGGAGGCGGTCATGGGCGTGGCGGCGAACCAGATTGTGACGATCGAGGAAGGGCGGGGAATTGTCGGGGCCCGGGCGTTTACGCAGAACCGATAGCGGCAGGCTGCTGAAGAACGCAGCCTGAACCTGGAAACGCAAAACGGAAAACGGAAAACGTCGAACGTCGAATTTCGACGTCTTACATTCGAAACATGAAGATGACGAGCAGGAACGCCACGAGGCCCAGGGCGACGAACGATGAGTCGGTCACCGGAAAGATCTCGGCGACATGTCCCGCGATGGTATGAAAGCGGAACGCGATCGGAATCGGCGGAAGATCTCCGTGCAGAGCGTTGAACAGATATCCGCGAGCAGTCTCGTCGATGGCGGCCATGCCGGACACCACCACGCCGAGGCCGGAAAACGCGAGGAACCAATCCTGGAGACGTCGGGCGGCGCTCGTGGAAGAAGCCATGTCATCGCAGTGTGCAACAGTCGGACCACGGTGAATTGCTGAGGATCATGAGCGCCATCTGTGGTTTAACGTGAGCCAGATCAGGCGGTGAGGCTCAAAAGTGTGCTATTTCGAGGCAAAGGTGTGTCGCATCAAGCCACCCACTTGAATCCGTCCGCGCCGTCGCACTAACAAGATTGTGATCGGCCGCGCCGGCGGAGATAACGGGGAAAAACGATTGTATGAATGATGGCAAGCCGACAGTCCGCCCTGCCGGCGTTCAGGATCTCGAATGGCTGATCGCAGGCAACCTGGCGCTGGCCGAAGAAACAGAGCGGATGCGCCTGGACGAGGAGACGCTTCGGCGCGGCATCCGTGCGTTGCTCGAGTCGCGGGCGCCCGGACGCTACTGGGTGGCCGAACTCGATGGCCGCGTGGTCGGGCAGTTGCTGATCACGTTCGAGTGGAGCGACTGGCGAAATCGCATGGTGTGGTGGATTCAGTCGGTGTTCGTGGTGCCGGACGCGCGCGGTCGTGACGTTCTACGAACGCTGTACAACACGGCAAGGCGCGAGGCCCTGGCCGCGGGCGCGGGAGGCCTGCGGCTGTATGTCGATACGACGAACCTGCCGGCCCAGGCGGCCTACGCCGCACTGGGCATGAACGGCGACCACTATCGGGTGTTCGAAGACATGTTCGCCGAGCCCTCTCGATCGACGGGACCAGCCGAATAGGCGTCAGGCGCAAGCTATTTCGACGGGAAGGCGTCTAATCACGAAGGATATTCCCCGAAGGGTTGAGAGATGAAGGAGGGTGAGATGCGGAAGATGTCGATCCTGATCGCCGTGTGGCTTGTCTCGATGCTCCTCGTGGGCATGTGGGCGTATGCGCAGGCGCCCGTTCAGCCGGCGCCGCCCTTGACACCGCGCACGCTGCCTCCAGGGCAGGATGAGCCAGCCCGGATCATCTCGGGGAACGACATCGGATTCCGTGTGGATGATGTTCGAAGCAACCGGCTCGTGGGACGTTTCGTCGTGCGGGTGAACGGTCAGTGGCGCGACGTGGAAGAGGCGGGCGTGATGAAGCGGCTCACTGAGCGGTAGCTGCAACCGGGGCCGCCGATCAGCGAACCGAGCGGGACGGTGCCGAACGCCATCGGTGAACGGTCCTATCAGCTGTGTGTCGTGATCGGCTCCTCAATGTGTTTGCATTTCAGACGATCTGGCGGCCGATACCCCACAGCGCGGCCCTGAGCACCAGGACCGATCCGCCAAGGCCCACGCCAATTCCCGCCACGAACATCGCGCCGACGGTGATTAGTTCCATGTGAAGCGGCGCAGCAAGAGCAGAGCCATATCCCAATCGCACTGGCATCTCGATTGCTCTAATTCGTCGCAGAGCATCGCTCGTCTTCTGCTCAGGAAGGCGACATCAATCCCACCCCATCGACGGGAGGCGCACGTAGCCTCCCGACCCGTCCTCTTCAACTCGATCGCGACCGCAGCGTTCGCCGTGACGGCGCTTTCAGCAACGGCACGATCGCTGCACATGCGGCGTGCGTGCGCATCGATCGCCGGCTCTCACACGCCCTGTTGCTCCTCACGGGACTGAGCCTCGCCGCAACTCTTCACGCGACGATTCCTGACGCCGCCGATCATTCGATTCGGCGGTTCCTCGAACAGGACGACACGCAGCATCCGTATCGCGCGACGCGCCGGCTCGAAGCCACCAACGCCGGCCGAAGCGGACGCCTGGAAGTTGTCACCGAGTATTCGCCGCGCACCGGGTTCCGATACGACGTGATGGAAGAAGAGGGGTCCGGCGCCATCACGAAGGCGCTGCGTGCGGTACTGGACGGGGAGCGGGAGATCATCGCCAACGGGCAATCGGCGCGTTCGTCGCTCGACCGCGCGAATTACACGTTTCAGCCGAGCGGCATCGACGAGGAAGGACTCGCCAACATCTTGTTGTCGCCGCGGCGTAAGGAGCGAGAGCTCGTCGCAGGCCGGATGTTTCTGGCGCCGGAAGAGGGCCGCCTCGTGCGCCTTCAGGGACGGCTGGCGAAGAACCCGTCATTCTGGATCACCAACGTCGAGGTCCTCTGGTCGTACGATCGGATCGACGGCGCGATTGTGCCGGTGTCGCTGAAGTCGAACGCCCATGTGCGCCTCCTCGGTCCCGCGACGATGCAGATGACCTACCAGTACGCTGAAATCGACGGACATGCTGTTTCGGCGCCTTAGCGGTCTCCAGCGGGGACGCCCGCCTGTCTTTTCCAATGGATCTCTTACACTTGGGAGCGGGAGATCGCGAATGAGCACAATTACGACGAAGGACGGCACCGAGATCTATTTCAAGGACTGGGGCGAGGGATTGCCGATCGTGTTCAGTCACGGCTGGCCGCTCAGCGCTGACGCCTGGGAGGACCAGATGGTGTTCCTGGCCTCACGCGGCTTCCGGTGTATCGCTCACGATCGTCGCGGCCACGGCCGATCGAGTCAGCCGTGGAACGGCAACGACATGGACACGTACGCGGACGATGTCGCCGCGCTGGTCGAGGCCCTTGACCTGCGCAACGTCATTCACGTCGGCCACTCGACCGGCGGCGGGGAAGTGGCGCGGTACATCGGGCGCCACGGGACGACGCGCGTGTCGAAAGCCGTGCTGATCGGCGCCGTGACGCCGCTCATGCTGAAGACGGACAGCAACCCGGACGGCCTGCCGATGAAGGTATTCGACGACATCCGCGCAGGCGTCATCGGCGATCGTTCGCAGTTCTTCAAGGATCTCAGCGCGCCGTTCTACGGCGCCAACCGGCCGGGCGCCAGGGTGTCGCAGGGCCTGCGCGACTCCTTCTGGCTCCAGGGGATGCAGGCTGGGCACAAAGCGGTCATCGATTGCATCAAGGCATTTTCGGAAACCGACCTGACGGAAGACCTGAAGAAATTCGACGTGCCGACGCTGATTCTGCACGGCGACGATGACCAGATCGTGCCGATCGGCGCCTCCGCCATGCTGTCGTCGAAACTGGTCAAGGGCTCGACGCTCAAAGTGTACCCAGGGCTGCCGCACGGCATGTGCTCGACCCACAAAGACCAGATCAACGCCGACCTGCTGTCCTTCGTCAGCGGTTAGTCCAGTCACGCACCGTCAAGGACCTGATGGCGGATGCCTCCGGCAGTTGGGAGCCTCTCCGGCGAGATGGAGGCCCCGCGTGCGCGCCTGCGTCCACCGCGTTCCTCAACTCATTCTGATTGAGCCACTTAGGTGTTAGCGCCAGGCGCCGTGCGTGGCGGCACATCGCGTGCTGAGGCGCGTGGCGTTACCATATCTCCGGACTGTCACAACCAGGTGGACATGAGACTCACCAATGGGTCGCCTATGACAACGCGCGTCGTTGCCCAGTTGACGGTGTTGACGGTGGCAGCGGTGTTGTTCGTCGCGTGTGGATCGCCCAAAGATCAGGCCGCGCCGCAGGCACAGGCTGGACGGCCGCCGTCAGGCACACTCGATCAGCTCCTTGCGCCAATCGCTCTCTATCCGGACCCGTTGCTCGCGCAGATGCTGATGAGCGCCACCACGCCCGCGAAAATCACCGAGCTCGACGGATGGCTGAAGAAGAATCAGAAGCTGAAAGGCACGCAGCTTCAGGACGCCGCCGTGAAAGCGGGGTTCGATCCGAGCTTCGTCGCCCTGGCGCTCTTCCCCCAGGTCGTCGCGAAGATGGCCGGGCAAATCGCGTGGACGACGCTCCTCGGTCAGGCGTTTGCGGCCGATCGAAGCTCGGTCCTCGACGCCATCCAGCGACTCAGGCATCAGGCGCAGAACGTCGGGACGCTGAAGAGCACACCGCAGCAGGAAGTTGCGACGAAAACGACGCCCGAGGGGCAGAACGTGATCGTCATCGAGCCGGCCAATCCTCAAGTGGTGTACGTCCCGCAGTACAACACGGAAGTGATCTACACGCAGGCGCCGACGACAACGAACACCACGATCATCGTCGAGGACAATAGCAATGCTGACGCCGCCGTCGCCGCCGGCGTCATCGGGTTCACCGCGGGTATCGCGATTGGCGCCGCGATGAACAACAACTACTACTACGGTCCGTACGGCTGGCACGGCAGCCCGTACATGTACAACAACGCCTGGGACGACTACTACGACCACCGCGAGGATGCCCGCGAGGACTGGATGGATCACCGCGAAGACCTCGTCGACGAACGGAGCGATCGCCTGGAGAACACCCAGGAACAGCGGACCGAACGCCTGGAGAACAGTCAGGAACAACGAAGCGACCGTCTCGAGTCCACGCAGGAGCAACGCACCGACCGTTCGCAGACGCGGCAGGAAAACCGTCCCGAATCACAGGCACAACGCACTCAGCGAAGTACGCAGGCGCAGAGCGCGTCGGCGCAAGGCGCCGCGTCGCAGCGGACCACCCAGCAGAGTCCGCCGGCGCAGCGTGTGACGCAGCAGGGGACGTCGGCGCCGGCACAACGGTCGAGCCGCACCGGGAGCACGGAAGCGCGCGGCTATGGCGATGCGAGCGGAAGTCAGGCGGTCAGTCAACGGAGCGGCGGCTCCGACGCGTTCTCGGGTTACTCGAGCGGAGCCTCGCAACGTTCCTCCAGCTCTCGCGGGCAGAGCAGCCGCAGCAGTTCGCGCGGTGGCGGCGGCGGACGCCGGCGATGACCGGCGTTTCCCAAAGGCGGTCGAGATGAACACCCGAAATCGATTGGACATCGCCGGCAGGCTCGAACGCGGCGCAGTTGCGCTGGCATGCGCCTTCGCGCTGATTGGAATCCTGGTGCTGTCGAGCAGGGCCGCGGCCCAGGCCGCTCAGCACCGCACGTTCGGGTCTCCCGAAGACGCGGTCAAGGCGCTGGTTGAAACGGTGAGGGCTGGAAATCTCGACCAGTTGCTGGCCATTTTTGGCCAGGACGGCAAGGAGCTCATTGCTTCGTCCGATCCCGCGACCGCTCGCCAGAACCGCCAGGTGTTCACCGTCGCCGTCGGCGAGCAGTGGCATCTCGAAGACGCGGGACCCGGTCGCAAGACGCTCGTCATCGGCAACGAAGATTGGCCGTTTCCGGTCCCGCTCGTGAAGGAAGCCGGTGGGTGGGGCTTCGACACGGCGGCAGGGAAAGAAGAAGTCATCGCCCGGCGGATCGGCCGCAACGAGCTGGCGACGATCGAGACAACACACGCGTACGTCACCGCGCAGCAGCGTTACGCGCAACTGGGACACGACGGCAAGCCCGCGGGCACGTACGCGACGAAGTTCCAAAGCGATCCTGGCAAGGAGAACGGCCTCTATTGGCCGACAGCCAAGGGTCAGAAGCGTAGTCCGCTCGGCGATCTGGCGGCTGAGGCCGCCGAAGGTGGGCGTTCCTCGGGCGCCGGCCGCGAGCAGCCGTCGCCGTTTCATGGCTACTACTTCAGGATCCTGACGGGACAGGGGTCTCTCGCCGCGGGCGGCGCCAGGAACTACATCGTCAAAGGCGAGATGTCCGGCGGGTTCGCGCTGGTTGCCTGGCCGGCGCAGTACGACGTCACCGGTGTCATGACCTTCGTGGTCAACCAGGACGGCACCGTGCATGAAAAAGATCTGGGGCCGGGAACCGACGCCGCGGCCCGAAAGATGACCGTCTACAACCCGGATTCATCCTGGCGCCAGGTGCGGTAACGTGAACGCATCAGGCTGCATGTCTTCAGCAGCCTGCTAGAGTAGGCGCCATGTCGAACACTCTCACCGCGCGAGGCGCGCTGTCGGCGGTTGCGCGCTCGTGCGTGTTGCTCGGTGTCGTGGCCTCGTCCGCCCAGGCCCAGGACGTGGAGGCGGGGCGCCGGGTCTTTGCCAGCCGCTGTGCCAATTGTCATGGGACCGAAGGGGGCGGCGGCGAACTGGGCCCCTCGATTGTTGCCCGCATACCACTGCGCACCGATCAGGATCTCGAAGCGGTGATTCGCGAAGGCATACCCGGCTCTGGGATGCCCGCCTTTTCGTCTCTTGCGCGGACCGAGATCACCGATCTGGTGCCGTTCCTGCGAACCCTCCGTCCGCGCACCAATGCAGGGCCCCGTCGAGCGAGCGTGAGCGTGTCGGGCCGGACGCTCGAAGGCATCGTCCTCAATCAAAGCCACGGCGAGATGCAGCTCCTCGGCGACGACCGCGCGGTGCACCTGCTTCGCGAGGCGGCCGGAGGCCGGTACCGCGAGGTGACGTCGCAGGCGGAATGGCCCGCCTATAACGGACAGCCGACCGGCAATCGATACAGTCCGCTCGCCGGCATCACCGCCGCCAACGTCGGGCGCCTTGCCCCGCAATGGGTGTTTACGCTGCCCAACGCCGCGCAGCTGCAGGTCACGCCGGTCGTGGCGGGCGGCGTGATGTATGTGACCTCGGCCAACGATTTCTACGCGCTCGATGCGGGCAGCGGCCGACAGATCTGGAACTATCGGCGTCCCAGGACGAGAGGCCTGGCCGGTGTGGCCGCGCGCGGCGTGAATCGCGGCGTGGCCGTCGGCGGGGACCGCGTGTTCGTCACGACCGACCACGCCCATCTCGTCGCCCTCAACAAGGCCACCGGCGCGCTGCTGTGGGAAACCGAGATGGCCGACTGGCGGCAGAACTACAACGGCACCGGAGCTCCCTTGATAGTGGACAACCTCGTCATCTCCGGGATTGCGGGAGGCGACGAAGGCGTGCGCGGGTTCGTGGCCGCGTTCGATCAGGCGACCGGCAAGGAGGTCTGGCGGTTCTGGGCGGTGCCCGCCCGCGGGGAGCCGGGCGCCGAGACGTGGAAAGGGGCGGCGATCGATCACCCCGGATCCGCGACGTGGATGACCGGCAGCTACGACCCGGAGCTCGGCACGCTGTATTGGGCGATCGGAAATCCCGGCCCGGACATGATCGGCGACGAGCGGCAGGGCGACAATCTCTATTCGGATTCGGTCGTGGCGCTCGACGTGAAGACGGGCCGCCGCAAGTGGCACTTCCAGTTCACGCCCCACGACGTGCACGACTACGACGCGCAGCAGCCGCTCGTGCTCATCGACGCGGTCTGGCAGGGGAGGCCGCGCAAACTGCTCGTGCAGGCCAACCGCAACGGCTACTTCTATGTGCTGGATCGCACGACGGGCGAGTATCTCCTCGGCACGCAGTACGTGAAGAACGTGACGTGGGCATCCGGCCTGACGCCTGAGGGCCATCCCATCGTCGTGCCCGGCATGGAGCCGACCAGGGAAGGGCGCCGGGTGTGCCCGTCGCTCGAAGGCGCGTCGAACTGGTACTCGGCGTCCTTCAGTCCGCGAACCGGCCTTTTCTACGCGCAGACCAACGACAAGTGCGGCATCTTCACGCGCGTGGACCAGCCATGGGAGCCTGGCAAGAGCTTCATGGGCGGCACGTTTGCCGCCGCGCCCGAGCCCGCGCAGCGTGTGCTGCGAGCGATCGACATCCAGACGGGAAAGGTCGCCTGGGAGTTGCCGCAGTTTGGCGCCGTGGACTCGTGGGGCGGCGTCCTCAGCACGGCAGGCGACGTCGTGTTTTTCTGTGACGACAGCGGGGCGTTCGCTGCGGCGGATGCGCGTTCAGGCAAGCGGCTGTGGAGCTTCCAGACCAGCCAGGTGTGGAAGTCGTCGCCGATGACCTACCAGTTCGACAACCGTCAATTCGTGGCCGTGGCGTCCGGCCCGAGCATCCTCGCGTTCGCGCTGCCTGTGGAACCGCGCTCGGCTCGCTGAACGTTCAGCGCGCCGGTTTCGGAACGCTCGTTACGCGGCCAGCCAGGCGTGCGCCTCGGCGAGCGCGTTCTGCGAGGAGAAAAATTCAACGGGCGCGCGGCGCAGGTCCGCGGACGCGAACATCAGCGTCTCGTTTCGCCACTTTTCGTCGCCGACGATGGCGATGCGCTCGATTGAGTCGCCGTAGTTCACGTAGAAGGTCAGGTCGCCCCAGTTCGGATTCTGTTCCCAGCCCTCGAACTGCGACAGCACAAAGAGCAGCTTGATGGGACCGAGGCGGCGGATCTCCGCCGCGGCCGACTCCAGGCTGCGATCGAACTCGGGCTTGCCCAATCGCCCGCTCACGTCCAGTCGATAGATGTTCGCGCGCTCGTGCTGTACGGTGCTGATCGGCATTGATGACTAATTTAACCCGCGAAGGTCGCGAGAGTGCCAGCACACTGTCACCCTTGAGTCCGCCGACTGCTCCGATCATTGGCCGGCAGGCGGTTGCCAGAGTTCTAACTTGTTTCCTTCCGGATCGATGACCCAGGCAAACTTCCCGTATTCGGAATCGTCGATCTTCTCGAGGACGTTGCAGCCTTCCTCGCGTAAGACTCTGACCATGGCGTGGAGATCCTCCACCCGGTAGCTGACCATGAACGTTGCAGTGCCGGGCGCAAATTGGTCGCTCTTCGCCGAAGCGATCGACCAGGCGGTTGTTCCGGCGATGGGCCTGCCTTCACCGTCGGCCCAGGTGAAGGCCGCGCCACCCCACGACTGGACATCGATTCCGAGGTGCCGCTTGTACCAGGCCTGTAGTGCCGGGGCGTCTTTGGCTTTGAAGAAGATGCCGCCAATGCCGGTGACTCGCTTCATAGAACCTCCGCGGTCGGGTGGTGGTGAGGTGGGCGAGGGAGAGTGTAATTCCCGCAGCTTACCCAGTACAACAGTCCAGCGCCAACCCGGTTGGCGCAGTGCCGCCGGTGAGGACGGTAGGAGGGGCTGCTTGCGCTACCGCGGTGCTGATGATCGCTACGGGGTCACGGTGATCGGGCTGCTCGTCGCGAGTCGTTGATACGTTCCCTGGGCGTAGACGCGAATCTCGTACTGCCCTGGCGCGGCCCCGGCCGGGACCTGAATGGATAGGGAACCGGCGGCCGCGCCGTTGGTATAGGCAAAGGCGGTGTAATAGATGTCGGCGGTTCCGACGGCAGTCAAGGCCACCCAATCGGTGCCTGTCGGCGCCGGAATGCCAACCCACGTGACGCCGAGCGTACCGCCCCGGGCAACCGTCGACGGACTCGCCGAGACGCTGGTGCTTCCAGTCACCGCGAAGCTGTTGCTGACGGCCAGCTGCGTCTGGGTGTTGTTGGCATAGAGGCGGAGTTCGTAAGTGCCCGCGGGAACCGAGGTGGGGACGAAAAGGGAGAGGGAACCGGCCGACATGCCGTTGGTGTACGTCCACGCCACGGAACTGTTGTCGGGGCTGTTGACGGGAACGATGGCGACCCAATCCGCTGTCGTCGGAGCGGCAATGCCGGCCCACGTCGCGGTAACCGAACTGCCCTGGTTAACGGTCGTGGGACTCGCCGACAGCGTGGGACCCGCCGCCACGGTAAAGCCGTTGCTCACGGCCAGCCGCGTGAAGCTGTTGTTGGCAAAGAGGCGCAGCTCGTAGGCGCCGGCAGCGATACCGGGAAGCGCCAGCGCAGTGGTTCCGCTGGACTGGCCCGTGGTGTTGACGCGTGCCGCGTAGTTGGTATCGGCGGTGCCCACGGCGTATGCCCCAACCCAATCGGTAACGGTGGGCGTGACGATTCCCGCCCATGCGACGGTCAGGTTGCCGGTCGGTGTGACAATCGCCGGGCTCGCGGAAAGCATCGGCGCCGCGGAACTGACAGTGAACGTGTTGCTGACGCCGAGCCGCTGCCAGACACCGTTGGCGTACAGCCGCAGCTCGTAGGTGCCGGCGGCAGTCGCCGACGGAATTACGTAGAGCATGCTACCGCTGGCCTGGCCATTGAGATTCGTCCACGCGACATACGTCTGCTCGGCCGCGTTGATCGGCACAAGGGCGATCCAATCTGTCGCGGTCGGGGTGGCAATGCCCGCCCATGTGACCGTGATCGTCCCGCCAGGTGCAACCGGCGACGGCGTCACGGATACGGTTGGCCCGATGTTGAAGCTGTTGCTGACGGCACGGCGCTGCGAACCGTTTTGGAACAGGCGGAGTTCGTAGGTTCCCGCGGCCACCGTCGAGGGGATCGAGAGACCGAGGCTGCCGGCTGCCGCACCCGTCGTATTGCGCGACGCGACATAGCTGGCGTCGGACGCGCCGACCGGGAACAGGGCCACAGAATCAGTCGCGCCTGGTGCGGCAATGCCGGCCCAGGTAAAGCTGAGTGTGGTACCCGGCGCAACGATTGTGGCGTTCGCCGAGAGACCGGGCCCGGCAGCAACGTTGAAGCTGTTGCTGACCGCCAGCCGCGTCATCGAGTTGTTGGCAAACAGACGCAGTTCGTACGCGCCGTCCGCGACAGTGCCCGGAACGGTAGTCAGCCCGCTGTCGGTCGCGCGACCGCCGCTGTTGAAGCGCGTCAGGTAAGCGGAATCCGGCGCGCCCACGGAGTACAGGCCCAGCCAATCGAGAAGTGTCGGCGCCGTGATGCCTTGCCAGGCCGCGGCCAGTTTCCCGCCGGGAGCGACAACCGCCGGACTCGCAGTGAGACTGGGCCCGGCAGGCCTCACGGTGACAGGGGCGCTCACGGCTAGGCGATTCGACGTGTTGTTGGAGTACAGCCGCACCTCGTAGTTGCCGGCCGCAATCCCCGCAGGCAGCAACATCCAAACGGTTCCGCTGGCGCTGCCAGTCGTGTAGTTCCACAGGACATAAGTGGCATCTGCTGCGCCCACGGGGGCCACCGCCAGCCAATCAGTCGCACTCGGGGTGGAGATGTTCTGCCACGTGACAGCGAGGTTGTCGCCAGCAGCAACCGACGACGGACTCGCCGTCACGGTGGTTGCTCCCGTCGTCACCGTGTACGCGAGGGCATTGCTCGCCAGGCCGCCGACCGTCACGACGACGTTGCCCGTCGTCGCGCCCGTCGGGACCGGGACGGCGATGCTCGTCGCCGACCAGGTCGTCGGCGTGGCCGCCGTGCCGTTGAACGTGACCGTGCTGGTGCCGCGGGTCGCCCCGAAATTGGTGCCCGTGATCGTGACGGCGGTGCCCACCGGCCCGCTCGTCGGCGACAGGCTCGTCAGCGTCGGCGCCGCGGTGACCGTGTAGGTCAGCGCGTTGCTCGCCAGGCCGCCGACCGTCACGACGACGATTACCCGTCGTCGCGCCCGTCGGGACCGGGACGGCGATGCTCGTCGCCGACCAGGTCGTCGGCGTCGCCGCCGTGCCGTTGAATGTGACCGTGCTGGTGCCGCGCGTCGCCCCGAAATTGGTGCCCGCGATCGTGACGGCGGTGCCGACCGGCCCGCTCGTCGGCGACAGGCTCGTCAGCGTCGGGCGCGGTCGTGACCGTGTAGGTCAGCGCATTGCTCGCCAGGCCGCCGACCGTCACGACGACGTAGCCGGTCGTCGCGCCCGTCGGAACCGGGACGGCGATGCTCGTCGCCGACCAGGTCGTCGGCGTGGCCGCCGTGCCGTTGAACGTGACCGTGCTGGTGCCGCGGGTTGCGCCGAAGTTGGTGCCCGTGATCGTGACGGTGGTGCCCACCGGCCCGCTCGTCGGCGACAGGCTCGTCAGCGTCGGCGCCGCGGTCGTGACGGTGTACGACAGCGCGTTGCTCGCGAGGCCGCCGACCGTCACGACGACGGAGCCCGTCGTCGCGCCCGTCGGAACCGGGACGGCGATACTCGTGGCCGACCAGGTCGTCGGCGTGGCGGCCGTGCCGTTGAACGTGACCGTGCTGGTGCCGCGGGTCGCCCCGAAATTGGTGCCCGTGATCGTGACGGCGGTGCCCACCGGCCCGCTCGTCGGCGACAGGCTCGTCAGCGTCGGCGCCGCGGTCACCGTGTAGGTCAGCGCGTTGCTCGCCAGGCCGCCGACCGTCACGACGACATTACCCGTCGTCGCGCCCGTCGGGACCGGGACGGCGATGCTCGTCGCCGACCAGGTCGTCGGCGTGGCGGCCGTGCCGTTGAATGTGACCGTGCTGGTGCCGCGGGTCGCCCCGAAGTTGGTGCCCGTGATCGTGACGGCGGTGCCCACCGGCCCGCTCGTCGGCGACAGGCTCGTCAGCGTCGGCGCCGCGGTCGACCGTGTAGGTCAGCGCGTTGCTCGCGAGGCCGCCGACCGTCACGACGACGGAGCCGGTTGTCGCGCCCGTCGGAACCGGGACGGCGATGCTCGTCGCCGACCAGGTCGTCGGCGTCGCCGCCGTGCCGTTGAACGTGACCGTGCTGGTGCCGTGCGTCGCCCCGAAATTGGTGCCCGTGATCGTGACGGCGGTGCCCACCGGCCCGCTCGTCGGCGACAGGCTCGTCAACGTCGGCGCCGCGGTCACCGTGTAGGTCAGCGCATTGCTCGCCAGGCCGCCGACCGTCACGACGACGATTACCCGTCGTCGCGCCCGTCGGAACCGGGACCGCGATGCTCGTCGCCGACCAGCTCGTCGGCGTGGCGGCCGTGCCGTTGAATGTGACCGTGCTGCTGCCCTGCGTCGCCCCGAAATTGGTGCCCGTGATCGTGACGGCGGTGCCCACCGGCCCGCTCGTCGGCGACAGGCTCGTCAGGGTCGGGGCTGTGGTGACCGTGTAGGTCAGCGCATTGCTGGCGAGGCCGCCGACCGTCACCACGACGGAGCCGGTTGTCGCGCCCGTCGGGACCGGGACGGCGATGCTCGTCGCCGACCAGGTCGTCGGCGTCGCGGCCGTGCCGTTGAATGTGACGGTGCTGGTGCCGCGCGTCGCCCCGAAATTGGTGCCCGTGATCGTGACGGCGGTGCCGACGGGCCCACTGGTCGGCGACAGGCTGGTCAGCGCTCGGCGCGGTCGTGACGGTGTACGACAGCGCATTGCTCGCCAGGCCGCCGACCGTCACGACGACGGAACCGGTCGTCGCGCCCGTTGGGACCGGGACGGCGATGCTCGTCGCCGACCAGGTCGTCGGCGTGGCCGCCGTGCCGTTGAACGTGACCGTGCTGGTGCCGTGGGTCGCGCCGAAGTTGGTGCCCGTGATCGTGACGGCGGTGCCCACCGGCCCGCTCGTCGGCGACAGGCTCGTCAGCGTCGGGGCAGTCGTGACCGTGTAGGTCAGCGCATTGCTCGCGAGGCCGCCGACCGTCACGACGACGGTGCCGGTCGTCGCGCCCGTCGGGACCGGGACGGCGATGCTCGTCGCCGACCAGCTCGTCGGCGTCGCCGCCGTGCCGTTGAACGTGACCGTGCTGGTGCCGCGGCGTCGCCCCGAAATTGGTGCCCGTGATCGTGACGGCGGTGCCGACCGGCCCGCTCGTCGGCGACAGGCTCGTCAGCGTCGGCGCGGTCGTGACCGTGTAGGTCAGCGCATTGCTCGCGAGGCCGCCGACCGTCACGACGACGGTGCCGGTCGTCGCGCCCGTCGGGACCGGGACGGCGATGCTCGTCGCCGACCAGCTCGTCGGCGTCGCCGCCGTGCCGTTGAACGTGACCGTGCTGGTGCCGCGGGTCGCGCCGAAATTGGTGCCCGTGATCGTGACGGCGGTGCCCACCGGCCCGCTCGTCGGCGACAGGCTCGTCAGCGTCGGGGCAGTGGTGACCGTGTAGGTCAGCGCATTGCTCGCGAGGCCGCCGACCGTCACGACGACGGTGCCGGTCGTCGCGCCCGTCGGGACCGGGACGGCGATGCTCGTCGCCGACCAGCTCGTCGGCGTCGCCGCCGTGCCGTTGAACGTGACCGTGCTGGTGCCCTGCGTCGCGCCGAAATTGGTGCCCGTGATCGTGACGGCGGTGCCCACCGGCCCGCTCGTCGGCGACAGGCTCGTCAGCGTCGGGGCAGTGGTGACCGTGTAGGTCAGCGCATTGCTCGCGAGGCCGCCGACCGTGACGACGACGGAGCCGGTCGTCGCGCCCGTCGGGACCGGGACGGCGATGCTCGTCGCCGACCAGCTGGTCGGCGTCGCCGCCGTGCCGTTGAACGTGACCGTGCTGGTGCCGCGGGTCGCGCCGAAATTCGTGCCCGTGATCGTGACGGCGGTGCCCACCGGCCCGCTCGTCGGCGACAGGCTCGTCAACGTCGGCGCCGTCGTGACCGTGTAGGTCAGCGCATTGCTCGCCAGGCCGCCCACCGTGACGATGACGTTGCCGGTTGTCGCGCCCGTCGGGACCGGGACGGCGATGCTGGTCGCCGACCAGCTGGTCGGCGTCGCCGCCGTGCCGTTGAACCTGACCGTGCTGCTCCCCTGCGTCGCGCCGAAATTCGTCGCCCGTGATCGTGACCGCCGTGCCCACCGGCCCGCTCGTCGGCGTCAGGCTCGTCAACGTCGGGGCTACCGGCACCGTGTACGTCAGCGCATTGCTCGCCAGGCCGCCCACCGTGACGATGACGTTGCCGGTTGTCGCGCCCGTCGGGACCGGGACCGCGATGCTGGTCGCCGACCAGCTGGTCGGCGTCGCCGCCGTGCCGTTGAACCTGACCGTGCTGCTCCCCTGCGTCGCGCCGAAATTCGTCCCCGTGATCGTGACCGCGGTGCCCACCGGCCCACTCGTCGGCGACAGGCTGGTAAGGGTCGGCGCGGTTACCGTGTAAGTCAGCGCGTTACTCGCAAGGCCGCCGACCGTCACGACGACGTTGCCGGTCGTCGCGCCCATCGGGACCGGGACGGCGATGCTCGTCGCCGACCAACTCGTCGGCGTCGCCGTCGTCCCGTTGAACTTCACCGTGCTGCTGCCCTGGGTCGCCGCGAAATTCGTTCCCGTGATCGTCACCGCGGTCCCCACCGGTCCGCTCGTCGGCGACAGGCTGGTGAGGTTCGGCGCGGTCACCGTGTAGGTCAGCGCGTTACTCGCGAGGCCGCCGACCGTCACGACGACGTTGCCGGTCGTCGCGCCCATCGGGACCGGGACGGCGATGCTCGTCGCTGACCAGCTCGTCGGCGTCGCCGCCGTGCCGTTGAACCTGACCGTGCTGCTCCCCTGGGTCGCGCCAAGATTCGTCCCCGTGATCGTGACCACGGTGCCGACCGGCCCGCTCGTCGGCGACACGCTGGTGAGGCCCGGCGCGATGGGTGGTGCGTCGTAGACGACCTCAGCCGAGTACGGGCTGACCAGCAACGCCGTGTTGTACGCTCGAACGGCGAGAAAGTACCGCTGGCCTGGCGTCAGGCTCGTCACCGGCCAACTCGTGACATTCCCAACATCGATCGTCGTGGTATAGACGCCGGTCTGCGTCCCGTACGACACCTTGTAGCCTGCGATATCCGGTTCTGGATTCGGATCCCAGACAAGCGTCGTCGCTGCCTGGGCCGACGCGGTCCCGAGCAGGACCGCAATCACAAACACACAAAAGATACGAGCCCGCGAAAACGCTGATTGGCGGGGCGCACACGTCATTGAAGGTGTCGACTGCTGCAGCATGAGTTGGACGCGCGCCATCGACGACGGAGATATGCGTCGGACGCGTCGGTGTTCGAACGTTCAGCAAGATGCACGCCCCGAAAAGGAGATGCCGCAAGAACGCGCCAGTGAACGAGTTGGACGATTTTTCCACCGGACCTCGACTGTTTTGTAAGGCCTGCCAGCATTACGATGATGTCTGCTCGAGCGCACTATCGTCAGCGACGTATGACGCACGTTGAGGCTCGAGATGGCGATCGTCGCGTGAACGACGTGCACTTTTCGCGTGTCGATTACGTTTTCTACAGCGCCACGACGTGCAGCGGACTAGTTATGTGGAGGCTTCGGCCAGAGTTCGAGCGCACCCGACGTTCGCGCGGACCGATCGTAGAATCGCTTGCCCTGAATGCAAATGATTGTGAGGATGTGTCCAGATGAAACATCTCTTTGACACGGCGAGGGTGGAAGAAGTGCAGGCGCGGATGGCGCAGCTGCGGCCGGGGAGTGCAGCGTTGTGGGGCACGATGAATCCCGCGCAGGCGCTGGCGCATTGCGCACTGGGACTGGAGTGGGCGGTAGGCGACAGGATTCCGCCGCGGATGTGGCTGGGGCGGATCATGGGGCGGATGGTGAAGCCGATGGTGCTGGGGAACGACGCACCGATGCGCCGGAATTCGCCGACGGCGAAGGATCTTGTGGTGCAGGATGCGCGAGACCTGGGCACGGAACGGGAGCGGCTGCGCGGCTTGATCGACCGGTTCGCCGCGGCGGGGCCGGCGGGGTGTACAACGCATCCGCATAGTTTCTTCGGGCGGCTCACGCCGGAGGAATGGGCGACGTTGATGTACAAACATCTGGACCATCATCTGCGGCAGTTCGGGGCTTAGTGGCGCCGAATGCACGCAACGCAAGCGAGGCGCGTGTCCGACCGGCGGGCAGCATGAAATTCGGCCACATCACTCAAGGCATTGGTGCAGGGGGGGCAACCTTCGAGGGACCGTCCCCAACGGGAAACCAATCATGGTGGACTGACTCGATTCTCAGGGATCGCGGCCTGAGATTCGGCCGATCAACCAGACGAATCGGCGGTGCATTGTGCGCGACCGTTCACATCCTTGCCGCGCATATACCTCGAGGCCGGGCTTTCCAGCCTGAGACGCTGGCGAGCACTGGTATCATCGAGATCCCCCGGTTCTGATCCACCGCGCCCCAATCGAGTGCGCATGAAGAGATTCTGGTTGTGTACGTGCTGGCCGACGGCTGTGCTCGCCGTGTCGGCTTTGGTCGCTGGCTGCGCGCACCGTGTGCCCAAAGGCGAAGATTGGGCAAGCGAGCTCGCGGTCCGCCCGGGCAGTTCGCTGCCACGCGAAGGCGATTCTCAAATCCAAACGATCACGCTCGCCTCGGTGAGCCAGCAACGGCCGGTCGGGCGACAGTTCTTCATCGCTGGCGTCGGCGTTGTGGCATTCAACGGAGGCGGTACCAGTCTGGCGGGCTTCAACCGGAAGATGGATCCGTTCGTGGAGCTGACGATTGCCGACCGGCACGACCCGGCCGTTGCAAGCTGCCGTTCGCTCCTCGCACCTGAGTCCCTCAACACGCAGTCGCTGCGAATCGCGGGACCCGGCCACTTCGCGGCGCTGCCAGGCGTCTTTGGCCGGCAGCTCGCCGTCGTTCGGCTGGAGAAGATCTCGACGTGCGAGCTGGTCCCGAGACTCTGAGGGCGGAATCCGACCATAGACCGGTTTTCCGATGGCCCGCGCGGGTCCGAACACTCAACGGGAATCGCGATTGATTACTGCCCGGTCTTCAACGGGATTTTGTGATCTGACCGTCCGGCGGCGTGGGTCGAGATCGGCGTATCACCAACCGGAGAGGCTGCTCACCGTAAGTGCGAGCGGCGCTGTCCGCGTCGCATGACCCAATCTCCCGCGCTATGAGTGGCACGACGGGGAGACAAGCTCGAGGGGAGACGTTGTACCAGATGCCTCGATCGCCCAGGAGGGCCCCGTGCTGGTCGTGATCAGGTGCCCGATGAAAACCGTGCCCCTTCCGTCAAAGGCAAACTGTCCTCCGGTGACCTTGAAGTCGATACGGCCGGTTGATGTGCCTGCCGCAATTGTGGAGAAATCGATCAGGGGAGCGCCCGGAAGTCTCACCACGGCCGCGGAGCTTTGGAAGTGACCGCCGCACGGACCGTCGCCAAGCAGGCGGTCTCCGTTGAAAAGCTGGCACAAAAGGCTAGGGCCGGATACGAGCGGGTTGGGGAGGTAGTCTAGCTTGTACGAAAGGATATCCGCGGTGCTGCTCGCAGGAACGGCAAACTTCATCCTCAGCGTATCTCCCGCGCTCACGAGCACACTGTTTGATGCGACGACACAACTCTGAGCGGCATTCGATGGCGCGGAGGCCCCTGGCGCGCTGCAAGACAGCGTGGCAGTCAGCAACGGCAACGCGAGTAGGTACCGCCTGGCGCTTAGCATTCGCAGTCAATCAATGGATGACGAAAGGGACGGAATTATAGCATCGCAGGCCGTGCGCGACACTTGGCGTGCCCAACGGAAATCCTCCGCTGTTGCGGACCGATGTTCCGCCGGATCTTACGGGCTGCCTGACGTGGGATTGGAACAGTCGCGCTCGGCTCGCCTTCACGCTTAGACATGCAGGTGTCCGTTCTCGGCGGTTTGCGACGGGACTTGCTGCCTTCATGGTCGCGACCGTTATCCCGTATGAGGACGTCCGACGACAACGCCAATGAAAATCACACTCGAACAAGCCGAACAGGTCAGACCGATTGTGCAGCGCATCGCGAGAGCACGATGGGAGCTGGACGACGCCGCCAACGAGCTGGAGGCCGCACTGGGCCAATACTTCAGCGTCACCCGCGGGTCGGAGTTTCTCGACGGCGAGGAAGAACTCACCGCCGAGAGAGTCCAAGAGTGGGTGGAGCGGCTAGAGGAAGAGGACTGACAACGATGGCGAAGGTGCGCGTGACGTGGCCGGATCGATGGGCGTCATTGCAGATGCCGCGCAGTCGGCGCCGAGCCGGGGAACGTGTCCGCCAGCGGGCGCGGGGCCTCGACCGCCGCCAGGCGGGTACTTTCCAGCAGCGTATTAAGCCGTCCATGCTCGAGCCCCGTCCTCCAGATTCCAACCATCCAGAAGATCGCTGACGAAATAACGCCGGTCACGGTGCCCATCACGATGTCTTGGACGGCGCCCGGCAGTCCGTGCCAACCCTTGGCGATTTCTGTAGAGGAATGTCCGTGCCCCAGTTGAAGGGAGACGACGATCATCACCAGGAACGCAAAGGGAAGATTTCCGAGAATGGCACCCAGTCCAACCACGACACGAAAGGTAAGCGGACGCCATACTCCGATCAGGAGGATCAAGTACACAGCGAGTCCACCTATGGCTACACCCAGAATCGCAACACCTGCGCCTACCGTTCGCGCTGCTTGGATGGGGTCGTTGTGCTCCCAGTTTCTCAACAGAAACCACATCATCGCAAACGACACCAGTCCAGCGGTCGTCGTACTGGCGATCAGCGCTAAGAGAAACCTGCCCATGACTACGAGAATGGGCGCCTTTTCTCGGACGCGACGAATCATGGATGCTTACCGTCTCACGGGTTGAACAACACGTCAATCAGACGCAGGGAAGGATCGCCGGTCATCTCAACCCCTTGACCGACCTGCGGCTGGCTCAGTGGCCGCGGCTGCAAACCGGAGGCGGAGCTTGCCGAGACGTACAGCTCGCTTCGCATGCCGCGTCGGGGTGAGAAGCTATGCTGTGCGGGGATGACCGCACGATGATTGACCCTGGTCTGCGCTCTATCGTCGTTCGCGACGACGGCCTGGTCGGTACCCTCTTCCTGCCAGCAGGTCCGCCTCCGCATCCCGTCGTCATCGCCGTCGGCGGCTCCGCGCCAGGCATCTTCGCACTGCCTGCGCTGCCGCTCGCGGCGCACGGCATCGCGACGTTCGCTTTAGCGTATTTCGGCATGGAGCACCTTCCCCAAGAGCTAAAACGCATTCCCCTTGAGTACTTTGGTTGCGCGATCCGGTGGCTGGCGAGCCGTGAAGAGATCCGTCCAGCCGCCATGGGCATTGCTGGAGGGTCGCGTGGTGGTGAACTCGCGCTTCTGATTGCCGCGACGTATCGGGAGATCAAAGCAGTGGTCGGCTGGGCGCCGAGCGGTCTGCTCTATGCCGGCCTTTCTCGAACCGCTGAAGCACCCGTCTCCGCCTGGTGCCATAACGGCCGTGACCTGCCATTCGCGCAGTTCGAGCCCACGGCCGTTGATTGGCATCAAACGCCGCTGCGCCTGACGCGAGGTTTTGTCGCAGGCTTATCGGACACTGCCACTGTATCGGCTGCCGAGATTCCCGTCGAGCGTATCAACGGGCCGGTCCTCTTGATTTCTGGCACGGACGACCAAGTGTGGCCCTCGAGTCTCCTGGCCGAGATCGCGGCGCGTCGTCTTCGAGATCGAGGACACCCGTTCTCGGTAGAACACCTCTCCTATGAAGGCGCTGGGCACGGGATCATGCCGCCACATCCACACGTTTCCTTCGGGGCGACGCACTTCGTGCACCCGGTAACGGGACTCGATTTCGAGCTTGGAGGCACGCCGGAGCTGAACGCGAAAGCCAGCGTTGATTCCTGGGAACGGATCGTGAAGTTCTTCGATGAAAGATTTGCGTCGCTGTAAGACGTTCGTTGTGTTAACCGACTGGACGGCCGATTCTCCCGCGTGCCATGCTCCACCACTGAGCTGAGGTGACGACGGACTCCGGGAGTTCCTGGCGGATGGCCAGTCGCTTTGTTGGCACGCCGTATAAACAGTTCCGCGACACCGGACCGTTCGACGCTATCGTAGTCGGCTCCGGCATCGGCGGCCTGGGGACCGCTGCGCTCTTGGCCAAAGCGGCGGGGCAGCGGGTGCTGGTCCTCGAGCGACACTACACAGCCGGCGGCTTCACCCACGTGTTCCATCGCCCCGGCTTCGAGTGGGACGTCGGCGTGCACTATGTCGGTCAGGTCCACACCGCGGGCTCGCCAGCGCAGGCGCTGTTCGAGTACCTGGCGGAAGGCCGACTGTCCTGGCACGCGATGCCCGACGTGTACGACCGCGTGAACATTGACGGCCTCCGCTTCGACTACGTCAGCGGCCGGGAACAGTTGCGTGAGGCGCTCGTTCGGACGTTTCCTCGCGAGCGAGACGCGATCGATCGGTACTTCATCGCCATCCGGCAATGTCTGCGGGGCTTGCCGCTCTACTTCGTCGAGAAAGCGTTGCCCCCGTTCCTCAGTGGCATCCTCGGCCCGGGACTGCGTGCGCCGTTTCTGAGATTCGCGCGGCGCACAACCGGACGGGTGCTCGACGATCTGGGCGCGAGTCGAGAGCTTCGAGCCGTGCTGACGGCGCAATGGGGCGACTACGGCCTGCCGCCAAGCCAGAGCAGTTTTGGTGTGCACGCGGTGATTGCCGAGCACTATTTCGGGGGCGCGGCGTATCCCATCGGAGGCGCCGGCCAGATCGCCGCGAGCCTGCTCCCGACCATCGAACGAGCGGGCGGTGCGGTGGTCGTGAGCGCCGAGGTCGACCGCATCCTCATCGACGGCACGCGCGCCATCGGCGTGCGCATGACCGATGGCCGTGAATTCCGCGCGAACGCCATCGTGAGCGACGCAGGGGTTCGAACGACGATGGATCGGATGTTAGGCGCTGGAGTGCCAATAAAGGCACAGCATCTCGCCGCGCGGACTCGATACCTTTCTGCCACCAGCGGACATCTGTGTCTGTACGCGGGCTTGACGTTTCCTGCGGCGGCGCCGAGGTTGGATCCCGCGAACCTGTGGGTCCATCCGAGTCTTGATTTCGACCGCAATCTGGCCGCCTTCGATGCCGATCTCGACGCGCCCTTCCCGTTTCTGTACATCTCGTTTCCATCTGCGAAAGATCCATCGTTCGAGGCGCGTTACCCGAACCGGCACACCATGGAAGTCGTGACGCTGGCGCGCTATGAGCGTTTCTCGCAGTGGGCGGCATCAGCGTGGAAGCGGCGGCCAGACGCCTACGAGGCGGCCAAGACGCGGCTCGCAGAGCGTCTCCTCGTTGAACTCTCTCGACACGTGCCGGCCGCGTCCGGCACCGTCACGACCTGGGAACTCTCGACGCCGCTGTCCACGCAACACTTCGCGAACGCACCGCATGGCGAGATGTATGGTCTGGCACACACGCCAGGGCGATTCGAATCGCGCGACCTCAGCCCCCACACGCCCATTCGCAGCCTGTTCCTGACCGGGCAGGATATCGGCATGTGCGGGGTCATGGGTGCGCTCTCAGGCGCGGTCGTGACCGCATCCGCGATGTTGCGACGGAACATGTTCGGCGAGGTATCGAAGGCCGCGCGGCGCAGAGCCCGGCGCAATTCGGGATGAGTCCCGGACTCCTAGGCGGTGGAGCGGGCCACCTTACGCTCGGGCCGGCTGGCGGAGGCGAAATCGGCTATTCTCTTCGGGTTCGAGGTTTGCGGGGCGCCGGATCGCGCTCCGCTTTGCCGCTGCGGTTCTCGGTCATCTTCGAGTACGGAGGGTTGATTCCGTGAGTACGCACCATCGCTCGTTCCTTCTTGCTTCGCTCCTGCCGGCATTCCTGCTCGTCAGCGCATTCGCTGTCGTTCAGGCTCAGAATGCTGGATCGCCGGCGGCCAAGCGCTGGTCTGATCCTGCCACCTGGCCTGACAAGAAGGTGCCCGCCAAAGACGACGTGGTCACCATTGAGAAGGATATGAACGTCATCCTCGACGTCAGTCCGCCGCCGCTGCATGGTATCAAGCTCGACGGCATCCTCAGCTTCGCGGATAACAAGGACCTGGAGCTGACCACCGAGTGGATCATGGTGCACGGGGAGTTGGAGATTGGCACAGAAGCCAAACCCCACACGCGCAAGGCGACCATTACCCTCACCGACAACGTCAAAGACGAAGACATCAGTGTTCCCGCCGCGAGTGTCACGAGTGACCGCAGTGACCGAGCGATCATGCTGATGGGTGGAACCCTCAGCCTGCACGGCAACCGGACGAACTCCTGGACGAAGCTGTCCAAGACCGCCGAAGCCGGCAGCAACTCGATTGACGTCCTGAACGCCGCGGGTTGGCGGGTCGGCGACGTGATCGTCCTCGCGTCAACGGATTTCGATCCGCATCAGGCAGAGCGGCGAACCATTGCGGCCATCCGTGGCAATACGATCACGCTCGACAAGAAACTGGACTACATGCACTTCGGCAAGATCACGTTCGATGTGGATGAACGCGGCGAAGTCGGCATGCTGTCGCGCAATATCGTGATCCAGGCGTCGCCTGACGCAGACACGACGCTCTTTGGCGGCCACATCATGGCGATGGGCGCGAGCAAGATGCTGGTCGACGGCGTCGAGCTCAATCGCATGGGTCAGAACATGCACCTGGCGCGATATCCGATCCATTGGCATCTGGTCGGCGATGCGCAGGGGCAGTACATCAGGAACTCCGCCATTCACGACACCTACAGCCGCTGCGTGACCGTGCATGGCACAAATTACCTCGACATTGAAAACAACGTGACCTACAACAACATTGGTCACTGTTTCTTCCTCGAAGACGCCGTGGAGCACGGCAACCAGCTCGTCCACAACCTGGGGATCCTGACCAAGTGCCATCCGGACGCGCCGTGCGTCGCGACAAACCTCGCTCCGTTCAAAACGACGGACGGCAAGAACTTCCTTACGGACGGCCAGAACGCCAAGGACATCCTGATCCCTTCCGACAACACGGCGTCGACGTTCTGGATCACCAACCCGGACAATGTTTACCGGGACAACGTGGCTGCGGGGTCCGATTCGACAGGTTTCTGGTTCGCCTTGCCGGAGCATCCGACGGGTAAGTTCGAAGGCACGGAGATCAGTGCGAAGACCTGGCCACGTCGAATGCGGGTGCGGGAGTTCAAGGGCAACACCGCCCATTCGAACTTTGACAGTTTCATGTTGGACCGCGGCCCCAGGGCCGATGGCCATTTCGCCGTCGGCGGGCATATTTCCCTTGCCGATCCCGCTGACGCGAACGGCCCTCAAGTGGCGTCGGTCTTCGAGGATTTCACCAGCTACAAGAACCGCAATAGCGGCATCTGGGCCCGCGGTGAGATGCACCTGTTCAAGAACCTGAAGATGGCCGACAACGCCATTGGCTACACGCATGCGTCCGGCAACTTCGGTCAATCCGCCTATACGTCACGGGTGGTTGACTCGCGGTTCGTGGGCGAAACCGAGAACGTCGGCAACCCCAGGACGCCGGCGGAAATGGCGTACGGCCGCAGCTTGCCTGAACCCGCATTGCCGGATTTCCCGATCCGCGGCTACGAGTTCTACGACTACCATCACGAACTGGACAATGACACCTTCGTCAATTTCCAGGACAACGCCACCCGCAAGACGGGAGCGATCTCCTACCTGCTGTATACCAGCTTCGGCATGAGCTCCAACAACACCGTGCAGCGCGCGAAATTCGTCAACGCCAAGCCGGTGTATTTCCCGCCGATGGAGTAACAAGTGGAGCAACGACGATTACGGCAATGGCAGCTATAAGACCTCCGTCTTCCACGACCTGGACGGATCGGTCGACGGTGTCGCGAACTCCTTCATTCTGATCAACGACGACAATGACGGAATCGCCATCGACGACGCCTGCGAGATCAAGCCCACGTGGAACGCTGCGGTGTGCAAGGGCGATGTCGGGCGCATGACTGTCGGCGCCCCCGCCGGCGGTGGTGGTCGTGGCGGTCGTGGCGCAGGGGCCGGTCCCGGCGGTAGAGGCGGCGCTGCGGCAGCTGGCGGTGCTGGCGCTGGCAGGGGTGGCCTCGGTGGTCTCGTTGGCCCCAGAAACGGGGTCCTGGGCGCCGCTGCACCTGCGGGGCCGCCAGTCGTTCTCAGCCGGAATGACAAGGATTTCCGCGTCACCGGAGAAACCAACGTACGAGCGGGTACCGAGATCAAGGTGACCACCGAAAGGCCGTCCCTGTCCCTCAGCGTGAAGGAACTGGATAGCGGCTCGTGGGTGATCTTCGAGCTGCCGGGATTCACCACCGCAGCGTCGGGTACGGCGCAGGAGCAGCCTGGATGCGCTTCGCAAGGCCAGCACCACCTCGTACTACAAAGGCAACGGTTCGCTGTGGGTCAAGCTTGTCTCCACCGGTGACATCCTTGGCAGCGGCCCTGCCCAAGGCCCTGGTGGCGGAGCCAGCCTCCAGGCCAGCCGGTAAGCAGAAACCCTGTTGCACGAGCAAGAGCCCCCGGCTGTGCCCGGGGGCTCTTTTACTTCGCACAGCAATCAGCCAAGTCCGGCGCGCGCGTTCATTTCAACGCGGTCGCCTTGTTGGATTTCTTGGAAACGTTCGGATTAGAAGATTTGCTGAGCAAATAGCGTCCCCAGCGGGAATGCTTCCCTCACGCTCAAATCACGCGAGGGGGTACGTCCCCAACGGGAACGCGAGATACGTACGAACCCTGACACGGAGAAGCGTACCGAGTTGCCGCTCAGCGGGACCGTACGAAAGGCTGCATAGCGCGCGATGTCTGCTCTCACCCTGACCGCGCAATCGTCTGCAGGAACTCGGGATCGTCTTGCACGTCCTCAAACGCCGACGTCCGAAAGTCGTTCGTGAGATCGCGCGGGTCGTGGGCGCGAGCCTCGCGCAGGAGGGCGAGCGTGCGCGGACGATCGCGCGTGACCTGCCAGACCGCGGCCGCGTGCATCAGCCACGGGTAGCGGTGGTCGCCATGACTGCCGCCTCCCGCCGCGAGTTTCGCGTCCAGCAGCGGCAGCGCGAGGTCGTGCCTGCCACTCTGAGTCAGATGATGAGCCAACTCGAAGCGATAGCCGTTCAAATCGCTTCCTGAAGATCCTTTTCTCTCCAGTTCCTCGAGCAACGATAGTGCCTGTTGCAGCTTTGCGGCGACGCGCGCTGTGTCGTTCCGTGCCCGCGCCAGTTGAATCTCGTATGTCACAGCCTGCGCGTGCAGCTGCGAAGCCTTCGAGGCGTTCTCGGCCTGGTCCGCGATCGCGTGCATTTCGCCGATGCGTCGCTCTGCGCGCTCGAAATCGCCGGCCAGCTGGGACGCGGTCATGAAGATGAGAAGCCCGTAAAAGCGCACCTCCAGGTTGTCGTTCGTGGGCGTCAGTCCTGCGAGTGCGGCATCAGCCTTCGCCACGAAATCGTCGTAGCGGCCGATCGCGGCATACGCGGTGGCGAATTGAACGGACTGACCGAGAAAATCCACGCGCAATTCGTCCGGTCCCATTGTCGCATCGGGTGAGTCGTCCGCCGGATACCAGGGGACCTTTGCCGACAGGCGCGGAGATTTGCCAGGAAGCCAGCGCTCGAAGGCTTCATGGACGTCCACGGCTTCGGCCGCATGTTCGCTACAGGCGAGCACGTTTGCGAGAGTCCGATAGGCCCATGCGGTCTCGGAGTCAGACAGCGGTTGCGAGAGGTACCGTCTCAATACGTCTGCGTAATCCGCCAGCCGCGACTGGTCATCCCATTGGCGGGAGAACCGTTGGAACTGCTCGCGTACCGTTGCGGCGTCGATCATCAACGCAGAACCTCTCTAACGAACGCGTGACCACGCGACGTGTCGCTGGTTTCCTTACTTACTCCACCAGAGCTTCGCCAAGCCGAACAGGACGATTACGACCACGAAGAATGTGAGCAGCTGCGGCAGACTGATGCCGATTGAGAACGAAGCGATCCCGGCTCCGCCATTCATGACGCGTCCCCTTTTGTCGGCGACACGCGAGCCAACGGCGCACTCAGTTTGGATCCAGCTCGACGTCAATCCGATGGACGTCACAAAAGCTTCGGCCACCGTCAATGATTTTCTGGACGTAGCCGGGGTGGGTTACACCGAGCGAGAACGTACTAACAAGTCCGCACGACTCGCCGCATCCCAAGCTCCATTGATACCACCCCGTTTGGTCGGTCGTTGCCAAAGGAGGCTGGCTCGGCGAGCCGATCGACACCGTCGCGCCAGACACCGGCTGCCGCATTCTGCTGTCGAGAATTACTCCATATCGGCCACGACAGGTGCTGACCCGAATGAAGAAGTCGCCGCGATACGTCGGATCTCGCAGCGTGACGTCGGCGATCGACTCGCCATTGATCGTGACGTGATACATGCCTTGAGCCACCGTCAACGTGTACGCGCCGCTAGCGTCCGTGGTCGCGGTGAGATCGCCTGCCCCGCCGTTGCCGATGACGACGGTTGCCGCGCTCACGGTTCCGCTCGTCGCGAAGTCTCGCACCGTCCCGGCCACGCGCACGCGGCCGTCCCAGCTTGGTTGCGTCGGCGATCCGCTGCACCCAACCACAGCCGCTGCCAGAAGGGCAGGAATCACGCCTCGCAGAGTCATGCCATCGAGCCTCTCGCCCCGCCGTCGCCGGTGTCAAGCTCGAGTATTCCGTCGGGGTCTATGCGCACGGCGGAAGGGCCTGGCCCTGCTGTACGAATGCGCGACCGGCGGATGATGGACGTCCAAATGCTAATCCGAACCTGACGAGAAGCGCGACCCGTTGAGTATCATGGGAAGGGAAGCGACCATGTGTGCGACGCGATGTCGGTCAGTTTTCGCCGCGATAGCGTTCACGACTGCCTTGGCGTCCGTGCTGCGTGCTCAAACAACGGGCATCGACATCGAACTGAGCCACAACACGCCGGGAGAGCAATCAGAGGCAGAACGGCTGCGGCGTCTGCTCAGTCGTGTCGATTTGACACCGTGGGTGTTTACCCGTCGAGTCCTGATTGACGAAAAGGTGACACCACACAGCCATCCGGTGCTGACGATTGGATATGGCGACCATGGCGATGACAATCTGCTGCTCTCCAACTTCGTGCACGAACAGCTTCACTGGTGGTTGGCTGCACATCAGCAGCAAACCGGGGCCGCGATTCGTGACCTGCGAGAACTGTTTCCGCATCTACCAGTCGGTGGGCTCGATGGCGCGGCCGATGAACAATCGTCGTATTTGCACCTGATCGTCAACTGGCTGGAATGGCAAGGTGATAAAGCGGTGCTTGGAGACAGCCAAGCCGCGGAGGTGATGGCGTTCTGGAAGGGCGACCACTACCGGGTGCTTTACCGAACGGTTCTCGATTCAGAGGATGCGGTCGCGCGGGTCGTGGCGAAGCACGGGCTGACGTGCTGTTCGTCACGCTAAGCCGGTACTCCGCAAAAATGATGCGCTCGGATAGACGCGACGATTCGGAAACCGAGTCGGTGCGAGCGGTCGCTTCGATTTCGCCGAGTACGTGCTCACGAACGGCGCGCGGCTCGGATGGAGGCGACGATCGAGCAGAGAACCCGACTTCAGCGGACGCTGTTCCCGAAGGACTGTGACTGCGGCACGGACGATTTGGAACCGCCGCAACGTGCGTGGCCTTCACGCAGTTACGAGCGATCGAAGCCGAAAAGCCAGCTGTGGCGTCCCCAATGCCTGGCAGTTGGAACCACATCGTCGCCTGGCTGAAGCAGATCGACGCGGTTCGACAGGCCGCCTGAGTCCTTGCCGGTCGTGGTCGAAACCTGATCAAGCTGCTTCGACTTCCCGCGTAGTTACGCGGAGGCGCGTGTCTTGGCGCCATCCCTCAGGAACGGCAGCGTGCCAACGGCCAGCGCGACCCCAGGAATGACGATGAAGATCAGCGCCGCACGCAGCTGGAAGTTGATCTGCATGGCCTCCGGGCTCCGGCGATCTCCAAACATCGCCGCGACGACGACCGTGACGATAATGGACACATGAAGCGCCAGCGGAAGGATTCCCGCGGCGAGGCGGGCCGCGATGCCGCCGCCCGCGCGGCGCGACAACGAGGCGCCGAGCGCTCCGAACGCCAGATACGACAGGAGCAGCCCGGCCGTCATCGGCATGGTCGCTCTCGGATCGAGCCAGAGCGAAGCCGGGAGCAACCGCGGGACGCCGAGCATCACCGCGGCCGCGCAGCCCAACGCGGCCATTCCGGGCAGCCAGAGGGTTTTCGCATCGGGACTCATCGGACCTTCTTTCTGATCGGCGCGGCGGATGGCGTCCGCCAGGCGTGTCCAGTCGGGCACCTGCGCCAATGCGCGGGCGGCCGCATCTTCTTCGGTGCATCCGCGCCGGATGGCATCGGCATAGGCATCTTCCAGGTGCCCGGCCAGCTCGGCGCGAATCTGTTCCTCGCGCTCGGCCTCAATACCGAGCGCTATCAGCCGCGAGCGTACGACGCTCGACCAATCACGCACGGCTTAAGCCCCCGAGCTGATCGAGCGCGCGGAAAAACACGCTCCATTCACGGCGCGACGCCGCGAGCTGCTTCAGTCCCGCCGCCGTGAGGCTGTAGCAGCGGCGCTTGACGCCACCCGACGTCGTTTCCCAGGCGCCCCTGGTCCAGCCGCGCTTCTCCATGCGGTACAGCAGCGGATAGAGCGACGCGAGCGTGAAATGGAGGACGCCGGCCGTGTCCTGCTCAATCCGGCGCGCGATCTCGTAGCCGTGCAGCGGCTGGTCTTTGAGCACCATCAGGATGGCCAGCTCCGCGCTGCCGCGTTTGATCGAATGACTCAGCGATGCCATGGAGTCCTATATATAGTGTCGCTATATATCAGATGTCAAGTCCAGGGTTTGTGAAGCAATCCCGACGGAGAGCTACCGGGTTGCCTCGAACGCAAACCGCAGCGCCGGGATATGGTTGCCTGGATGATCGTCCGCGTACCGACGACATCGTGCTGGACATGATTGAGGGCGAGATTCTGAGCCGGAAGTTCATCGAAGAATTGCTAGCGATGGTGGACCAAGGCGAGGTGGACGGCACGGCACGACTCACGGTGGAGCGCGACCGACTGCGGGGCGAGGTGGAGAATCTGATTGCCTCGATCGCGGCTGGCGTGCCCGCCGACACCATCGCTCCGGCTATCCGGGAACGGGAGATGGAGATCGCCCGCCTCGAAGTCAGGCTCCCAGCACCACGCCGCCTGGCACCGAAGATCGAGGAACTACGCGAGGCACTGACGCAGCGGACGGAGCAGTGGAGGAAGACCTTACGCGAAGAACCGAAAGTGGCGCGTCTGCTCCTACGCCGCCTTGTGGAGCCGTTGCGCATGATTGACGAGAGCCGACGCCCGGATTTCATCGAGGCTGTCGCCGAAGTGAAAACCGGCTTGCTGGACGGTTTACATCATGTGGCGTCCCCGGATTCGCGATAGGGCGGAAACGCGATTCTCAGGCGTTGCGGCCTGAACTCGTCGCCCAACGAAAACTGGCGTCGCGGTCCAGTTTCGTGCCATCCGGCGGCCGATTAGTCACCCATAAAACGACAGCTCGATTTCGATCCCGTGCTTGCCAGCACGCTGAACCAAAGCCGCTGGAAGGCGATATGACGGCCAGCGCCTTTCGGCAGTAGAGCGATCATACAGACCGAAATCCAGCGTCATGCTTCCGAAGCCCTTGCAGAGTCTGAGCCTCCGAAGTCCCACGTCATGTCGATTGAGGAACCGAATGGCGTCGCGCGTCTGCTTCTCGATCCCGCCATCCGCTCGGCTGACATCGACGTTGAACCCAGACGTGCGGTTTCGGATCCCAGCGCCGGGAACACGCGGCTCACCTTTACGATGAACGACGAATGGCCGAAGTCCTGATGCATCGACGAGGGCCTCGACGTTTTTCGTGGCCGACTGCACGCGCAAAACACAACCAGGCATTGTTGACAATCGCTTCGAATTGTTTGGTCCGGCTAACTACCAGTCGGCTGACCGGGGGTAGCCCGAATCGGTCTGCGTGGCTCGCAGCATAACGCCAAGCAGGCCTGCGGTGCGGTGCACGGGTCCGAATACTCAGGGGGCTTAAATCGTGTCTTGCTGCCGGGCGTATTCCGACTCGATACGGTCGGGGTACGTCCCCAACGGGATTGGCGCCTTCGGGAGCCTGCCATTCACCAGGACATTTCGCGCGGCCTGACCTGTCAGCCAAGACTAGGAAGACTGTTTGAGGGGCATCTTCTTGGGTGGCGTCCCAACGGGATCGACCATGGCGAACCGTGGGATCGGGGGGCACTGCACGTGGCGGCGTGAACGAATCGGACGGGAGAAACCTTCCCGGTTATCTGGAAGGTTTCGGTAGTGCTTCAGTTACTAATGCGTAACGTCAGTGGTTCAGATTGAGTGTGGTGGGTTGGTCGGCATGGCGCTCGCGTCGAGCATAGAGGTGAATGACGACCTCGCTCAACCCAGCCGCGAAACCGAGCAGCCCCAGCAGCACGGCAGCAATAGAGCGAGGTGCTGGCATGGTGTACAGGACCCCAGCGCTAAATACCACCCAGAGGGCCATTGACGACGTCAGCCTCAACCAACGAGACATCGTTCTAAGGGCTGATTCTACACCGAACGCGTTTGCCTATGGCGGACCGTCGGTTTTGGCGGGCTGCTGCGGCAGGTGGCGTAGCAGGCGAGTCCGCTACGCGACTCAACCGAGTGTATTTGGGGGACCGCTCGCCGCATAGATGCAAGAATCAACACCGGAGGTCTCATGAATACGGGAAGTTGTTCAGCGGAATACCACTCGCAACAGCGGTGGCGTCCCCAACGGGACTCGGACGGTTGTGGACAATCGAGCGCGAGGGCCTGATTGCGGCGTAGTCCGGCGTATGGCGTCACCAATGGACCTGACCCTTTGAGGCCCTTTGGTAAACACCGCCCGACTACTCGTTACCTACGTCAATGTTCGTTGGGTAGGGACGCCCGTGCGGCGAACAAGATTGGCAAAACGAGAATCGCCACGAATGCCGTCGAGGTCAGGGTCGACGTTCATTTCGTGCGCGTGCATCTTCGAGCCGGCGCCCGACGTCGGCCGTCCTGCTGCGTCGCGCGGCGACACGATCAGACATGGCAGACGTATGCATCCTCCCTTGGAGAGTCTCGAATCGCAGGTTTGCGTGATCTTTGCTGTGCCCGATTCTCGCGCTATGCTGTGCCGCTGCGGTTCTTGGTCAGCTTCGAGTGCGGAGGTTGATTCCGTGAGTAAGCGACATCGCTCGTTCCTTCTTGCTTCGCTCCTTCCAGCATTCCTGGTCGTCAGCGCATTCGCTGTCGTTCAGGCTCAGGAAGGACGGTCGCCGTCCGCCAAGCCGGCGCGTTGGTCTGATCCTGCCACCTGGCCGGACCGACAAGTGCCCCGCGCAGGCGACAAGGTCACCATTGCAGCGGATAAAGATGTCGTTCTCGACGTCAGTCCGCCGGCGCTCGGCGGTGTGACGATCGACGGCAGACTCAGCTTCGCAGACAACAAGGACCTTGAGCTGACCACCGAGTGGATCATGTTGCACGGGGAACTGGAAATCGGCACCGAAGCCAGGCCCCACACGCGCAAAGCGACGATTACCCTCACCGACAATGTGAAAGGCGAAGACATCGGTGTTCCGCCAGCGAGTGTCGCGAGTGAGCGCGTTGACCGCGGGATCATGATCATGGGCGGCACTTTGAACCTGCACGGTGACCAGAAGCACACCTGGACCAAGCTGGCGAACACCGCAACCGCAGGTAGCACCTCCATCCAGGTCCTGGACGCGTCTGGCTGGCGGGCCGGTGACGAGGTTGTCCTCGCGTCCACGGATTTCGATCCCCGGCAGGCCGAGCGGCGAACCATTGCGGCCATTCAGTGGCAACACGATCACGCTCGATAAGAAACTGGACTACATGCACTTCGGCAAGATCACGTTCGACGTCGATGAGCGTGGCGAAGTCGCCATGCTGACGCGCAACATCGTGCTTCAGGCATCAGCCGACGCGGCGGAGCCGCCGTTCTTCGGCGGGCACGTGATGGCGATGGGCGCGAGCAAGATGTTTGTCGAGGGCGTCGAATTCAATCGAATGGGCCAGAACATGACTCTCGCCCGATATCCGATCCATTGGCATCTGGTCGGAGATGCACAGGGGCAGTACATCAAGAACTCGTCGCTCCACGACACCTACAACCGCTGTGTGACCGTGCACGGCACGAACTTCCTGCGCGTTGAGAACAACGTGACCTACAACACCGTCGGTCACTGCTTCTTCCTCGAAGACGGCGCGGAGCACGGTAACCAGTTCGTCCACAACCTGGCGATCCAGATCAAGTGCCATACCTCCAAGGCCTGCGCGCCGACCAATCTCGGCGCAAACGGAGAGAACATTGGAAGTAATCCGCTGAATCGCGCGACCTACAGGGCCGCCAGTATGTCCGGCAAGGACACCCTGCTGCCTTCGGACAACACGGTGACGGCTTACTGGATCACCAATCCGGACAATGCCTTCATCGACAACGTGGCAGCGGGTTCCGATGAGAATGGCTTCTGGTGGTCGTTGCCGGAACACCCGCAAGGGAAGTTCGAAGGTACGGAGATCAGCAAGGCCATCTGGCCGCGTCGAACCAGGATGGCGGAATTCAGGGGCAACGTTGCCCACTCTAACTACGACGGGTTCATGCTGGACCGGAACATCAATCTGGAAGGCGTCTTCGGGTTGGCCGGCCCCTCGCACATTGCCAAGGAAAATCCCGCTGACGAAAACAGCAAGAGCGTGGAATCGCTCCTCGCGGATCTCACCGCTTACAAGAACCGCAATGGCGGCGTCTGGGGCCGCGGCGAGCTGCACGTCTTCCGGAATCTGAAGGCGGCGGACAATGCCATCGGGTTCACGAATTCAACGGGTTCCTTCGGCGCTGACACATTTACCTCACTGGTGGTTGATTCGCTGTTCGTGGGTGAAACCGACAACATCGGCAACCCCGTAACGCCGGAAGAAAAGGCCTACGGCCGCAGCCTGCCGAAACGCCTGATTCCGGATTTCCCGATCCGCGCCTACGAGTACTACGACTATCGCCATGACGTGGTCAACACGACATTCGTGAATTTCCAGGACAACAACCAGCGCGGATCAGGCGCGCTTTCCTGGCTGTTGTTTACGGGCGCCGGGGTTAGCACCGAAAACACAGTCAAGAGTGCGAAATACATCAATGCCAAGCCCGTGTATTTCCCGAAGATCGACTCCAGGTTCGACAGTGACAACCGGGGTGGTGGGGCCTACCGGACCGCGGCGATCCACGATCTGGACGGCTCGACGACCGGCATCCCTGACTCCTATGTTCTGCTCCACGACGGCGAGAACGACAGCGTCGCCACGGACGACACTTGCGAGATTCATCCCACCTGGAACGCCTCTGTGTGCGCGGGCGATATCGGACGCATTCAGTTCAGCATCAGGAGGCCCGGGCCCACAAGGGGTGCTGGTCTTGCGCTGAAAGATGTTGCTGTGCGGTCAGCTGCGCCTGCGCGGGTGGCTACTCCTGCGCGGGCGGCTGCTCCTAAAAGCCAATTACCCTGAGCCGCAATGGCAAGGACTTCAAGATCACGGCCAATCAGAGCACTGTGCGCGCCGGTACCGAGATCCGTGTGAAGACCGAAAGACCGGAAGTTGCTATCAGTTTGAGTGAAATGGCCAAAGACTCATGGGTCGTGTTCGAGCTGCCGGGTTTCGCCAACGCGGACTCCGGGAAGCACCAGGACAGCATCGACGCCCTGCGCAATGCGACCGAGACTTCGTATTTCAAGGGTCCGGATGCCGTTTGGGTGAAACTGGTAATCCCGACCGCCCCCAAGGGCGTTGGCAGGGATCAGTTTGGCCCGTTGGACATCAACCAGCATTACGGTAAGCCGATAAGCAAGGACGTCGGTTTGCGACCGGACGTGGTGAGGCCTGACGCCCGTGGTAGTTCCTC
>CAVSND010000024.1:0-114754 GCA_963729215.1 uncultured Acidobacteriota bacterium | reverse complement strand
CTTACGCGGTCAGTGTCATGGAGTTCAAAGATGGGAAAGTGGCTCGCGAGACCCAATACTTCGCCGACGCGTTCGCGCCGGGGAGTTCACGTGCTCAGTGGGTCGAGCTGATGCGGTGAGTCTTGAAGAAATCCATAAGTAACTGAACAGCTCGTATCTGACAACCGCTCTCAGGCACTGAGCAGCACAGCTAGTTCGCTGCGAGGGTGACGTGTGCGCCGAATGCAGGGCGCCCCCCCAACGACACGATGAATCCGTATATGGCGCACGCCGACACGAGTATCAGAATCACGAGAGACAATCCGAAATACCACGAGTCGGTGTGCAGGGTCAGCGGAGAGCGCGTCAGCAGGCGCTCGCATATTTGCATCACCATGGCGGTGAGGAGTCCAAAGCGGATGGTCGTTACGAGCACCACCAGACCGAAGAGGACGACGAACGGTAGATCCGCAACTCCTGAAACAGCTCCAGGGGTGAGCGCCGAACCTGCCACCATCAGTACCGGCTACGGCAATCCACGTCTTTCGCGTGACCTGGCGGATCACGACGAGACTGAAAAGCAGACCCACGCCGTACAAGAGACCTTCTTGCACGATGGACGCGATCATCGCCATCGCCGAGCGAGGAGACTGCAAGCCGAGGAGCACCGGTGCGATTAATAGTTGCGGGGCCTCAATGCCTAGCGCGTGCGTCCGCGCGATCAGAAGCGCGGTAAGGCCAACGGCCGCCACCAGTCCAACCAGTACGTCGCGGCCGACCAGTGGATCGCGCACACGTCCCGAGAGCAGTCGGGTCCAGCTAATCAGTGTCCCCGGCAATCGCCGTCGTAGATAGGGCTCGACGCTCACGTACGCCATCCAGCTGAAGCCGGCCCACAGAAGACCCCATCCGCTGACGCCGAGCAGCCACGCGGCCAATTCCACACTGATGGGAACATGATGCGCACGGAGGGCTCCCGATACGACGGTGAGGATCCCCATGAAGATCGCTAATTTCCGAGCGGCGACCGGATCGCCGACACCTGCCCGCAGGTTTCGTCGCGCCATGACGGCTGCCGTGATGAAGATCGAGAGGACCCCGATCCACAGCAACGCGTCAGCTCGGGCCGGTCGCCCGGTCGAGAAGATCCCGCGAGACTGTGCTGCGTGAGCTCCGACCGCCGCGACCTCGAAGTACACGGCGCGCCCGCCATGGCCAGCTGCGATCACGCGTACGGACGGCGAAGGTTCCGAACGCCGCTCCCACATCGTCAGGGTGTCGTGCGGGACGGGAGGCGTGCGGTCTGGTTCGACTTGAACGAACTCGTGCTCGTTCAGCCCCGCCGCAGCGAAGAACGTTGCCCAGTCTGGTGCCGCTCCAGCAGGAGCGATACGACGCTCGGAAATGCAAGCCAGGCGCACGAGCTGTCCCGATGCATCAAGTGTGACCGTCGCGTCTCCGTCCACCGAAGCCGGCGGATCAGTCTCCGTGACGATGTGAAATAGATTTGACGGGATGAGGTACTGCGGGCTTTCGCGGTAGAGGAACCGAATCAACGGCGGCGATGTGCTGTTGGCGCCGTTGGTGAACCAAAACTCATGGTCGATCTCGCCGGCGGACCGCCCCGTTCGATTCAGGAGGTCTTTTGCGCGTTCGGCGAGTGCCTCTGGTGGTTTCGGCACAACGGCCGGGGCGATATTCAGCACTTCCGTCCACGCAGCTGCGGCCACGGATCCGACGACTATTGCGATCAGCAAACTCCATGCGATCGAGGGTCGCAAGGCGCCGATTGTCGATGCGGCCGCTACCACCTCGGGCGGTGGGATTTGACCTGCAGTCAGTGCGGCCGCCAGCTGGTCGCCACCGGGGAGAAGGGCGGCCACTGACGACGCCGTCTTGGGCCGGTCGTTCGGATCGTTCGCCAGGCAGGCGCGGATAATCGCCGCGACCTGGGAGTCGGTTTCAGGGCCGAATGACGGTACAGGTACCGAGCGGAGCCGCAGCCGTTCCTCGATCGTGCGCGCGACGAGCAGCGGGTGTCCCGCAAACGTTTCGTAGAGGATGAGCCCGAGCGCATAGAGATCCGTTCGTTCGGTAATCGGCCCGCGGCCAAGCTGTTCCGGCGCCATGTAGCCGGGCGTGCCGGCGATCTCGGAGACTGCGCCTTCATGAGCGGACACTGCGAGGCCGAAGTCCATGATCCGGATCCGGCCCCGGCCGTCGAGCATGATGTTTGCCGGCTTCAGATCCCGGTGCAAGATACCGCGATCGTGGGCAGCGGCCAGTCCGGCGCACAGTTGCCGCGCAATATCGAGAGACTTCTCCGCGGGCAAGCGTCCGATCCGCCGCAACAGGGATTCAAGGGTTTCCCCGTCGACGTATTCCATCGACAGGTAGTGCCATCCCTCGGCGTCGCCGATGTCGAACACACGGCAGACGTTTGGATGCGCAATGCCGCGGGCGAGGCGCACCTCGATGCTGAACCGCCGCACGTCTTCACGCTCGTGGGGGAGGCTGGCGGTCATCAATTTGATCGCGACCGCCTGTCCGAGTCGCAGGTCTTCCGCGCGATACACCTCGCCCATCCCGCCGCGTCCGAGCAAGCTGACGATTCGATAGCGCGAGGCAAAGATGCGCCCAGGCGCAAAGCGGGCGTCCTCTAGAGGGCCGAACTGAGAGAACGGGCTACCGAGCGTCGATGGGGACTGCTGGGGTATTCCAGGCACCGGTCCCGTGTCGGCGAACGAGATCGGTTTACTGTCGAGTTCAGCTGCCGCGGCCCCCACGATCCTGCGAAACCACGACGTGGACGTGGAGTTGTCGAGCAGTGACTCCACTTCCCGGCGCAGGACCTCGTCGCCTGCGCACGCGTTCACCAGAAACGCGGCGCGCTCGTTTGCCCTGCGCTCCAGAGCCGCGCGGTGAAGTCGTTCGACGTGTTCCCGGCGATCGGATGTCATCGACAGCACAGGCCTCGCAAAAATCGTGGCGCCGTTGTGATTGTAGGTCGAACAGCGGCATAACGGCGGCAAGCGGCGACACAAAGCGGAGGATGGAAATCGACGGGTTCCAGAAGCGATGCTGCCCGGTCCGGCAACGTCCAGCGAATGGCGTGGACCGGGCCACTTATATAGATACCCTCTAGGAGACTCAGGCAACTAATCGATCCGCCCATACGTCTATTGAGATACTCTCTAGTCGATCATCGACAGGAGACTATGCCAAGACGTCATTCGCCGCTGCAGTCCGAAATGGTCCAGGGAACGCTGGATATGCTGATCCTGCGGACCCTGGTCCTGGGGGCCGCCCATGGCCAGACCATCGCCCAGGCCATCGAACGACGGTCGGAGGATGTGCTCCAGGTGGAACACGGCTCCCTGTATCCGGCGCTCCACCGTCTGAAGAACCGCGGCTGGATCGCGTCGTTCTGGGGCACCTCCGAGAACAACCGCAAGGCGAGGTACTACCGGCTCACGCCGGCGGGCCGGAAGCAGCTGGCCGCGCACAAGTCCCGCTGGGACGAAGTGGTTCGAGCCATCGGCCGGATCATGAGTCCGGCGGCTGAGGAGGAAAGCCCATGAACTGGCGCCGATTCATCAACAGGGCGCACGAAGACGACGAGCTGCGCCAGGAGCTCGAGTCGTTCATCGAGATCACGGCCGAGCAGTACGTCGCCCAGGGCATGGAACCGGACGAGGCACGGCGGGCGGCACGGCGCAAGCTTGGCAATCCGACGCGAATCCGAGAGGAAGTCTACGAGATGAACACCGCGACACTCGTGGAGAGCACGGCGCGGGACCTCCGTTACTCGGTCCGCATGCTGCGCATGAATCCCGCTTTCGCCGTCACGGCGATCCTGACGCTCGCGCTCGGGATTGGCGCCACGACGGCCATTTTCAGCCTGGTCAACGGCGTGCTGATTAAGCCTCTCCCTTATCCGGAACCGGAAGCCGTGGTGCGGGTCGGGCACTCGGCATTGTTTGGAACCACACGGATCAACGACTTCCCGTTCTCGCCCCAGTGGTTCGCGACGTACGCGGAGCACAACCGGACATTCAAGGAATTCGGCCTGTGGAGTCCCGGTCGCGCGGCGGTTACCGGCCTTGGCAGTCCTGAACAGGCGAGTGCGTTGCTGGTCACACAGGGGCTCCTGCCGGCACTTGGCGTTCAACCCGCGCAGGGCCGATGGTTCTCGCGAGCCGACGATCGACCAGGTGCGCCGGAGACCGTGATTCTGACCAATGGCTACTGGCATCGCAGGTTTGGCGGCGATCCGGGAGTCCTCGGGCGCGCGATCATGGTCGATGCCCGGCCGCGCGAAGTGATTGGCGTCATGCCCGAGCGTTTCTCGTTCCAGTTCGAGGGAGCTCAGGTAGATCTGATTCTCCCGTTGCGAATCAATCTTGCCCAGCCGCCTCCGGACTTCGGTTACACGGCAGTCGCACGTCTCAGGCCGGACGTGACGCTGGCACAGGCCAACGCCGACGTCGGCCGCATGCTGCCCATCTTCAAGGACAAATATGCCGGCAATCGGATGGATTCGCTTCAACTGCTTCCAGCCGTCCGCCCGCTCAAAGAGGATGTCGTGGGCAATGTGGGCCGCGTGTTGTGGGTGCTGCTCGGAGGCATCGGCATCGTGCTGCTGATCGCCTGCGCCAACGTCGCCAACCTCCTCCTGGTGCGGGCGGAAGGCCGCGGACAGGAATTTGCGGTGCGCACGGCGCTCGGCGCCGGATGGGGAAGCATCGCCCGCGCGCTCATCGTGGAAAGCCTGACGCTCAGCCTGGGAGGCGCGCTGATCGGGGTTGGGTTGGCCTACGGTGCGGTGCAGCTCCTGCTCGCGCGTGGACCAGAACCTGCCGCGGATGAACGAGATCACGATCGACCTTCCCGTGCTTGTCTTTGCCGTGGGGACATCGATCGTTTCTGGACTGCTCTTCGGACTGGTCCCGATCGTGAAGCTCGTACGGCCGGCGTTTGCGCTCGAACCTCCCGGAGTTCCTACGAGGAGGCGGACGAACCAGCGCGGGCAGGAGCCAGCACCGCTCTCAGAACGCCCTGGTGGTCGCTCAGGTGGCGCTGGCCCTCGTGCTGCTCGTCAGCTCGGGCCTGATGATCCGGACGTTTCAGAACATGCGCACGGTGAAGCCCGGGTTCACGGACCCCGCGACGATCCAGACGCTGCGGATCTCCATCGCGGCCGAGCAGGTGCCGGAGCCCGAGCGCGTCACGCGCATGGAGAGCGACATCCTTCAACGGCTGGCGGCGATTCCCGGCGTCACATCCGCCGCCTTCGTCAGCAACGTGCCGATGGATCCCGCGACCAACTCCATTGCCCCAGCCGAGGGCAACACGTATGGCGGGGGACTGCCGCCGCTCCGGACGATCAAGTGGATCTCGCCCGGACTGTTTCGGACCCTGGGCACGCCGCTCGTCGCGGGGCGCGACCTGACCTGGGTAGAAATCCACGAACCGCGCAACGTCACGCTCGTGTCGGAAAGCCTGGCGCGGGAAGAATGGAACTCTGCCTCGGCCGCCATCGGGAAACGCATACATGTTGGTATCAGCGGCCCGTGGCAACAGGTGGTGGGCGTGGTCGCGGACATCTACGACGATGGCGCTGACAAGAAGCCATCGGCGATCGTCTACTGGCCGGCGCGCCCGCAGGAGTTCATGACAGGGCCGCCGACAGCGCCGCGTTCGGTGGCCTTCACGATTCGAAGCAGCAGAACGGGCACGGAGAGCTTCATCCGGGATATTCGAGAGGCCGTATCGGCGGTCAATGCAGACCTTCCGCTGTCGCAGGTCCGCTCGCTCCGCGAGGTGTACGACCAGTCGATGGCGCGCACCTCGATGACGCTGGTGATGCTGGGCATCGCCGGCGCCATGGCGCTCCTGCTCGGCATCGTCGGCATCTACGGCGTGCTCGCCTATGCGGTGGCGCAGCGCCAGCGTGAAGTCGGAATCCGGCTGGCGCTTGGCGCCCAGCCTCGCGCGGTCAAGCGGATGTTCGTGTATCGGGGGATGACGCTCTCCGCCGTCGGGATCGCGCTCGGCGCGGCGGCGGCGGCCGGGCTGACGCGTTCGATGTCGTCGCTGCTCTTTGGCGTCACGCCCGTCGATGCGGCCACGTTCGCGGCGGCGGCCGGCGTGCTCGTGGTCGCGGCGCTCGCCGCCAGCTACATTCCCGCCCGCCGGGCAGCGGCCGTCGATCCCGTGGAGACGCTCAGAGGGCAATAGCGTTGGCCTGTCCTGCTGATGGCAATGCGCGTCAGCTAGTCCGGGGCTGCTGTTCCTTCTTGAGGTGGTTTGGCAGACTGCTCGCGCCAGACGTAGCCGCACCCTCGGCAATGGTGGTAGCCGACGAGCGCTTCCTGCTTGGCCGATGGACCGACAATTACGCCACAGCCTGGACACGAAAGGGGCGAGCCGGCCATGGCAAAGTGACCCGCGCGATTCTCGAGTGAGCGTTGCTCCATTCGCAGACCGTCGTTGGTTGCGGCTGGCGGTCCGCCGGGAGTCGAGGACGGCCAGCCGCAGTCAGGATCAGGACGCGGCTTGTACTTCGACCTCGGTCGAGACTCGCCGGACGCCGCGAACCGCGTTCGCGACTTCGACCGATTCCAGATGAGCCTCGAGAGACTTCGTCTTGCCGGACAACAGCACGACACCCTTGTTGACGGACGACACCTTGACTCCGCTGTCGTTCACGCGCCGGTTGGCGCGGAAGGCGGCCTCCACGCTGGTTTTGATTTCCTCGTCCGATCGCTCGACGACCTTGCGCTGACTCTCCGGAACGATCTGCAGGAGGTTCTTCACCTCTTTGACACCGTCCACTCGCCGGGCGACGTCGCCGGCCCTGGCTTTTTCGGCTTCGGTCCCGACCTTCCCGTGCAGGGTCACGATGCCCTTCACGGTGTCGACGTTGAGATCGGTGGTGCTGACCCCGTCGGTCGTCATCAACGACAGCTTGGTCTTCATCGTGACCCACGCATCGGGTGTGTCAGCGGCTCTGGCCGCACCGCTGAGAAGCCCCAGCGCCAGGGTGGTGGCGCATGCCAGTTGTGTCACTGTGCGCAATGTCATATGTCTCCTCTAATCTCCTCAGCTGATGAATATCAACATTGATGCCACAGCTCACCCCTGTGATTTGCGCCGGGCGAAGCGACCCTTCTTCGGCGTCGTTTCGGACCGTTCGTCAGGAAACGCTGCAAGGCATGTAGCGAGCCGCGTCAGAACCGCAGGCTGACGGCCCCTTGCTGGCGCCTTTTGCCGGGACATGCGCCTCACGGCCGTGTTGGCCGGCTCCTTGCCACATCATCCGGCCCAGAGCCGCGTCTGACTCGGCTCGCGGAAACACGGCAACGCGAAGGAGAAGGAACGTGATCACCATCCTGCTGGTCGTTCTCGTATTGATGCTGCTCGGTGCCATCCCTGCGTGGCCGCACAGTCGCGGGTGGGGTTATGCGCCGAGCGGCACGCTTGGCCTCCTGGTCATCGTGCTGCTCCTCCTGGTCATGACGGGACGCCTGTAGATCGACACCGCCGGCGTCGGCGCATGAACGTCTTTCACTGCGATCACTGCGATCAGCCGGTGTTTTTTGAAAACACCGAATGCCTCCACTGTGGGCATCTGCTCGCATTCCTTCCGGGTGCCGCGGACATGCGATCCCTCGAATCCACGAGCGGCGGCCGCTGGCGCTCGCCGCTCGCGGACTCCGCGGGGTGCGAATACCGTCTCTGCGCCAATTACACCGATCAGCACGTGTGCAACTGGGCCGTGATGGACGCGGATCTCGATTCGCTGTGCGTCTCGTGTCGGCTGACGCGTGTCATTCCTGACGTATCCACGCCGTCTCATCGCGATGGGTGGTTTCGCCTGGAATCGGCAAAGCGCCGCCTGGTCTACTCACTACTGAGGTTGGCGCTGCCGTTCGCGGCGAAGCAGGACGAACCGGCGTCGGGCCTCGCCTTCGATTTCCTGGCAGACGTAGACGCGACACCGATCCTGACGGGACACGCGGACGGCGTCATCACGATTAACGTTGCCGAGGCTGACGACCCGGAGCGGGAGCGCCGCAGAGCACAGCTGCACGAACCCTACCGAACGCTGCTCGGACATTTCCGCCATGAAATCGGTCACTACTACTGGGATCGACTGATTGGCGGGCATCAGTCGCTGGCGGAATTTCGCGCACGCTTCGGAGACGAGCGAGCGGACTACGCCCGGGCGCTTCAACACCATTACGCCAACGGACCCTCCGCCGACTGGCAGCAGCAATTCGTGAGCGCGTACGCCGCATCCCATCCCTGGGAAGACTGGGCGGAAACGTGGGCGCATTACCTCCACATGACGGACACGCTGGAGACGGCGGCGGCGTGCGGGATATCCGTCCGTCCCCATCGAGCGCACGAGCCACGCCTCACGGTCGTGCCGAATCGCGTGGGCTCGCCGGGCGGTTCGTTCGATCGTCTCATCGACAGCTGGTTCCCCGTGACGTATGTGCTCAACAATCTGAATCGCGGTCTTGGCTTGCCCGACGCGTATCCCTTCGTGCTCTCGACACCCGTTCTCGACAAACTCAGGTTCGTCCACGACATCGTCGCCGCGGCGGCGCCGACTCCTGTCGCCGCCTCGCCGGGATGAGGCCGCCGAACACTAGAGTGGGTGACGCGGCTTCGGGAGGGCGGTCATCCACGCACGGCGTGGGCAGCGGAAGTAATAGATACCTCATCAGTAGATCGCACGTCAGCTCTCCGCGGGTGCTTAGTGCCGTGATCCGACCCTGCGCCACATCGTCACGCTCTGTGCGAATCCGACAGACGCGTGGTCTCCAAATTGCGTTATATCCCGCCATGCGGCGGGATTGGTTGGCGATCATCGTGGTCGTCGTCGAGATCGCCATCGGTGTGACTGCGGCAGTCATGTTGTACGCGGTCTGGTTAGACGGATAGTCACTGCATCCATAGCCCTCAGTCCAACCGGCACCGGTGACGATGCACCCTTGTCACCTGGGCTGGCTGCATGGAACATTTCACAACCCAACAGCGTGAGCCTCGGCCTTGCGGACGCCATGCGGGCGCACTCTTTGCAGTCCCTCTTTTCGAGGTCTATATGGCGACGACGAGAAAGAATGCTCAAGTCTCGGCACCGCGCCCGAGGCGGAAGGGCACGGCCTCCAGTGATACCCGTTCCTTCGAGAAGCGTCCTGGCGCATCGGCGGAAGAGGGGCACCTGGGGGCGACGGAACGTCAGGTCAGTAAGACCCTGCCTCCAACGGCCGATGACGACGAGCCGAAGCAGGGGTAGGTCGAAGCGCCCATGCGATGTCGACGGGCGGTTGCGCGATCGCTGCATATTCAACGGCCACGTCGTCGCTCGCCTCTGGCACCAGCAACGCGACGGCACTGCGGATCATCGCCACAGGCTCTGGAGCCTCGTGATGCTCGAGTTATGGTTCCGCCGGTTCGTCGACGGCCGGACACCTCCGGCGGAACGTTAGTGAACCACCTCATACATTGAATGCTTTCATGCCCGCTGCGTTGAGCAGGTAGTCCCGGCTGGCGTCGAGGAGCTTGAAGTCATCGGACAAACGATTGGCGACAAGTTGCCCATGGCGTTTGCGAATCACACCGCCCACCATCACGGTGTCGATGTTGGAGGTGTCGGCGTAGACCACCACCGTGCCTTCCGGGTCGACCACCGGTTGTGTGTTGACCTTCCGCGTGTCGAGCAGCACCACATCGGCTCGCTTGCCCACTTCCAGACTGCCAATCGTGTGTGCCATCCCCAACGCCCGTGCCCCTTGAAGTGTGGCGAACTCCAATACGTCTTTGTGGGTGAGGGTTGGAGCAAATCTCTCATCGGGGGTCGCCGTCATCGCGAGAATGCGTTCGGCGACCAGGGCGGTTCGCATCTGGGTGAACATGTCCCCCGGCACGCTGGAGGCGACGTCGATGCTCAATGAGGGCCGGATGCCACGTTTGAGCAATTTGCCCGTTGGGGGCATCCCGTGGCCCATCAGCATCTCGACATATGGAGCCACCGAGGTGAAGGTCCCCGATGCCGCCAACAGGTCCAACTCCGCATCAGAGGAATCGGTGCAATGGATACAAGTCGTGTCGGGACCCAACGCTCCCAGTCTTGCGAGGTCGGCGATGTGCTGGTGATGGTGGCGGTGGCGACGATAGCCGGCGTGCACACTGATGCGAAGCCCCAGTTCCCTCGCGAGGGCCCAGTCGGCCTTGATGACGTCATCAGTGACCGCCCCCGGCGCTCTTGCCGACATCCCCAGGGTGACCAACGCTGTGTCGTCGGAGAGCACCTCCTTGCGAATCCTGCGGATGTCCTGTGGGTGGCCTTTCGAGCTGCCGCCCCAATAATCAGGCGAGCCCGGGGCGCCATGGGAGTACACCGCCCTGATGCCGGAGTCCCGCAATCCCTTGATGGCGGCGTCGGCGTGTTCGGGCGTGCGGGAAATATGGGACCAGTCGAGCATGGTGGTGATGCCCGCGCTGAGGGCCTCCAACGCTCCCATGTAGTTGGAGATGTAGACATCCTGAGGACGATAGAGCGGGTTGAGCGTGGCGAGGACACCCGCGAAATATTCATCCAGCGTGCAACTGGGCAGCACGCCTTTGACCGCGGTTTGCCACGTATGCCGGTGGGTGTCGATGAACCCGGGCATGACAATCATCCCGGAGGCATCGATCACCTCAGCGCCAGGCACGCCGAGTTGCTGGCTGCTGATGCCTCCGATACGCCCATCGTCATCGGTACGAAGTTCGCCCTTGAGCGGACCCGACGGCGTGAGGATAGTGCCGTTAGTAATGATGGTCATACCGTCGTATCCCTGACCTTGATGCGACCATCAATAATGGCTATGCCGCATGAGCCGGCCGCATTTGCGGATTGTACGGGATTCGAACCTTCGAGGCCCGCACACGCGCACACATGGACTGGGTGCGCCGGCTCGCACACGCCATCACTCTTGACATAAATAATCCCTAAGCTCATAGTCCACGCTTCTTCGTGTCAGTGGCAGATAGCCGGGACTCGCGACGCGAGCGGTATGGAGGTTCTCCACTATGAAGCGAGTGTTGATCCGATCGTTGTTGGCGATGGCCGCCCTCGGTGCAGGAACGAGCGTGGCGTCCGCGCAAAGCCTTGCCGGAACCGTGCGCGACACATCCGGCGCCGTGCTCCCGGGCGTGACGATTGAAGTATCGAGCCCGGCGCTCATCACCAAGGTGCGCACGGGCGTCACCGACGAAACAGGGCAGTACCGCATTCCCGATCTGCCGCCCGGCACTTACAAAGTCAGCTTCACGCTTCCCAGCTTCGCCACCGTCGTGCGCGAAGGCGTCGAGTTGGCGGGCGCCGGCGTCGTGAACATTGGCGCGGAGATGCGCGTGGGGAGCGTCGCGGAGTCCGTCACCGTGACCGGCGAGTCGCCGGTGGTGGACATCCAGACGGCGCGCCAGCAGACGGTCATCGACGGAGACGTGGTTCGCGCGCTTCCGGCGTCGCGAAGCTACGGCAACTACATCGCGGCGCTTCCAGCGATCCAGGCCACCGGTTTCGGAGGCGGCGCCGCCACGATTAACAACTTCTTCTCGGCGCGCGGCGGGCGGAATACCGAAGGCCTCATCCAGCTCGACGGGCTGAACGTGGGCGCGCCCGGGAATGGCGGCGGCGTGTCCGGCTACTTGTACGACATGTCGAACGCGTCGGAAGTGCAGGTGGCCATCTCCGGCGGCCTCGGCGAGGCCGACCGCGGCGGCCCGGCCTTCAACATCATCCCGAAGACCGGCGGCAATGCGTTCAGCGGGACTGGCTTTACCAGCTATGCAGGCAAGTGGGGGCAGTCGAGCAACATCGACGACCACCTCCGCTCGCTGGGATTCGGCGAGCAGCCGGCGCTCATCAAGAGCTACGACGCGAACCTCGCCGTGGGCGGACCCATTCTGCGCGACCGCGTGTGGTTCTACGCCAACACGCGCGCGATCGGCACCTATCAGGAACAGCAGAACCTGTACGACAACCTGAACGCAGGAAACCCGAACGCGTGGACGTGGGCCCGCAGCAATGCCCTGAGTGTGCGTAACTCCACGTCCAAGACCCTGAACGCCGTGCGCCTGACCTGGCAGGCGACGCAGAAGAACAAGTTGGGGTTCTACATCGACTATACGAAGAACTGCAGCGGAGGCGCTTACAAGGAAGGCGGCGATCAGTGCCGAGGTCCCGGCGACGGCTGGGTCGCGTCGGGCCCCGGAGTGACTCCTGGCACGGCGACGGTGTCCCCCGAGTCGGGAACCATCTGGGATGCGCCTGCGAAGATCATGCAGACGACGTGGACGTCACCGTTCTCGAATCGCATCCTCTTCGAGAGCGGTTATTCGGCCTTCTATACCGACAACGGCGATCCCCGGCCCTACGGCGTGCTGACGGACTTCATTCCGGTGACGGAGCAGTCCACCGGCGCGGGAGTGCCTTTCGCGAATTTCATCTATCGCGGGTTCAATCCGGCGCCGTCGAGCAACCAGAAGCACGCCACCTGGAAAGCGGCGATGTCTTACATCACCGGCAGCAACAACATGAAGTGGGGCTATCAGGCCGGGTACATGTCGAACAGGAATATTACTTACGTCGGACGGCAGATCAGCTACCGGTTCAACAACGCTGCGCCGAATCAGCTGTCGCAGCGCGTCGGAACGAACGAGACCAGCAACAGCCTTCTCTACAACGGCTTCTACGTCCAGGACCAGTGGACGCGTAAACGGCTCACGCTCCAGGGGGCGTTGCGGTACGAGAGCGCGTCCAGTTGGGCGCCGGCCGGAGAGAACGGCATCATCGCCGACAACGAGTTCGGTGGCCCGGTCCTGCTTCCACGCACCGAAGGCGTCAAGGGCTACCACGACATCTCACCCCGGATGGGTGCAGCCTACGACGTCTTTGGAAACGGGAAGACGGCGCTCAAGGTGAATGTCGGGCAGTACCTCCAGGGCGCGTACACGGGGGACGCCTACACCATCGCCAACCCGGGCCAGACGCTCGTGACGTCCATCAATCGCCAATGGTCCGATCCCAACGGGAACCGCGTCGCCGAATGCAACTTCCTGAATTCGGCGGCCAACGGCGAGTGCGGAGCGTGGTCATCCAACAACTGGGGCTCCTTTACGCAGACCACCACCGTCAATCCCGCGGTCCTCGAAGGGTGGGGCACGCGTAATCGGGATTGGCAATACGGCGTCAGCGTGCAGCAGGAAATCGCGCCGCGGGTCGCCGTTGAGGTCAGCTACAACCGGCGTGTGTGGAGCAACTTCTTCCTCACCCACAACCGCGCGCTCACGGCCGCCGACTACGACGAGGTCACCCTGATCGCGCCTTCGAATCCGCTCCTGCCCAACGGAGGCGGGTACCCTGTCACGTTCCTCACGCGCAACACGCGGAGCGCCCTGGGTGCGACGGATTCGTACTACACGACTGCCGACGACTATGGCGGCGAGACGCACTACTGGCACGGCGTTGACGTGTCGTTCAACGCGCGCATGCACAACGGCCTGAGTCTTCAGGGCGGCACCAGCACGGGCCACGGCGTGAGCAACACATGCGACGAGATGACCGCGCGGTTCGGGCGGCCGAGTGCCCCGACACTCGGGACCGCCGCCGTCCCGATCACCGCCGCGGGCATCGTTGATGGTCAGACCAGCTGCAACGCCGCGGAGCCCTGGCAGACCAGCGTCCGAGGGCTCGCCTCCTACACCGTTCCCAAGGTGGACGTCCTCGTCAGCGGCATCTTCCGTTCGCAAGCGAATGCGCAGCCGGGCACGGCCGTGGGCACGAACGGCGCGTCCCGGTCCGCGATCTATCGCATGACGGCCGCTCAGTTCAAGGCCGCCACAGGCCGGACGCTGGCGCCCGGGTTGGCCACCCAGGACGTGGACCTCCTGTTGCCGGGTGCGGTGTACGGCGACCGCATCAACGCGGTGGACATGCGCTTCGCGAAGGTCTTGCGGTTTGGCAAGACGAGAACGAACGTCGGCCTGGACGTGTACAACCTGTTCAATTCCAACACGCCGACGACGTACGAGACGGTTTACGATCCTGCGACGAACGGTGCGAAATGGATGACGCCGACGGCCGTGCTGCTGCCGCGGTTCATGCGGTTCAACGTGCAGTTCGACTTCTGAACGTCTCGGTATGAAGAGCGCAATAGTCGCCGCAGCCGTGATCGCCGTTGCCGCCGCGCTCGGCGCCGGTTCCGTTGACGCGAAAGAACAATCGGTCACGGGGACATGGACGCTCACGGTCGAGCATTTCGGGCTGAAGCTCGAGCTCGCACAGAAGAAGCATGCCGTCACCGGCACGCTCGACTGGCCGCACGGCGATCCGATCAAGCTCGCCGGTGCGTTCACCGGCGACACGCTGACGTTTGGCGGCGACTCGGCCGGCGAGAACTTCAGCATCCGCATCGACTCGACCGGCACGCTCAAGGCGGACGGCACGATGACGGGGACGCTCAGGGCCCACTTCGTCGATTTCAACGACGCACACGAGATCGTCAGAAAGCGGGACCAGGAGATCCCATGGACGGCCGAGCGAGGGGAGCACGGGATCGTGCATTTCCCTCGCTAGGTTTCGCGAAGCCGTTTCACACGTGACGCGGGAGCATGGAAAGGTTCAGAACGGCTCGACCGTGACCGATCCGTCGAAGACCATCTATGGCGAGAGGAGCCCGCGCGCCCCGCGCGAGCTCGACGTCTTCGCGTTCCTCATCGGCAAATGGGACGGCAGGGGCAGGACCAGGCTTCCGGATGGGAAGGTGGCCGAGTACCCGGTTGCCTGGGTCGGCCGTTACGTCCTGGACGGGACGGCGATCGCCGACGAGTGTCGGGCACCCTATCCCGACGGCACTCCCTCTCTGGGGATCACCTTCCGGCAGTACGACCAGATCCGGAAGACGTGGGTCATCGAATTTCTGAACGTCTCCGAGTCGTTCCTGAGGCGGCAGGTGCATCACGGCACCGGATCGGTCGCCGTGAGCGGCAGCACCGTCACGATCACCTCGGAATCACCAGGCATCATCGTCCGCGAGCACTATGTCGTGCCGGACGCCGACAACTGGGTCTATCGGCTGGACTCGTCCAACGACGATGGACGGAGCTGGAACGAGGGGGCCATCGAGTTCACCTTCCGCCGCTCGAAGTAGACGCCTCGTCGTTTTCTGTTCGGGTTCGCGATCTACCTGCGATCAAAGGAAGGCGGGGCTTGTGAGCTAGACTCAGCCCGTTCCGTTAGACGCGTCTTTGGGCTGCGAGAGCCCAGGCAGGAGGCCGTATGGTTCGTCGCTTCTCGGTTGGTTCAGCAGTGGGATTGGCCGCGATTCTGGGGATCGGTGCCAGCACCCTCCTGCTGGCGCAGGAGCCCGGGGCCGGCCGGGCCGGCGCGAACGCCCCGCGCCCGACGCCGGCCGTTCTCGTCATGAAAGCCGAGTTCAAACCGGCCGTGGCGGGCAAGACCGAACAACTGCCCTTTGTTCAGGCGAACGTCGTCGATCCAAATCTCGAGCTCAAGCAGTATGGCGCCGGCAAGGACGTGTTGACGAACGCGGGAAACCCGGCGCAGTTCATTCCGTTCAGCGCATGGACGGGCATGACGTCCGGGCCTTTCGCGCTCACGTTCCGCGACAAGACCAACGTGCTCGATCTCGGCGGCGGCGCCAAGATCCGCTGGGCCACGAAGACGTCCGGCTTCCACGTCGTACGGCCGGTCCTCAAGCTCGCCGACGGCAGCATGTTCGTCGGCGACGTCAGTTCAGAGAATGTCGCGATGATGGCGGTCAGCGAATTCCCGGTCGCGACCGTTCGCTGGGTGAAGCTGGATCCGATGCGCGTGGTCACGCTCGGAAGCCCGGGCCCGTTCAATCAGATCTGGGTCGCGCCGGACCTGAGCAAGGTCGACGAAGTGGGCTTCGCCGACCTGATTCCCGGCAGCGGCCACGGCACCGGCGGATGGGTGCACGTTGGCTCGATCGAGGTGTACGGCAAGACCGTCGCTCGGGGGCCGAACTAGGCAGGCGCAAGGCTCGTCAGGCGCGGCCGTACGTTTCCGCCATCGCGGCGAGCTTGCGCGCCAATTCGATTGACAGCTGACCAGGCACCAACCGCCATCGCCAGTTGCCGCTGATGGTGCCGGGCCGGTTCATGCGCGCGTGGCTGCCCAGGCCCAGAAGGTCCTGCGCCGGAACGATCGCCGTATCCGCGACCGATCCCAGCGCCGCGCGCACGAACTCCCAATGTACGTCCCGCCCGTCAAACCCCAGATAGCGGCGCGCGAGCGCGCGCTCGCTCTCGATTTCGGCATCCGCTCGCGTGCTGTGACCGGCAGCGCCGGTCCACCATCCGACCGTAGTGTCGTTGTCGTGGGTTCCTGTGTAGACGACGAGGTTTCGCGGGTAGTTGTGCGGCTTGAAATCGTCCGCGTGAGCGTCGTTGCCAAACGCAAACTGGAGGATGGCCATTCCCGGGAATCCCAACGCCTCTCGCAGCGCTTCGACTTCCGCCGTGATGACGCCGAGGTTCTCGGCCACCACGGGCAGACGCTCCGCGTTCAATGCGGCCTGGACGGCCTCGAACAGCGACCTGCCCGGGCCTTTCACCCATTCACCGCGCACGGCCGTGGACGCGTCAGCCGGCACTTCCCACGACGCCTCGAATCCCCGGAAGTGATCGATACGGACTCGATCGACGAGCGCCAGCAGCGCACGGAACCGTTCGATCCACCAGCGGTATCCGGTCCGTTCGAAGACATCCCACCGGTAGTGGGGATTCCCCCACAACTGCCCGGTCGCGCTGAAATAGTCGGGCGGCACGCCGGAGAGCACGGTCGGCCGGCCCCGGGCGTCGAGGCGAAACAACTCCGGTTGCGCCCAGACGTCGGCGCTGTCGTGCGCCACGAAAATCGGCAGGTCGCCCATGATCTGAATCGATCGCGCCCGGCAGGCGTCATGCACGCGCTGCCACTGCTCGAAGAACAGAAACTGTGTCAGCTTATGCAGCCGTATCTCCCGGGCGCAGCGCGCCGACCAATGCGCGACCGCCGATGGATCGCGCCCGGCGATATCGGGCTCCCACGTCGTCCACGCAGCCTGACCGTGGGCATCCTTGACGGCCATGAACAGCGCGAAGTCGTCCAGCCAGTCCGCCTCCGCGCGGCAGAAACGATCGAACCGATCCTGCCATCGCGCCGCCGCCGGCGGCATCGAAGCGATCGAGCGCTCGCGGCCAGAGCGCCCGGCGATGGGCGATGACGCCGGGGAAGTCGACGTCGCCCGGCGGGAAGGGCTGGCTGCGCGCCTCGGTCTCCGTGAGCAAGCCATCCTCGATCAGCCGTTCGAGGCTGATGAGCATCGGATTGCCCGCGAAGGCTGAAAAGCACTGGTATGGCGAGTCGCCGTAGCCTGTCGGCCCGAGCGGCAACACCTGCCACACCCGCTGGCCGGCAGACGCGAGAAACTCGATGAATTCGAAGGCGCCTGGGCCGAGATCCCCGATGCCGAATGCACCCGGCAGCGATGTCGGGTGGAGGAGGACGCCGCACGCGCGACTGAACGGCATCTCTCCTACAGGTGAGGCGCGGCGTCGGTGTCGCGTTCCTTCTTTGCCTGAACCTGGCGCTCGAGCAGTTGTTTCGCGGCCTCTCGCCCGCCCAGCCCGAATGCAATGGCCAGGCCCAGCATCACCGCGCCGAACGTGATTGCGAACGCGGTCAGCACGACAGTCGTCCCCAGGCCCAGTTGTTCGAGGGCCATCACGGCGCCGATCGCAATCACCAGGGCCCGCAGGGCGCCGCTCAGCAGCCGCGCGCCGGGCAGGCCGGCGTTGACCGACGACAGCAGCGTCGCGCGCCAGAGGAAGTTGGCCACCAGGAAGGCCAGCGACAGCACCAGGAGCGCGACCAGGAAGCGGGGAACGAACCGGAAGAACTCGTCGACGAGTCCCTGAAACGGCCTGAGCTGCAGCGTGTCCACCGCCGACACGATGAAGCCAATCCAGACGATCCAGAAGACCATCTTCCCGACGAGCACGTCGGCGGTCGGCATCTCGGCTTTGCGGAGCATCTCGCTGGCGCCGGTCCGCAGCAACAGGCGGTCGAAGCGCAGCGACACGAGCAGCCGCTGGACGACCCGGCGGACAATGAGCGAGACGACCAGTCCTAACGCGAAGATGATGGTGGCAGCGACCAGTCGCGGCACGAACAGGACGAACGCGCTTGCAAAGTTGCGCCACGACTGGACCAGCGCATCGGCGATGTCTTGAATCATCGTGACCTCACGCTTTGGCCGACCAGCTGGCGACGAGCACTGGTTTGAGCCGTTCAAACGTCTCACACAGAGAGTCGAGCCTTGCCTGCACCACGACGGGAGATTCGAGCGCGGCGTGCGACGCGAACGCCGCCGCGCGCCACATGTAGAGCGGCGTGAACATGTCGGCGAGCTGCTCGACGCCGATGCGCCTCTGCCGCGCCCCGGCGGCGAACGCATACACAATCCTCACCCACAGCTCGTCCTGGAGCGGCACGCCGGCGCCGGCCTTGTTGTCCAGGACCTGGGCGACCACGCCAGGCTCGAGCACTTCCAGGAGCAGCGCCTCGATCTGGCTGATGTCGTGACGCGCCTGCTCGGCGAGGGCCTGGTGGTCCCATGCGACGACGTCGGGGGCCACCATCGGGTCGGTGCCCCACGTGTGCAGCGTCGTGATGCCGTCGGCCTTCATCCAGAACGACTCGTGCGCGCGCAGGCTCTCGCCGACCGACAGGCCGACCTGGTGCACCGCCTCTCGAAGCGTTGTCCGCGCGCCCGCGGCCGTCGTGGCCGGACGCCAAATCTGGCCGACGGTGAATCGCCCGGCGATGGCCTCGGTGCGCAGCCACAGATCGATGGCGAACCGCACCGCGTCGTGGCTCCAGATGTCCTGCTCGAGGCAGTGCGACGCGAAACGGCCCGAGCACGCGAACTCGGCGCCAAGCGGCTCGTCGAGCGCGACACCGTACAGCGCACGAACGAGCGGGCGCACGAGCTGCGTGATGAGGACGCCGTCGCGAGGATGGCGCCGGTAGCGCGGCGCCAGGAAATCCGCGTCGGAGCGGCTGATCGGGCCGATCAGTTCGGTCACCCGCTCGGCGGTGGTCGCGGGACCATTGGGATCGATCACGACGACCACCTTCGCCTGCGCCAGCTCTCCCGCCGCAAAGACGGTACGCAGCGCCGCGTGCTTGCCCGGCAGGCCGTGATACGGCACCACGACGCGATGGTGCGTGCGCAGGGAGTGCGACGTCTGGACCACATCCTCCCCGGTGAAGGACGCCGTACGAATCATTTCCGGCGTGCCGTCCGTGGAGCCGCCGTCGGAATTGATCATCACCGTGCGCAGGCGGGGAAAGTCGCGCGTGAAGCACACGTGAATCGCGCGGACGACGTCGAGGATGGTCGCGGCATTGTTCAACGTCGGCAGGCCGACCAGGATGTCCACCTGGCCGACGGCGATCAGCTGACGGAGCAGGGCATCGGAGAGCGCACTGCCGTTCTCCACCGTGGTCTCGGCCGCGATCGGGCGGTTGTCGGTCGTCGCCATCCTGCCTGTCGTTTCTACAGCCAACGCAGCCGGAACCAGTAAAAGTTGTACGGCCCCATCATCATCACGTAGGGTTCGTGGTTGATTCGCGGGAAGACGCTGGCGCCGAACATCTCGACCGGGATGGCGCCCGCGTACTGGGACAGGTCGAGCTCCACCGCCTGCGCGGTTCCCGCGAGGTTGTTGACGGCCAGCACGCTTTCCCGCCCGATCGTCCGCGTGAACGCCAGCACCCGGTGATTGTCTGGCTTCAGGAACTCGATCGACCCTCGGCCGAACACGCGCGTCGACCGCCGCACCTCGATGAGCCGCCGCGTCCAGTTGAAGAGGGAGGTCGGGTTCCGCTGCTGGGAGTCCACGTTGACCGCCTGATAGCCGTACAGCGCGTTCGAGATGAGCGGCAGCCACAGGCGTTCGGGGTCCGCGGATGAAAAGCCGGCGTTGAAGCCGCCGTTCCACTGCATCGGCGTACGCACGCTGTTCCGATCGCCGAGATAGACGTTGTCGCCCATGCCGATTTCGTCGCCGTAGTACAGGATCGGGCTGCCCGGCAGCGACATGAGAAGGCCGCTCATCAGCTCGATGCGCCGGCGATCGCCTTCCATGAGCGGTGCGAGCCGGCGTCTGATGCCCAGGTTGATGCGGGCTCGCGGATCCTGGGCGTACTCATCCCACATGTACTGCCGCTCGACCTCCGTCACCATCTCGAGCGTCAGCTCGTCGTGGTTGCGCAGGAAGATGCCCCACTGGCACGAGTCGGGGATGCTGGGCGTGCGCTCGATGATGTCGATGAGCGGCTTGCGATCTTCGAGCCGCAGCGCCATGAACATCCTGGGCATGATCGGGAAGTGGAACGACATGTGAAACTCGTCGCCGTCGCCGAAGTAGGGGCGGACGTCTTCCGGGCCCATGTTGGCCTCGGCCAGCAGCACCTTGTCGGTGAAGTGCGCGTCGACGCGGGCGCGCAGTTCCTTGAGCACGGCGTGCGTTTCCGGCAGGTTCTCGCACGACGTGCCCTCGCGCTCGACGAGGTAGGGGACGGCGTCGACTCGAAACCCGTCGACGCCGAGGTCCAGCCAGAACCTCATCACCTTCCAGATTTCCTCTCGAACCGCAGGATTGTCGTAGTTGAGATCCGGCTGATGGCTGAAGAACCGGTGCCAGTAGTATGCCTTCGAGACCGGATCCCAGGCCCAGTTCGAGAGCTCGGTATCGATGAAGATGATGCGGACGCCGCGATATCGTTCGTCGGTGTCGCTCCAGACGTACCAATCGCGGCGCGGGCTGTCCGCGGAGCTGCGCGCTTCCTGAAACCACGCGTGCTGATCCGACGTGTGGTTCAGCACGAGCTCGATGATGACGCGCAGCCCGAGGGCGTGCGCCTGCGTCAGGAAGCGCTCGAAATCCTGCAGCGTGCCGTAGCTTGGATGGATGCTCGTGTAGTCCGAGATGTCATACCCGTCGTCCTTGAACGGCGAGGGGTACATCGGCTGGAGCCAGAGGCAGTCCACGCCGAGCGATGCCAGGTGATCGAGCTTCGAGGTCAGCCCGGGAAAATCGCCGATGCCGTCCCCATTGCTGTCGGCGAAGGACTTGACGTGGAGCTGATAGAAGACCGCGTCCTTATACCAGAGAGGACCGGCGGATCTCGAAGTCGGCATCGATGTCTCGTCGCGCGCAGTCAATGTGGCGTGCGCGGGCGCACGCCGATACTAGTGTAAGGTCACAGCCCGAATCCAAGCTCATGAGCTGTGCCTTATCCGGCGAGCCACGGCACGTGCACCGGACCAGACGTCGTCTCGGAGTAACGGCGGTTGAACGGCCGTCAGGCCAGCGTGAAGTTGACGCTGACGGTCAGGATCCCTTCGAAGCCAGGCGCCGTGTACCGCCACTGCTTCACGGCCGCGATTGCCGACTGCGCGAACGCCTCATTGGTCGACCGCAAGACCTTGACGTCACCGATCGTGCCGTCCGGATGGATGACCGCGTCGAGGACGACCTGTCCGGTCATGCGCGCCGACTGCATCAGCGTGGGATAGATCGGAGTCACCCGTTTGACCAATGTGAGGTTGCCGCCCGTTCCCAGCCTCACCGGTTCTGTACCTGTGCCTGTACCTGCCTGGCCGCCGGCGACGGCTGCCGATGCCGCGGACGTTCCCGCACCGGCCTGATCGTCTTTCGGGACTGCTGTCGCCGTCTTCGTCTCGAGCGCGGGCTTCTTCGGCTCGACGGGTTTCGATGGTGCCGCGGCGTGTCCGGCTGCGACAGGACCTGCCACGTACGCCGTCATGCTCCCGTACAGCGATCCCGCGGAACTCACGCGCCTCGGCTGTGTCTTGATTTGGATCAGGAGCGCGAACAAGAGGATGTGGACGACCGCCGCAATGCCATACGTCAAACGGCTGTGCTTCGGCAGGCCCGACGTTGACGGTTGAGCGAAGGTCAAATCTCTCATGAGGCACTCATCAGCAAAGTGCCTGCCACGCTCAGCTCAACTGTGGCGCCTGGGCCGACTGACGTTTTTCGAATGGCAATATTGCGCAGATCCAGCGCAAGACAGGCAGAAGCGTTTAATGGCCGAGTTGCATATGACGGCTACCCCTGGAGCCCAGCTCAACCGTGCGAGGGCGGTGGCGCCAATGTGTCGTGTAACTGGACGGGCTAGCGGTTTGCCTGTGGTGAGATGTTCTTGATGCGGAGCGTCGTCACCATGCTGCCGTACGTCTCGTTGCTGTGGACGACGTTCAGCATCAGGAGGCCGGCGCGGGTCTGTTGCTGCTGGCGTCCGTTCTCCTGCGTGATCGTGATGACCTCGGCTCCCGACGCATCGGTGAGCGCCGCATATACCGGGTCGCAGTAGGCAAACGCGTCGGTGACGGCCTTGATGATCTCTGCCTTTCGCCTTCAGCGTTTTCTCGAGATCGCGCCCGGCATTCGGATTGGCCTCGCCCTTCGCCTGCGAACACCACAAGTAGTTATACGTTGCGATGTGGGCGACATGCTGCCCGAACGTGCGCACCTCCTCCTGCGTGCCTGGCCGCAGCCCGTAGGACTCTTCGGGCATGCGTTCGGCGACGCGAAGCACGCTGTTCTTGTTGCCGTTATAAAGGTTGCGCAGGAAGCCTGTGACCGTCGGCGGTCCCTGCGGTGCGCCCTGTTGGGCGGCAGCCGGGACCGCAATTGCGAAGAGCAGCAAAGTGGTTGAGAGGACTCGATTCATCATGCGCAGATTCTACAAGACCACGCACGTGGTTCGGGTCGTGACCCTCAGACTCGACTATTCCGCTTCCGACGCTTCCGCAGCTTCACCCTCAACACCCAGTCCACGTCAAAGAAATATCGCCAGAGGGCCAAGGCCGCCCCAAGCCCAAGTCCCCACATTTCCATGGTGTCCTCCGGTAAGAACCATGAGTACTCGGAGGGGTGACAGGTTGGGTCAGCCGCTAGTTGAGCGTCTTCGGCGCGAGAGTGAGCCGGGAATACAACAGGGGTCTGGATAGAGTGCTGACGGTCGTCGCTGCCGACAACAGCGCCGAACGAACAGCAGCCGGCGATGCCTGTGGATGCAGCTCCAGGTACGTCGCGGCGACGCCGCTCACGAACGGTGCGGCGAACGAATCACCCGCACACAAAGTGGGACAAGAGCCGGAGGCTTCGGGAATCGACACATCCGTCACCGACGTGCGTCCGGCACCATACAGTCCTTCGGCTGGTGCAAACAGCGCGAGGTCCGAACCGTAGCCTTCGCCGATAGGAGTATCGTCGGACCTCGTTCCGCCAACGATCATCGTTTCGTTCGGCAGGACATTCCCCCAGTGGCCCGTGCCGCCGGTCTTGCCGGACAGGACGTATATGAAGCCCGCCTGAACCGATGCGTGAATGGCGTTCTGCAAGTCGTCCGTGGCTCTCTCAAAGGCAAAGCTGATATTCACCACCCCCGGACGTTGCCCGTGCGCGGTGATCCATTTGACGGCCGCGGACACAGCGGCGGCATCGCTCCGGGTTTCGCCGCAGTTCGGTCCTTCATTGACGTCATGGCTCTGGGCCCGCAGCGAGAAGATTCGTGCGTCCTTCGCGACGCCATACGTGTTGCCCGCGGCGAAGCTCGCGTTGTGTGTGCCGTGGCCGTCGTAGCCATCGTTGCCGGCGTACATCTCGGGGGAGTTGGGTTGCGGTACGCCGCCGGCGGCGCAGAAGTGGCCGATATACGTGACGCGGCTGCGGTGCTGTGGATCCCGTCGATCCTGGAAATCGACGTGTGCGCCGAGCACGCCGGTGTCGATCACGTAGAGATTGACGCCCTTGCCCGTTGCGCCGAATGTGAAGGTGTTGTCGGTCCCGGCGCGTTGGTCAATCCGATCCAGTCCCCAATTGCCGGGAGCCACGGCCGTCGCGCGGATTCGTGCGGCGAAGGCGATCGAAATCGCCGCAAGCACGACCGCGGTCACGAGCAGCCTGCGACCGTGCCATCGTCGAATCAAATGCCGCCCTCCGTAACGAATCCAACGAAACATCGTCGCCCGCAAATGTTCACACCCTGAAAGTGATGCTATCACCGCGCCGCACGAACTACCGCAGAGCTCCATTCGCCGAGCAGAGCGGTAACACGCCTTGCACTTCTACACATAGTGGTGTACATGTAGAAGAACGAGGTGCAAGTGCCGCCCCGATCAGATCTCCCGCAGGGCACGCTCGACCTGCTCATCCTTCACGTCGCCGCGGCGGGGGCCATTCACGGCTACGCCATCGCGCAACGACTCCAGCTGATTTCGCGCGACGTCGTGCAGGTGCCGCAGGGCTCGCTGTATCCCGCGCTGCATCGGCTCGAAGACCGCGGGCTGCTGACAGCGGACTGGAAGATGTCGGACACCGGCCGCGAGGCGAAGTTCTATCGCCTGACGCCCAAGGGTCGACGGCAGCTGAAAGAAGAGGCGGCCAGCTGGCTTCGATTGACCGAGGCCATCGGCCTCATCCTCAAGCCCGCCGCCGGATCGCGATGACCCTGGGGATGCTGCTCCGCCGCGTACTCCGGCGACGCGCGCTCGAGCGCGAGCTTGATGCCGAGTTACGCGACCATATCGAGCGCGAGATCGCGGAAGGTGTCCGCGGCGGACACTCCGAAGCCGAGTACGCCGCCGGATGCGGTTGACGTCTGGCGGCCTGGACCAGGTCAAGGAGGCGTGCCGCGACGTCCGTCGCCCACGCGCGCTGGCCGATCTCGGCGCAGACCTGCGATTCGCGTGGCGAACCCTGGCCAAGGATCGGTGGTTCGCCGGTGGCGCTGTCCTCACGCTCGCTCTCGCCATGGGCGTGGCGAACACGACGTTCATCATGACGTACGCCAGGCTCATGCGTGACCTGCCGTTCGAGCGGCCCGAGCGCGTCGCGATTGTGAGGACGCTGGACGGGCGGGGTCGAGAGGGGGGCGTGTCCTACCCGGACTTCGAGGACTTTCGCCGGGACTCACGGGTGTTCGAGGGGAGGGCCGCCGCGTTTGCGATAGGCACGATCAGCCTGGGACGGGACGGTGCCGTTCCGGAACAGTTCGACGGCCTGTATGTGTCTGCCGACACGTTCACCGTGCTCCGCGTCGCGCCCGTCATCGGCCGCGACTTTTCGGCGGCTGACGATCGTCCTGGCGCCGAAGCGGTGGCCCTTGTCGCCAGCAACGTCTGGAAAAGCCGGTACGGTGCCAGCCGCGACGTGCTGGGCCGCAAGGTGTCGGTGAACGGCACGACTCCCGCGACGATCATCGGTGTGATGTCAGACGGCTTTCATTTCGTCGACACGACCGATGTCTGGTTGCCGCTGTCACAAATGCCGGGCTCGACGCGACAACGTCGTGACACGCGTGGGCTGCTCATGATCGGCCGCCTTCCCGACAGCCTCGGCCTCGACCGCGTTCGAGCCGAGCTCTCGCCCATCGCAGCGAACCTCGCCGTCACGCATCCGGAGACGAACAAGGATGTCCGGCCTCTGGTGAACTCGTTCTACGAGGCGTACAACGGGGGAGGGTTGCTGACCGACTCCCTGACGCTGCTGGAGCTACTGATCGCCGCATTGGTCCTGCTCATCGCGTCCGCCAACCTGGCGAATCTTCTGCTGGCACGCGCGGCGGCTCGATCGCGGGAGATTGCGATACGCGTGGCGATGGGCGCGACGCGGTGGCGGATCGTGCGGCAACTGTTGATCGAGAGCCTGCTGCTCGCGTTCGTCGCATGGGTCCTCGCCGTCGGAGGCTCCTGGCTCGCCCTGAAGCTCTCGACGTCGCACGTGGACCTGCCCTATTGGCGCCTCAAGATGGACGTCCGTCTGGTGGGAATGCTTGCCGCCGTCGCGCTGCTCACGACGGGGCTCTTCGGCCTGGCGCCCGCACTCCATGCCTCGCGTCGCGGGATCGCCGACGGGCTGACAGAAGGCGGACGCATGAGCGCAACGCTGAAGACGCGGCGCTGGACCCACGCGCTGCTCGTCGCGCAGTTCGCCTTGACGCTGGCGCTCCTGAACGGCGCCGGCCTGACGGGCAAGGCGTTTTACAAGACCTATGCCCTGGACCGCAATGTGCAGACGACGGATGCGGTCGCGACGTTCGTTCGACTGCCGCCGCAGACGTACGCGACGCCCGAGCAGCGTGTCGCCTTCCATCAGCGGCTGCGGGATCGGTTGCTGGCGGTTCCAGAGATTACGGCGAGCGCCGTCGCGAGCGCGGCGCCTTTCTCGCCCGCTGGCAGGCGCCAGCTGACCGCCGTGGATGGACGGCCCGCGAGCGATCCGCCTCCGGATATCAGGACGGTGGTCGTCGAGCCGGCATACTTTCACACCGTAGCCCGCGGTCTTGTCCTGGGTGAATCCTTCTCCGAATTACACGGGACTCCCGGGCACGAGGCGGCGATCGTGAATCAGCGATTCGCCGACGTGTACTTCGGCGCCGGCAATCCGATCGGCCATCACCTCGAGCTCCTGCCGCCAACGGCGCAACGGACCTACCTGAGAGAGGCCGAAGGCCCCGCGCCGCCGGTTCGCGTGACGGTCGTCGGCGTGTCTCCCGACATTCGGCAGGGTCAGGAGGACGCGGTGCCGGTGGTGTATCTCCCGTTCCGGGCGGAGGCGCCGGCTGCGGTCATGCTGATCGTGCGCGGCTCCGGTGGGTCTGCCCGCGTCGTGTCGGCGGCCCGCCAGGCGGTGCACGCGATCGATCCTGATCTTGCCCTGGGCGTAGTGAGAACGCTGGACGAGCTGCGCGCTCGCTGGGGGACCGGGATGGAGTCGCAGTTCGCGAAGATCAGCGGCCTGGCGCTCGTTCTCTCCGGCGTCGGCCTCTATTCGGTGCTGGCGTATGCCGTGAGGCGTCGGACGCAGGAGATCGCGATCAGGATGGCGCTCGGCGCGCAGGCCACGCACGTGCGCTGGCTCTTCCTGAAGACCAGTGCCTGGGTGGTGGTGGGCGGCCTCGCGGTCGGCCTGCCGGCGTCACTGGCGGTCGGTCGCCTGTTGCAGAGCAATGTGGTGCGCTTCGATTCGCGGGACCCCGTGATGCTCATCGCGATGGTCGGCGTCCTCGCGCTCGTTGCGCTGCTCGCGTCGATCGTCCCGGCACGGCGCGCGACACGCCTCGAGCCGACCACCGCACTGCGAATCGAGTAGGGATCGGCGCCACCCGACTGTCGACCGCCCATATCAGGCGCGCTGGAGGCGAAAGCGAGCCTGGACGTCAGGGGACTGTGCGCGAAACAGCCGGCGAGCGAAGATCGACGATTCGAGCATCGGCGGGCAGCGCGAACAGACTGCGGTCGGGTTCTGATCGGTGAATGTCTGTCACCGTGAACACCTCCGCGCTGCTTCGGGGATCGTTCCGCCTGGTGATGACGTTCAGCCCCAACTGCTTCGAAAACCAGAACTCTTTGACGACGGCTAGCGGGCGGTCCGATCCCGTGGCCGTCAGGCCGAGCGTCTGGGTTTCACGACTGCCGATCAGATCGAGGCCATTGACCGTCTGGACACCGAGATCCTCACGCACGAGCGAATCCGTCACCTTTGCAAACGGCCCGGCAGATGCGACGGGCTGAGATGGTGGCCCGGCATACAAGTGCAGCTCGCAGACGCGGGAGCGAGTATCGCAGTGCGCCACGGTGTGCGTCTGCGGTTCGGCGAGCTCGGTTCTCCAGACCTGGGATGGGACCGGACTTCCGTCGGGCACGAACGTCCGCCGCTCCTGGAACACGCGCCCGAGGCTGTCGCGAGCGATCAGGCGGCGATTCTTCAGGACCATTCGGGCGCCGTTCTCGAGATATCGTGTCCACTCGGTCTCGACGGTCGCCGAGAACGGAGCGTTTGGCATCGGGGGAACCGCGATGCTCGCGATCGTCTCGCGAGAGCCGCCGTCCGGCGCATGGCTTGGCTCCGCCGGCGTCTGGGTGAGGCCCGCCCGGCTGGAAAGCGCGAGCGCGATTACCATTGCGGCCAGTCGAATCTTCATGACGTGCCTCGCGCGTGCTTCGCTGCCGAATTCGGGCAACGAGCGCCGACAGATATGGTAGTTCCACCGGCTCGGCGGACCGAAGTAGGAAGTTGTAAATCCTGCGCTGACTCATCTGTTAAACGCCTGATTCAGCGCCGATCCGGCGAACCAGCCCTACGGCGGGAACGTCTAACGCTCACGAAGAAGGACGGCGCCCCCATAGCAACGTGCCCGGATAAGCCTCAAGCCACTCGGCTGGATGGGAGTCGGCGATGTCTGTTCTTGGCTGGTGCCAGTGGCTGGAGCATACGCCGTTGGCGTTCGGGATCGCCGAATCGACCTGGCTCTTTCCGCTGATCGAAGGTAGCCACATCCTGGCTCTGCCGTTATCTGTCGGTCTGATCCTGATCGTTGATCTTCGTCTGCTTGGTCTGGCTTTCCGAGGTGATCCGGCGTCACGGATCGTGACGGAGATACTGCGTTGGTCGAAACCGGGTTTTGCCGTCATGTTCATCACCGGCGGTCTGCTGTTCATGACCCAGGCCGGCAAGGCGTACGGAAACTCGTTCTTTCGCGCGAAGCTGCTGCTTCTCCTGTTGGTCCTCGCCCTCAATGCCGCGGTCTATCAGTTCGTTCTTCTACCCGAAGATGCCGCAATGGGATGTCGCGCACGCCACGCCACTCGGCGCCAGGCTGTGTGCCGGGGCTATCGCTGCTCGTCTGGATCAGCGTCATCGTCTGTGGCCGCACGATGGCGTATCAGTTGTAACGGCCTGTGGGGTTCGACATGAGCGCGCCGCTCCTCACTCTCGTGCAGTGGTGTTCGGCCCTGGCGCCGATCGTCTTACATCCGCGATAGCCGTTACGGAATGCCGGCCGTTCAATCCGTGCATCTCGTCGGGCATCACCATCTTTCTGGCCGCTGTGCTCGTGCTGGATGCGCGGCTGGCTGGCATCGGCGTGATGGACTGGTCTCCGGTCTGGCTCGAGCGACAGCTCAAGCCGTGGGCGATCGGCGGCCGCAGCGCTGGTCACTCTCTCGGGCGTTTTCATTTTTCTCGGTACACCAGCCAAATACCTGGGCAGCAACCCGTTCCGGGTCAAGATGACCGTTCTCTGTCTGGCGCTCCTGTTCCATGTCGGAGTCGTCCGCAGACTCGATCGCGTCGGATCCTGACTCAAGCTCACGTCGGCAGCACGGCTCATGGTCGCCGCGATTTCACTGACGCTCTGGTTCCCGGTGGGCTGGGCGGGACGAGCCATCGCCTTTATTCCATAGCTGGATGTTGGCCGCCTTGAAGGAGGTTCCGATGAGACGCGCGCATTTTAGTTTCGATGGCTTTGCGATCGTGCTGGTCGCGCATCAGGCCCTGGCCCATCACAACATGACCGCGCTCTTCGACTTCAACGATCGCGTCACCCTGAACGGCACGCTGACCAAGATCGACTGGCGAAATCCCCATACCTACCTCACGCTCGACGTGCAGAAAGCCCAAGGCGCAGTTGAGAGCTGGCAAGCCGAGGGCCCATCTCCCTCCTGGTTCAGGATTCGCGATATCGGCAAGGCCGATTTCGAGGGCAGCATGGGAAAGATGCCTCACGATCGAAGCTCAGTCGTGCGCAGCGACAAATCCCAGTCCGGGCTCATTCGCACTATTACGTTACCCGACGGTCGCATCGTGTCGGCGTGTCCGCAGAACTGTTGATGTCCTGAGCGTCCGGTGACCTCTGTCACACAGCCAGAGGTGTCTATGAAGACTGCCGAATCATCGCGATCGCGTTCGCGCTGTCTCCCTGGTCCGCTGCCATTCCGGGCTTCGCCGCCGCGCAGGAGCTATCGGCGGAAGCGAAGGCCAACGAGGCGGCAGAAGCCCGGGCCAAACGCAATGCGCTGCAATTCGAAAACAACGCGACGACGCTCGTGTTCTACGACCGCTCGGGCAAACGGATGGGCGGCCTCGGCGAACGAGCCCTCTACGGCGAAACCATCTTGTCTCCGGATCGATCGCGGGTCGCCGTCATCATCCAGGATCTGGCAAACGAAAGCGCCGACCTGTTCGTCCTCGATGCCTCCAGCGGCGCGAACACGCGGCTCACGACGAGCGCGAGAACCGAGTTCGTCATGGCGCCCGTCTGGTCGCCGGACGGGCGCCGGATCGCGTACGTCACGATCCGCAAAGGGCAGGAGGGCATCTACGTGCGTCCCGCGAGCGGCCAGGGCTCCGAAGAACTGATCTACAGGAATCCCGGCGCGTTCATGAATCTCTCCGACTGGTCGTCGGACGGCCGGTTCCTGAGCTTCGCGATTTCCGATCTCAAGGGCGGCACTCTGTACGCGCTGCCGCTCGACGGCGGCAGCGACCGCACACCGATCCAGATCTTTCACAGCGATCTGCGCCTGTTCGGGCCGCGCTTTTCGCCCGACGGACGTTTCCTGTCCTACATCGTCGTCGATCAGGCGAACCGTACGGAAGTGTTTGTCCGGCCCCTCGATTCTGCGACGACCGGAGGGCCCTGGCAGATTTCCGACGGCAGCTTCAGCGCCGCGTTCTGGCGGCGCGACGGCACAGAGCTCTACTACCTTGCGCGCGATCAGTCCATCATGGTCGCCGAGGTCAAGTACGTCGCCGTCGTTCTCATTCACCAAACCCACGGTCCTGTTCAGGCAGCAGGCCGCAGTTCCCGAGCGCATCGGTACGTCAGCGCCGATGGCGAACGCTTTCTCGCCCTTCCGCCACCGCGCGGGCCGCAACTTCAGCAAATCACGATCTTCGATCGGCAGGGCCAGGTCGTGCAGAAAGTGGGTGAGCCCGGCCTGTACGGCCAGCCGTCCTTCTCACCCGACGGCGCGGCGCCTGCTCGTCACGAAGAACGATCTCGCAGACCGCGCAAGCGGATCTGTGGACGATCGAGCTCGCGAATGGGAAGACCACGCGCCTCACGAACGATACGCTGCCGAAGGCGCAACCGCTCTGGTCGCCCGACGGCAAGTACATCTATTACTCCTCGTTCCGAAACGGCGACTTGCCGATCTTCCGCCGGTCCGCGGATGGCAGTGGCGACGAGGACCTGGTGTTCCGCTATACGCCAGGAGCCGGCGTCGGGTCACCGACATTTCTTCAGATGGAAGTTTCTGGTGTGTGACTCTGGCGGCGTGATTCTGGTCGTCCCCCTGACCGGGCGATCCCGCGTCGCGCAAAGAAGTCGAGTATTTGCGCGAAGAGTTTTCCGACGGCGTCGGCAGGCTTTCCCCCGACGGCAAATTCATGGCCTTCCGGTCTGATGAGGCGCAGCCCGAGCGGGGCGAAGTCTACATCCGCCCGTTCGATGCGTCCACGGGCCAAGCCGGGGAAGGGTAAGTGGCACGTTTCCAAAGACGGTGTCCTGGCGATGCTGCACTGGCGCGCGGATGGCAAAGAAGTGTTCTTTCGCGGCCAGAATCTCGATTCCAACGACCTTCGCGTGATGTCCGCCGAGATCACGATACTCCAACGTTTCGCGTCGCCGCGCCCAGGTTGCTGTTTCAACTGCCTGGTCCCCTCGGCGGGAATCTCGGAAACATCAGCAGCGACGGACAACGATTCGTCTTCGCCGTCAACGTATCGGCCGACAACGTTTCGAAATAGCGAGCGGACATCGCGGTCTACCTGATCGATGAGAATCAATTCGGGCCGGCAGAGTTGGTCCAGCGGTGGCCGTGTGGTCGGCGGCCGCTGGTTGACCGCCGCAACGTCGAACGCCGGAATCGGCGTCTGGGCAGACGGCCCAATAGCGAGAGCGCCACGACGGAGGCGATCCCAGCCGCACACAGGACACGCGACTTCACCATCACGTACCATCCTTCTTTCGGATTGCGGTGGATGGTGATCATAACCGCTGTCCTCCCCAAATGGTTTCCTCCGCGCACAAATCACGAGCTCGGCAAATTTGCCGGCGCAGAGTCCAGGAATGGCCGTGCTTTTAGACGTCGTCTTTGACAACCCGCCGCGCCGAATCAGGATCGGCAAAGTACGTGTCGGACCGGAGCCGGCTCTGGCGAGGGTCGACTTTTGAGGACGCTCGCGGCACAATCTCGCGATGAATCTCGTCGAGCGGACGACGGCCCTTGTGCCCATGCTTCGTCAACACGCGGCTGCCGCCGAGAACGAACGGCGGGTTCCACTCGCGACCCTCGAGGCGCTCGACCAGGCCGGCGTCTTCCGCATGATGGCGCCGAAAAAATTTGGCGGTGACGAGGCCGACTTCGAGACGCAGGCCCGTGTCCTGGCCGAGATCGGCTCGCGCATGTCCCTCGACCTCGTGGGTCGCGACCATCTACAGCGCGATGGGCTGGGCCGCCAGCGCCTTCCCGGACCAGGCGCAGGATGAAGTGTTTGCCGGAGGCGTTCCGCGTATCGCCGGCGTGTTCTCGCCGACAGGCACGGCCGTCCGCCAGGACGGAGGCTTCATCGTCAACGGGCGTTGGCCGTACAACACCGGATGCCACGGCGCCCAGTGGACGATGGTGGTGGCGCTCGCGGCGCCGGATGGCGGGGATCCTGTCCCGTACTGCGCTCTCGTCCGAAGCCGCGAGCTGACGATCCTCGACGACTGGCACGCGAGCGGCATGGCCGGCACGGGCAGCAACACCGTCGTGGCCGAGGGCGTGTTCGTCCCCGGCCATCGTGTGCTTCCGCTGCCCGACATGGTCGAAGGGCGGTACCCGAAACGCCACAACAGCGACAACCCCTACTTCAATTACCCGCTGGCGCAGGTCCTGACGGTCAACGCCGGTGGCACACCGCTGGGGATCGCCCGCGGCGCGCTCGAGGCGTTCTTCGATCGGCTCCCTGGCCGCGGCATCATGTACACAACATACGCGGACAAGTCCGCCGCACCAGTGACGCATCTTCAGGTCGGTGAGGCATCGCTCAAGATCGATTCGGCCAGCGCGCACGTGCAGCGCGCCACGGCCTTGCTGGACGGGCTTCAGGGCCGGGCGCTGACGGTACAGGACCGCGTGCGATCGCGGGCGCACATCGGCTACGCCACCGGCCTGGCACGGGAGGCCGTCGATCTGCTGTTTTATGCGAGCGGCGCTTCGTCTATCCAGTCGCACGTGCCGATGCAGCGGTTCCAGCGCGACATGCAGGCGCTCGCGAACCACGCCATCATGCACGCTCCGACGGCGGTCGAACTGCACGGACGGGTGCTGTGCGGCCTCGAGCCGAACACGCCCCTGTACTGAATGTACTGAACGAGCCACGAGCCACGAGCCACGAGCCACGAGCCACATGAGGGATGACGTGAAGAACAGGATGATCGTCGGACTGCTGCTGGTGTGCTGCGCGTGGAGTGCCGCCGCGAACGCGGCGCAAGCGCCCACTCCGACGTGCGACCGCGAATGCCTGCGCGGCAACGTGACGCAGTTGCTGTATGCGCTGCTGAAGCACGATGTGAAGGGTCTGGCCGTTGCCGATACGCTGCGCGTGACCGAGGATGCCGTCGAGAAGCCGCTCGCGAAGGTCGGCCTCGTCGGCACCGTGACGCGTCTGCGCGGCTTCCGCCAGGACATCATCGACGAGCGCGCCGGCGTGGCGGGCGCCCAGGTCGTGGTGGAGGAGACCGGGGCGCCCGTGCTTCTGGTCGTGCGGCTGAAGGTGGTCGCCGACAAGCTCACCGAAATCGAACTGGTGGCCACACGCGGCCGCGCGGAAGGGCTCATCTTCAACATCGATGGCCTGATCGCGGGCAGTGCGGTGATGAACTACGCGCCTCGTTCCGAACAGCTCGCCACCCGAGACGAGGCGATCAAGGCGGCGCTGCATTACCCGGAAGGGCTCAATGCCGCGAAGACCTTCGCCGCCGTCAACGCGCCTTTCGCGCCAGACGCCTATCGCTTTGAGAACGGCCAGCTGATGGCCGGACCCGACTGCAAGTTCGCCCCCGGCTGCCAGAACATCTCCACGCAGTCGCTCGAGATTTTCCAGCGCCTCGGCGACGTGCAGACGCGCGTCGTCGCTGTCGACGAGCGCATGGGCATCGTCTGGCTGCGCATGGCGTGGGGCGTGCGCGAACGCGGCGGCGATCAGCTGACGGTCTGGGAAGCGTTCAAGGTCTACGACCGCCAGATCCACGCCGTGGAAGCGTTCATGCGGATCCTGCCGTTGGAGAAGCGCAACGGCGGGTGGGAGTAACGCCAGCACGGAGCTCAGCTCTTACTGTCGAGGCCCCGCCAACGGCGGTCGATGTGTTGAAGACGGTCGCGATCGGAGGCGGCAGAGCTTGAAGAGGACGCCGCCCATCGTTGCTTTCGGTGCTCGAACCGTACCGATACCAGACGGACCCGGCTCTCCGAATGCGCTAGGTTCGTCTATTCGCGCGCGTCCGCGACCCGCACTGACGCTTCACAATCAGCGGAGCCAGATGATCAACGGCGCTCATCCTGAGACCGATGGTGACACCAAACCGTGCCCCCGGTGTCGAGGCTCACTGATCTTCCGGCCGGGGCACCCGATTCTCACAGTCGGCGCAGCGCTGCAGCTTTCAGGTTATGAAGTTGGGAACCGCATTCGATACGAACGTGGCTGGATCTGCGAGACCCCCGCATGCGGTTATCGGGAGCTCATCGTAGGGCAAGCCGTCGAGACCACAGTCGAGTAGCTGCTCTCCTTCCGCCCCGACAGCTCCAGGGAGATCGTATGGATTCGCTGTCCTACCGGCTGGCGTTCGAACGAATACGGGCCGAATACGTCGAGATGCCGGGTATGGCGCTGACGCCTGTACAGGTCCAGCGGCTGTCCGGCGTGGACGTACCCCTCTGCAAGGTCGTGCTCGACGATCTCACTCGAGCCTGTTTCCTTCATCTGCGTCCTGACGGATCCTATGCAAGAGGCACAGAAGACACAGTCTCGACTGCGAATGGCGCGAGCCAGTGCGAGCGTGCCGCAGGTGCGACACGCTGGTTGACGTCGCTCGCAGTGCCGATCCCGTCCCTGCTTGAATGTCGGATGATTGATTACCGAAACTGTTTGTCATCGGCCGACGGTCCATAGATCGAGGGGACCTTGGCGCCGAGCAGCCGCAGATAGACGGTCATCTGGCCGCGGTGATGCGCCCAGTGGTTGAGCGTGTCCTGGATCATCACCCAGCGCGGCGTCTCCTGAACGACCTGCCCGCGCGCGAGCAGCTTCCACGGCGTCATCAGAAACTCGTCAGTCGTGCCTTGCAGCGCCGCGCGCGCCTCGCCGGCGCTCTTGTCCAGCGCCTTGACGAGCGCTTCGCTTGTTTCGAGCTTCTCGCGCGACATTGCCGAGCCGCTGGCGGGCGCCACGTCGAGCTCACTCTGCGTGATCCCCATCGCCATCCACGACGGCATCGTTGCCACCATATGGGCCAGGTAGCCGAACGCCATCGACTTGTCGTGTGGTTTCCAGTCGTACTTGCCGGCTGGCACTTCTCCGAGCGAACGCCGCGACCGCGGAGTTTCACGGTCCAGCTCGGCGAGCAGCATCTCTGTCAGTTTCATGGGCGGCTCCAAATGTTCATGTTCTTAACTGTGATGCGCTGTCGACAGCGAGTCCGCGCCGAGCGGAGCAGCAGTGTGGGTCTTCCAGAACGCCTCGATTTCCTCGAGCGTTCGTCCCTTCGTCTCAGGCACCTGCCAGTACGAGAAGATCCCGGCGAGCACCGCGCACACGCCATACAGCCAGAACGTCCAGCTGGCGCCCATGGCCTGAACGAGCGTCAGGAACGTCAACGACACCAGGAGGTTGGCGCCCCAGTTGAAGGCCGCGGCGACCCCTTGCGCGGAACTGCGAATCTTGAGCGGATAGATCTCCGAGATCAGCAGCCAGAACATCGGCCCCAGGCTGATGGCAAAGGACGCGACGTACACCATCATGCCGGCCACGGCGAGCGTGGCGGACGATTGACCGGGCTGGGTGCTGCGGAATACGAGTCCGAGCGCGCCCAGGCTGATGGCCATGCCGGCAATTCCGGTCAGGAGCAGCGGCCTGCGTCCCATCCGGTCAATCAGCCACATGGCCACGATCGTCATCGCCACGTTGATGACGCCGATCCCAACCGTCGCCAGGATCGCGCCGGACGCGGACGAAATGCCTGCGTCCTGAATGATCAGCGGCGCGTAATAGATGACCGTGTTGATTCCCGTGATCTGTTGAAAGGCGGCCAGGCCAATGCCGACGATGAGCGCCGGGCGCACGGCCGGCATCAGCAGATCGCCGAACCGTCCGCGCTCTTCAGCGTGCGCACAGGTTTCGACGATCTCATTCAGCTCCTCGTGCACGTCGGCGGTGCCGCGCACCCGTGCCAGCGCCGCCAGCGCTGCCTCGCGCCGGCCCGACTTGACCAGCCAGCGGGGGCTCTCCGGCAGGAACCAGATTCCGCCGGCAAACACCGCCGCGGGGACCGCCGCGACGCCGAACATCCAGCGCCACCCGCGAATCGGCGCGAACGCGTAGTCCACCAGGTAGGCGAGCACGATGCCCACGGTGATCGCCAGCTGAAAAAGCGAGACCTGCCAGCCCCTGGCATCAGCCGGCGACACCTCGGAGATGTAGACGGGCACGGTTCCCGACGCCAGCCCGATACCGAGACCGACAATGATGCGGCCGACGATCAGGCTGGCGGGCGACGTGGCGGCGGCGCAGACCAACGCCCCGACCGCAAAAATCAGCGCCGTGACCAGGAGCAGGCGCCGCCGTCCGTAGATATCCGCGAGGCGTCCGCCAAGCAGCGATCCGGTGGCCGCGCCGACCAGCACGCCGCTGACGATCACTTCCAGCGCGAACGTGGAGAGGATGAAGTCGTCTTTGAGGAACAGTTGCGCGCCGGAGATGACCCCGGTGTCGTAGCCGAACAGCAGGCCGCCAAGCGCCGCGAAGCCGGCGGCAAGATACACCATCGCGCGCGACGACCGGGGCGTGGCCATGAGTGTCTCCTCAGGTGTACTGCGACGCCTGCAAGTTGAACAGGTGCGCGTACTGCCCGCCGCGCGCGAGCAGCTCCGCGTGCGATCCTTGCTCCTGCACGGTCCCGTCGTCAATGACGACAATGCGATCGCACATCTTCACGGTGGAGAAGCGATGGGAAATGAGAACCGCGGTGCGGCCTTCGCTCAATGCCGCGAATTTCGAGAAGAGCTCGAACTCGGCGGCGGCGTCGAGCGCCGCGGTCGGTTCGTCCAGGATCAGAATCTGCGCTTCGCGCATGTACGCGCGGGCCAGGGCGATCTTCTGCCACTCGCCACCGGACAGATCGACACCGCCCTCGAACCGCCGCCCGAGCATCTGGCGCAGACCGCCGGGGAGCTTGCTGACGACTTCGTGGGCGCCGCTGTTCCACGCGGCGGTCAGGATTCGCGTGTCGTCGTCCAGCCGGTCGATTTGCCCGAGGGCGATATTCTCGTGGACCGACATGTCGAACCGGACGAAATCCTGGAAGATCACGCCCATCTGCCGATGCAGATCGTCGATGTCGAATTCGCGGAGGTCGACGCCATCGATCAGGATACGGCCTGAGGTCGGCTCGTACAGGCGCGTCAACAGTTTGACCAGCGTTGTCTTGCCCTGGCCGTTCGCACCCACCAGCGCCAGGCGCTCGCCTCGCGCAATCCGTAAATCGACGCCGTCGAGCACCAGGCGGGACGAGCCGGGATAGTGAAACGACACATTTCTGAACTCGACGCCGCTGCGGATCGGTCTGGGCACGGGCAGGCCGGCTCGAGGTACCCGGATTGTCGGCTTCACGTTGAAGAAGTCGCGAAGATCGCCGATGAGCAGCGCCTGGTCGGCGATACCGGCGAGAATCGAGAAGACCGATTGCAGCTGGCCGCTGGTGCCGTTGAGCGCGCCTCCCATGAACATCAGTGAGCCGATCGTCAACCGGCCGTGCAGCGTTTCCCACACCACGAACGCGTACGTCCCGTAGTACCCGAGCACACCGACCATGGATAACAGCGATCCGTTCACCAGACGCCGGCCCTGCAGGTCTCGATTCTTCCGGATCAGTTCGCCGTTGGCGCTGGCGAACCGGTTCAGAAAGAATTGCTCGAGCGAGAAGAGTTGCGTCTCCTTCGCGGTCTCCCTTCCAGTCGCGAGCAGGCGAATGTAGTCCAGCTCGCGGCGGAGCGGCGTGACCTCGTGGGCCAGCGAGTATCCGACGAATGCAAAGTGAGTTTCGCCGATGAATGCCGGGATCAACGAGACGAAGAGCAGCAGGAACAGCGGGGGCGAGAAGACGACGACGGCCACCGAGAAGGAGACCAGCGTCGCGGCCTGCTGCACGAGATTGCCGAGCGCGTTCAGCAGCCAGACGCGGTCGCCCGCCTGGGCGCGTGCCCGTTCCAGTTGATCGTAGAAGGCCGGATCCTCGAACGACTGGAGATCGAGCGACATCGCGTGCCGCATGATCCGCAGGCTGACGCCGCGCGAGAACTCGTCCGCCAGACGCGATTCGCAGTAGCTGATCGTCTTGGCGAGCACGGCGCCGCTGACCCCGACGAGCAACTCGGCTGCGACCAGCCACCAGATTCGTGGTGAAGCGGATACGCCCTGCGTCGTGGTCGCGACTATCAGGTCGACGATCAGTTTTGCCAGCCAGAGGCCGGCGAGCGGCAGAAGCGCCCCGAGAATCCGTCCGGCCAGGCTCGTCAGCAGCAGGGCCGGCGATGCCTGCCACGACAGGCGCACGATCAGCGGCACATTGCGGAGGGCGGCGAACCGCTGGCGCCAGGTTCGGTATTTGGGTTCCAAGGCCGGACTCTCTAGCAAGAATCTTTCCCAATCATCCGGCGCGATGCCCGGGCGATTTGTTTATGGCGACTCATCCTTTTTGAACGCGTAACCAGGCTTCAGGTCGCACCGAAATGTTCGGTTGCGCTCGCTCCCGGTGCGGATTTCGCACGTCGCCCAGCTGAGCACAGCATTGGGTCCCAGTGGGAAGACCACTTCCGTACCGTCGACCTCTGCCTGGATACTCGGGCCCTGGGCTGTCGCGGGCAGCGTAAAATTCAGGCCGCGACCGAGAATGATTGGATGTGAATTCTCCGTGACGTCTGTCAGCTGCGATCGAAAGACTTCGGATTCGAGCACGAACGTCGCCGTGTCGGACCAGTTCCGGACGGTGGCGGCGATCCGTTGCCCACCTCGTGTGTACGCATCGCCATCGACGCGCGTGAAGGGGCAGGGCCCCGCAATGCAGGAGAGGCGCGCGTTGCGAAACTGGTTGTCGGCGCCGGCGTCCATCGATACGGTCGCGACCGACGCCTTCCATTTGCCGTCCGGAGAGCAGGCGCCTTCGTGGTCGCAGGCTACGTTGCCGGTGTTGACAACTTGAAACTGCCTGGCGCCGCTGCCGATACTCGTCTCCACTTGCGTGGAGATCGAATAACGCACGATGAGATCGCTCAGCACCACCGTCGGTCCGCTTGCGTGGGGCTCGTCCACATGCGGCCGGGTCGACGACATGCGAGCGAGATAGATGTGTCCCTCGCTTGTCGCGTCGAGGTCGAGCGGACGATAGTCACGATGCTCGAAGTGCAGCGTAATGGCCCCGCCGGGGACCACCGGTCGCGGAAACTCGAGTCGAAACGAACCGAGAAAATCAGACGTCGTATGAGCCAGTTCGACGCCGTCGGCGCGCGCACGGATGAGCGCGCCGCCGATCGGGGCTTGCTGTCCCGGATCAGGTGCCTCGGCCATGACCGCACCGTCGATCTTGATGGTCGGCACTCGCGCAATCACGATCGCCGCGGTCAGGACGGCGCCTATCGTGCCAAGGATGAGTAGTGTTTTACGACGCGACATGCGGCGCCTTTCGTGCAAGATCGAGGGCGGACATATGGGGCGAACTCATGTGTGGTCGCGACGAACGCTGCTGAGCTACTTCACGTCGGCCCTCGCACTTACCCCGGCGGCGAGGCTCGGCCTGACGTCGGCCGCTCCGGGTGCGGAGGACAATCCGCCCAGGCGCTTCGCACTGTCGCGCGCCCCGGTTCCCCAGGCGCTGTCCGCCGACGACCACGAGCTCCTGGAGGAGGTGGAGCAAGCCGCGTTCCTGTACTTCTGGGAACAGACCAACCCGGACACCGGCATTTCGAGGGACCGCTGCCGCCTCAGCGTGGCCGACGACAAGAACGAGCTCGGCAGCATTGCTTCGACCGGATTCGGGTTGTCGGCGCTGTGTATCGGTCACGCGCGGGGGTTCGTGCCCTACGATCAGGCGGTCGATCGGGCGATTCGTGGCCTGCGCTTCCTGTGGGAAAAGATACCAAACCATCGCGGCTTCTTCTACCACTGGGCCAACATCACCACCGGCGAGCGGGAATGGGATTCGGAGATCTCGTCGGTCGACACGGCGATTCTCCTGTGCGGCGTGCTCACCTGCCGCCGGTATTTCCAGAATCCGGAGGTCGAGCGGCTGGCCCATCAGATCTTCAATCGCGTCGACTGGAACTGGCTGTCCGAGGATACGCGGATCCTGCCCCACGGGTGGCGGCCGGAGACCGGGTTTCTGCAGTCTCGCTGGGATAGCTACAGCGAGATGATGATGGTCTACCTGCTCGGCCTCGGGTCGTACTCGCATCCGCTGCCGCCAGAGGCGTGGAATGCCTGGAAGCGCACCCTGTTCGAGTACGACGGCATCCGCTACATCGGATCGTTCGCGCCGCTGTTCATTCACCAGTACTCGCAGGCCTGGTTCGATTTCCGCGACAAACGCGATCGCTACGCCGACTACTTCCAGAACTCGATACTCGCCACGGAAGTCCATCGCCGTTTCTGTCTCGACCTGTCGGGCCGGTTCTCCGACTACAGCGAAGATCTGTGGGGCATTACCGCGTCGGATTCGCCCAAAGGCTATGCGGTCTGGGGCGGGCCTCCGGAAACCGGGCCGATCGACGGCACGGTCGTGCCGTCGGCGGCAGCGGGCTCGCTGCCGTTTCTGCCGACGGAGTCGATGCGCGTCCTGCGCACGATCCGGACGAAATACGCCGGGCTCGCCTGGAGCCGGTACGGGTTCGTGAACGCCTTCAATCCGCTCACGAAGTGGCGAGACGATTTCGTCATCGGCATCGACACGGGCATCACCCTGGTGATGGCCGAGAACGTGCGGACCGGTCTGGTGTGGAAGACGTTCATGAGCAACGCGGAGACGCGTCGCGGCATGCAGCGTGCGGGTTTTACTTCCATCACCGCAACGGACTGACCGGGCGCACTTACGGCAGTTCGATGACGGCAAGTCCCTGGGCCGGGACGGTCACGGTCAGCCGTCCCCCGGTCACGGCCCGGTGCTCGGCTGGCGCCATCTGCGCGGAGCGCCTCAGCGTCTCGACCTCGCTCGCGCTCGGCGTGCGTGGCCGTCCCAGCGCTTCGTACTTGGCGAGGACCGAGGAACCGGGATCGACCCGCCGGATCGTGGCGTCACGGTGGCGGCCGAGGCCATCGAGCTCGAACGTCTTCGCCGCGCCGTCATGGCGGGTCTCCGGCATCTGAAGATTCCACAGCGCGAACACGAGCGTCCCATCGGCCCGGCGGGTCACCAACGCCGACGATGAGCCGATCTCCAGGCGTTCATCTCCAAGCTGGTGCAGCAGAGCGAACGCGTTGAACGACGGCTTCGGCAACCCGAACTCCGCCAGGATGCCGTAGCCGCCATAGAACGGCTCACGAATCACACCTTGTTCTTCGAAGACGTCGGAGAACGTCCAATACGCCATCATCTCGGTGAGCCCGTCACTCTGGCGGATCGTGTTCGCGATCCAGGGGGCCATGAATGGCAGATCGGTGGTATCGGGATCGGTCTTGTACGTGGCGTTGTATTCGCTCCAGATAATCGGCAGATCGGGGCGCGCCGACGCTTTCACCTGATCGTGCACGTTGCGCACGGCGCGAGCCACCATCTCGGTGCGAGGAATCTGTTCGTCGCGTCCCAGGACGTTCCTGGCTTCGTCGTCTCCGTAGACGTGCGTCGAGACGAAGTCCAGCGGCACGTGGTCCGCGACGGCGTGGGCGATGAACGGCTCAATCCAGGCGGCCTGCGCCGTCGCCGGGCCGCCGACACGAAGCGAGGCGTTGACGCGCTTGATGGCCGCCGCCGCTTCGTCGTAAAGCCGGAAGTAAGTCGACTGCTTCGGCTCGCCCACCCAGAAGTCGATGTTCGGCTCGTTCCACACTTCGAAGTACCAGCGCGAGACCTCAGCCTCGCCGTAGCGATCGACCAGATGCTGCGCAAAGCGACCGACCAGCTCCCCCCATTTCTTCCAATCGCCTGGCGGCGACACGATCGGTTTGTACCAGAACGCATGAAACGCCGGCTGGGCCGCCAGCTTCCGCGGCATGAAGCTCAGCTCGACAAACGGACGGACGCCATTCGCCAGCAGACCGTCGTAGATCTGGTCGACGTAGGAAAAGTTGTAGCGCGCCCTCCCCGCATCGTCCTCGTCGTAGAGGCCTACCTCGTCGTGGAAGATGGCGTGGAACCGCACGTACTCGAATCCGGTTGCCGCCTTGACCTGTCGCAAATCGTTCCGGTAACTCTCGCGCAGGCTCAGGATGGCGCGTCCGGACCCGAACATGCGTTCCCAGAAGTGCGGAAAACGGTGTGAGGGGGCGTCTGGCTGAAGCGTGATCCGCTCCGTGCCGGAGGCGCCCTGGACTGCTGGATATGGTCGTGCCGCGGTGACGCCGCTCGCCGTTGGCAGGAAGAGCAGTGCCGCGCCGATCGACCACGACAGAACGATTGTGCGGGATCTCGTACTCATCCGGCGCTCCGTGGCGCCAGCATGCACGATTTCAGCCGTGTCCTTTGGAAGAGCTTCCCCGCGGCCCTGCTGCCGCGCCGTCGCTAGTGTGCGGCGGCCATGATGGTCCCGATATTCGCCGGCGAGAAGAACTCCGCGGGCGAAATGGTCCCCGCGTTCACCTGGACAAAGCCGTCCATGGCCTTCTGATTGCCGTGGATCGCGCCGAACAACTGCTGCATCTGAGGCGGCGGCGGCTCCAACGTCGCCAACTGGCACGTAAACTCGTACATGGGTCGCGCGTGCTCATCCCGCGTCCGCTGGTACTCGCCCATGGCCTCGTCAAACGGGCGCCCGCCCGTGAACGCCTGGTCCAACGCCGAAGCACAGAGCTCGGCGTCTCGAAACGCATCGGTTATTCCCTGCGCCGTGATCGGGTCCTTGTTGTAACCCGCATCTCCGACGAGCGCCCAGCCAGGACCGTAGGGCTTACGGAAGAAATTCGGCACGGGCGCACCGGCAAACGGCGCCACGCGTGTAGCACGGCTGATCCGTTGCGAGAACTCTGGCGCGAGGTCGAACATCTTCAGGAAGTGGCCCTCGACGTCCTTCTTGTTGGCTTCGAATTCGGCATACGGCCAGCCGCCGACCGTGAGGGTCAGACCGTCGTTCGTCGGCGCCGCGGCGAAGCCGCGGTGCGCGCGGATGTAGGTTTCGAACCGCCCGTCCATCGGAAGTCCGCTCCAGTAGGTGTAGTAACCGGCCAGGAGCGGAGGCTTTTCGTGGTACTGGTCGGGCCGCACGGCTTCCGCGACGAGGGAGTGGCGGCCATCCGCCCCAACCACGATGTTCGCCCGTTCGGTGACCGTGACACCACCCTTCGAGCGTCCCTTGATGCCGACGACGCGTCCGTCTTCGACCAGGAGCTCCTCCACGGTGAAGCCCTCGCGCATCTCCGCGCCAGACTCGCCAGCGGCGTCGACGAGCAATTTGTCGAGCACCGTTCGTCTGACGCAATACGCGACCGGCGCGTCGCTCGTGCCCGGCGATCCGGACAGCGTGAACGGGCCGAAATCGAACGCGTACGTGTGAATGGGCGGACAGCCCGTCGCCGCCAGTCGATCGAGCAAGCCCCATCGCGCCAGTGCTGCGGCTCCCAATGGGTGCAGGACGTGTGAGGACACCGTGTCGCTTGGGAATGTCGCGCGGTCGACCACCAGCACACGGTGTCCCTTCCGAGCGAGGAGCATCGCGGTTGGCGAACCCGCGCAGCGCGCCCCCACAATGATCGCGTCGTAAGTCGTCTGCATGTCTGCGTGTCTCCTTAGCGGGCCGATGAAAGACTCTCATCGATAATTGTTCATTAAGCAAGGGAATCACGAAACGGGCTTGTCACCGCGAGCCGGCTTCGCGGACGAAGAGAAGCGACAACTTGCTCCACAGCCTGTCGTGCATATACTGCTACCGCATCGTGACGCGCCCTGGGCCGGCAGGGCGCCAATTCAAAGAGGTTGCCTGTGAAGAAGTCTCCGTTGTGGTCCTGCGCCCTGGCGATCGCGTTTGTCGGGGTGGCGGTTGCGAACGCTCAGGCGCAGCGCGGCCCGGCCGAACCGCAAATGCGCGGCGACGGCCCTTCACCTGCAGCCAGGCCTTTCTCAATCACCAGGACCGATCCGGCGCTCGATCAAATCATTTCGCCGGACGCCAAGCTGGTCGAGCTGGCCAATGGCTTCGGCCTTACGGAAGCTGGACTCTGGATCGCCGATGGCCGGAGCGGCTACTGGATCTTCGCCGGCCTGCTCGACAACGTTCTGTACAAAGTGACTCCGCAAAAACAGGTGTCCGTCTTCATGGAGAAGGCGGGCTATACCGGCAACGATCCGGACCATGTCGGCACGCAGACGCGCGCGGGGCGCAGCCATGTGCTGCTCATTGGTCCCTCCTGCACCGGAATGGATCGCCAGGGCCGCGTGATCTGGTGCGCCGATAACGATCGCACCTTGATGCGGCTGGAGAAAGACGGGACCCATACGGTGCTTTCCGCGGGCATGAACGGTCAGAAGTTCAGCGGCCCGAACGACATCGCCATCGCCGCGGACGATGCGGTCTATCTCGCGGACAATGATTTTGGCCTGCGCGATGCGGGCAGGAGCCCTGACAAGCAGCTGCAGAACGGCATCTACCGCATCAAGGATGGCAAGACGACGCTCGTGCTGAGCGGCGCCGATCTCGGCGGCACGCCGAACGGCATCGCGTTGTCACCCGACGGCAAGTGGATGTATCTGTCCACCGCCGGCCGGAAGATCAGGCGTTACGCCGTCAATCCCGATGGGACAGTGGGCGCATTTACGGAGTTCACCGAAGGCGTCGGCATCGGCGACGGACAGAAGACCGACAAGGCGGGCAATCTGTACTCGAGCAGCGGCGCCGGTCCAGGCATCATCCGCATCACGTCGCCCGAAGGCAAGCTGCTCGGCACGATTAATTTGCCGATCTACGGCGGCGAGCCCAAGAAACAGATCTGCGCCACCAACGAGGCGTTCGGCGGCCCGGATGGCAAGACCTTGTTCATTGCGGGCTGCGATGCCGTCTATACGATCCAGCTCAAGACGGCTGGCATCGTGCCGGCGCACGAGGTCAACAAGTAACGCTCGATAATCTACTTCCCATCGATGCTGAACGCGTAGAGCCGGTTATTCCCGCTGCCTTCCACACCCGACCTCGCGTAGCCCGAACCCCAGTAGACCGTGCCGTCCACGACGGCGGGGCCGGAGTTCACCGAGCTCCCTGCGCCGAGCTGCCACAGGATGGCGCCGGTCGCCGCGTCGAGCGCGAACAGCTGGTTCTGATTCGCAAGCTTGGCCATCGACGAGGCGTACACCACCCCGTTCGCGACGGATACCGGCGCGAGATCCCAGACGCCCACGACGCCGAGGCCAGGCAGCGTTTCGACTTGAGGATCGGCCGTCTGCCACAGGATCTTGCCGGTGATCGGATCGAGCGCCGCCCATGAGCCGCCCGTGGCGGTCGTGTTCCCGATCACGCCGTCTTCGGTCAGCTTGTACGGAATATGGTGATGGTTGGTGATGGAGACGTAGATGCGCTCGCCATCGAACGCCGTGCCCCATTCCATGCCGCCCTGGTCGCCGCCGGGTCCCACGAGAGTGTTCCAGATGAACGCTCCGGTTTTCGCGTCGAGAACCGTGTAGACGCCGCTCTTCCCTCCGATCCCGACGACGTCGCGCACGCGCCTGTGCATCCAAAGCCGCATCACGTTGACGCCGGAGCCGCCCAGATCCCATTTCTCCGCATCCGACTCGGCGGCGCACCAGGTCACCGTGGACGGTTGGCTCCCGCACGCCTGCACCCACGGAGCGTGACCTTGTACCCGGTAGGACCAGCGCGGCGCGCCCGTCTTCAGGTCGAATGCGACAACGGACTTCAAGTACGCGCCGGGCTGCTCGCATGATTCGGTGAAACCGCCGTGAGCCGCATGGCAGGCCGTCACGCTGGCCGGTTCCGTGTACGGCTGTCCGAAGGTGCCGTAGACAAGCCCTGCGGAACGATCGACCGCAGGCGGCGAGAACATGGTGGCGCCTGCGTAGCCTCCAGCGACGCCGCCGTTGTCCGGCAGGGAGTACGTGGTCCACAGAATCCGTCCCGTCTGCGCATTGAGAGCGACGATCGCGCCGCGGAAGGTCGCGCCGGGTCCCGATGCACCCGACGCGGACACGCCGGTGTAGATCGTGTCGCCCACGAGAACGGGGGAGCCCGTCATGATGCCTTTCGGATCCGGGTGCACCTGCGTGAGCCAGCGGAGATCGCCGGTCTCCGTGTCGATCCCCAGCATGTCCGGGTGTTTGAGGTCGCCGACGACCAGCGTGTGGCCCGCGACCGACGGACTCGTGCGGGCGATATCCCCCGCGATGCCGGTGTAGTCCGACACCAGGTGCGACCAGATCGTCTCGCCCGTCTTCGCGTCGAGTTTCCAGAGCGTGCCGCCGAAGTCCCCGAAGTACACAGCGCCGTCTACCACCGCCGGCGTCGCGGACACGTCGCCCGTCGTCGCCGCCACCCACTTCAGCGCCAGGCGGCTCGCGTTCTCCGGCCCGATCTTGTGCTCGAAGGGCTGGCTGCGGGTGTTCCGTGCATCGTGACCGATTGTTCGCCATTCGCTCCGGTGTTTTCGGTGCTCGTGATCCTTCTTCTCTCGCTCGTCCCGTTCACTCCTGGTGTTGTCCTTTGTATCGCCTTGCGCAAATATCCGCGAGACTCCCGCGAAGACCGCGAGCAGCGCGACGATGAGAGCGACCCCCGAAAGGCGTGTCATCAATGAACGGCGTGTCATCACGACTCCTCCCTCAGATTCGACCCGGCGTGGCGGGAACTGCTCAGCCCGGATGTCGTTCTGATCCGACGGTGTTGCCGCGCCACATCCTATGCGAAGGACCTGAATGATTCACATGGCAAGGCGGCTCGACTTTTCTTCGCAAGAAAATCGTAAGTGGCGTGTATGCCGCCGTCCGCATTAACATGCCGGGGAGGGGAGAGCGCCATGGTCTTCGCGCTTGTGATAGCCGGCATCCTTGGTGCGAGCAGCACGGGCGCCGCGGCGCTCAACGACGTGGGACGTCCTCCGCTCGCGCCGCCGGCTGAACGCACCTCGCTGCCCGATGATCCCGCATCGACGCCCCAGCGTGAGGCGGCGGAACGGGGCGACGCGGCGGCCCAGTTCGCTCTCGGCGGGCAGTACGCCAGCGGCGACGGGGTCGCTCCGGACATGGCGCAAGCCATCCGATGGTGGCGACGCGCAGCCGAGCAGGGTCACATACCCGCGGAACTGAACCTCGCCGTCGCGTATCAGACCGGCATCGGTGTTCCCAGAAGCCAAACCGCAGCGGTCGAGTGGTATCGGAGAGCCGCCGACCAGGGCGATCCGACGGCCCAGTTGCATCTCGGCGAAGCGTACGAAGATGGCGACGGCGTACCCGCCGACGCCGCTGAAGCCGTACGTTGGTGGCACAAGGCGGCGGATCAAGGCAACGCCCTGGCGCAAAACCATCTGGGGCAGGCGTATCACGAGGGCGCGGGTGTGACGTTGGACTTCGCGCAGGCTCTCCACTGGTATCGTCTGGCCGCCGAACGGGGAGACGCCCAGGCTCAGTCGAACCTGGGTTTCATGTACCAGAACGGCCAGGGCCTCGCGCGCGATCCGGGCCAGGCCGTGCAGTGGTGGCGCCGGGCCGCACTTGGAGGCAACACCAGCGCGCTGTTCAACCTGGCGGTCGCCTACTTCAACGGCGACGGCGTGATGGCCGATGACATCGAAGCCTACAAGTGGGTGGAGCTCGCGGAGACCCATGCGTCGGACGAGCGCCAGGGCAAGTACGCCGCGTTGCGTGAAGCCCTCCTCATGAAAATGACGACCGCGCAAGTCGCCGAAGGGCACCAGCGCGTGCAGGACTGGACCGGCGCCCGCGAGAAGTGACAGCCCGTTGTGTCCCGGAGCGCGATCGGGCGATCGACACGTCGGTGCAGTTGGCCGGATCGGCTCAGAAGTGGAACCATACGGGGTGACTCTTGGGAGCGTGGGGCGCCGGCCTGTTTTCAGACGACGTGGCGTGCGACATCCGCGATCACTACCGTCAGTTGCTGGAAGACGGTGTCGAGGATCGCGCCGCGACGCGGCTGACTCTCGAAAAGTTCGGGCCTTATCTGGAGGAGCCCGAAGGCGTCGCGCTGATGATCGCCTTCGCGGTGACGCAGTCGAAGGTTGGCCGGCTGGAACCTGACATTCGCGATCGCGCTCTCGCCATCATCGAAGCCGGCGCCGACCTGGCGGTCTGGGAACGGGAGAATCCGAAGCTGTTGTCGAAGCGCCGCGCGGCGCTCGAGAACGCTCGCGCGCAGCTGACCGGTCCGCAGCCGGCCCGGCGACGCCTGCGTCCGCCGAAGCGGGCGCTCTCCGGCCTGGCCGCTGGAGACGTGCTCGCCCTCACGCTTCCACAGCGCCTGGCGCTGCTGCGCGTGGTGCGCGTGCGCGCGCATCGCCTCGGCGAATCGCCGGTGCTCGAGGAGCTGGACTTCGATGGCACCGAGGTGCCCGCACGCGATGTGCTCGAGCGCCTCGGTCCCCGGACGAACGATCCGATCGCCTTCGCGCACCCCTTGTCATCCGATACACGCGTCTTCGCGTTCGTCATGAAGCGCATCGATTGGCAGCGTGCCGGTTTCCGGAAAGTGGAGACGATCTCCTCTCGCGCCGGCGACGAGCAGGCGTCGCTGCCCAGCTCCGGCATCTCGTGGGCCGAGCTCGCGGAACGCTACCGGCGCCGGGCGGCACAGTAAGCGTTGCGATTTCGAGAGCTGCGATACGATACGGAATCATGCCGTTCAGCCGCATCGCGGAGAACCGTATCAGGGAGGCGTTGGAGCAGGGTCTGTTCGAGAACCTGCCAGGCGCCGGCCAGCCACTGAACCTCGAGGAGTACTTCAACACGCCCGAGGATCTGCGGATGGCCTTTTCGATTTTGAAGAGCGCCAATTGCGCTCCGGCGGAAGTCGAGTTGGCGAGCGAGATCGCACGACTGGAACGGGCGCTTGCACAAAGCGAAGACGCCACCGCACGAAAGGCACTTCAGCGCGCGCTCACGGACCGCCAGACGCAGCTCGCGGTGATGCTCGAGCAGCGATCCCGCCGCAGCAGGACGTAACTCATTCGTGGCTCGTGGCTCGTGGCTCGTCTCGTTCTCGTTCTACGTTCTACGTTTTACGTTTTCCATTCAGGGCGGGTCTTTCAGCGCCCGGCCAGCCGCTCCCGGACGAAACGACTACCGCTGACGCCCGCAAGGTCAATGGTTTCAATAAGAAGCAGGTTCCTGGTCGTTAGAACCGGGAACGAGCGCTATGCTAATCGGGAGAAGACCACGAGGCTTCCTATCGTCATAATGTAAGGCGTGCGAGAGGCAAGTTCCCGGCGTGCTGGCGCAGTCCTTGATGTTGTGCCGTCCCGAATCGTGAAGGAGAGAACCATGACGACTCTCACCGGTCTGGTTGCGCTTGGCGCAGTGCTCGTGGCAGCGCCTGGTGTTCTGGCTGCTGACGCGCGTGCGGCTGCCCCTGTCACGTTCTCGAAGGACGTCGCGCCGATTCTTCAGGAGAAGTGCCAGGCGTGCCATCAGCCGAACTCGATCGCGCCGATGTCGCTCATCAGCTACGAAGAGGCGCGGCCGTGGGCGCGGTCGATCAAGAGCCGCGTCGAGATGCGCCAGATGCCGCCGTGGCACATCGACCGCAGCGTGGGCGTGCAGAAGTTCAAGAACGACATGTCGCTCAGCGACGAGCAGATCAACACGATCGTTCGCTGGGTCGATGGCGGCGCGCCGCAGGGCAATCCGAAGGACATGCCGCCGCCGAAGCCGCTGATCACCGACAACGAGTGGCAGGGTGTCAGGGATGGCTACGGCCCGCCCGATCTCGTGATCAGGTCGCCCGAATACACGATGCCGGCGAATCATCAGGACGTGTGGTACCGGCCGATGTCCGACATCCCGATCACGGAGCCGAAGTGGGCGCGGATGGTCGAGATTCGTCCGACGACCCTGAAGGGCCGGAGGATCGTGCATCACTCGATCGCGTACCTCGTGCTGAACAACGACCCCGACGCCGTCAACACCGGCACCGCGACCGGCGGCGGCACCGATCGCAGCTCGCAGGACGATCTCGTCAATCGCCGTCCTCAGTTGATGGAATGGGCTGTCGGCAAGGGCTACGACCTCTATCGTCCCGGCACCGGCAAGCTCATCGTGCCCGGCGAGAAGATCTCGTGGGATCAGCACATTCACGCGGTCGGCGAGGAGATCACGAGCGGATCGGAAATCGGCATCTGGTTCTACCGGAACGGCGAGGAGCCCAAGAAGCGCAGCTACCTGGTGGCGTTTACGGGGCTGAAACAGGCGCGCGCGCTCGACATCCCGCCGAACTCGTTCGCGCAGACGGAAGGCTTCACGGTACTGAAGGAAAACGCGGTGCTGGAGAATTTCCAGCCGCATTTCCACCTGCGCGGCAAGTCGATGCAGGTCGAGGCGATTCTTCCGGACGGCAGCTCGCAGATCGTCAGCTACGTCGGCAACTTCAACTTCAACTGGATGACGAACTACATCTTCGCAGACGAAGCCGCGCCGGTGCTGCCAAAGGGCACGATCATCCACGTGACGGCGTGGTACGACAACACGAAGGCGAACAAGAACAATCCTGACCCGGATCAATGGGTGGGGTACGGCGATCGCACCGTCGACGAGATGGCCCACGCCTGGATCAACGTTGTCTATTTGACCGACGACGAATACAACGCGCTTGCCGCGAAGCGTCGCGCCGACACGGTCGTCGCGGGCAACTGACGGGGTCAGCGTGAAACCGCTCGTGCCGTTGTGCGCGGCCGCGATGCTCGCTGGTGCGGTGCTGGCGGCCGGCCAGCAACAGCTTCCCCAGCCGAGAAAGCAGTTTGGCGCCGGCGTGACCGGGGCGTTTGAAGGCTGGTTCGTCAACAAGGACGGCAGCCGGAGCTTTCTCGTCGGCTACTACAACCGCAACAGCCAGCAGACGCTCGACGTGCCGGTCGGTCCCGACAATCGCATCGAGCCGGGCGGTCCCGACATGGGGCAGCCGACGCACTTTCTTCCCGGCCGGCAGTACGGCATGTTCGTGGTGCCGGTGCCGAAAACGTTCGGCCCGGACGATCGCCTCACGTGGACGATCGTGGCAAACGGGCAAAGCGCGACCATTCCGCTTCGTCTCCATCCGGACTACGTGATCGACCCGTTCACCGAGATTGCCGTCGGCAACACGCCGCCGGCCGTCCGGTTCGAGGAGAGCGGCGCGGCCACGCAAGGGCCGATCGCGCAGGTCGTCGCGGCTGCCGCGCGGACGGCGTCGCCGGCGTCGCCGATGACCTTGACGCTCTGGGCGACCGACGACATGAAGTACACGAGCGGCACAAGCGCGCCGCTTTCCAGGCCGAGGCCTCCGGTCGTCGTCACCTGGTCGAAATACCGCGGGCCCGGCGAGGTCGTCTTCGAGAAGGCAAAACCTGCGGTCGACGCGCTGTCTGAAGCCGGCAAGGCGCCGTTCAGCGGGAAGGCCACGACGAGCGTGAAGTTCAGCGAGCCAGGCGAATACGTCCTTCACGTCACCGCGAACGATTACTCCGGCGAGGGCGGCGGCGGGTTCGTCTGCTGCTGGACCACGGCCATGCTGAAGGTGAACGTGTCGCCGCGTAAATTCTTCAGCGGCCTGTCGCCCCGCCAGGCCGTTCTCGGCGAGGAACTTCGACAGGAGATCCGCCACGGCGACGTTGTTCATGTCGGCGAAAGGCAGGTGCGTGTTGCCCTTGAGTCCGGCGTCGGTCAGCATCAGCACCTGGGCCTTGCCGCCGTACTTGTTGACCTTTTCCGCGAACAGCTTCGACCACCGGACAGTATCGGGATAGTTGCCGACTTTGTCCGTGTTGTCGCCCCAGACCATCTGCATCGGGACTTTCGTCAGCTTCTTGAATTCCTCGAGCGGCACGTAGATCGGACCCAGCCCGGTCGTCGGCACTCCCGGACCTTCACCCTCGGGATAGACATAGCCGACGTTCTCGTACATCACGATGGCGGCCAGGTTGTTCGTTTTGAGCGCCGTCAGGATGGCGCGCATGCCGCCGGCGGAATTGGTGATCGCGACGCTTGGACCGATCCTGTCCATCAGCTTCGCCGCGGCGTCCGACTGCAGCTGCGCGTTCTCGACGGTATCGAACTCGAGGTAGCGCGCGCGTGACGCCTGGTTCCAGGCCTCGGGATCTTTCGTCGGGAACTGGATGCCCTCGAACCAGTTGGGATACTTCGTGCCAAAGCGCCACGCGGTGAAGTTGCCCTGATCCCGGCCGGCGCGGGGATCGTAGGTGTGCGGCGTGCAGCCCCAGTTGGCGCGGCCGACCTGCGGGCCGTCCCAGATGTAGACCGGGTAGCCGCGGCGCAGGAAGATGCTCTGGTAGCCTTCGCCGCCGTCCCAGCGATTCAGGAACGCCGTCGCCGCGGCGCTGTGCCACATCACGAGGTTGATCCGGCGGGGGTTCACCGGGATCTGGTAATCGACGTAGCCGTGATCGCAGTGAAGCGACCGTGTGTCGGGGTCGCCGAGGATCGTTCCGCCCACGGCAAAGGAGCCCTGCTTCTGGATGGTGATGGGCGCGAGGGCACCCTGCCGCTGACCCTGTCCTGCCACGCGGCCTGTCGCGAGGACGGCAATGCCGCCGGCCGCGAGAAGGCTCTTGACGCGTTGTTTATCCATGAATCGTTTCCACGACGAATCAGCGCATGAGGATGCCGCCGTCCGCGATCAGCGTGGCGCCGTGCACGAAGTCGGCGTTCGGCGAGATCAGCCAGGCCGCCGCTTCGGCAATCTGTTCCGCCGTACCCACCTTGCCGACCGCCGCCACGACTTTTGCGCGGCCCACCGGGTCGCTCATGGCGGAAGCGACAAACGGCGTGTCGATGAAGCCCGGCGCGACGGCGTTCACCGCGATGCCTCTGTCGCCAAGCGCCCGCGCGCAGCTCTTCATCATCGTCAGCACCGCGCCCTTGCTGGTCGCGTACGCGCCGGTGGCGACGTAGCCACCGCCTGTGTAGCTGGAGATACTGGCCACCATGCAGATGCGGCTGCCTGGTTGCATCAGTTTCGCGCCTTCGCGCACGCTGAGGAACGAGCCGATCACGTTGATGTCGAACAGGCGCCGGAACTGCTCCACGGTGGTGTCGAAGAAAGGCGTCGTCTCGATGACGCCCGCAGCGGTGACCAGCGCGTCAAGTCCACCGAATGCCTCGCTCACCCTGGCGAATGCCGCCGCGGTCGACGCCTCGTCCGCGACGTCGATCGGGACCGCGACGCCGCGATCGCCGGCGGTCGACCTGGCGCCCTCGAGGTTGCGATCCAGGCAGGCCACGCGCCAGCCGTCCGCCATCAGCTTCCGCGCGGTGGCGGCGCCGATGCCGCTCGCGGCTCCGGTCACCGCGACCCGTCGCCCCTGAATCGTCTGTGTCATCTGCTCCTTAGACCTCGATCGCCGCTTTTGTTCATGGACGCTCACTATATCTCACCAGAAGTTCGTCTCCCGGCGTCGAGCCGGCGATCGTTCAGGCCAACTAGATCATCGGGGAGCGATGGCGTATCGTTCACCTGACCGGAGGGTGTCAATGCGCCGTTGCCTGATTGCCGCGATATTCGTCGCAACGCCGCTCGCCGTCGCGCTCGGCGCGGCGCAGGCCGGAGCGACGCGGCCGGCCGCGGCACCAACCGGCGTCGAGCTGGCCTCGCTCGATCGCGGCGCCGATCCCTGCGTGGACTTCTATCGCTTCGCCTGCGGCGGCTGGATCGACGCGCACCCGCTGCCCGCGGACAGGCGCAACTACGGCCGCACGAACGAAATCCGCGATCGCAACGACCTCGTCCTTCGGCGCATCCTCGAACGCCCGGGCGCGACCGGCGATTTGCGGAAGGCGAGCGATTACTACGCGGCGTGCATGAACACGGACGCCATCAACGCGAAAGGCCTGGCGCCGCTTCGGCCTGAGCTGGATCGCATCGCGGCGATGAGCGATATTCGCGCCCTGCCGGAGCTCATCGCCAGGCTGCACATGTCGGCGGCGTCCAACCCGGCCTCCGGCATCAGCGCCTCGTCCACGTTCCCGTTCTTCCAGATGGTCGCTCGCAGCGATCCGGCGCAGGCAAGCCTCCAGATGGCCTGGGCCCGCCCGCAGGGCATCGGACTTCCCGACCGCGACTACTACACGAAGACCGACGATCGCTCGGTGACGCTTCGGAGCGAGTACCGGGCCCACGTCTCGAAAATGCTGGCGCTTGCAGGCGAGCCGCCGGCACGCTCTCGAGTCCGCCGCGGGCGCGATCCTGCGCATCGAAACGGCGCTCGCCGAAGCGAGGCTCGACGCCACGGCGGTTCGCGACCCCAGGGCCACCATCCACGTCGTGAGCGTCGCGGATCTCCAGGCGCTGACGCCGTCGTTCGACTGGAAACGGTACATCGCGGCCCGGCAAGCGCCCGCCTTCGAGCGAGTCAACAACTCACAGCCAAAGGTCATGGAGGCGTTCGAGCGAATTCTCGTGGACACGCCGGTCGACGACATCAGACAGTACCTGCGCTGGCACCTGGTCCACTCGGCGGTGACGATGCTGCCACGGGCGTTCGGCGACGCGGACTTCGAGTTCTTCGGCCGCGTCCTGCTCGGGCAGCGGGATCAGCAGCCGCGATGGCGGCTGTGCCTGAGTCAAACGGACGAATATCTCGGCGACACGCTGGGCAGGGGATTCGTCGAAGAGACGTTTCGCTCCGAAGCCATGACGGACACGGCGGCGATGATCGGGTACTTGAAGGCGGCGCTGCGCCATGACATCGAAACCGCGACCTGGATGAGCGAGGCGACCAGGCGGGCGGCGCTCGACAAGCTCGCGGCCCTCCAGGAACGCATCGGCCACCCCGACAAATGGCGGGACGTCTCGGCGCTTCGGATCTCCCGGACGGATGCCTTCGGCAACCTGCAGCGCGTCCGCGCAGCCGAAAACGCCAGGGACGTGAGCCAGATCGGCCTGCCCGCCGATCCGGCGGCGTGGCCGATCACGCCGCAGACGGCGAACTCCGGCTACAGCGCGAGCCAGAACATGATCCTCTTCCCGGCGGGCATTCTGCAGCCGCCGATTTACGACGCGGCGCGGGATGCGGCGGTCAACTACGGCGCGGCGGCGTCGCTCATCGGCCACGAGCTGACCCACGGGTTCGACGATACCGGCAGGAGGTTCGACGCGAAGGGAAATGTCCGCGACTGGTGGACGCCGGCCGACGCCAAGGCCTTCGAGGAACGCACGGCCTGCATCGTCGACGAGTATTCGCAGTTCGTGGTGGCGGGCGATACCCGCATCAACGGCAAGCTGACGCTCGGCGAGAACATCGCCGACAACGGCGGCCTGCGGTTGGCGCTGATGGCGTACCTGGCCGGCCCCGGCGCGACCGCGCCGCCGCCGCTGGACGGCTTCGCGGCCGATCAGCGTGTGTTCCTCGGGTACGCGCAGTCCTGGTGCCAGACGACGACGGCGGAGTCAGAGCGTGAGAACGCCGTCACCAACTCGCACGCCGCCAACCGCTACCGCGTCAACGGCGTCGTGTCGAACATGCCGGAATTCCAGAAGGCATTCGCCTGCAGGGCCGACGCGCCGATGGTCCGGGCGAACGCGTGTCGCGTCTGGTGAGCCGGGACGGTGAGTTCAACCTGGTCGATTTGCCCAGGACGGTCGTTTTGAAAGCGTATCGGACCCACGCCTGAGTTCGGCGCGTCTCTGGCGCACCGGGGCGGACGCGCGTGCGAGCACTGACACTTCTGAAATCCCGTTACGGGAACCGACGCCGGCTTTCGACGATTGAAACCGCGACAGCGTACTACCCATACCACAACCGTGACTTCGCCCGCTCCGCGCTCATCGCGCAGTGCATGCGCGGGGCATTGGCTTTGCAACGGCGGTGACTGGAGTCGAAGCCATGACGATGAAACTCATCAAAACGTTCGTGCTCGCGGTGGCGTTCGTGGGCGCAGGCTGTGACGGTGGGACGACCGGCACCTACAGCAGCGTTATGTCTGGTCCGACGGCGCCGACTACTGGAGGCGTCACGATCAGCATCGTGCCGTCCAACGGGCTCGCAAATCTCGGCGCGAACTCGTTCTCACCGAATCCGGCGTCGGTCGCGCAGGGAATGACGGTGGTGTGGCGCAACGACGACCGCACGGCTCACCACATCGTGCTCGACAGCGGGTCGCTCGATACGGGCACCATCGCGCCGGGCGCGACCAGTGCGGCGATGACGCTGAGCGTGAGCAGCGCCACGTATCACTGCACGATCCACCCAAGCATGGTCGGGAGCATCAACATGGCGACGACGCAGCCGCCTGGCTCTGGATACTAGTCGCCCGAGAGCACGTCAGCTCGCGGGCGCGTAGCGCGCAGCCAGGACGGCGATGTCATCCGATTGCTTCGCGCCGGCGGCGAATGCGCGAACGTCTCCCATCACCCGCGTGACAATGTCGGTGGCCGACGCGCCTGCGCACGAGGACAGCACTTTCAACAGCCGTTCTTCGCCGTAGAAATCCTCGGCGGTGTTTGTCGCCTCGGTCACGCCATCGGAGAACAGCACGAAAGTATCGCCGGGCTCGAGCGTGAGCGTCACGGACTCTATGGGATTCGACGCCATCAGCCCGGCCGGCCGGCCAGACGACGGACACGCGAGTCGCGGCGGCCGGCTGCGCGACAGGGTCGCCAGCTGGTGGTGCCCGGCGCCCGCACACGTCACGCGTCCGTGCTCGAGGTCGAACACCAGGCACTGTATCGTGACGAACATGAGGTGCGGGTTCCGTTCGGCGAGCTCGTCGTTGAGGCGGCGCAGAATCTCGGCGGGGTCGGCAATGTGCCGGGCGAGCGTACGCAGGACCGTCACGGTGATCGCCATGAAGAGCGCGGCCGCGATCCCCTTCCCCGACACGTCGCCCAGCGCGACGACGAGGCGGTCGTCGGAGGCGCGCAGAACTTCGTAGAGATCGCCGCCCACCTTCTGTGCCGGCTCGATGATCGCGTCCACGTCCAGGGAGCTGTGGCTGGTGGCCGCCGCGAGATCGGTGGGCAGGATGCCTGTCTGAATTTCGCGCGCGATGGCCAGGTCGCGGGAAATGGCCTCGCGGACGGCGTCGGCATACGCCTTCGCCTTCAGGAGCGATCGGACGCGGGCCTTGACTTCGAGTATCTCGAAGGGTTTCGTCAGATAGTCGTTCCCGCCGGCCTCGAACCCGCGGGTCTTGTCCTTGACGTCCTCGAGCGAGCTCAAAAACATGATGGGCAGCTCGCGCGTCGACTCCTGCGCGCGAAGCTGGCGGCAGACCTCGTAGCCGTCCAGACCCGGCATCACGATATCGAGGAGCACGAGATCCGGCGCGCTCTTCTCGACGCTGCGGAGGGCCGCCGCACCATCGAGCGCGACGCTCAGCTTGTACTCGTCGCGCAGCGCCTCGACCAGGATATCGATATTCGTCTTCGCGTCATCGACGATCAGAATGCGGCTCTCCGACAAATCCTTCACGTGTGGCTCCCGGCAGAGGTTTCGAGGGCGCGCGCCAATCGCGCGTGGGCATCGGCAAAGGCGTAGCCCTGGACGAGCGTTTCGAATTCCGACCAGCCCGCGGCATCGAACAGCGGGCTGAGCGTACCGCAGTTGGCTTCGACGAACTCGCCCGCCGCAGGGTCCGAGTCCGACAGCAGTGCGGCGAGACGAGCCGCCGCCTCTCGAGACCGAGCCGGACTCGCCGGTGCCGCGGGTTGAACCGACGCTGAGGCCTCGGCCCCGGCCGAGTGCTGTGCGGACGGCCGTCGCCAGCGGTTCGAGCGCGGCCTTGACCTGTTGCCTGGCTCGCTCGACCTCCTCGGCGGCCGACCGCTCGCGAATGGCGCGTTCCAGTACGGCTGCCGCCGACTGCACGCCGGCTGCGCCGATGTTGCCGGCGACGCCCTTGAGCGTGTGAGCCAGGCGCTCTGCAAGCGAGCGGTCGCCTTTCGCGAGGGCGTCAGCGACCTGGTCGGCCGCGGCGCCCTGTTCACCGGCAAACTGGCGAAGGATCTTCACGTAGAGTTTCTGGTTTCCTCCGACCCGGGACAAGCCATCGTTCGTATCGAGGCCGGCAATCGACGGCAGGGCCTCCTGCGGCGCCGGACCGGAGGGCTGATCGGGTGCAGGTGCGTCAGCAGCGGGCTTGTAGAAGCGCCCGACCGCCTCGAAGAGCGCCGCCGGATCGATCGGCTTGGCGACGTGGTCGTTCATGCCGGCGGCGAGACACCGCTGGCGCTCTTCCATCGTGGCGTGCGCCGTCATCGCGATGATCGGAAGCGCCGCCAGGCGCGGCTCGGAGCGCAGCTTCGACGTGGCCTGATACCCGTCCATCTCGGGCATCTGGAGATCCATCAGCACGACGTCGAAGGGTGAGGGCCCTGGGACCCGACAGCATCTCGACCGCTTCGCGGCCGTTGCCGGCGACGGTAACGGTCGCGCCGGCTCCCTCCAGCAGTTCGACGGCGATCTGCTGATTGATTTCGTTGTCCTCGGTCACCAGGATTCGCGCGCCGCGCAGGCGCGAGGCCTGCGCGCCGTCGGCCGCGCCGCGCAGATCCTCGCCGCCGTCGGCGAACACGTTCACGAGGGTATCGACGATCATGGACTTCGTCACGGGTTTCAGAAGGAAACCATCGAGCTGCAGCCGCTCGGCTTCTTCCCGCACCTCTTCGCGCCCGAACGCCGTGACCAGCACGATCGCGGGTCGATGCCTCAGCGTCTCGTCGCTCTTGATGTGCCGGCTCGCCTGGAGGCCGTCCATGCCGGGCATCCGCCAGTCCATGAAGACGATGTCATAGGGGTCGGTGGCGTCGTGCGCCTGGACCGCCGCGATCGCCTCCTTCCCGGATGCGACGGCATCGACGCGGGTGGCGACGGCACTGAGCGGCTCCTGCAGGATCTCGCGCGCGGCGGCGTTGTCGTCCACGACGAGGACGCGAAGCCGGCCCAGCTTCTCGGGAACAGTCCTGCCTGCACCCGTCGCCGAGCCCACGCCCAGCCAGGCCGTGAAGTAAAACGTCGTCCCGGCGCCGGGCTCGCTTTCGAGCCAGATGCGGCCGCCCATCAGATCGACCAGGCGCCGGCAAATCGTCAGGCCGAGACCGGTGCCGCCGTGCTTCCGCGTCGTCGACATGTCGGCCTGCGTGAACGGCTGGAACAGCTTCGCCGATTGCTCCGGCGTCATGCCGATCCCCGTGTCGCTCACCGAGCACTTGAGCTGAACCTTCTCGCCTGTGCGCTCGATCAGCTCGATGTTGAGCCGGATCTCGCCGCGCTCGGTGAACTTCACGGAGTTGTTGACCAGGTTGGTCAGAATCTGCCCGAGACGCAGCGGATCGCCGAGCAGATGTTCCGGGATCGCCGGCGCGACGTGCGCCAGGAGCTCGAGTCCCTTCTCGTGGGCCTTCTGTGCCGTCAGCGTCGTGACGGATCCGATCACGTCGTCCAGCCTGAAGTCCGTGCTCTCGATATCGAGCCGGCCGGCCTCGATCTTGGAAAAATCGAGGATGTCGTTGATCACGGCGAGCAGGGAGGTGCCCGCGTTGTGGACCTTGCTCACGTAGTCGCGCTGCTTCGGGGAGAGCGGCGTCTTGAGCGCCAGATGCGACAGGCCGATGATGGCGTTCATCGGCGTGCGAATCTCGTGGCTCATGTTCGCGAGGAACATCGACTTCATCTCGGTGGCTTCTTCGGCCTTCCGCTTGGCGCTGACCAGTTCCTCCGCCTGCATCTCGAGTTGACGGGCCTGCTCCTGGGTCTGGCCGAGCAGCTGCTCGGTTCGGAGGTTGCGCTGCAGCACCTCCAGGCTCATGCCGACGATGGGCAGCAGCTCGTCGAGGAGAGCCTGCTCCCGGGCGGTGAGCAGCCGGAAGGAGGCGACCTCGAGCACACCCAGGAGCGCATCGCCGGATATCGCGGGCATGGCGGTCGCCTGCACGGGCGCCGCCTCGCCGAGACCGGAGCCAATACGCAGGTAGCCGGGAGGAAGATCCGTCAGCGTCAGCGTTCGCCGTTCCTGCGCGCATTGGCCCACCAGGCCGGCGCCGAGCGGGATGACCGTCGGGATGCCCGACACCTCGGCCATGCCGTACGTCGCGACGCGACTCAACCCGGAATGGCTTTCATCGAACACGTAGAATCCGGCGACGCCACCGCCGAGCATCGGCACGAGGTCCCACAGCAGCCGCTGGCCGAATTTCTCCAGCGAGGCCGCGCCCTGCAACGCTCCCGTGACGCGCGACACGTTCGCCTTGACCCAGCGCTGCTCGTCCATCGCCGCAGCGCCCTGCTTGAGCACGTCAACCGAGCGTGCCAGGCCGCCGGTCTCGTCCGTTGCGTCCGTGAACGGCACCGCCTTGTCGTATTCACCCGCGGCGATTCTTTTGACAGAGGCGTCCAGGGCGCGGACCGGCGTCACGATGCGGCGGATGGTCAGAAACCCCAGCACGGCGGCCAGCAGGATGGCCGCCGAGTTCGCCAGCAGGATTCGCCATTCCGATCCGGCGATGGACTCGACGGCGGCTCTGCTGGTGGCGGCGGCGAGCTCCTCGTTGACCCGAATCCACTCGGCGGAGGCGATGTTCAGCCGCTCGCCCATGTTCAGCGTCTCCGCGTCGCGCAGCAGTACGCCGGCGTCTTCGGAGCGCCCTCCGGCCGAGAGCGCCATGACCTGGTTCGCGCGGTTCAGCCAGATCCGATATTGGGCGCGATAGTCGTTCAGCAGACGGCGATCCCGATCGTCGGAGATCAGCCTGCGCTCGTAGTCGTCCAGCAGGCGGGCGAACACGGCTTCGTCCCGGTCGAATTCCGCCCGTATCTTCGCGCGATCCGCGTCGCTCGTCGCGAGCACATGATTCCGGAGTTCGACACGGAGCTCCGCGAACGCTCGAGAGATGTTGCCGAGCGTGGCGAGGCTGGGGATCTGCAGGTCCGCCACGAACCGGCTCCGCGTCTCGATCGTCGCCAGCTGCAGCCGTGTAAAGACACCAAGCGCCAGCAGCGCCAGGATCGGCACGGCCAGCAGCAGGACCAGGCGCTTGGCAATCGTCATAGCGGGGCTTTCCCGGGACCGACAACACAGTGTGCCAAGCGCTCCCTCAGGTCAAGGGATCCGGCCCTCTAGCTATCGGCACGAAGCACCGCCGAGTCCACGGGCGTGCAGTCGAATCGTGTGACCCGAGGGAGGTGTCAGTCTCGACCGGGACGGGTTGATGCCGCGCTGACCGCGCGACGGGGAGCTGTATTTCTATCAGCGGCTGGAGCGAGCCTGTGCCAACGTCACCGCTCGTCGTCTTCGCCGACGGTGCTGCGAATCGCGCGCCCGTTTCGCTTCTGCAGCGGCCGGAAATTGTTGCCGAGGATGTGCCGGAACGCGTCAAACTGCTCGCTGGACAACTGCGCGTACTCGTGGAGCACGAACCACGTCACCGTCTCCGTACATGGCGGCGTCGTCAGCGATCCCGGGTACGTGCAGTACCGCGACGTGTTGGTCAGCGCGCCCGCCACGTTGATCATCTGCGAGGGGACGTTCACTTCGTCCCCGCTCTTCGTTGGCAAGCCATGCTTCAGCAACTCGGCGACGAAGCGATTGGCCTTGCCGATGACGAACAACTGGCCGACGACCGCCTTGTTGTCGGAGGCGGGGTCCGCAAACACCGCATGCAGTTCCATTGCTGCGTGCCGGCCGGCGACCGTGTGCTCCGATAGCGTATGGAAGTGGAACTGGCTCAGCCCGTAGACGACGTCATTGATCGTCAGCGAACTGCCAGGTTCGTACTCCTCTTCGATGGTGTGACCGTTATTCGTTAGAGCCAGCGGCGTCTCATCGAGCCGCAGCTGCAATGGTCCGAGGTGCCGATCGAAAACGAAGTGGTCGATGTCAATCGGCGACTGTCGCTGCGTGCGGGACGTCCCCGCGCAGGCCTCCCAGCCTGCCGTCTCTCCCCAGAATCCGGGCCCGTTGTCGCCGGAGTATCCGAACTCCGGCGCGCTGGTAGCGCCGTCCGCGGACAGGACCGCTCCGCGACCGGTTTCCCATCGCGCCAGCAGGCCGACGGAGACCGCACACGCGAGAGTGCTTACGAGCGCCCGACCGAGTAGCCGCCGATTGCGCAGGATGTCCATGATGCTCCTTCTCTTTCCATGTTGGATTGAGGCGAAAGGGCGATGCATTCGAGTGGCGACATTCCGATGTGACGGCGGTTCATCGGCCGCATCCTACAGCGTCGTGCGCACAGAACTTGTAACGGTTGCATAAGAAAGAGAGCAGGAGATCACGAGCGTCCAGTGTTTCCGCTCGCGATGGCGGTGTGCGAGCCCTTTTTGAAACGGACAGGCGCCGCTCGCGCGATGGCGGCGGCGCCCCGGAAGTCGGGTTCTATTTACAGCGGTTCGCCGGCGTCTTGCGGTCGCGCCATTTGCGGTGGCAGCCGGCGCACGCGGCGCTCAGCGTTTCGGAGAGCTCGCTCATCTTGTCCTGATCTTTGGCCTGGGCCGCCTTGTACGCTTTCATGCCGGCGTCACGAACCTGTTGCACGAAGGTCGCCCAGGCCGGGTCGTTCATCGGCACGGGCGCGCCGTTGGCGCAGACACGCCCCGGGACCAGCAGCAAGTTGGCGGACTCGGCCAGCGCCAGCGCCGCGTTCTCGATCGCCTGCCACCCCCCGAAGGTGCTCGTGAGAGGGTCGGTCGCCATCGAGGGGTCTCGGCCGGGAACAGGCTTCACGTCTCCCGGATTCTCGTCTTGCGCGAAGAACACGACATTCGCGGCGGGATACAGGACGCCCCGCATCAGCTGGTTCAGGTTGGCGTGGATTTCCTGCGGAGGGTTCGTCTGGGCCGTCAGCGACAGCCCGAACAGCGCCAGCGTGAAGGATAGGGTCACGGCCGTCCTGTGCATGGGCGTAGATTAGGCGACCAGCGCCGCCGGCGCAACGGATCTCGAGCTCTTCTTCAACGATTCGGCATCGCGATTGCAGCGCACATGGCCCGTGCTCACCGCCGTTCAGTACGAGCTGCTTCGGCGCATTCGCCCCACCGACCCGCCGTACCTCGCGGCGAGCGCGTACGAGGGCCGAAGCAAGCTGGAAGCGCTGTTCGGCGATTTGGTTGGCGAAGTCTCCGGCCGGACGGTTGTCGACTTCGGTTGTGGCGACGGCCTCGAGGCGGTCGAGCTCGCCCGGCGGGGCGCGAAGCGGGTCTACGGGATCGACACGAATACCGCGTGCCTTGACATGGCTCGCTGGCAGGCGAACCACGCCGGCGTTTCGCACTCGATCGAGCTATCCACTGAGACGCCTGCCAACGTATTCGCCGACCTGGCCATCTCCGTCGACAGCTTCGAACACTATGCCGATCCGGCGGCGGTCCTGCGCCTGCTGCATGGACTGCTTCGCACAGGCGGCGTGTTGCTCGTGAGCTTCGGTCCTCCCTGGCGGCACCCCTACGGAGGGCATCTCTTCAGCGTGTATCCGTGGGCGCACCTGTTGTTTTCGGAGGCGGCGCTCGTACGATGGCGCGACGGCCGCCGCGACGATCGTCCCGGCAGTTTTGCCGAGGCCGGGTTGAACCGCATGACGGTCAAACGGTTCGAGCGGCTGGCGCACGAGAGTGCGTTCGACGTGGAGGTGCTGGACGCGGTCCCGATCCGCCGCGCAAGGCGCCTCCACAATCGCCTGACCCGCGAATTTCTTACCTCGACCGTTCGCGCCCGGCTCGTCAAACGCGTCCTCTAACTAAGCTTCACAAGGTGTTGCTGGAGAACGGTGTTGCCCGGAGAGGGCACATCCGTTCATCCTTTCGGCACCAGACGACCCATCGTCACGTTGCCGGGGCGCCCTTCATCGCGAACACCCTCACTTCCTAATGTGGGCTGGCGGAACAGTTTTGGCACACGAGCCGACCGGAGTGGGCCACTGACAAGCCGTATCTCGCGAACCGTGATGCTCGCCGCATTGGTGCTGTCCCAACAAATCTCAGCCGTGCCGAATCAGGCGGCCGCCGCGGCGGGCGAGCCGGTGGCTGCCTCCGCCGATTCGGTCGGGGCCGGCGTCGCGCCACAACAGGATGGCGCCGTCCGCGGAGTTGCGAGCGGAGGCGCCGCCGGGGACGTGATGTATCACGGCGGGCAGGTACAGCGCAGCCAGAAGGTGTTCACCATCTTCTGGAATCCAGGCGCGCCGTTTCCAGCGGGCTATCAGGCGGCGATCAACCAGTTCGTTCACGACCTGGACGGATCGTCTTACTACGCCATCGCAAGTCAGTACAGCGATGGGACCGGACTGATCGGCGGGAGGGTGACGTTCGGCGGTACGTGGCTCGACACGACGAATCCATTTCCGGAGACGGCGCTCTCGTACTCGGACCTTGCCGCCGAAGTCGATCGAGCGAAGGCCGCGAACGGCTGGACGAGCGATGCGAACAGCTACTTCCAGGTGTACACGCCGAGCGGCATCGTCAGCAGCCGTAGCGGCATCTGCGGTCTTCACTATTTCTCGAATCCTCCCGTCGGCCAGATTCTGTTTCCGAACACCGGTTGTTTCCCCGGCGCGCCGTACCCGCACGATGCCGTCACGGACGCGGCCATCAACACCTCCGCGCACGAGATCATGGAAACCGCCACCGACCCCTTCGGCGACGCGTGGTACTACATCGACGTGTCGGGCGAGATTTCCGACCTGTGCAACTTCGGGTTTGGCACTCGCGGCGCCGATGGATCCAACGTGACGCTCGGCGGACACCCGTACATTTTGCAACTGCAATACAGCAACGCGACGTCTAGTTGCGTCTCTTCACTGACTGGCGCGCGGCCGTCGGTATTCACGGGAACCGCAACTGGGATCGGTCCGTCCCAGGCCACGGTGAACGGCACCGTCAACCCGAACGGGCTGGCGACAACGGCGTTCTTTCAATATGGCCCGACGACGGCCTACGGCGCGCAGACGCCGGCGCAGACGCTCGCGCCGAACGCCAGCGTCACACCCGTCAGTGCCGTTATTTCCAGTCTGGCCTGTTCGTCCGTCTACTACTTCCGGGCCGTCGCCACCAACAGCAGCGGCACGACCAACGGACCGGATCAGCTCTTCAAAACGAGTGGCTGTGGATCGTCGTCCAGCACGTGGACTTACCAGGACATCGGCGCGGTCGGGATCGCCGGAAACGCCGCGCTGTCGGGATCGGACCTCACCATGAGCAGCGCGGGCGCCGACATCTGGGGACCGGCCGATTCCTTCGGATACATGTATCAGGCTTTCGCAGGCGACGGAGAGATCTCGGCGGGTGTGGTAGGCGTCGAGAACACGAACCCGTTCGCCAAAGGCGGCATCATGCTGCGCGCGACGACCGCGGCCAACTCCGCGTTCGTCCTCGTCGACATTCGTCCTGGCGGCGAGATCGAGTTCATGGCCCGGCCGCAGGCGGGAGCATCGGTGACGTTCATCGCGAGCGCCTCGACGTCCTTTGCCGGACCACCGCGTCTGCTGTTGACACGCGCAGACGGCGTGATCACGGCGTATCTCGGCGTCGGCAATGTCTGGAAAACGATCGGCAGTGTGCCGGATGCGATGCCTCGCAGCATCCTGGCGGGCATGGCGGTGACGAGCCACGACCGGTCCGCGCTGAACACGACGGTGTTCTCGGCCCCTCTCGCGCATGCTTTCACCCTCGGCCTGCCACAAGGCTGGACCGATCGCGACGTCGGGGCGGTCGGCCGGCCGGGCGGCTCGACGTATAAGAACGGCGTGTTCACAGTGCTGGGGGCGGGCGCCAACATCTGGGGCACGGCTGACTCGTTCCACCTCGTGCAGTTCGCGCCGTTCCCCGATGGCAGCAGCGTTGTCGCGCGCGTCACGCACGTGGACAACACGAACGCGTTCGCCAAGGCGGGCATCATCCTCGTGCTGGACGACAAGGCCGGCGCCAGTAACGCCGACGTCGTGCTCGACGTGAGACCGACGGGAGACGTGGAATTCATGATGCGCCCCTCGGCCGGTGCGCCGACGCAGTTCCTGGCCGGCGTGCGGGTGACTGCACCGATCTGGCTCAAGCTCACGCTCACGGGCCCTGCCGTCAACGGCTACACATCGACTGATGGGCAGAACTGGTCGTTGATCGGAAGCGCGCAGCCCGACTTCGGCCAGATGAACGTTGCCGGCGGCCGTCCGTTCGTCGGTCTGGCCGTGACCAGTTGCGACACGTCCCGCCTCAACACGTCGACGTTCGACAAGGTGTCGGTTCAGCCGGGCGGCGATCCTGCCGGGCTGCCTGCGTTCTGGACGAGCCACGATGTGGGCGTCACAGGCCGGGCCGGATCGGCGTCGTTTGCCGGCGATATCTTCACGGTGTCCGGCGCCGGCGCAAATATCTGGGGCACGGCCGACGCGTTTCAGTTCGTCAGCCAATCATTGGCAGTGTCTGGTGCTCCAGGCGATGACTATCCCGTGACGCACGCGCAGGTCGTCGCCCGCGTGACGAGCATTGCGCCAACCGATCCGTTCGCGAAAGCCGGCGTGATGATTCGCGATTCGAACGATCCCGGCTCCGCTCACGTCGTCCTCGACATCCGGCCGACTGGCGACGTGGAGTTCATGACGCGGTCCACGGGTGGCGGAGCGACGAAGTACATCGGCGGCGTCAACGTCGCCTTGCCGGTCTGGCTCGCGCTGGCGCGCGTCGGCGATCGTGTGACCGGTTCTGTCTCTTCTGACGGCGTCACCTGGACGACGGTGGGAACGGCGACGGCAACGTTATCGCGGCTTCAGACGGAGTTGGGGATGGTCGTGAACAGCCACGACACCCGCACGACGAACCGCTCGACGTTCGACAACGTCGAGGTTCGTCTTCCGCAGTGAGGTGTTGGTCAGCGCACCGCTTTCTTCACGAGCGCGCCGATCCTCGCCTCGTCCGCGGCGGTCAACTCCTTCAACGCGAACGCGACCGGCCACACGGTGCCTTCGTCGAGGTTCGCCTTGTCGCTGAAGGCGAACGTCGCGTACCTCGCCTTGAACCTGTGGGCGCTCTGGAAGAAGCAGACGACATGGCCGTCCCTGGCGTACGCGGGCATCCCGTACCAGGTTCTCGGCACGAGGGCTGGCGCGCTGGCTTTGACGATGGCGTGGAGCCGCTCGGCCATGGCGCGATCCGGGTTCGGCATCTCGGCAATCTTCGCCAGCACGTCCTTTTCTCCGTCCGAGTCGTACGCGCGCGGGCCGCGGCGCGCTTCCGCCTTCAGTTCCCGGGCGCGCTCCTTCATCGCGGCTCGTTCCTGGTCCGTGAATCCCTTGGCCGTCTTGCGGGCCATGGTGGCCGTCTTGTTCGACTTCGGTGCAGCTGTTTTCGGATTCATCGATCGGATGCCTGCGTGTGCGCGCACTGTAACAGGAGACCATGATGAAAATGAACACCTACGTGAATTTCGCGGGCAAGTGCGCGGACGCGTTCCGGTTCTATGAACGGCACCTGGGCGGGAAGGTCGGGATGATGATGACGCACGGGGAGGCGCCGGACCCGAGCCGTGTCAATCCGGCGCAGAAGGACGCCGTCCTGCACGCGCGCATATCCATCGGCGGAACCGAACTGATGGGCGCGGACATTCCGAGCGCCGAACCGATGCGCAGCGCGTACCTTTCTCTGGGCGTCGAGAGCGATGCCGAGGCGGAGCGTGTGTTCGCGGCGCTGTCTGATGGCGGCGAGGTCTTCATGCCGATGCAGGAGACGTTCTTCGCAACCCGATTCACCCAGTTGCGCGATCGGTTCGGCATCAACTGGATGATCATGCACGAGCGACCCATGCCCGCGCGCGGGTAGCGCTACTTGGGCTTCTTTTCGGACCCGCGTTCACCGACAGCGGGTATCGTGGGCGTCTGCGTGACGGTGCGCTCTCGAGGCGTGGGTGTGCCGGGCATCGCCGTGACGTCGAGATGGTCGGTGTTCTCGTTGAGGACCAGTTCGAGGCGGCACACGTAGCAGCGATAGACCACACCGGGTCGGGGCCGCGATTCGAGCTCGTTATGTTGAATTGCGGACCGACACGCGGGGCAACGCCAGGGCATCCGGGCTCAACAATATCACGTCCGTCACGGATGAGCTGCCGTTCGGGAGAACGCGGAGACGATCATCAACGCAGAGATCGCGGAGATCGCGGAGGTACTTAGCTCTGCGATCTCTGCGATCTCCGCGTTTAGTAGTGCGTCTCTGCGCTCTATCTCGGCGTTTGACGCGTCTCTGCGTTCGCTCGAGGCGGTGTGGGCTGCTCGGCCCACACGTGGCGGCAGGCTTCGCATTCGAAAAAATTCTGGTGCGCAAGGTGACTGACGGGGGAGAGAAATCGTCCGGCCAGCTTCGAGCACCTGGGGCAGCGCACAGGATCTGAAGAAGGACTCGAGTTGCTCGGCCATGGGTTTCCTGAGTGCTGAAAATCATAGTCCGACTGTTCGTTAGGATTCAAGAAAGCTGACAGCGTGTATGACGCACCTGCGGGTTAAGGATGAGGTCCGAGAAAGCCTGAAGGAGTCGATTCGCCGTGCTTACTGCCTTACGGCATGCCCGCGGTCAGAGCCTCGGCATCCCGAGTCAACGGCAAACAGACCGTGTTGAGACGGTAGTACAGCTTGGGCAGAAACGCCCGTGCCTGCACCAGTGGAAAGATGGTCCGCGGGGCGATGGAAATCACCTGCACGCCGGCCGCGTGGCGATCCATCCACGCCAGACAGGCCCGCTGCTGCGGAGCGCTGAGACGATCGACGTCCCAGATCACCAGGGTGCCCGAGGGCGGCGCGTTCAGAGGCGTCGGAGGGCGCCATTCGACGATCGGCGGTGCGAGGTAACGCTCGTATGTGGCGAGTATCGATCGCGCGAGATCTTCGTCGCCGATCAGGAGGGTATGGGGTTGCGCAGCGAGAAAGATCCGCCAGTCCATGCCCTCGATGTCCACGGCGCTGGCAGGCTGCAAGGCGTTACCTGTCCCGCGTCTTCGCCCGTTTGATCAGTTGGAGGGCGCGCCGCTTACCAACGCACTTCTTGACCCGGAACTTCTCCTTCGAGAGCTCGTGATAGTCGACAAAGAACTGCTCGAGCTCCTTGAGGAAGCGTTTCCCCAGATCCGACGGACGCTTGATGGTGGTGTAGTGGTGATTCTCGCTTTCGGCGGCGATGAGCCGGTCATTCTCGACCGTCTTGCCATCCTCGTCCTGCTCGCCAAGAATGGCGCCCACTACCCGACACCCGACGACGCATCCGGGAAAGGCGGCCTGGTCCATCAGCACCAGCACGTCCAACGGATCCCCATCGTCCGCCCTGGTCGAGGGGACGAATCCGAAGTCATAGGGAAACGCCATCCCCGAGGGCAGGACTTTCTTGAGTCGGAAGAGGCGTTCCGCCGGATCGAACGCGTACTTGTTGCGGCTGCCCTTCGGCGTCTCGATCACGACCTGGATGAGGTCCGGATCCTCGTCCGGGCGAACTGGTAGAGAGGCGAGCGTACGGGCGGGCGTGCGCCGGCGGCGTTTAGCCATGCGATGAACTCTTTTGAGGGGGCAGTGGGACGCGTTGCCCGTGACGTCTGGACGCGAACCGCGGCAGCGCGAACCACAACCCGACTGTGAGCGCAAACACAGAGCCCGTCACCATCGTGGCCGGTCCCTGGCCCACGATCAACGTGCCGACCAGATAGAACTCGACCGAGAGAGCCGGGGCCAGCAGCACCATGCTGCACAACAGCAGCCGGCTGGATGTTCGGATGAATCGCTCGGACACGAGGTACGGAGTCGTCTGGCGATGATACGCGGCGGGGGTCATGATCAATCCGACGGCGAGGATCACGAGACCGATCGCAACGTAGTGCAGCTGCTGTTGGCGTTCCGTGAGCCGCTGCACGAAGGTCGGATTGAAGACGGCGATCAGTTGGAATCCGAAGAGCGCCTGGATGCCTGGAAGCACCATGCGGCACTCATCGAGGAGCCTGGTCGCGGCATCGGCCAGGGGTAACTCTTCCGCACGAAACGAGGCGGGCGTCACTCCGCACATGAAGTGCAAAGAACATGCGCGCCGATGTCTATGGCGAGTCGCACATCAGTCAGCCCGTAGGCGTCGTTCCTTTCGATTCGCGGTCGAGTTCGTCCGCCAGCTCAGTGACGTCGGTTTCCGCGAGCCAGTTCGAAACAGTCCGGTCGCAGGTCTTCGGATCGAGACCCGCCTGCTCAGCCAGCCGACACACCACGCGCAGAACGGCGGTGAGCTCCTGCTCCGCAATCAGGTTGACCTGGAGGTCGAGATGCGCGCGTCGATCGGCCAGTTTCGTCATCCGATCCTGCGCCATCAGGACGAACGAAGTCAGAATGATCGCTTCGAGCGACACGACCATCGTAAGGAGATTGAAGGGATAGGGGTCGAACGGTCTCGCCAGGAGCCGGTTCGCGGCAATCCAACTCGCGAACCACACCACGTGCAGGACCACGAAGCCATGGCTGCTCACGCCTGCGCTGACCGCATCGGTGAGCCGTTCGATCGCCGATCGGCGATTTAACTCGCTCCGCTCCAGTTCCAGAACCGCCCGCACGTTCCGGTGGGGCACCGTCGAGGCTGGTTCGGTGGTCTCTCCGCCTGTTGTCCGGTGCGCGTGCCTGGCGCTCATACGGCGTGTCCTGGGCAGCCGCCTGAAGAGAGACGCTCGCATGGTGAGCGCCACACGGGCGTCTTCTTCTGGCGGCCGCTACCGACTCAGCTTAGCCTTCGATTCGCCAGGCTCTGGCGGCTTCGCGCAGAAGCCTCCGCCTTTTCCTGTGCCTGTGAATCATTGTCTTCCTCGTCTCTTCCTCTCGTTCGTCCTCGTCCTGCTCGTCTTCCTCCTCTGTCGCACCGTCGGCCTGCGTCGCGCCCCGCGATGCCGTCACAGTGTTTCCCGCGAGCTTTCTCGTCGAGATTCTTGAAGACCTGTTCCAGACGTTCGACGTGTCCGCGTGTTTCCTCCAGATGGGTCTCAAACGCGGTGCGGAGCTCGGCCGAGTGTGCGGCACCGGCGAGGTGGTCCAGCGCCTTGCTCAGTTGTTTCTCCGCATCGTACGAGTCGCGCAATTCGTCCATGAACGCGTCGCGCAATGTGCCGTGTCTCAGCCATGAATGTCGTTCTCCTCTAGCTCGTTGCATCGTAACCGGACGGGCGCTGCACGAAGCGTGCAGCAAATCCGTCCAGCTCTGGTGTCGGTTCGCGTCCCTGTGCGGCGGGACGTTTGTGCGTCAGGCCCGGCCGTGAACGTCGGCTGTCGTCCCGACGGTGGCCTCGCCGGCGGAGGCGATGTCATCGGCGCCGGTTCGCTTCAGGATGTCCTTGGCCCGTGTGATTTCGTTGGACGTGTCGCAGTGAACCGACATCAGGACGCCGCCTTCCCTGAGCCGACCCTCATAGCGTTTCGCTTCGTACTCCGGAATGCCCATCCCGACCAGCGCTCCCACCAGGCCGCCGATCGCGCCGCCCACGCCGAGCCCGGCGAGCGCGCCCATAATCGGACCTGCGGCGATGAACGGTCCCACGCCTGGAATCGCCAGCGTCCCGATCCCCGCCAGCAGTCCGAGCGCGCCGCCGATCGTGCCGCCGGCCGCGACGCCCGTGGCGGTCCCTTCCGGCGCCTTGGTGTCCTTGTGGTGCGCGAAGTCCTTCGATCCCTGGTTGTCCGCCATCAACACGGAGACGTCGGCGTTGGAGAAACCGGCGGCGACCAGCTCGTCCACGGCGCGCTCGGCTTGCGGAACAGTGGGATATAGCCCGAACACGGATGTCTTTTTGTCAGTCATGTGATCTCCTGGTTACTTCTTTTCCGGGGCGATGGTGATCTCGTTCGTGACGCGGCCCGCGCCCGCCACCTCAATGGCCTTGGCCTCGATCGTCTTTTTCTCCTGTTCCGTTCGAACCGGTCCCTTCAACGTGATCCGTCCATCCTGGGCGATGATCTTGACGTTGTGCGCGTAGGTGGACAGCGTCTTGTCGTCCATGACCGATCGGCGGACCTTCTGGGTCAGGTCCCGATCGCTCGCGTTCTCTTTCTGCTGGTCGGCGGTCGGCTCGTTCTTGCTCCGATCGCGCTCGTTGACTTTGGTGTTGTCCGCAGGCGTCTGTGCTACGGCTGGGACCGCGGCAAGCACGGCGCCGGCGGCGACCATCGCGCACACGAGGCGGCGACCACGATGCTGATACATACCCTTGTCTCCTTTGAAGCAACGTTCAGTCACACGGGAGCGGACCACCCGCTCGCTGGTTGTGACTCGCAAGTCATTGCAAGTTCGCGTCCGTCCGTACGCGCTCGTCTGTGCGACCCGAGCTCCGCGCTAGCGCGGAGATTCAGCGCGCACACACATCAGTTCGATCGCCGGCAGCGCGAGTCAACAAATGCGACACTGGGATCGTGGAAGGATCAGCAGGGCTCTTCGAGCCCGACGTGCCGTCGGGCTTCCACTACCGCGAGGACTTCATTACCGGCGGTGATGAGCTCGTCCTGCTCCACGCGATCGCCGACGTCGTGTTTTCTGAATTCGAGATGCGCGGCGTCGTAGCGCGACGGCGGGTGGCGTTTTTCGGCCACTCGTACGATCGGGCGGCCGCGGGGCCGATTCCACCGTTCCTGTTGCCGCTGCGCGCCAGGATCGGCCACTGGGCCGGCGTCGATTCCGAGGCGTTTGCCATGGCTTTGATCAACGAGTACCGGCCCGGCACGCCGATCGGCTGGCATCGGGACGCACCCCAGTACCGGCATCGTGGGGGGAGTGTCCCTCCTGTCGAGATGCCGCATGAAGTTCCGTCCCTACCGTTCGGCCGCATCGGCGGCGGCTTCCCCTCGTCGATCGGCGACACATGAGATCGAGCTCTCGAGTCGATCGGCGTATCTGATGACGCAGGACTCGCGCAATGCCTACGAACATCGCATCCAGCCCGTCGCGGCGTTGCGCTACTCGATCACGTTTCGAACGCTGCGGTGATCGGCATGACGATCAAGATCTCATCTCGGGGCAGCGCGCCGGCCGCGACGAAAGACCAGTCTGCGTGACTCGGCGATGTTTCCCTTGAGCACGGTCTGAATCTGGCGCAGCGCGTGATCGTTCTCGGCCGGGGTATTCGAGACGATGCAATCGGCGGGGGTGAAGATCTTGAGGTCGCGCATATACGCGTCGTTTGCCGTGAAGAGGACGCAGATGTTGCCGGCAATGCCCGTCAGGATGACTCGACGAATCCGAAGGGTCTGGAGCAGCGTGTCGAGCGTCGTGTCGAAGAAGCCTGAGTGCTTGGGTTTCAGCACGAAGTAATCGTGCGAAGTCGGCCGCAGGCGCCGCGAGACGCGACGCCCGGGCGAGGAAAGCGACGTGCAGTGCGCCACGGTCTTGCGAAAATCCGAACGCCACTGCCCGAAATTATCGTTGATATAAATCGTCGCCACACCCGCGGTGCCGGCCCGTCGCTTCAGGGCGGCAAGCCGCCTCGCCATCGGCTCAGCCTGTGCGACCAGGGCAGCAGATCCGTCGAATGCCAGATCGTTGATGACGTCGATCAGGAGAAGGGCGGTCCCGGACGCGGGGACAGTGACGCGCCGACGAACCCGATCCGATCGAGTCGCTCCACTCGTCTCTGCCCGTTGCGGCATCGCACGCGTAGCTCTAGTCGTTGGCCTTATGTGCAGAGCCGGGCTCGGCCATTCTGCGATGCTGTTCCGCGAGCACGCCGGCCGGGGTCACGTTCGCGATCGCCGACTCCAGTTTGTTCTTCCACCCGCTGACGACGTCGCCGTCGCCGCGCATCATGGCGTCGAACCCGACGCGTGCCACGTCCGCCGGGTCGTCCTTCCTCGCTTGCCCGACCTTCGTGTCCAGCATGTCCGCGCGCTCGAAGAAGTCCGTCTCGGTGGCGCCGGGCATCAGACACGTGACGGTGACGCCTGTATCCTTTAGTTCGGCTCGCAACGCAAACGAAAACGAATCGATGAAGGCCTTGGTACCGTTGTAGACGGCTTGATACGTGCCGGGTATGAAGCCCGCGATCGAGCCGGTCAGCAGGATGCGGCCCTTGCCGCGGCTGCGCATCGTGCGGCCGACGAGCTGCACCAGGTAGATCGTGCCGGTGATGTTCGTGTCGATCACATGGCGTGCGTCCTCGAAGTCCTGATCGAGAAACGCGTGTCCCAGCCCATGGCCGGCATTGGCAAGGAGCGCGTCGACGGGCCGCCCCGCCGTGGCGGCCCAGAGTTGATCCACCCCCTCCTTTGCCGCCAGGTCTGTTTCCACGACGGTGACGGCGGCGCCAAGATTCCGGAAGCGGTCGGCGGCCGTCCGAATCCCGGGGCGGTCGGCGGCGATCAGCAGATCGAATCCCTGCTGGGCGCAGATCGCCGCCAGTTCCAGTCCGATGCCCGATGAAGCGCCCGTCACAATCGCGAATGGTTTGCTCATGCATCCTCCTAATCCGGCGGCCGCCACGGGCAGCGCCCGGCGTCTCGCCGTCACGTGATTTGAATCTGCCGACCAGCTCGCGTCGAGCGAGGCAGGGCGCCATGGCGCCGGTCTCAGCCGCTGCGCGAAAGCAGTCGCTGAAGCGGCACCATGGTCCTTGACCGCTTTCTTCCTGCTAGCGCCGTCCCGCTTTCGTCGTGGAGGCACTCTTCCGGCCGTTGCTCCCGCTTGCCGCCACTTCCTCGCGCGCTTCGTCGGGATGCGCAGAATCCGCCGCACTCTGATTGATGCCGCCTTCTGCCAGGCTCGACAGCTTCTTGTCGGCCGCCTTTTCTTCATCGAGCGTCTGCTGCAGGAGCTTGGCGGCCTCGTTGTGTCCCATGGCCCGCGCCCAGGCGACGAGCGTCCCGTAGGCCGCCATCTCGTAGTGCTCGGCCCGCTGACCGGCGGCGATCAGGCACGCATCCATCGCGCCGTCCTCGAAGCTTTCTTCCATGATGGCCTTGCCTTCTTCGATGATGCCGGCGATGCCGTCGCAGTGCTTGCCGCGAACCCTCTCATCCAGGCTTTCGAACACCTGTTCCAGGCGCTGCACGTGCCCTTGTGTTTCTTCGAGATGCTTCTCGAACGCCTCGCGCAGCTTCGGATTGGAGGCGGCCTTTGCCAGCTTCGGCAGCGCTTTCGTCAGTTGCTTCTCCGCGTCGTACGAATCGCGCAGTTCGTCGATGAATGCATCGTGTAACGTCTCGGCTTCAGCCATCTTCGTGTCTCCTTCTGGGTTAACGCCGTGCGCGTCGATCACGGGCGCGGCGGATTGGTTTCTCTTTCGAAATGCACGATGCCCGCCGACCGCGAGTGTGTTGTGTTGTTCGATCGTCGTGGGGGCATCGCCATCGTCCGTGCGCTATGCTGCCGAGCCGGGCTTGATGACGACCTTCACGCACGCGTCGTCCTTGTCACGGAACGTGCGGTACATGGACGGCGCATCTTCCAGGCCGATCCGGTGGGTGATGATGAACGAGGGGTCGATCTCGCCGCGTTCGATGCGCTCGAGCAGGAGCGGCATGTACTTGTGCATGTGCGTCTGGCCCATCTTGAGGGTGAGCCCCTTCGCAAAGGCGGCGCCAAGCGGGAACTTGTCGAGCCATCCTCCGTAGACGCCGGGAATCGAGACCGTGCCGCCCTTGCGGCAGGCGCTGATCGCCTGACGAAGCGCATGCGGGCGATCGGTGGCGAGAAACATGGATGTCTTGGCGCGGTCGTACCACGCGTCGAGCGTCGTGCCGTGCGCCTCGAGGCCGACCGCGTCGATGCAGGCGTCAGGGCCCTGTCCGCCGGTCATGTGGCGGAGCGCGTCGAGCACGTCGACCTCCTGATAGTTCAGCGTTTCGGCGCCGCCCTGGGAGGACGCAAGCTCGAGCCGTTCGACGAAGCGATCGATCGCGATGACCCGCTCTGCGCCCAGGAGGTACGCGCTCTTGATCGCGAACTGACCGACAGGTCCGCACCCCCACACAGCCACCGTGTCGCCAGGTTTTATCTGGCAGTTGTCGGCGGCCATGTAGCCGGTCGGGAAGATGTCCGAGAGGAAGAGGACCTGTTCGTCGGTCAGGTTCTCAGGCACCTTGAGCGGTCCGACGTCGGCGAACGGCACGCGGGCGTATTCCGCCTGGCCGCCGGGATATCCGCCGTACATGTGCGAGTAACCGAAGAGGCCGGATGCGGAATAGCCGTAGAGCTTTTCGGCCATCCACGCATTGGGATTCGAGTTGTCGCACAACGACCAGAGCTGCTCCTTGCAGAAGTAGCAGCGGCCGCACGCGATGGTAAACGGCACCACGACCCGATCGCCGACTTTGAGAGCTCTGTTGTCCCTGCCCACCTCGACCACTTCGCCCATGAACTCGTGGCCCAGGACGTCGCCTTTCTGCATCGTGGGGATATAGCCGTCGTAGATGTGCAGATCGGATCCGCAGATCGCGGTCGTCGTGATCTTGACGATGGCGTCGCGCGGATTGAGGATGACCGGGTCCGGAACGGTCTCGACCTTGATTGTCTCTTTGCCTTCCCAGCAGACGGCTCGCATGGCTGGCTCCTAGGCGATGACCGTCGCTTGAGGAATCTCGCCGGCTTCGAGCAGTTGCTTGAAGTGCCGGAGGTCCTCGCGGACGGTCTGGGAGGGTTCGCGGCCGAAGAGGGACGCGATGAACGCTCCGGCTTTCCCTGCCGGCGGCGCGTACTGCAGATTTACGCTGACCTGTGTGCTTCGACCGCCGCGTGTCGCGTCAAAGTTCACGGACCCCGCCGTCACGACGTCGGATCCAGGCAGCGAGCGCCACGCGATCAGCTTGTTCTCGATCTCGTTGATGACCTCGGCGTCCCATTCGACCGCCAGCCCGGCAGGACCCGCCGCAACCCAATGCGATCGGCCGTCCGGAGTTTCCGTCACGCGCTTGAGGTACCTCATGAACCGCGGCAGATTTTCGAGACGCCGCCAGAATCGGTAGGCCTCTTCGACCGGGATCTCCAGTCGGACCGATTCGCGAACATGAACGCCGTGCTCGCCGCCGAGGGCGCTCTTCGTATTTTCGGATTGGGCGTCGTTGAGCCCATTGAGGACCTGCGGCCAACGGCCCGTCATCCCGCGGTACAGCAGTGGTGCGGACGTCAGCGCCAGACACGCGCCGACGGCAGAGCGCCGGGATGCGCCTGCGATAAGTAAAGCTGCGCCGGTGCCAAGCGCGAGCCAGTTTTCGGCGTCCGCGAGCGAGGTCGTTCGGTCGTAGAGAGAATTGATTTCCATAGGTCGTGTCGCGTATCAGCATTTTGCGTACCACACTGCTCGGCAGCACGCCGCATGAGACCATCGAGAAACCTGCTTGAAGATCTCGCGGTACTTTCCCCGCAGACACCGAGCCGCGATCGATCGACATCGGATGCGCAGTCGTTGCCGTGCCTGATGGTGAACACGTTGCAGCAATGAACGACAGGTCAGCCGCGCCTCGCGCGAGTAGTCGAGAACACCCCGTTCGCCTCGGGTGTTCCTCCCCGCAACGACAGTCGCGCTCGAGAGATCTTTCGCTTCCCTTCAAGCCGACTCGGCTCAACATTTGCAATTCGTCATGGTTGTGTTCGCGATTTCACTCTCGTGGACGGAGCTAGCGCGCCGCACGTGGCGTGAGGTCGTCGATGACGATGTGCTTGGCCTCGCGGCTCAGTTGTCGTACTACTTCTTCCTCGCGCTGTTTCCTGCAATCCTGTTTCTGCTCGCGCTCGCGAGCTTCTTTCCTCTCTCGAACATCACCGACGACGTCGGCCGATCTCTCGGTCCGTTTGTATCGACCCAGGTCCTCGAGCTGATCCAGGACCAGATGCGTCGGCTCGCCAACAATGAGAACGGCGGACTGCTGACGTTCGGTGTCGCGGGCGCGCTGTGGAGCAGTTCCGCCGCGGTCGTCTCGATCGTCGGAGCGCTCAACCGCGCATACGACATCGATGAGGGACGGCCGTGGTGGAAGGTCCGGCTCGTCGCCATCGGCCTCACGCTCGGCGTGGCGATGACCGTTCTGGTCGCGTTGTCGCTCGTCCTCGTCGGGCCGACGTCTCGCCGAGAAGCTTGGACGACACAACCGGCTGGGGCGCACCGTTCGAATGGACGTGGCTGGTGCTGCAGTGGCCGCTGGTATTCCTCCTGTTCGCCACCGGGTTCGGGGTGATCTACTACTTTGGACCGGATGCGGATCAGGACTGGGTGTGGATTACTCCCGGGCGCCGTAACCGCAACCATTCTCTGGCTGCTCGTCTCGCTTCTGTTCAAGGTCTACGTCGCCAGGTTCACCGACTACGAAGGCTCTTACGGCACCGTCGGCGGCGTCATCGTCGTGCTGCTCTGGTTCTACGTCTCGGGTATCGCCATCCTGACGGGCGCAGAGCTGAATTCGGAGATCGAACATGCGTCTCCCTACGGAAGAGCCCCGGGATCGAAGAACGCGCAGGGAAAACGGCTGATCGGCGCGCGGGCGGAGCGGGCGTTTCGAGAGCGGCAGCCGCCACACGAGACAGCGGTCGCGGAGCCGGGCGCATGGCCACGGCCTGCGCCAAAACCAGGATTGGGCGCCGCGGTTGCGGGCGCCATCTTCATGACGAAGTGGTGGAATCGGCGTGCTCATACGCCCGGGCCAGGAAAAGCGGTGCGCAGATCATGATGAATCCATCCCCGAACCCGTCGCTCAGAGAACTTCTGAACAGCGTCTCCACCGACGTCCAGTTGCTGGCCTCGCAAACCCTGGCGCTTGGCCGGCTGGAGATCTCGGCGGCTGCGTCGAAGCTCGCGTCGTCCGGTGTGGGGATCGTGGCGAGCGTATTCGTGGCAGCGGTCGGCGCGGGGGTCCTCATCAGTGCGCTCGTGCTGATTCTGGTAGCCCTCGGCGTTCCGGCGTGGGCGGCGGCGTCGGTCGTGGGACTGGTGTTCAGTGTCGGGGGCGCGCTGTCCGCCCGTTACTTCGTCGGTGCACTTCGTCAAGCTGAGTTTGGCTTGAAGGAGACTCGGGAAAGCCTGCGGGAGACAGTGGAATGGCTGAAAGTGCAAACGGGCGCCTAGACAAGCCAGTCGACAGCACGTCTTCATCCACGGCGGAGATGAAAGCCGCGATTCGCGCAACGCGCCGCCGGCTGACGACGCGGTTGGCGGAAACCGCCGAACACGTACACGTTGTCCTCACCGTGCCGTCCGCTACGTCCTTCACGCAGGAGGGACCGCGCGTCGGCGGCTTCATCGGCGGGGCGATCAATACGCTCGCGGTCGTCGGCCGAACCAAGCGGGTCTGGAGCAAGGCCAGGAGGAGCGGCGTCGCGCGTAGAGCGGGGATCGTCGCCGCGACCATTACGATTGCCGTGGCCATCGCCGCCAAGGCAAGGCGCGGCCGGTTCTAGAGGATGACGTCCAGGCCCCGACGCCCGGCCTGTCCGGAGCGTGACCGCAGCAATAGAGATTTGAACCGGACGACCAGCAGCTAAGGAGGAGCAATGGCGAAGTACGGCAAGTCTGCGTCGAAAAACGTGAAATCCACGATGCGCCGCCGGAAGAAGGGCACGCTCAAGAGCGGTTCCGGGCGGACAGTCAAGAGCCGCAAGCAGGCGATCGCGATCGCTCTCAGCGAGGCGCGGAAGAAAGGCGCCAAGGTCCCGCGCAAATCCTCCGGCGGCCGGAAGCGCGCGTCCAGGAAACGTTAGCACTCACCTGGTGGGAGCTGTTGGCTCGAGGCAATTTCAGCGAGCGCACAGCCGATCAGCTGTTCACGAAGCGGACGCGCCTGACGTGTGGTGATTTGTTGCACGCTCGCGCGTCCGTCCCGCGCTTCAGGAATTCTCCAGCAAGATGTTGCGGCACCGTATTGCGCCCGTGCGATCGTCGGGACGTGCAATGGATGGCACCTCGCGTGCCTGTTCCCGGTTCGCTACCCGCACGACCGCGGGCTGCAAACAGGGAGACCGATGACCCATGGTGACAAGACAGAAACTGAGGCGCACGACGGCGGTCGGCTTGATAGCGGCGTTGATGTTGGGCACGGTGGCGACGTTGCCGGCCGCGGCCAAGGACAAGTCGGGCAGTGCTCTACAGGTCCCGGTGAGCGGCACGACCAGCACCGGTGGAACGTTTCAGGGCACGGCGACAATCATCGGGTTCGCCGTCGACGGCCAGAACGTCGTCGCCGTCGGCACCATCGCCGGCATCGCGAACGGGAACCAGAGCATCGTCACGACCTTCAGCGCCCCGGTTGCGCAGCCGTCCGCGACAGCTCAGGCGGCAGTCGTTCCGGCTTCGGCCGCCCAATCCGCAGCAGTACCTCAGGCTGCGGCCGCGTGCCAGATTCTCAATCTCGTGCTCGGCCCACTCAATCTGAACGTGCTCGGGCTGGTCGTGACGATTCCCAATCCGATCGTGCTCAACATTACGGCCGTACCGGGAGCCGGCAACCTGCTCGGTAATCTCCTGTGCGCCGTGACCAACCTTCTCAACGGCACGGGACCTGTGCAGCAGATTGCGGATCTGCTCAATCAGATCCTGGGCATCCTCAACGGTCTCTAACCAATTCGTACCTGGCAGGGGAGGGGAAGGCATCGTTCTTGTGCCGTCCCCTCACCAGCTGACTCATTCGCCGGTTGTTATCTGAGCGGCTGATCGTTCGAGAGATTGGCTGGCAGGCGAACCGTGAAGGTCGCTCCGCGACCCGTACCATCGCTGTGGGCGGCCACCGTGCCGTCATGCAGCTCCACCAGGTGCTTGACTATCGCGAGGCCGAGGCGCCCACGCAGCAATCGAATGAACTGTCGTTGACCGCCTGAAGCGCCGCGGCGCCGGACCCCACGGCCGCGACGTCAATATCGTCGTGGAGCAACAGCTCGACGATGCTCTGCCGCTCAATATCGTTGTCTTCGATCACCAGCAGCCGCCTCTTGTGCGGCTCGATGTAGGTCCTGATCCGATTCAAGGCCTGCTCGAGATCCTCCGTCGTGGCCGGCTTGACCAGATACGAGAATGCCCCGTGCGAAAGTCCGTGCTGACGCTCTTCTTCGACCGATAGCATCTGGACTGGTGTGCGCAGACCGTCAGGCTGTGCACCGTTTCAGCGGCCAATGAAGCCGGCGGTGACAACGGGGAGGGGGCGTCCGGCGAGCGCGCTGGCGAGGCCGTCCGCGGCGGCCGGATCGATCTCGGCGAGCGGCCGCATGTAATCGCCTTCGAGCACGGCCAGGGCGACGCCGTCGCGATACACCATCCGGCTCGACGTCGCCGCGCGCACGCGATCGTCACTGGTGAGCACGCCGGTCAGGTTGAGCGGATCGACGGCGCTAATCGTTGTCAGGCGCCCGTCGCGTCCGCTTCGCCGTATCTCGCGCAGGCGCTCGACGGCTTCGGGCAGCGCGAACTGTTCGCCGGACATGCCCGTGACGAATCGTCCGCCCCGGATCTCGCCGCGGGCTTCCAGCCGCCGATAGACTGCGGTCAGCGAGCGCCACGGCGCGGCGTGCGTTTCGCGAGCGAGCAGGCGCCTGAACACCACGCCGTACCGGGAGATCAGAACACGCGCCTGGATCTCGATCGCCGCCTCGCGTTCTGCGTCCGATGCCGCCGGCGGAACGGCGGACCACCGGCCTGCACCATCTGCGCGACGCATTCGCGCCCGCGGTTGGCGGCGCAGGGTGCGAACGACGGCGCGAACACCGGCGAATCCATCCGACACGGCGAGACCCACGGCTGCGAGCTCGGCGATGGCCTCGTCCGCGGCCGCTTCCTCGAGCGGGCAGAGCCTGACGAGCTCGCCCAGAAACGAGGGCCCGCGGGCGCGCAGCGTCTCGAGAATCCGCCGGCTGTTCTCCGCCAGCGAGTGTTCGCCGTCGATCGTGTCCGGACGAAGCGCGAGCCAGGCCGCCGCGTGTTCGCGCGGGAAGAGCGCAACTCGCAGCGCGGGTTTCTCTCCACTGACTGCCGAGCGCACGCTGAGTCGCGACCACGCCGCCTCGCCCGTGAGGCACAGCATGTCGAGCCAGGCAGGGTCGTAGTGCTCGAGGCGGGCGGGCAGCACGGCGCGTTCCCATGCGCTGGCAGGCAATTCGACACCGTCGAGCGCCGACAGCACGCTGCGAAGGCCGTCGATACCGGCCAGGTGGTGCGGCTGGGAGACGCCGTGCCACGCGAACAGGAAGCGCTGGAAATCGGCCGCCGTGATCGGCTCGATTTCGGCGCGCAGGCGGTTGAGCGTGTAGCGATGGATGCGCGCCAGCAGCCGGCGGTCGCACCATTCGACATCGGCCGCGCCGGTGAAGCGGCCGCGCAGCACGACACCTTCGGACTCGAGGGCGAGGAGCGCGGCGTCGGCGTCGGCGCCGTCGATCGACATCGATGCCGCGAGGGCCGCCGCCGTGGCCGGTCCGACAATTGAGAGGCGGCTGCGCACGAGCTCGACGACGGCGCGGTCGCGTGTCCACTCGCGAGCCGACCGGCTCGCCGGCACAGCGAGCGTCGTGCGATCCGGCGTGGCGGTCGGATGGACCGCGGTGAGCTCGGGCAGCCGATCGGCGGCGATCCAGATGGCGCCGGCCGCGAGTCCGATGAGCGCCGCCCGCCTCGAACGTACGAGCTCCGCGAACAAATCGGGCGGCAGCGCTCCCGCCTCCTCGGCCGAGAGAAAGCCCGCCGTGATCAAGGTGTCGTGCAGTTCGTCCGCATCGCGCGGGTCGGGCCGCTCTTCGTCGCGCACGCGCGCGATGGCCGAGGCGTCGAGGGCCCCGAGATCCTGGCCCGAGGCCGGTTCGCTCGCGCGCCGTGCATGCACGGCCTGCGTCCGCCGCTCCTCGAGCGGGGCATCGTCCAGGAACGCGTACGGCTTCGCGTTCAGGATCTCGTGCGAGAGCGGCGACGGTTCGGGCGTGTCGCGCGTGATCAGGCGGAGCTCGCCGGCATGAATACGAGTCAGGATGCGCGAGAGACCGGCCACGTCCATCGCGCCGTCGAGGCAGTCGCGCACCGTCTGGGTGACCAGCGGATGGTCGGGCAGCTGGCGATCGCCCGGGATGTTTTCAAGGCACGCCGCCGCGTCGGGAAACACGGCCGCGAGCAGATCGTCGGCGAGCATGCGCTGGAGCGGAGGCGGCACCTTGCGCCCGCCGCGGAACCGCGGGACCGCGAGCGCAATGGTCGTGTTCCAGCGCCACCGCGTCTCGAACATCGGCGCGTCGAGCAGCGCCTGCACGAGCACGTCCTCGACGGTCGCCGGGTGCAGGTAGCGGAAGACGTCCGCGAGCGGAAACGAGTGCTGCGGCCCGAGCGAGAGGAGCAGCGCGTCCTCGGTCGCCGCCGCCTGGAGCTCGAAGTTGAACTGACGGCAGAACCGCTTGCGCAGCGCGAGGCCCCATGCCTTGTTGATGCGGCTGCCGAACGGCGAGTGCAGCACCAGCTGCATGCCGCCCGATTCGTCGAAGAAGCGCTCGAGGACCAGCGTGTCCTGCGTCGGCACGACGCCGAGCGTCGCGCGTGTGGCTCCGAGATAGGCCACCGTCTGCTCGGCGGCGCCGCGATCGATGCCCGCCTCGCCGGCCAGCCAGGTCACGATCCCCGGGTCGTCTCCGCCCTGCAACCGGACGTCGATGTCGCCGCGCAGCCGGCTGACTGCCATCGAGAGCTCATCGCTCCGGGCGGGCGCTTCGCCGAGCCAGAACGGGATGTTCGGCGGCGCGCCCTTGGCATCGGCGACGCGGATGACGCCGGCGCCGACCTGCAGCACGCGCCACGACATGTTGCCCAGCTGGATGACGTCGCCGGCCATGCTCTCGATGGCGAAGTCTTCGTTCAGCGTGCCGATGAAGGTGTCGTCGGGCTCGAGCACCATCCGGTAGTCCGCGACCTCCGGAATCGCCCCGCCGGACGTCAGCGCGAGCAGCCGGGATCCCCGGCGGCCGCGCAGCCGCTGCTGGACCTCGTCGCGGTAGATCAACGCGCCCCGCCGGCCGCGCTTCGTCGCAAACCCCTCGGCGAGCATCGTCACGACGGCGTCGAACCGCGGCCGCTCGAGGTTGCGGTACGGCCACGCCCGCCGCACGACCGCGAACAGTTCGTCTTCCGTGTATTCCCGGCACGAGGTCTCGGCGACAATCTGCTGCGCGAGCACGTCGTTCGGCGCGTCCAGGACGACGATGCGATCCAGGTCGCCCGAGCGGACCGCCCGCAGCAGCGCAATGCACTCGACCAGATCGTCGCGGGACGCGGGAAACACCCGCCCCTTCGGGGTTCCGGCGACCGTGTGTCCCGATCGCCCCACTCGCTGCAGCAGGGTCGCGATCCGGTGCGGCGATCCGATCTGGCAGACCAGATCCACGTGGCCGATGTCGATGCCGAGCTCGAGCGACGCGGTCGCGACCAGGACTTTCAGCGCGCCGTTCTTGAGCCGGGTCTCGGCGTCGAGCCGCCGCTCCTTGGACAGGCTTCCATGGTGCGCCGCCACCGCATCGTCGCCCAGGCGCTCGCTCAAGTGGCGGGCCAGACGTTCGGCGAGGCGCCGCGTGTTCACGAACACGAGCGTCGTCCGGTGTTCCCGGACGAGGCGGGCGAGCCGCTCGTAATACTCCTGCCAGATCTCGATCGACATCACCGCTTCGAGCGAGGAGCCCGGCAGCTCGATGGCCAGATCGAGCGCGCGGCGGTGGCCTTCGTCGACGATCGCGCAGTCGCGTGTGCGGCGGCCGTCCGCAGGAGGGTGACCGGCCAGGAATGCGGCGACGGTTTCGATCGGCGCCTGCGTCGCCGAGAGGCCGATGCGCTGGAGTGGCGCCGCCGCGACCTCCTCGAGCCGCTCGAGGGATAAGGCGAGGTGCGCGCCGCGGCGGGTGTCGATGACCGCGTGAATTTCGTCGACGATGACGGTCTGGACGGTTCGGAGCATGGCGCGGCTGCGCTCGCCGGTCAGCAGCAGGAACAGCGATTCCGGCGTCGTGACCAGGATGTGCGGCGGCTTCCGCAGCATGGCGGCGCGCTCGCCCTGCGTCGTGTCGCCGGTGCGGACGGCGACGGTGATGCGCGGAGCGGGGAGACCGGCGCGCTCGGCGTCGCGCGCGATGTCGCGGCGCGGTACCGCCAGGTTCTTGTGAATGTCCGCGCTGAGCGCCTTGAGCGGCGATACGTAGACCACGCGGACTTCGTCCGGCAGCTGCGCTCGCAGCCCTTCGCGGAAGAGCTGGTCGAGCGCCGTGAGGAAAGCCGCGAGCGTCTTGCCGGACCCGGTCGGCGCCGCGATGAGCGTGTGGCGGCCGGATCGAATCGCCTCCCAGCCTTGTTCCTGGGCCGGCGTCGGTTTGCCGAACGTTTCGTCGAACCAGCGTGCGATTACCGGATGAAAGTGATTCATGGCCACGGGGAGCGGGTGAGGCGTGACGTTTCACATTCTATCGAAGCGACGAGCGCGCCGCGAGCGCCGATCGAAGCCTGACGGCGTCTTCGGCCGCCTGGGCGTTGATCGTGTTGTTGAAATACGCGAACACCGCCCGTCCGCGGCCCATCTCGGCGCTCAGCCAGTCTGCCCAGTCGTCCAGCGTGTGCGTCGCGTAGCGGCCCGCGTACCTGGGGACGCCGTGAAACCTGACGTAAACGAACGGACCGATGCTGAGCCGGCCTGTCGCCGAACCTTCCATGTCGTGAAGGCACAACGCGACGTTGAAACGGACGAGCAGGTCGAACACCTCGCCGGTGTACCAGCTGGGATCGCGGAACTCGATCGCATGGCGCCGCCGTTTCGGAAGGCTCCGGAGGAACGATTCGAGGCGCTCGGTGTTGACCTTCCAGGCAGTCGGCAGCTGATAGAGGATTGGCCCGAGAGTACGGCCAAGAGGCCGGGCGCGTCCGAACAACCGCGCCAGGGGTTCAGAGGGCTCGGTCAGCCTCTTCATATGTGTCAGGAACCGGCTCGCCTTCATGGCGAACAGAAAGGCTCCGAGGCACTGACTTCCTCCAGGCGGAGAACCTCGCGGCCTCCGGCAGCCGGTAGAACGTGCCGTTCAACTCGACGGTGTCGAATTTCGTGGCGTAATACGGCAGCCAGCATCGCTGAGGCAGGCGGGCCGGATAGAAGGTGCCGCGCCAGTCCTTGTACAACCAGCCCGAACAGCCGATCCGGGCAGTCGCGACTGCACAGCTCGAATCGCGACGCACTCCAGGCCTGGTCATTGCACCAGCCGGGAACGGGAAGTGATGAAGTCGAAGTCGAAGTCGAAGCCCGCAAAGAAGAAGAAATCGTCCGGTCCGCTCGCGCGGATCAGAGTCGAGGCGGAGGGCTGCCGCCGCTGCCCGTTGTGGGAACACGCCACGCAGACCGTATTCGGCTCGGGATCCGCGATCGGGCCGCTGATGTTCGTCGGCGAACAGCCGGGCGACGTGGAAGACCGGCAGGGGGAGCCGTTCGTCGGCCCGGCCGGCCAGCTGCTCCGCCGGGCGCTCGGCGAGGCGGGCATCGAGATGGCCAGCGTGTATCTGACGAATGCCGTCAAGCACTTCAAATGGCGGCGGCAAGGCAAACGCCGCCTGCACGAGCGCCCCAACCACGAGGAAGTCATGGCGTGCCGCCTCTGGCTCGACATGGAAATCGAAGCGGTTCGCCCGGCCGCGCTCGTCGCGCTCGGCGCGACCGCCGCCGGCGCGCTGCTCGGGCCGTCGGTTCGTGTGACGAAGGACCGCGGCAGGAAACTGGCGTCAACGCTGGCTCCCCTCGTGACCGTGACCGTTCACCCATCGTCCATTCTTCGGAGCGCTGACGAAGCCAGCCGCGCGCATGCCTACGAGCAGTTCGTCGCCGATCTCCGGCGCATCGCGGCCTGGGTGAAGTCCGGCGGCGGGTAGATCTTCCTGGTCGGGTTTCATGGAGCCGCTTGTTCGGCGATCGATGTGCAACCCGTCCGGCCACGATGCCGTTGGCTGGACTTTGCCTTGCATCCCGAGTTGGAAACGGCCCTCCGCGCCACTGTCGAGGCCTCCGTGGCTTCCGGCCTGTAACGGATCACGACATGCACATTCAATCGAGTGACGAACTCATCTCCCGCCGCCCGTTCGGGCGCCATTCCGACCAGATCTCGATCATCGGCCTCGGCGGCTATCACCTCGGGAAGGTCAAGACCTCTGCCGAAGCGGTGCGGATCGTTCACGAGGCGATCGGCGCCGGGATCAATTTCCTGGACAACGCCTGGGAGTACCACGACGGCGAGAGCGAGGAGCGGATGGGGCGCGCGATCAAGGACCGGAGGGATTCGGTGTTCCTGATGACGAAGGTCTGCACGCACGGCCGCGACGCCCGGGTCGCCATGCGCCAGCTCGAGCAGTCGCTGCGCCGGCTGCGCACCGATCACCTCGACCTCTGGCAGATTCATGAATGCGTGTACCACAACGATCCGGTCCGTCACTTCGCGCGCGGCGGCGTCGCCGAGGCGCTCGAACAGGCGAAGGCTCAGGGCAAGGTCAGGTACCTCGGCTTCACCGGGCACAAGGATCCGGACATTCACCTGCGGATGCTGTCGTCCGATTTCCCCTTCGACGCCTGCCAGTTGCCGCTCAACGGCTTCGATGCCGGGTTCCGGAGCTTTCAGTCGCGCGTGCTGCCCGAGCTGGCACGCCGGAATATCGCCGCGATCGGCATGAAAAGTCTGGGCGGCGACGGCCGCGTCATCAGGAAGAAGGCCGCACGTGTGGACGACGCGCTTCGCTACGCCATGAGCCTGCCGGTGTGCACGACGGTGTCGGGCATCGATTCGATCAAGGTGCTGCGTCAGAACCTGCGTATCGCGCGAGGATTCACGGCGATGAGCGTGATGGAGCGGAAGGCCTACGAACGAACCCTGGCCGGCAGTGTGGAGGACGGGCGATTCGAGTTGTACAAGACGACGGCTGAGCACGAGGGCGAGGTCGGCCGCAAGCAGCACGGCTTCCCGTCGCAGCAGGAGGTCGCCGGTTGATTACCGGAACTGCTTGTCGTCGGCCGACGGTCCGTAAATCGACGGCACCTTTGCGCCGAGCAGCCGCAGATACACCGCCATCTGGCCGCGGTGATGCGCCCAGTGGTTGAGCGTGTCCTGGATCATCACCCAGCGCGGCGTCTCCTGAACAACCTGCCCACGCGCGAGCAGCTTCCACGGCGTCATCAGGAACTCGTCGGTCGTGCCCTGGAGCGCCGCGCGGGCCTCGCCGGCGCTCTTGTCCAGCGCCTTGACGAGCGCCTCGCTCGTTTCCAGCTTCTCATTCGACATGGCCGAGCCGCTGGCCGGGGCCACGTCGAGTTCGTTCTTTGTGATCCCCATCGCCATCCACGACGGCATCGTCGCGACCAGCTGAGCCAGGTAGCCGAAAATCCATGGACTTGTCGTGCGGTTTCCAGTCGTACTTCCCGGCCGGCACTTCTTCGAGCGCACGGCGCGACCGCGGGGTTTCACGGTCCAGTTCGGCGAGTAGCATCTCAGTCAACTTCATTGGCGCCTCCTTGCTGGTGAAGTGTGCATCTTGAAGCCGGGGTTCACCTTTATCACACTGGCGCAACAGCCGTGTGAAACTGGAGTTCAGAAGTCCACGTGCAATCGGATTATCCCCACCAGGACCGGCCCCGGTCCCGGTTGTAGCCTGGATGGTCGATGAACTGCAGACCACCGGACGCCGAGACACCCCGCCAGAGATGCGCGGTGTAGTACGTCTCGATGATTTCTTCGCGCCCGTAACGCAGTGTGCCGTCGCCGAGGAGGAATCCCAGGCCGCCCAGGGCGAGATAGTCGCGATGCGGCGCGGACAGACCATTTGAGACGACGGCTACGCCGACCCGATCCTGCGATCGGTGCCACCATGCGCCGCTGAGATCGCCTCCGGCCTGGCGCTGTCGTTGACTTCGGTATAGGCAAACGATTCGTTGTGTCCCTCATTCCAGCCGGCGCGCGCGAACAGGCGCACGAGTCTCGGGAAACGTGTACTCGACATTGAGGCCGAACCCCGTCTTCATCCGACCCTGTGCTGCCGATGAGCGGTGACATCGGGCGTCGGATCACGACCGTCGAGAAAGGCGTTAGATCGCCTCGTCGTAGTTGCCCATGTTCGCGTGGTTCACATAGCCGAGCAGCCTGACGGCCAGTCCTGTCACCGGGCGTAACTCGAGCTCGAGATTCTCGGCGCGCGCGCGGGCTGATGTTCAGTCCATGTCGATCCCGTTGGCGACTGTCGGCATCAGCGCCTCGCCGAACCGCAGCGCCCATGTCGGCGTGTCGTACTCGACGATGGCGGCGTAGGTGTACCCGCGGGTGTCGGCCGCGTAGTCGTACGCGCCGTTGTTGTCGACCGTCCAGTTCGTGAACTGGAGATGGCTGTCGCTGCCGACCGCGTTGACGTCGAAGAAATCGGCCATGCCCAGCTTGCCGACGCGCATCTCGAGCCGGCGCGGGGGACATGCGCGGCCAACGGAAGGCGGTTCGGCGTGACGGCGACCATCTCCTGGCTGAGGAATGTCGTCGTGCACCATCGCGCGCGCGATGTAGGGCGCCGAGCCGAGCGTCGGGTTCCTGACGACGTCGAGGTTGGTGAATCCGGCGAGGCCGAGGGCGTCGCTCAGGCCGCGGCCCCCGGCGCTCTCGATGTCCAGGAGCACTTCCGTGTGGCCCGGCAGCTTGACGCCGGCGTAGATCGTCCACAGCGACGAGAGCGCATGCTCCGGCTCCGGCCGCAAACTGTTGTCGCCTTGATACGGCGACATGAATTGGCCGTGCGCCTGCGAGATGAGATTCACCTGCCCGGATAACCACCAGCGACTCTCGCCCGGGTGCGGAAACATCGTCGTTTCGACAGGCGACGTATCCAGATCGTCCTGTGCCATCGCCATGGTCGCGCCGCCTGTGATCAGCAGCACGGAGAGCGACCAGGACAGCAGGCACGCGGCCCTCATGACGATGATCGTCAGTCGGCCGGAGCGGGATGGAGGAGAACGTCCAGCGCCCGGGGCGTGAAGAGCAGCGTTTCGCCCAGCTGCGCAAGATCGCCGGCCACAATGGCTTCCGGCGTCTGGCGCATCCCGCCGCGCGACTTGCGAGCGAGAACCCGCAGCTGCTCGTAGAAGAGGTTCTGGACGTGCCAGAGGTTTATCGGGAAAGGCAGGGCACGCGCGAGCTCCACGGCGGCCCTGAACGGGGGCCACAACGAGGCGTCGGCCGGGGAATCCGAGAGCCGTTCGGCCATCTGCTCGAGGCGGTTGCGCAGCGCGTATTCGAGCGTTGGGATGTCGAGCGACACGTTGACCGCCCGGGCTTCTTCGATTAGCGGCGCAACCCGCTGGATGCTGGGTTCCTCGCCAAGGAATTCCTTCCGCAGGTGATAGTTCAACGCGAATTCCGCCGACGCGCGAAAGGTCTTCGGCAGAGGAATCTGCAGCGCCGTGAGGTAGCGCATCACGTCCGCGTTTCGATCACTGCGTCACGATGATCGTGGCGCTCTCGTTCGCGTGGAGCGCGCAGTGATAGTTGTACGTGCCTGCGTTGTTGAACGTCACCTGGTCGCCATTGTCACTGTGGGCGCTTGTGGGCGAGATGTTTCCCGTATCGAACACGCCGGGGTCCGTGGCGCTGTGGGCGATCGAGTCCGAGTTCAACCAGTTCACTGACTGGCCGGCTTTCACCATCACCGGATTTGGCGATACCGGCCGTTCGTGATCGTGACAGTCAGCAGATTGGGCGGATTCGTGCCCTCCGGATTGGTCGGTGAGATTGGCGAGGTGGGCGTGGTCGAGCTGCCGCATGCCGCAGCCAGCAGGGAGAGCAGGGTGATCACCCCGACCGTAGATCGTGTGGCGATGGGATCCTTGTAGGCCATGTCCTCTGGCGGTGCAACGCCTGTACCGGCCTGCCGCTCAGATGATGGCTCGTCTATGGCTCCGCGCGGTAGATCACCCACTCGCCATCGGTCGCGATCCGCTGCATATCGAATGCGCGATTACACAGAGCCAGGAGCTCAGGCGTGGCGCGACTTGAATCGACAACAATCCAGCCGATGTTGAGTTCTTTTCGTCTGTGCTCTCGCTCGCGCCACTGCCTCATCCAGCCTGGCGGGATCGACAGGCTGTCCTTCGCTCAGCTCGAGGAGCACGCCCATGAGCGGCATCCGCTGATAGCGCTTGATCGCACCCGGGGGAGGCGGGAGAGGTAACCGCCGGCCAGCGGCTTTCCGTGGACCGTCTGCTGATATTGCGAAATCGAATTCTGTCCACCCTTGCCACCCAGGCCGTCATGCAGTCCGAATGGCAGGTTCAGGACGCGCACCGGACGAGGGTCGTCGGCAATCGTCTGAAAAACCGGTGAGACGCGTGCGTCGGCCAGCAGCCGCGGTGCCGGCCACAATTCGAAAAGCAAGAGTGCCCCGACCACGGCAAAGACCACGTGAGGACGGGTCGAGCGCTGACGCAAGCTGCTGCACGGCCATGGCCAACAGCATCGAGACACCGAGCGAGGTCAGCACCACGAGACGAGTCGGCATGCGAGCGGCGCCGATGACCGGGACGTAGCGGAGCAGCGCCCAGGGCGTCGGCAGATACGTATCGATGCCGCCGACCTTCACGAACGGCCCGAGCGACAGCACGGCGAAGAACGCGGTGAAGGCCATCCAGCCGCTGTGAGGACGCTGGCGCGTCATCCACCACGCGCAGGCGACGGTGAGCAGCGCCACCCACGGCAGGCTGGCGACATTTTCAACCGCTCCGTTCGGTCGTTCGCTCAGCCACGTCAACCACGACGCCGATGCCCAGGGATGGAATGGATTGGGAATCAGATACGCGAGAACGTCAACGCCAGGCGAGCTGCTGCGCCACATGGGGACGGGGTTTGCCGCCAATGGTGACCCGAGTGGCGAAGTGAACGCCGACAGCATTGGCGCCAATCCCACCAGAATCGCGGCCATGCCAACGATCGTGAAGCGTGCCGCCGCCCAGTTGATGGGAAGGACGGACACGCGCGGCCGCGCCGTGACTGCCCACCGAAGGATGAGCAGCACGGAGAACACCAGCATCGGCGTGTACAGCCTCGTGGCGCTCACCGTGATTCCGCGCAACACGAACGTCCGGCCGCCGGAGAGCGCGATCGCCACAATCAGTCCGCCGACGGTGAACAGCCCCAGGTCGACGATCGTCCCGGGCCAGTTCGATCGGTACTTGCGCGGCAGGAAGTCGAGCGTGAAGGCCGAGTAACCCACCATGTAGAGAAGGAACAACAGACAGTAGACCGCGTAGTACGGGTCGCAGAAGAACGCCCAGGCGACGACTCCTCCCGACGCGATCGCCAGGCGATACGAAGGCCGCCGCGACATCCGGTGCATGAGCAGGCCGAAAATCGGGAGAGGCGCAGCCAGCACGAGGCTGAAATGCGCGGTCTGCCGAATCATCATGAACGATGAGAACCCGAAGGCCGCGCCGCCGATCCATGCGCCCCACGGATCGCCCGTGCGCGCACGGGCGTACAGGAACATGGCGTAGGCGCTGAGGACGACGGCGAACAACGACAGGAGGTTGAACGTGACGACGATGCCCAGCCGCGGGATGAGCGGCAGCGCGAGGACGTCGGCAAACGCGGTGTAGTTCTGCAGCGAGAGCGGCGCCGCGGCGGCGTCAGCGCGAGGATCGCCGACGTGAAGAACGGGGAGCTGTGTCTCACCACGATTTCGTGGCGGAACACCCAGAGGTTCCAGACGTACGCGCCCAGGTCAGCGGCAGGAGAACCGAGGAACGCGGTATCGAAACGGGTGGGCAGTGGCCACGAATACAGCACCGCAATGACGGCGTAGGAGAGCAGGGCCGCGAAGTCTGACCGGAACGCCGCCGCCCGACGCACCGCTCGAATAAGCACTGGCACCGCGGAGGGTATGCGAAAAAACGAAGCTCAGCAAGGCTAATGTTCGATTTGAGTCGATTTTTTGACCTTTGGGGCCGCGACCAAGAAAGGACTTGTACGTCTCTTTCGGCAGCACTTGCACCATAGTGTCATATCGGTTATACTCCCGTTCGTCGCTGCGGCGATTACAGACCTCCAGCAATTCACCAACAACCGAGTCGTGGCTGCTTCGTTGGGGACCCGACATGGAAAAGGACCTGTGCCGATGGTGTCCACCGAGCTTTCTCCAGTCCTCGACGATCGGACGTTTCCGCCCATCAGCGACGTCGAGATTCGAGAGGAATCGCCGGCGATCGACGATTGGTCGATCGTCAGGCACGAGCGGCTGCATGCGCTGGTGATCGGATCGCATGCGGCGGCCAGCGCCGTGTTGTCGCGAGTATTCCCTCGAGGTGCGGTGGTCCCACGCGCTCTGGTCGCCCGCCGACGGTCCGGACCGCCGCTACGGCCAAATCGCGCTCGTCCGCGACCCGCAAGACCTGACGGACGCGCAACAGGAGCAGTTGCTCGCGTGGATGGAGCGGCATCCGTCCATCCAGGTGATATCCGTGGCTTCCCGGCCGCTCTATCCCATGGTCGAAGCCGGATCGTTTCGACGCGACACTCTATTACCGGCTGAACACGTTCTGCTTCGTCCTCTAGAGACACCTCACTCAATCACTTCGATGTGCGCCCGGTGTCCCGGCGCTTTGGCGAGCGGCGCGTCGCAGGTGACGATCGGCGCATCGAGCGCCTCTGCCAGGGCGACGTACATGGCGCCGTACGCCGTGACGTTTTCCCGCAGCTTCCACGCGCGAGTCAGGAGATCGAGATGGGGGTGACGGTGGAGATCGAAGTCAGCGAGATCCGCGATCGCGTCGGCCGCCCGGTCAGGCTGACACCTCGCCCGTCCGTACGAGGCGCCGGAGGCCCTGAGTCACTTCAACGTCCGCCAGATGGGGCGAATGGAACTCGTCCCGGCTCTCGAAATAGTCGCGCCTCGACCCTGGCACCAAGCGGTGTTTGCAGGAGAAATTCGAGCAGGGCCGAGGCATCGACGACGATCACGCCGGACTCGCGATCCTCGCCGGATGACCACCGCGGCCGGCGTGCTAAGCATGCGTGCATGCTGATCGCATGTCAGGGTCACGGCGCGATCAGGTATAACGAACTGACGTGGCTGTGCTTGTCCTGTGGCTGTTCGTCATCAATCTCGGGATCGCATTCGGCGCCGGCCTGTACGAGCACCGGATCACCGCCCCGAACTGGATCGCGTCCTCGACGGGTTCGGGCATGCGCTGGGATGCCGCCGCGGCCCGCCGCGACGACACGGGACGACGATTCTGGGCGTTCGTCACGACGATGCCCCTCACGCTGCTCACCCTCGCAAACCTGTTCTACGCGTGGAACGCCTCCGGCGGCGTTCGCGCCTGGTGGCTGGCCGCCGCGCTTGCGGCGCTGGCGGACCGGCTGTTGACGTTTGCGTACTTCATCCCCACGATGGTCCGGCTGATGGACGCGCCGGATTCGCCGGCGGCCGTGGCGACGGCCACGCGATGGCTGCGCCTCAACTACGTGCGCCACGCGGTGGTGCTCGCTGCATGGCTGGCCGCGCTGAAAACCTTCGCGCTGCTCTCTCAACAGCCCTGAGCCGACGAATACGCGTGCCCTCACACGGAGCTATCCATGACTGACGCCCAGATCCAGGCCAAGGCCATCATTGCAGCGGCGTTGATTCAGAGTCGAGCCATCGACCCCGAGGCGATGGCTTCGCTCAACAAGGACATCAGCGCGCACAAGCTGGCCCACTTGCGCGAGCTGACCGATCGAATCTACAGCGCCCTCTCCGCGGACACAGCGGCGTGAGATAAGAGCGGAGACCGGTCGGGGGTCAGGCCCGGCCTGTACGTCTCGGCCATCACCGCGAGCTTTCGAGCCGTCTCGAGGGTCAGCTGACCGGGAACCAGCCGCCATCGCCAGTTGCCGCTGATGGTGCCGGGCCGGTTCATGCGCGCGTCGCTGCCCAGGCCCAGCAGGTCCTGCGCTGGAACGATCGCCGTATCCGCGACCGATCCCAGCGCCGCGCGGATGAACTCCCAGTGCACGTCCCGCCCGTCGAGCCCCAGATAGCGGCGGGCGAGCTCGCGCTCGCGTTCGATCTCGTCGTCCGATCGCGTGCTGTGCCCGGCTGCGCCGGTCCACCAGCCCACGGTGGTGTCGTTGTCGTGCGTGCCGGTGTAGACGACGAGGTTTCGCGGATAGTTGTGGGGCTTGAAATCGTCCGCGTGGGCGTCGTTGCCGAACGCGAACTGGAGGATCGCCATCCCCGGGAATCCCAGCGCCTCGCGCAGCGCCTCCACTTCCGGCGTGATGACGCCGAGGTTCTCGGCGACAACGGGAAGCCGTTCCGTGTTCAGCGCGGCTTGCACCGCCTCGAAGAGCGACGCGCCCGGCCCTTTCACCCACTCGCCTCGTATGGCCGTGGACGAGTCCGCCGGCACTTCCCACGACGCCTCGAAGCCGCGGAAATGATCGATGCGGACGCGATCGACCATCGCCAGCAGCGCACGAAACCGATCGATCCACCAGCGGTATCCGGTCCGTTCGAGCACATCCCACCGGTAGTGGGGATTTCCCCACAACTGCCCGGTCGCGCTGAAATAGTCGGGCGGCACGCCGGCGAGCACGGTCGGCCGGCCTTCGGCGTCGAGGCGGAACAACTCGCGGCGCGCCCAGACGTCGGCGCTGTCGTGCGCGACGAAGATCGGAAGATCGCCCATGATCTGAATCGATCGCGCCCGGCAGGCGTCATGCACACGCTGCCACTGCTCGAAGAACAGAAACTGCGTCAGCTTGTGCAGCCGGATCTCCCGGGCGCAGCGCGCCGACCACCGCGCGACCGCCGATGGATCGCGCCCCGCGATGTCGGGCTCCCACGTCGTCCACGCGGCCTGACCGTGAGCATCCTTGACGGCCATGAACAGCGCGAAGTCGTCCAGCCAGCCCGCCTGCGCGCGGCAGAAACGATCGAACCGATCCCGCATCGCGCCGCCGCCGGCGGCGTCGAAGCGATCGAGCACGCGCGGCCAGAGCGCCCGGCGATGGGCGATGACGGCGGGGAAGTCGACGTCGCCTGGCGGGAACGGCTCGCTGCGCGCCTCGGTCTCCGTGAGCAGGCCATCCTCGATCAGCCGTTCGAGGCTGATGAGCATCGGATTGCCCGCAAAGGCGGAAAAGCACTGGTACGGCGAGTCGCCGTAGCCGGTCGGCCCGAGCGGCAGCACCTGCCACAGCCGCTGGCCGGCGGACGCGAGAAACTCGATGAACTCGAAGGCGCCGGGGCCGAGATCCCCGATGCCGAATCGACCCGGCAGCGAGGTCGGGTGGAGGAGGACGCCGCTCGCACGACTGAACGGCATCGCCGTTACAGGTGCGGCGCGGCGTCGGTGTCGCGTTCCTTCTTGGCCTGGACCTGCCGCTCGAGCAGTTGCTTCGCGGCGTCCCGGCCGCCCAGCCCGAACGCGATGGCCAGGCCCAGCATCACCGCGCCGAACGTGATCGCGAACGCCGTCAGCACGACGGACGTCCCCAGCCCCAGTTGTTCGAGGGCCATCACGGCGCCGATCGCAATCACCAGGGCCCGCAGGGCGCCGCTCAGCAGGCGCGCGCCGGGCAGGCCGGCGTTGACCGACGACAGCAGCGTGGCGCGCCAGAGGAAGTTGGCCACCAGGAAGGCCAGCGACAGCACCAGGAGCGCGACCAGGAAGCGGGGAACGAACCGGAAGAACTCATCGACGAGTCCCTGAAACGGCCTGAGCTGCAGCGTGTCCACCGCCGACACGATGAAACCGATCCAGACGATCCAGAAGACCATCTTCCCGATGAGCACGTCGGCGGTTGGCATCTCGGCCTTGCGGAGCATCTCGCTGGCGCCGGTCCGCAGCGACAGGCGGTCGAAGCGCAGCGACACGAGCAGCCGCTGGACGACCCGGCGGACAATGAGCGAGACGACCAGTCCTCCGGCGAAGATGATGGTCGCGGCGACCAGTTGCGGCACGAACAGGACGAACGCGCTGGCAAAGTTGCGCCACGATTGGACCAGCGCGTCGGCGATGTCTTGAATCATCGTGACCTCACGCTTTGGCCGACCAGTCGGCCCTTGGCGACGAGCACTGGTTTCAGCCGTTCGAACGTCTTGCAGAGCGAGTCGAGCCTTGCCTGCACCACGACGGGAGATTCGAGCGCGGTGTGCGACGCGAACGCCGCCGCGCGCCACATGTAGAGCGGCGTGAACATGTCGGCGAGCTGCTCGACGCCGATGCGCCTCTGCCGCGCCCCGGCGGCGAACGCATACACAATCCTCACCCACAGCTCGTCCTGGAGCGGCACGCCGGCGCCGGCCTTGTCGTCCAGGACCTGGGCGACCACGCCAGGCTCGAGCACGTCCCGGAGCAGCGCCTCGATCTGGCTGATGTCGTGACGCGCCTGCTCGGCGAGGGCCTGGTAGTCCCATGCGACGACGTCGGGGGCCACCATCGGGTCGGTGCCCCACGTGTGCAGCGTCGTGATGCCGCCGGCCTTCATCCAGAACGACTCGTGCGCGCGCAGGCTCTCGCCGAGCGACAGGCCGACCTGGTGCACCGCCTCCCGAAGCGTGGTCCGCGCGCCCGCGGCCGTCGTGGCCGGACGCCAGATCTGGCCGACGGTGAACCGCTCGGCGATGGCCTCGGTGCGGAGCCACAGATCGATGGCGAACCTCACCGCGTCGTGGTTCCAGATGTCCTGCTCGAGGCAGTGCGACGCGAAACGGCCCGAGCACGCGAACTCGGCGCCGAGCGGCTCGTCGAGCGCGACGCCGTACAGCGCGCGAACGAGCGGGCGCACGAGCTGCGTGATGAGGACGCCGTCGCGAGGATGGCGCCGATAGCGCGGCGCCAGGAAATCCGCGTCGGAGCGGCTGATCGGGCCGATCAGCTCGGTCACGCGCTCGGCGGTGGTCGCGGGACCGTTGGGATCGATCACGACGACCACCTTCGCCTGCGCCAGCTCTCCCGCGGCAAAGACGGTGCGCAGCGCCGCGTGCTTTCCCGGCAGGCCGTGATACGGCACGACGACGCGATGGTGCGTTCGCAGGGAGTGCGACGTCTGGACGACATCCTCCTCGGTGAAGGACGCCGTACGAATCATCTCCGGCGTGCCGTCGGTGGAGCCGCCGTCGGAATTGATCATCACCGTCCGCAGGCGGGGAAAGTCGCGCGTGAAGCACACGTGAATCGCGCGGACGACGTCGAGGATCGTCGCGGCATTGTTCAAGGTCGGCAGGCCGACCAGGATGTCCACCTGGCCGACGGCGATCAGCTGCCGGAGCAGGGCGTCGGAGAGCGCACTGCCGTTCTCCACCGTGTTCTCGGCCGCGATCGGGCGGTTGTCGGTCGTCGCCATCCTGCCTGTCGTTTCTACAGCCAACGCAGCCGGAACCAGTAAAAGTTGTACGGCCCCATCATCATGACGTAGGGTTCGTGGCTGATTCGCGGGAAGACGCTGGCGCCGAACATCTCGACCGGGATGGCGCCGGCGAACCGGGACAGGTCGAGCTCCACCGCCTGCGCGGTTCCCGCGAGGTTGTTGACCGCCAGCACGCTTTCCCGCCCGAGCGTTCGCGTGAACGCCAGCACGCGGTGATTGTCGGGCTTCAGGAATTCGATCGACCCGCGGCCGAACACGCGCGTCGAACGCCGCACCTCGATGAGGCGCCGCGTCCAGTTGAGGAGCGAGGTCGGGTTCCGCTGCTGGGAGTCGACGTTGACGGCCTGATAGCCGTACAGGGCGTTCGAGATGAGCGGCAGCCACAGGCGTTCGGGATCCGCGGATGAAAAGCCGGCGTTGACGCCGCCGTTCCACTGCATCGGCGTGCGCACGCTGTTCCGATCGCCGAGATAGACGTTGTCGCCCATGCCGATTTCGTCGCCGTAGTACAGAATCGGGCTGCCCGGCAGCGACATGAGCAGGCCGCTCATCAGCTCGATGCGCCGCCGATCGCCTTCCATGAGCGGCGCGAGCCGGCGCCTGATGCCCAGGTTGATGCGGGCCCGCGGATCCTGGGCGTACTCATCCCACATGTACTGCCGCTCGACCTCCGTCACCATCTCGAGCGTCAGCTCGTCGTGGTTGCGCAGGAAGATGCCCCACTGGCAGGAGTCGGGGATGCTCGGCGTGCGCTCGATGATGTCGATGAGCGGCTTGCGATCCTCGAGCCGCAGCGCCATGAACATCCGCGGCATGATCGGGAAGTGGAACGACATGTGGAACTCGTCGCCGTCGCCGAAGTACGGGCGGACGTCTTCCGGCCACATGTTGGCCTCGGCCAGCAGCACCTTGTCGGTGAAGTGCGCGTCGAGGCGGGCGCGCAGTTCCTTCAGCACGGCGTGGGTTTCCGGCAGGTTCTCGCACGACGTGCCCTCGCGCTCGACGAGGTACGGGACGGCGTCGACGCGAAACCCGTCGACGCCGAGGTCCAGCCAGAACTTCATCACGTTCCAGATCTCTTCTCGAACCGCAGGGTTGTCGTAGTTGAGATCCGGCTGATGGCTGAAGAACCGGTGCCAGTAGTACGCCTTCGAGACCGGGTCCCAGGCCCAGTTCGAGAGCTCGGTATCGATGAAGATGATGCGAACGCCGCGATAGCGTTCGTCGGTGTCGCTCCACACGTACCAATCGCGGCGCGGGTTGTCCGTGGAGCTGCGCGCTTCCTGAAACCATGCGTGCTGATCCGACGTGTGGTTCAGCACGAGCTCGATGATGACGCGCAGCCCGCGGGCGTGCGCCTCGGTCAGGAAGCGCTCGAAATCCTGCAGCGTGCCGTAGCTGGGATGGATGCTCGTGTAGTCCGAGATGTCATACCCGTCGTCCTTGAACGGCGAGGGGTACATCGGCTGGAGCCAGAGGCAGTCCACGCCGAGCGACGCGAGGTGATCGAGCTTCGAGGTGAGCCCGGGAAAGTCGCCGATGCCGTCGCCGTTGCTGTCGGCGAACGACTTGACGTGGAGCTGATAGAAGACGGCGTCCTTATACCAGAGAGGACCGGCGGATCTCGAAGTCGGCATCGATGTCTCGTCGCGCGCAGCCAGCTGGCGTGCGCGGGCGCACGCCGATACTAGTGTAAAGGCCCCAGCCCGAATCCAAGCTCATGAGCAGTGCCTCGATAGACTGCTTTACCGATGAGTTGTGGCGCGCATAGGCTCGCCACACGCGCATGATCAGGATGAAGCCGAGGATCAGTTCGTAGCGCGCCGCGCGAAGCGGCCAGTAGGTGTGCACGACGCTGCCGATAGCAGCGGCGTAGACGCACCGGTGCAGCACCTGCCACCGCCGCCCCCCGACCGGGCGGATCATTCCGCTCGTGGAGGTCGCCGCCAGCGGGATCAGCAGCACGAAGGCGATGAGCCCGACGAGAAAGAACGGCCGCTGCGCCACGTCCGCCGCGATCGCCGACAACACGCGCCCCGCGGCGATCCAGGCGCTGGCGCGCTCGGGTGCCTCCAGGCCCGCGATCCGATCGAACAAGACGTACACAACGACGTGCGCCAACGCATAGAAAAATGCGAAGAGCCCCATCATCCGGCGAAATCGCACGGCCCGATGCCACCCCGTGAGCCATCGCAGCGGCGTAATCGCCAGGGTCACGCACAGGAAACGGAGGGACCAATACCCCGTGTTCCTGACGATCGCGTTGAAGGGGTTTGCGTTTGTATGATATGCTGCACGGCGGGCCAGACGAGCAGCATCATGGGCAGCAGGCTGAGGACGAAGACTGCCAGCTTGAATACGAAGCGAATCGTGCGGTCCGACAGGGTTTGCGTGTGGGCGCTCTGTCCCATGATGCTCCGCCAGACTATCATCAGGGTGCCACGGCCGTCGACCTCGAAGGGAGGCGCCATGAAGAAGTTCGCAGCGGGCGTATTGATGGGTCTCATCCTCACTGCCGGGGTCGTCTTTTCGGCTTCGAAGAGCGACAACGACGTCCTGCGGGAAGTGCGGGACCACGCCGAAATCGAAGACTTGATGTGGCGCTGCGCGCGCGCGCTCGACACGAACGACGCCGAGGCGTTTGCACGTTCACGTACACGCCCGACGGCCAGTTCAGCGCCGGCGGAAATCCCACCAAAGGCCGCGACGCGCTCAAACAATGATCGCAGATCTCCCGCCACGGCAGATGGACGCGCAGGCCAAGGGCGAACCGAAGCGCCCGCCGATGTATCACATGTCGGCGAACGAGCGGATCCAGTTCACGGACAAGGACCACGCCCGCATCGAGGCGTACTGCATCACCGCGATTGCGGCCGGCGGGGCCGCCGTGCCGCTGCGCGTGGTCGGCGTCGGCCGCAGCGTTGACGATGTCGCGCGCGTGAACGGCCAATGGGTGATCGTGTCGCGCAATGTGTCGCCGCAGGACTGAGCGGAACGGCTAAAATACTCCGCAGAGGAGAACGCGATGGGTCATACGCGAACGTCGATCGTCTTCGCGATGGTGATGGCGGGTGGGCTCGCGGCGAGCCTCCCGGCGGCCGCGGCGTTCGACGACGTCAGGCGGCCGCCACTCGGACCGCCGACTGAACAGTCCTCGGCGGCGCTCGATCCGGTGGCGACGCCGCAGCGCGAGGCGGCGGAGCAGGGCGATGCGGCTGCCCAGTTCGCTCTCGGTGGGCAGTACACCACCGGCGACGGTGTCCCGCAGGACATGGCGCAGGCGGTCGAATGGTGGCGGCGCGCGGGCCGAACAGGGTCACGTGCTGGCGGAACTCAACCTGGCGACGGCGTATCAGACCGGCGTTGGTGTTCCGAGGAACGGCGCCACCGCGGTCGCCTGGTATCGGCGAGCCGCCGATCAGGGCGATCCAACCGCCCAGTTGCACCTCGGCGAAGCGTCCGAGGACGGCGAGGGCATCGCGTTAAACGCCACCGAGGCCGTGCGCTGGTGGCGCAAGGCGGCGGACCAGGGAAACGTCGTCGCGCAAAATCATCTCGGGCAGGCCTACCACCAGGGCGAAGGCGCTCCGCTGGACTTCGCGCAGGCGCTCCATTGGTATCGTCTTGCCGCCGATCAGGGACAGGCCCAGGCGCAGTCGAGAACCTGGGTTTCATGTGCCAGAACGGCCAGGGCGTGGCGCGCGATCCCACTGAGCCGTGCAGTGGTGGCGCCGCGCCGCCCTGGGAGGGAACACCAGCGCCCTCTTCAACCTGGCCGTCGCCTACTTCAACGGCGACGGCGTGATGGCCGACGATATCGAGGCGTATAAATGGGTCGAGCTCGCGGAGGCCCATTCATTTGACGAGCGCCAGCTCAAATACACCGCGCTCCGTGAAACCCTCCTCATGAAAATGACGACCGCGCAAGTCGCCGAAGGACATCAGCGCGTGCAGGAGTGGACGGGCGTCTTCAACAAGTGACCGGCTTTGTCAGCCCCAGCGGAGATCGTGGTCGCCGTAAGGCAGTCGCGGAAGCGTTTGCCGGTAATCTGGAAGATCGCATCGCCGATCGCGGACTGGACCGAAGTGGCGCGGTCGTGGCCCATGCCGAGCAGCCAGTGCCCGGTCTTGAAGAAGCGGATGTTGATCTCGGGAGGGTCCTCGTCGATGCGGGAAACAGGAAACGTATTGAAGTTGTTCTCGACGACGTGCCCGTCCTTGATCGTGTTCGCCTGGTGCATCGCGTCGTTGTAGAACCAGGTGATCTGGCCTTCGAGCTGCTTCTTGACTGAAAGTGGATTGACCAGTCCGAACCCCGTCTCGTGCGCGACGTCCACGCGTTCCAGCTGCAGCTTGCCTTCGGGACTTAGCGACACGGTATGGACCATGGCGCTGATCGTCGCCATGCGATGGCCTTCCGCGCCGCGTTCCTCGAGGGCAATCGCGCGCGCCTTGCCCTGCGGAGCGGCGTTCCCCAGCCCGACATCTCGGCGGCCATGTCGAGCGCGCTTGATCATGTCGTCCTTGTAGGGGAGGTTGTGCGGGCGATGAGTTCGCGGCGATACGATACGGATCCTTGCCGGCCGCGTGCGCGAGCTCGTCGATGAAACTCTCGCGATAGAACTCGTGCGCGGCCTGGCCGACGCCGCGCCGCGTGCCGACGGGCACATGGAATTTCGTCGTGTGATTCGAGAAGCGATAGTTCGGCACGTAGTAGCGCGACGTGACGTCGAACGAGGCTTCGGGTCCGAACCCGCCCTCCTGCATCGCGGTGCGCACTCGAGCGCGATTGGCCAGCCGTCGGCGTCGAGCGCGGCCTTGAGGCGTGCCACGCCCATGGCACGGTACGTCGTGCCGACGAAGTCCTCTTCGCGGGTCCAGAGCATCTGGATCGGCATGCCGCGGTTCGCGTTCGCAATCATGATGGCCTGCTCGGCCTGCGGACCATTGCCGTTGCGGCCGAAGCCGCCGCCAAGGTGGCACATGTGCAGGTAGACGTTCTGATCGGGGAAGCCCGTGATCTTCGACGCGCTGTAACGCGTTTCCTGCGGGCTCTGATCACCGATCCAGATGTCCACGCGATTGTCTGGTGACGAGCACCGTCGCGTTGCCGGGCTCCATGCGCGCGCGCGGCAGGTACGGCGTCGGTAGGTGGCTTCGACGATTTTGGCCGCCGAGCGAATGCCGCATCAACATTGCCCTGGTTGACGCGGACTTTGCCCGGCCGCTCGAGCGCGGCCAGCAGCGCCTCGTGCATGTTCGCCGTGTTGAACGCCGCGAGCTCGGCGGATGTCCCACTCGATCGGCATCCGGTCGAGCGCAGTCTTCGCCTGATACCAATTGTCGGCAATCACGGCGACGCCGCCGCTGAAGATGCGGCCGCGGCCAGCGCCGGATCCGGAATCGGGAACTGCACGGCGGAGCGCACGCCGGGCATCGCGCGGATCGCGTCGAAGTTGTAGCTCTTCACGTCGCCGCCGTAGACCGGGCACGCCTTCACCGCCGCCCACTTCATGCCGGGCACGCGGATGTCGATGCCGTATACCGTCTTGCCCGGTGACCTTGCGGCACGTCGAGGTTCTTCTGCTCGGTGCCCATCAGCGTCCACTTGTCGGGCGGCTTGATCGCGATCGTCTCGGGATTCGGATGCGGCGTGTCGGCGGCGCGCTCGGCAATCTTCCGTACGTCGTCGTACGGCCGCTCGGGGCATGCGTGATGACGCTGTCCTTGCGCGTCAGTTCGGCGACGGGCACGTTCCATAGCTGCGGCGGCGGCCAGCAGCAGTCGCTCGCGCGCTTCGGCTCCGGCCAGCTGCAGGTAGTAGCGGCCGTCCTTTACCGACGATGCCGCGTTGGTCCGCATGCGCCGATAGAGACTGTCGGGAATGCCGATACACGCCGGTCGGTCGCGATTCCCGAACCCCGGTTCGCCGCCGCCCTTGGGATCGGTGGCGCCATTGCCCATGACGTTGAGTGTCCACTCGGGCGCCTTCTCGCGCGTCGCGATTGGCGGACGCGTATTCGGGCGGACCTTCTATCCAGTCGCACTGCAACTCTTCGCAGACCATCATCGCGTTCGAGGTCCAGACGCCCTGGCCGAGCTCGGTCTGCGCGATGCGGATCGTCACGGTGTCGTCCGGCGCAGATGACGATCCAGGCGTTGATCTCCGGCATCGCGGGATCCTCGTACCAGACGGCGCCGGGCTCGGCCTGCGCGTCCGCCTTCTCGGCACCCAGAAGCCGAGCACGAAGGCTCCCTGGGCGGCGGCGACGGTCGCGAGAAACTCGCGGCGATTGACGTCGGACACGGTTATCGCTCATTTTTTCTCCCTCGCCTTCATCAGGTCCGCGGCCCGATGGATGGCCTGCCTGACCCGGTGATAGGTGCCGCATCGGCACGCGTTGGTCACCTGCGCGTCGATATCGGCGTCGGTCGGATTCGGCCGTCGCGCAGCAGCGCGAGCGCGCTCATGATCATGCCGGACTGGCAATAGCCGCACTGCGGCGTGTCGAATTCTTTCCAGGCGATCTGGATCGGATGGCTTCCATCGGGCGAGACGCCTTCGATCGTGGTGACCGGCTTGCCGACGGCCCGTCGCCGGGACGCTGCAGGATCGGACCGCGCGACCATCGACATGCACCGTGCACGCGCCGCACTGGCCGATGCCGCAGCTGAACTTCGTGCCCGTCAGGCCGACGTGTTCGCGGATCACCCACAGCAAGGGCGTTTGCGGGTCCGCATCGACGGTATGTCGCGTTCCATTCACCTTCAATCGAACGCCATACCTTGCCTCCCCGACTCCCGGAATTGTAGTCGATCCTCCCGCTACACGATCTGCACGTGCACCCCGTCCGGGTCGTTGATGTAGAACCCGTATCGATGTTCTCCTGCGGCGTCAGCCCGTGCGGTTTGAGCGTCTCCGTGACGGCTGCGCGGTTGAATCCCTCGATCGCAATCGCGAAGTGATCGACGGTGCCGGCAGGGGGCTTCCTGGCGCAGCGACACGACGGTGCGCCGGCCGCCGAGGCGCAGAATCCGGTGTTCTTTGTCCTCGCTGACCGGCGTGAGGGCGAACACGGACTGATAGAACGCCGCCGATCGCGGCATGTCGCTCACGAGAACCGACACGTGATCGATGCCCGTGCCCTTCAGGCCTGGCGTCTGCCCGGCTGTTGCGGACGGGGTCTGCGCTGCGGCGGGCGCTGCCGCTGCGGCCATGAGTGTCGACAATCCCTGGATGAGCTCGCGTCGTGTGAGCGCGCGGCGTTCGAACCGGTGCACCAGGTCCGCGATCAAGCGTTTCCTGAGGTCTCCTCTGTCGACACGGCTAGTTACAGCTGCACGAGTGCGGATCCTAGCGTGTCCAAGCCTGCCACGTCTCGAAGTCGATCGCCAGCCCCTTGGCCCCGCGGAACGGCTCCCGGGACGAGGAACCAGACGTTCCAGTCCCAGAGGGATGAGCCGACGAAGCGCTACGACACCAGCAGCATTCCGAGGTGGATCGGTTCGGCCTGGATCGAGACAGCACAGAAGTTAAAGTGCCAAGCCGGAATCGCTGTACGTCGAGGCCGTCAAGTCGCGCCGCTCACCCGGGACGCGTTCCAGGAGCGAGCATCCGGCTGAGAACCGCAAAGAAGAACCCGGTGGACCACCCGCACATCAGGATGCCCGTGAGCGCTTCCACTCCGCCCTCGAGCCACCACGCCTTTCGGCAGCACCACGTCTCCGTAACCGGTCGTGGTGTATGTCACAGACGCTGAAATACAGGGACGACTGCAAATCCGGCAGGGCGCCCTGCCGCACGTCAAAGAGCGCCCAGACCGAGATCTCCATCAGGTGCAGGACCATCATCCAGCCCGCCAGGCGGACAAACAGTCCCGTCCACCGCCAAGAACTGCGGGGACTCCTGAGGATGACGACGAACCCAGCGCATGGCAGCCGCGACGCCGACGGCGTGAATCACCACGCATACCGCCATCAGCGCCCACGTCAGCAGGAGTTTCGAGAACACCTGCGCTCAGCGCTTGCGCGGGCTCACGTACACCTCGATCCATGACACGTTGGAGCACCCCGCAAACCCGTGTCCGCCGCCGGGCATGAGATCGACGAAACCAATCTCGTCGACGCGGCTCAGGTCGGGGTTCCCAACTTCCTTCAACGTGACGACCTTCACCGGATCGAGCTGGAACCAGCGCTGATCGTCGAATGTCACTTCGGACACCACGAAATTGCCCGAGAAGGCGTTCGATCCCACCATCGGCCTCTGGGGGCTCGAGAACGTCTGGCTGCCGGCCAGCAGCGTGCCGTCGGCGAGCTTCACCACCGGGTGCAGTAAGTGGAGGTTCTCCGTGCGCGTTCTCCAGCGGAGCCTCGTCAGCCCGGTGAGATCGAGGTACGCGTTCTTGTGCCGCAGCGTCAGCGCTACGGCGAAGTCGCGAAGCCTGTCCAGAGATCGGGGACGCCGTTGTGCTCCGTCACCTGAATGTTGCGGGCGTCCATGCCGTACAGCCACATCTCGAGGTCCCGCGTTGGTGATGCGCCTGCGGCGTGATGCGGCGATTCTCGTCGTCGAGCGGTCCGGTATGGGGCGGCTGCCGCAAGACCTCGCGGAACAGCAGCGGCGGCGTTACCGCCTCGTGCTCCAGGAACCCTCCGGTGGGCGCGCTCGACTGCGCCAGACCGTGACCGCCGGACGCGAGCAGGACGATCGATCCTGCGAGGGCCCAGGCACGGGCACTGAAGCACCTGCGGACGTTGAAAAAAGTCGGATTCATGACGGCTGTCCCCCTTTTCGCACAGCGCAGGCTAGCACGTTTTAAATCGACGCCTCCCCCACCGGCTTCGCGCCGAGCGCCGCATCGCGCAATCAGCGGACCCAGTGCAGCACGTCGTGCAGGACCGACCATCGCGGCTGCTGCGGCCGCTGTCCTGTCCGAGAATCCAGTGGGCGAACAGTTCGTCCACCGTGCCGTCCTTGCGCTTCAGCTCGATCCAGGTATTGACGCAGTGAGGTCAGCGACGCGTCGCGGCCGGCGATCACGTAGGCGAGCGGCACCTTGAACGGCCGCGGCTTCGGCACCACGACCGAATACTGCGGGTGCAGCAGCGTGTATGCGGAGCCCGCGCTCGGCCGTCGCGACGACGGCATCGAGCGGCGGATCGTGCGGCGCGAAGATGTCGTCCATGCCGCTCGAATGGGACGACGTCGACGTCCGTCAGCTCGTCGCGGACCTTCTGGACGAAGTACGGCGCTCGCGGCACGCCGAGCCGCAGGTGGCCCATCGCGCGGACGCTGCGACCATTCGGAGAACACGGCGACGCGGTGGTCGGGCACGATGAACGCGACCGTCTCGTCGAGATACGACGTCGGAGAACTGCACGCTCGACGCCCGGTCGGCGGTGATCGCGACGCCGGACATCACGATGTCGCACAGCGCCGGATCGAGGCCTTCGTCGAGCATCGTGCGGCCGACCGGCACGAATTCGGCGTCGACGCCGAGGTCCCGCGCGAGCTGAAGCGCCATCTCGACGTCGAACCCGACCAGCTCGCCGCGCACGTTGAAGAACACGTACGGCAGGCTGTCGTCGAAGTAGCCGACGCGCATGCGCGCCGCGCTCGCGCACGCGATCGAGCACCGATGTCGTCACGGGCGGCAGCGGCGGCGCATCGGCCAATGCTGCCGGAACACCTGCGCCGGGCCGCGGTCGCGCAGCATCCCCATGCTGGCAGGACCATTCCTTGTCGTACGGCGTGTTCAGGCACGCCGCAGCAGCACCCGCGTGCCGCCGACGACGCGCGACGGTCAGCGACGATCGTCATGACGCGAACCGGCCGATCTTCCTGGCGTTGAAGCGTCAGCGTGCCGGTGACCGCGCACGTCCCGAGAATGGCGACGGCCAGCGTATGCACGGCCGCCACCAGCGTGCCGAACCGCGCGTTGACGATGCCGGAGGTGACGAACAGGTGGAACGTGTCCGCCGGGATGCGGAGCAGATCGAGCAGGAACGGGATCGCGGCGTTGACGTTGCCGAACATGGTCAGCAGGCCGGTGCCGGCGAGCTTCGGATAGCTGCGGTCACGGCACGATGCGTGTCGGAGAACCAGCCGGCGAACAGCACGAAGCTGAGCGACAGCACCTTGCCGGTGTGCGGAAAGTTGAACGACGCCGGCACGATGACGTCGGGACGCGCGCCTGGCGCTCGTCGAGCCCGCGCGTACTCCCGCACCAGCGCCCTGGCCTCCTCGGTCAGGAGCGGCAGCACGGCGAGCAGGCTCGTGGTCATGAACGCCATCATCAGCGCATCACGGGTGCGGCGAGAGCAGCGCGCGATACGGCATCGGCGTCAGCGCCGCGACGAGCCCGGGCAGCACCCAGAAGGCGAGCAGCAGCGACATGCCGACGTAGCTGACAGATAGACCTGCAGCCGGTCGAGTTCGTCGAGGCTCAAGCGTGCCGGCGACCACGGCGGCGATCGCGAAGACGCCGTACGGCGTCAGCGCGACGATGAAGTGCGTCGCGTTCGACGACGGCGCCGCTGACGACGGCGAGCACGTCGAGCAGCCGCGCCTTGTTCGGCACCGTCATCAGCGCCACGCCGACGATGACGCTGAAGAGCACGACGGCGGGCACGATGTTGTTGGCGAGCGAGTTGAACGGGTTGGTCGGGATGTAGAGCCCGAGGAAGTCGAACGGCTCGCGCTCCTGGACGAGCGTCGTGCTGAAGAACGACGCGCTCTCGTGCGGCGGAAACATCAGCGGGAAGAGGAACACCACGCCAGCGCCAGCGCCCAGAGCAGCACGAGCACGAGGCCCGACGCGCTTGCCGAGCGCGCGGGCCTGCGCGCAGTTGAGCGCGCCGAGGCCGCCGACGATCGAAACCGTCACGTACGGCAGCACCGTCATCTGCAGCAGCTTGATGTAGGCGTCGGCGACCACCGAGCACGGACGCCCGCTCGCCGACGAGCAGCCCGAGCGCGATGCCGGCGGCCAGGCCGATGGCGATCTTCGTCGACATCCTCCGGCGCGCATCACGGCTTCGTCTCAGACAGGCGCGGCCTCACGTCCGCTCGGCCGGTCTCCTGCGCCCTGGCCTGCAGTTTCCGCTGAGGCCGCCGACGACGGCCAGCCAGCCGATGACGAAGACGATGTTGAGCGCCGCGAACGCCGGGACCGTGAACGACGCGAGCTCGCCCGTATAGACGATGCCGGCCAGCAGCACGTCGCCGGCGCGGACGCAGAACGAATCGACGGCCTGCTTGGCCTTGTACTTGGCTTCGCGGCTGGTCGGCAGCCACAGCGCCTGTTTCGTCGTGTTGCCGAGCGAGTAGTCGAGGCTGTTGTCCGCGATCTTCAGCCAGCGGATGAACTCGAACGACGGCGCGCGCAGCATGCCGGCGTAGCCGACCAGCGCGACGATCGGGTGGATCAGCAGCGAGCGCGCCGACGCCGAGGTACTTGAACACGCGCGACACGACGAACATCTGCAGCAGGAACCCGATCAGATTGACGTAGCCGAAGTAGCTGCTGTAGGTCTGCGCCGATGAACTGCTCGCGCGCGGCGGCCGCTCTGCGGGCCGGCGCCGTACATCGCATTCGCCGTGTTCACGACGTAGCGGCCGAACAGGTACTCGCCCGATGTGTTGACGACGTTCAGCAGCAGCACGAGCACGGCCGATCAGCATCAGGTAGCGATCCGAGACAGACATGCCGAAGCCGGTCGGTCCGCCGCCGAGCTTCTCGTCCGCGTGCGCGCGTTGCCGGGGCGCGCGTCTCGCGACGCGGTCGATGACACGCGCCAGCGCGCGCACAGATCGACGAGGATCGGCCGCCGCCGCCGGCGAGCAGCCGCGACGGCCCGGCCGACTCGCACGAGCTGGCCGGCGCGGACCGAGCCGAGCCACGCGCCAAGGCTGCTGCCGACGCCGATCAGCGGAAAGAGCCGCTTGCCCTGTTCCTCCGAGTAGAGGTCGGCGGCAAACGCCCAGAACTGCGCGATCACCATGACGTTGAAGATGCCGACCCACAGGAAATACACGATGCCGATGCGCAGCCGGCCGGCCAGCAGCGCGCAGGAACAGGAGGAGGTTGGACGCGAAGAACAGCGTCACCCACTGCACCAGCTGCATGCGGTTGACGCGCGACGCGAACGCGCCGTAGACCGGCACGAGCACGAGCAGCAGCAGCGCCTGACCGGCCGACGAGTAGCTCTTCACCTCGGCGCCGCCCTCGCTGAGGATGAAGATCTCGCGCGCCGTCTTCAGCAGGTAATAGCCGCCGAGCACCAGGAACATCATCAGCGTCATGAGCAGCGCGCTCGCCGCCTCGCCGCGGCGCACGTCGGCAATCGGCGAGAGCAGCCGCTCGAGCCAGCCCTTGTCGTCGCGCGCGGGCTCGTCGCCGGTGTCCGGCGGCGGCGCGTCATCGAGCGATCGCGCCGGCGCGGCGCGGCTGCGTCGGGCAGCCGTTCGAGGCCGACCAGCTTCCAGCCGTCCGCGTCGCGGCGGAAATGCGTGCGGACCGGCTGCTGCCAGGCCGGATGATCGGCGCTCTCGGCGCTAGATGTCGATCTCGACGAAGCTGCCCGCGGCGGACGGCAGACGCCGGGCGCCGGCAGCGCGGCCGTCGCGCTGCTGCGTTGTCGCCGATCGGCGTGCGTCGGCGCCGGTCGCGTTGTCGAACCGCGACCACGCGGCGCGGTAGGCCGCCGGCGGCTGGCGCGAATCCGGCCGCCACGGCAGCGTTCTCGAACGTGAGCCGCCCGTCGCATCCAGCCGCGGGTTGACGATCGGGTTGACGGCCGTCAGATAGGCGCGGCCGATGGCGTCGCGGCGCTTGATCAGCACGTCGGCGAGATGACGCTTCCGCCGCCGGATCGCTGTACTGCGCCGGTGTGCACGGCCGCGCGAATCAGATCGTCGCTGAAGGCCATCACCCGCCGCGCCGCCCAGAACGCATCGTCGGCGCGCATCTCGATGTACGGCGGCGACCGGCGTCTGCGGCTGCCACGTCGCGGATCGAACCGGTCGCCTTCGAAGCGGCCGATCGACGGGTACTCGGTGTAGGGCACGGTCTGCCACGGGCTCAGCGCGAAGCCCGAACGAGAGAGGCGGCGGCGGCTCGGCGCCGGTTCGTAGAAGTACTCCCAGCCCATGTCCCATTCGTGCGGATTGTTGGCCATGCCGAAGGTCGATCCGACGTCCTGCAGGTAGTGCTTCACGATCGTCGCGGCCGTCTTCTCGACGAGCACGTCGAGCGTGTTGCCGGCCTTCAAGTCCACCAGATTCGTCCAGGCGCCGAAGACGCGCAGCGCGCGCAGCTCGCGGCGGTGCTCGTGCGGCACGAGGTCGTTCGGATCGTCGGAGCGCGTGCCCGAATACCGGAACGGCCCGAGCACCTTGCCCGGAAGCAGGCGGCCGGCGGAGACGCGATAGGTGCCGTCGGCGTTGCGCGCGGCGCGCTCGAGCACGCGCGTCGATGTCGTCGCGCGTGAACGGCGTCCGCGCGCCCGACGGCCGCTTGATCGTCGCCTTCGGATCGATCTCGGCGCTGCGCCGGATCGAACGTCGTGATGAACGTCTCGACCTGGTTGTAGCCGAGCGCCCAGAACAGCTTCGTCGCGATCTCGACCGCGCCGGTCCCGCCTTCGGGATACTCAGGAACGTCGAACTGCAGAAACCAGGTCTCGCCGTTCGCGTCCCTCGCGGTGAACCCGGGATTGGTGCCGGCCGCTCTTCTCGCGGAGGAGCACCCATTTCTCCGGCGCCGGCGGGGTCCGAGTTGGGGCCGCGCGCAGGAGCTCGGGCGTCATCGGCCGCGCGCCGATGCGATTGGTGAACCAGCTCGAGTCGGGCACCTCGTCGATCGTGTTGATGTTGCCCGCGCGGATGTTCGACGGCTGGCGCGCTGGCCGTCACGAACAGGTTGTAGGCGTACTCGTAGAACAGCCCGATGTCGAGCGGCTTGGCGCCGGCGGCGCTGCGGCTCTCCGGCTCGCGCGCGATCGGATCGTCGTCGTAGAAGCGCGGCCCGGCGGTCGCGGCGACGGCGACGGCCGCGACGGCGAGCACGAGCGAGCAGCGCAGGAGTGACTCGTCTGCGCATGACCGGCTCTCAGAACACCTGCGACGCGGCGAGCACCAGCGCGAAGCCCTCGTTGCCGTGCGCGAATTCGATGCGCAGCGGCGTCGCGGCCGCGCCGTGGAACCGGAATCCGAGGCCGTCAGTCGCTCTTCATGCCGCTCAGGTCGAGATCGCGCGCGGCGCGGCGCGACCTTGCCGGCGTCGTAGAAGAGCGCCATGTCGAGGAAGCGGTTGACCATGACGCGCCACTCGGCCTGCAGCGAGCAGGCTGTTCAGATCGCGGAACCGCCAGCTCGCGTACGCGCGCAGATCCGATCCGCCGCCGATCGACGGCATCATGAAGAACGGAATCTGCTGGCCGTCTTGTCGTAGGTCGTCTGCGCCATCGCGTGCAGCGACAGCACCCACGCCTCACGCAGGATCGGAATGTGCTGGATGGCCTCGTAGTCGACCTGGTTGAAGCCGTACGCGTGTCGCGTGTCGGTGTAGTCGTGGACGTGACGCCGTAGAAGCCGCCGCGCCGCGCGTAGCCGCGCGCGGGCGCGCGCGAGTCGAGCCGACCGTGCCCTGCGTGTGCAGTAGACCGGCTGCGCGCCGAGCCCGGGCAGCGTCGCGGGCGTGTAGACCTTCTCGACCGACGGCACGTCGCCTCGCCCGGGCCCTGCTTCCACTGCGTCAGCTCGAGCCGCCGCGCACGAGGAACAGCGGCCGCGCCGGAAACACTCGAGCGTCGCGCCGAGGTACGGCTGCTGGAAGCCGTAGTTGGCGCGGTTCTCGACGTCGACGTCATGCCGAAGCCGTAGAAGCCGACCTGCGTCGCCTCGCGCCAGCCGCCGAGCACCGACAGCGCGCCGCGGCGCCCGAACAGCTCGGGCGCGAGGAACTCGGCCTCGAGCCGCTTGTACCCGCTGGGCGTGAAGCTGCCGCGCACGTCGACCGTGTTGTAGGCGCTCACGTGACTGAGGTAGCCGGCGCCGAGCGTGAAGCCGCCGCCCGAGTAGGCGCTCTGCCAAGAAGGGATGCAGTGCCATGGCCCGCTAGGAACGACGTCGGACAGGCGCTTCACGTACGCTCGGCCTTGCCCGGCTCGGCGGGCGTCAGCGCGGCGGCCTTGGCCGTCCCGTGCTGCTCGATCAGCGCTCGCGCGAGGTGATTCCTGTGCCCGGGCCACGCCGCGCGCGCGGCGAACGAGCGACGCGAGGACAAGCGCCGACGGCAACGGACGCTGCATCGGCAACTCATCTCGCCGCCCTGACGGACGACACCGATGCCGCCCGGATCGGTGACCGGCGACAGCGCGACCCGGGTGTTCCGCATGTGAATCGTGACGGTCCGGCCGCTGGCCATGCCGAGCGCGGCGCCGAACACGACGTCGCTGGCCCAGTGCTGGTTGTCCGCCACGCGCGAGGTCCCGGTGTAGGCGGCGGCCGCGAACGCCGGCAGCCCGACCTTCCAGCCGAAGTGCTCCTGGAGCACCATGGCGGTCGCGAACGACGTCGACGCGTGACCGGAGGGAACGCAGCGCGGGTCGCCGTTGGGCCGCGTGCGATCGGCCGCGAGCTTGATCGCGTAGGTCCAGCTGACCAGACCGACAGTTGCGCGCGCAGCAGATCGCGGCCGGCGGCGGCCTGGCGCTCGCTGCCGGCCGCGGAGCCGCGATCCACCAAGCGATCGCGACCGGAATCTGGACGGCTGCGATCCGTACAGCTGATCCTCCCGGCATCGAGGGCGAGTTGGTAATGCACCCAGTCGGCAATCGACTGGTCCGCCGCGTGAACCGCCACAGCGCCGCTCCGCCGCCGGCGCCGAGCCACCATCGCCGTCTCGTTCGACAGGAAGTTCTTGTAGTCGCCGCCGACGTC
>CAVSND010000023.1:425000-658374 GCA_963729215.1 uncultured Acidobacteriota bacterium | reverse complement strand
GCGGCGCACGCGCTGAACGTCTCGCCTTCCACGGCCAAACGTGACTGGCGGACCGCAAAGGCGTGGCTCATACGCGAGCTCGGGTCGGGGCAAGACTCTTAAACCGAACCGTATGACCGACGAGCGTTGGCCACGTATCAGGCAGTTGTTCGAAGCCGTCGTCGACCGGCCAGCGGTGGAGCGCGCCGAGTTCCTGGCGGCAGCGACTGCCGGCGACGACGTGCTGCGTCGCGAGGTCGAAGCCCTGCTCGCGGCCGACGCCGCTGCCGTCGGGCTCTCGGAACGATGGCCGGCCGCGTCCGACTCGGCGCTCGCCGCGCTCCGGGGCGCAGTCAACGGCATACGCTCGGACGATCCCGTGTCTCCCGGGTTGACCGCCGGCCATCGGGTCGGTAACTACGACGTGATCGCTCCACTCGGGACGGGCGGGATGGGCGAGGTGTATCGCGCTCACGACGCGCGGCTCGGGCGCGATGTCGCTGTCAAGATCCTGCCGCACGCGTTCACCGCCGATCCGGATCGGCTGGCGCGTTTTGCCCGCGAAGCGCGGGTGCTGGCGTCGCTCAGCCACCCGCACATCGCCGGCATCTACGGTATCGAAGAGATCGGCGAAGGGCCCGCGCTCGTGCTCGAGCTGGTCGACGGCCCGACGCTCGCAGACCGGATCAGCGCCGGTCGGCTGCCTGTGCAGGAAGCGCTCGATATTGCGGGGCAGATCGCCGACGCGCTCGCAGCCGCTGACGATAAGGGCATCGTCCACCGCGACCTCAAGCCGGCCAACGTCAAGGTGACCTCTTCGGGCGTCGTGAAAGTCCTCGACTTCGGACTGGCCAAAGCCTCAGAGGGTGACGCCGCGGCCGGGGCTCTCGCGCAGTCACCGGTCATCACGGTGACGGCAGGCATCATCCTCGGAACCGCCGCGTACATGAGTCCCGAGCAGGCTCGAGGAAAAGCGGTCGACAAGCGCTCCGACAACTGGGCGTTCGGCTGCGTGCTCTACGAAATGCTCACCGGACGGAAAGCGTTCGATGGTGACACGGTCTCCGACACGACCGCAGCCATCCTGACGCGGGAACCGAACTGGCGCGCGCTGCCGGCTGCAACCCCCGCGAGCGTTCGCCGCCTGCTGCGTCGCTGTCTCGAGAAAGACGTCAACCGGCGCTTACGCGATATCGGCGACGCCGGCGTCGAGCTGGAAGACGCGATCGCACGCAGGCGTCCGTTGGCACGGCCGCTGCGCGTGCTCGAAGGCATTCGTCCCGCCGGCGCGCTCATGCTCGTGTCGGCGCTCGCCGGATCGACGGTTCTCGCCGTGCTGCTTTGGTGGAGACCGCCGGCCGGACCAGCCACCAGAGATCTGATGCAGCCGAGCTTCACGCAGATCACGTCGCAGTCCGGTCTCGAGTGGTTTCCAACGCTCTCACCCGACGGCAAATGGGTCGCCTACGGTGGCGACGGCAACACCGGCCGTGACATCTTTCTCCAGAGCACGACCGGGCAGACGCCCATCAATCTGACACCGGAGTCGACCGACGACGACGATCAGCCCGCGTTTTCGCCCGATGGGGAACGCATCGCGTTTCGATCGAGCCGGGATGGTGGCGGAATCTTCGTCATGGGCCGAACCGGCGAAGCCGTCCGGCGCCTGACGAGGGAGGGTTTCAAGCCGGCGTGGTCGCCCGACGGCAAGGAAATCGCGTTCACCACGGAGAACGCCGATCTCGATCCCCAGAACACGCTCGGACTCAGCACGATGCGGGTGGTCAACGTCACGTCCGGCAGCCAGCATCAAGTTGGTAACGTCGATGCGGTGCTGCCGAGCTGGTCGCCGCATGGACAGCGTATCGCGTACACGACGCGCGGGGCGATTGCCGGGAGCACGCGGCTGGATGTCTGGACGGTCAATCCGGGCGGGAGGAACCCGGTCGCGGTGACGACCGACGGCGCGCCCAACTGGAACCCGGTCTGGGCGCCGGACGGCAGTCAGTTGTACTTCGTGAGCGGCCGCGGCGGCCCCATCAACCTGTGGCGGGTGCCGATCGACGAGTCGAGCGGAAAGACATTGGGCCCACCCGAGCCTCTCACGACGCCGGCGCCATTTGTCGCCCACATCGCCATCTCGGCCGACGGCCGCCGCATTGCGTACAGCTCAATTCTGCGCAGCCGTAATCTCCAGAAGCTCCGCGTCGATCCGGCGACCGGCATGCCCAACGGCGAGCCGAGCTGGATCACGACGGGATCGCGCCTCTGGGCGAACCCCGATCCGTCCCCGGACGGCAAGTGGGCGGTCTTCTATTCGAGCCTGCAGCCGGAGGGCGATCTCTACGTCGTGCGCAGCAACGGGACCGGACTCCGGCAACTCACCAGCGGCGCGGAGGCCATCGACCGGATGCCGCGGTGGTCGCCGGATGGAGCCTGGATTGCCTTTCACTCGATCCGCGGCAAGGACCAGTACCTCTGGAAGATTCGGGTCGACGGCAGCGATCTCCAGCAGCTGAGCCCACTCGCCGATGCCATTTATCCTGCGTGGTCGCCCGATGGTTCCCGGATAGCGGTGCTGATGGGCGCGGGCATCGGTCACCGCGAAAACAATGTCTACATCTTCGATCCCAACCGGCCGTGGAACGCCCAGACGCCGGAAATCATCGCGCCGCCAGCCGACAGCCCGGACGAGTTCGTCGTGAACGCCTGGTCACCCGACGGGGCGAGGCTCGCTGGTCAGGCCGGGCTCGCCGCTCATGGCATCCTCACGTATTCGCTGCGGACGAAGGCGTTCGACCGCATCACCGACTTCGGCGGCTATCCCGTCTGGCTGCGCGACAGCCGGCACCTGATGTTCGTGTCCGGCGGACACGACTTCTACGTCGTCGACACGCGATCGAGGAAGGCCGAGAAGGTGTTCTCCGCGCCCCAGGACATCATCGGTCCGCCGCAGCTGACACGAGACGGTCGGGAGGCGTACTTTTCGCGGCGCGTCACGGAGGGTGATATCTGGCTGGTGACCCTCAGCAATAGGTGACCAGGCCGCGCGCCGTCCAGACCTCGGTGGTGAAGAAGTCGGCCGCGGCGATCGCGCCCCAATGGGCGGCGAGAAAGGTGCGCCAGGACGTGGGGCGCTCCGGTACAGGCCCCATTCCCTCGGCGCGCAGCATGGTGGCGATGGTCGAGCGGGCGACGCGGTGCCCGAGGTTCGACAGGGCCCCTTGGATCCGCCGATAGCCCCACGTGGGATTCTCCCGAGCCATGCGTATCGTCAGCGCACGAATCTGCGGCAGGACACTCGGCCGACCAACCCCCCGTCGGACGGTCGTCCACTTGCGGGCGATCAGGTGCCGGTGCCAGCGCAGAATGGTGGCTGGCGTCACCAGCGTCGCGACGTCAGCTAACGTTTGCCGCCCCAGGCCGTGGCAGGTGGCCGCGAGCCGCCGGCGCTGGGGATCCGTAAAGTGCAGGCGGTGCTGACCCAGGTGCTCTTTGAGGACGCGGTTCTCTTCCCGCAGTACGCGATCACGTCAAGCTGTCGGCGATTCACCCATCCTGCGAGGGCCACAAGCAGAATCCGCCATCGGATGTCGAGCATCCGCCGAGTCTACTGGCCGCCGTGCCCACCGGACAGCCGCGGCTGAATTTTCGGATACTACGGGCCACCGATGTCGATTCAGTGGGGCCGCGTTCTGCTTGCGGCGTTCCTCATGGAACTGGTTCTGATCGCCATTGCGATTCCACTGACCCAGAGTGGCGCAAGTGGAGCCCTCAACTACGTCATCCCGCCCGCATCGTTTGTCGCCACGTTCGCCATCACCGTGTGGCTCGGGCGCAGGTTCACCTCGAGACCGATCCTCCATGGTGTGCTGATCGGCGTCGCGGGCTCTCTGATGTATGTCGCGCTCACCCGAGCAGCGCCCGAACCGCGGCCCTACCTCCTCGCCCACGCATTGAAGATTCTCGGCGGAGCGGCTGGTGGATTGGTGCTGGCTCGTCCGGCGACAGGACAATTCGCCATCAGAGGCCGTTGATGCCGGTTCGACAAACCTAAACGCGATGGCGACGGGAAAACCAAGATGGGACCACTTCACAGCTTGCCCATGCTGGTGCTGCTTACCTTGTTTGTGTTGGCGCTGATGTTGTTCGGCCCGCGGAACCGGAATGAAAGCAAATCCGCGGCTCACATCTGGTCGATTGAGGAGATGGTTAGTTTGCTCGAGATGCCATCACGCAGTATCGCGGGAATCGTGCTTTGTGTTGCGCTCCGTGGGGCCTGCGAGAGCGTGCGACAAGCTTGGGCGCGTTCGACCGTTGCGCATCGAGCCGTGCGACGAGCACGTCCTGACCCATTTGTCATTGCGGCATTGAGCGCCGAAACGTCCAAGCGCCGATGCGTTCCAGATGTGCAGTATTGAACAGACTCCGACATGGGGATCCGCTACCGTCTGGCCCGTCTGGGCAACCAATGCGATGGAGGCAGAACATGAAAAGAAGAGATTTTTTCAAACAGGCCGGAATCGGGTCGGCAACGTTGGTGTCTCTTCCGGCCCTCGCTCACGCCCTGACCGGACCTGCCTTGACGGCTTCACCGCGTGATTCAGACGGCGCACTCGGCAACACGTTTAGCGTCCTGCTATCGGGCCTATATAAGCCCGTGGTGCATTGCCCCGACCTTGGACTCTTCCAGGTAAACCTCTGTGACCCTGCATACAGCACAGTGAAAATCTACCCCATCAGCGGGCTTCCGGTAGGAGAGAGCGACGAGTTCAATCGCGGCAATCGCCCCGCCGATCTCCAAGGTGAAACGGAGAACGCTATCGGCCACTTCTACGTAGCGATAGGTGGCAACTTGCCTGTTGCCTACGACCTGCCGAGGGGCGCGTTGACGATGGTTTTCACTGGCAACAACGTTCAGCGCGTCCCCGATGGAGTAGGTGGCACATATATTGTCGGAACATTCGACCTGGACATCCTGGAAGCCACTGGGATTTATCAGCCTTTTGTCGGTGGCCATAACAAGATGGTGGACATCCTGCATCGGTTAGCTAATGGCCGTTTCGTAGAACACTGCATCTGTGTCATTAGCCGTCCATAGCGGCCTGCCGCACTCGTGCGTCCAGGTCGTGAAGGAGTCCCTATTGGGTGATCGGCGCGGACGGCATCGAGGTGATCGCCACAAGCCTCTCGGCGGGCAGAAAAACCGTCGCCTCCGCTGACTTGTGGCGATCACTCATCGACCGTCCCGTGACGGCATGGCCTTACGGGCGAGTCGTCGTGGTGCCGACACCCCATGAACTAGAATATTCGCCAAGAACATCAAGAGCGGTTCCCCTCGAGGGGAGCCCGGCAACCTGCACGGACAGCAAGGTGCCATCCGCGGTATCGCGGGATGAGGTCACATGACAACCAAGGTCCTGTGCATACCAAGAATTCGGTTCTTCTTGAAAACATTGACGTTGCCGGCTTCCGCGGATAGGGTCTTCGCCGATGCGATCCGTCATCGTGTCGTGGCTCTTCACCCTGCGCGCATCACTCCGCGATCGAACCGCCCTGCAGCTTGAGATTCTGGCGTTGCGACATCAGCTCCAGGTTCTGGAACGGACACGCCCTGTGCCTACTATCAATTCGCTTCCTCTTGAAGGGATTGACTTTGCCGGCGAGCCGGTCGAATGTCGATGCATCCTGAGGGCAAGAAAAGGGCAACGAACAGTGAAGTGCGTCGCGGGGAGACGGCGAAAGCCCGGAACTTCCAATGTTTCCGCGCTTCAGCAGCTTGCGAGCATCCGGCTACTTGCGAAGACAATTCGTGAAGCCGTCGCCAGGAAACGCTTGAATTTTTGAGGGTTATGGCTCCTCAGGCTGGATTCGAACCAGCCCTGGATTCGAACCAGCAACCCTCCGGTTAACAGCCGGATGCTCTGCCGTTGAGCTACTGAGGAACAGGGTGGGTCTGCCGCCCATTCAAGCGTTCAGGCGACCTTTCATACTAACGAATGCCGGCGCGATGGGTCAACGAAAGGCTCGACCTTGATCCCTACCGCTTCTTCCCGGCCGTAATCCCCATCTGCACGGCCACGCCGGCGAATCCCAGCAAGGCCCACGCATACGGCACCCACCGGTGGGCCGGGAGCGGCGTAAAAGGGTAGAGAATCCAGACGTTGCCGGTCGCCGCGGCCCGCGCGGCCGTGGTGTCCCCCGTCAACGCGAGCCCCCCGATGATCATCGTCCAGGCGCCGCTGAAGGCGGTGGAAAAGATAATCACGTACCGCTGCAGCAGCATCGCGCCGACAGCGCCCGCCACCGACAGCAGGATCACGGCAGGCGCGGGCGGATCGACCGCCCGCCACGTCGTCCAGAACATGTGCGCCGCGAGCGCGCCCATCCCCGCGCCGACGAGCGCGATGCCCACGAAATACGCGAACGTCATGATCAGCGCGCCCACGACGCCGCCGAGCAGCGCCGCCGCAATCATGCCGATCGTATTGCTCGGCGCCATCAGCGAGCTCCCGAGCATCGCCCCGAGGATGAACCCGTAGATCGCCAGGACGAGGCGGAACAGCCGGTAGCCGGCAAAACAGGCGACCATTCCGCTCAGAAAAATCAGAATCGCCGCCGGCAGCGCGTAGGAATGCGGAAGCATCACGTGCGGGTCACACCTCGCGCCGGCCTTCCATGGCCTTGTGCATGGTGACTTCGTCGGCGTACTCGAGGTCGCTGCCCACGGGCACGCCCATCGCGATGCGCGTCACCTTGACGCCAAGCGGCTTGAGCAGCCGCGCCAGGTAGATGGCCGTCGCCTCGCCCTCGACGTTGGGATTGGTCGCCAGGATCACCTCCGACCCGCCCTCCGCTGTCCTCTCGAGCAGGCCCTTGATCTTCAACTGGTCCGGGCCGATGCCCTGCAGCGGCGACAGCGCGCCCATCAACACGTGGTAGACGCCCTTGAACTCGCGCGTCTTCTCGATGGCCGCCACGTTCTGCGGCTCCTCGACGACGCAGATGAGGCGATGATCGCGGGCGTCGTTGCGGCAATACAGGCACGGGTCGGCGTCGGTGATGTTGTTGCAGATCGAGCAATACGTCACGCGCTCCTTGACGTCGCGCAGGGCCTCGACCAGGCGGTCGGTCTGTTCGCGCGGGGTCCTGAGGAGGTGAAACGCGAGACGCTGCGCGCCTTTCGGGCCGATGCCCGGCAGCCGCTGGAGCTCTTCGATCAGTCGGATCAGCGAGTCGGGCAGGCTCATAGACCGGGGATCTGCAGGCCTCCCATCATGCCGCCCATCGTCTGGGCCATCTCCTCGTCGGCCTTGCGATGCGCGTCGTTCACGGCAGCCAGAATCAGATCCTGCAGCATCTCGACGTCGTCTTTCGACACGACTTCGGGATCGATCTTGAGCGACAGCAGCTGCTTCGAGCCGTTGACGACGACGGTCACCATGCCGCCGCCGGCCGTGGCTTCAACGCGCAGCTCGGCCATCTGCTTCTTCAGGCGCTCCTGCATCTGCTGCGCCTGCTTCATCATTGACTGGATGTTCATGCTCGTTACCTCGTGGCTCCGTGGCTCGTGGCTCGCTAGATTTCTACAAGTGGTCCGGACCCAGTGGACCTTTTTGGACCTCGTGGACCCAATGGACCCGTGGACCTTGTGGACCTGATGAACCCCTATATTTCCTCTACGTCCCTGATTTCCACCGGGAAAACTTCGAGCATCGCCTGCACGCCGGCGTCGGCCATCGCCTGCTTGCGGAGCTCGGCCTTCTTGTCCTCCTGCGGCGAGGCGCCACCGGCCGCCGGGGCAGGCGCGGCCTCCGTCTGCACGGCGGACACGGCAATCTTACGGCCTCCGGCCTGCTGCGCGGTGGATTCGAGCCAGGTCCGATTCTGCTCGAACTGATCGCGCAAGGCCCGCTGGCTGGCCGAAAACGTGAACGTCACGCGGTCGCCGGCGATCTCGATTTTCTGCGCCTGCGCGACCACCATGTTGTACAACACGGGCTTTCCCTTGCGGATTTCCGCAAGGAATGCGTCCTTGAAACTGGATTCCGTCCGGCTGAAGCCGGACGCTACGTCTGATTTCGCCGAGGCGGACGCGACCTCTGACTTCGACGCGGACGCGGCAGCCGGCTTCGATCGGGCCGGCTTCTGCCATGGTGGAGGACGCGGTCACTTTCGTGGCCGCCGCCTCCGCCATCGCCTGAAGTTTTCCCGCCGGCGGCGCGGGCCTGGCAGCAGGCGCCGGCCGGGCGGGCGCGGTGGACGCCGTGCGGGCGACTCCGGACGGCCCGGATCCGGCGCTCGATGCCGCGCCGGCGATGAGCTCCTCGATCGGCGTGAGCTTGCGCAAGTGGATCCACCGGAGCAGGACCATCTCGAGGTGATAGCGCGGCTGCGCGGCCGTGCGGATGTCCACCTCGGCGCGCGCCAGCAGGTCGAACGCGCGCAGCAGATCCTCGCGGGAAAACCGCTTCGCGAGCGCCAGCAGCCGGTCGCGGTCGCCTTCGGCAACGATCTCCGGATCGTTCACGCGCGAAGGGTCGACCGAAAGGACCATCAGATCGCGCACGGTCCTGGCCAGCTCCCGGCAGACAGCGCGCAGGTCGTATCCCTTCTCCACCGCGCGGGCCGCCAGCTCGAACGCCGCCGGCGCGTTCTCGTCGGCCACGACTTCCACGGCCTCGAGCAGCAGGTCGCGGCCCACCAGGCCCAGCACGGACGCGACGTCCGTCGGTCCGATGGCCTTGCCGCTGAACGCGATGACCTGGTCGAGCTTGCTCTGCGCGTCCCTCATGCTGCCGTCGGCATCCCGCGCGATGAGCAGCAGCGAGTCGTCGCTCGCGGCGACCTCCATCGCGTCCACGATGCGGCGGAGCTGATCGCTGATGGCCTTGCTGCTGATCGTCCGGAACTCGTAGACCTGCGACCGCGACAGGATGGTTTCCGGAATCCTGTCGAGCTCCGTCGTCGCCATCATGAACACGACGTGCTTCGGCGGTTCCTCGACGGACTTCAGCAGCGCGTTGAAGGAATGGCCGGACAGCTGGTGGACTTCGTCGATGATGAACACCTTGTACCGATCGCGCACAGGCAGGATGCTGAGGCCGGAGACGATCACCTCGCGCACGTTCTCGACCTGGGTGTGGGTGGCGGCGTCGATTTCGAGGACGTCCATGTCGCGTCCTTCCGCGATCTCGACGCACGCGTCGCACACGCCGCAGGGATCGGGCGTCGGCCCCTTCTCGCAGTTGAGCGCCCGCGCCAGAATGCGCGCCGTCGTCGTCTTTCCGACGCCGCGAGGACCGGCGAAGACGAACGCCTGCGCGAGCCGGTTGCTCGTCAGCGCGTTGCGCAGCGTACGCGTGACCGCCGCCTGCCCGACGACGTCGTCGAACTTCTGCGGCCGCCATTTGCGCGCGATGACTTGATAGGACATGTATTCGACGTAGCGGCCGGGCTTCAGCCGGCCGGCAACGTCCGCCTGAAGGCGGACGCTACGGAAATGCGGACTGAACCGCGGCCCGGAGAGGCCTGCGGCACATGTCAGGATCTACTTAGCGCTGCTGCCTTCCGGCCCTGACGCGGTTCGTAGGCTGAAATTGCACAGGTTCCGGACCGCGGTGCAGTCCGCAATTCGCGAGTGTACTACGTTTTCTAGAGCGGAACCCGCGTCGCGAGGAGCAGGTACTTCGCCAGCACCTCGCCGACGACGACCGTGAAGAAATCGACGTAAAGGATGCCGGTGGCCGACTGCGTCGATCGAATCTTGGCCGTCTCCCAGGTGAGGTACGAGAGGAGCGCCGGCCCCACCAGGCCGAACAGCACACGCTGCCAGAAGAAGATGCCGCTCGACCGACAGGATATAGCCGCGGAAGCTCGGCCCCATCCCCGGCTGCCAGCTGACGATGGCCACGTAGACGGCCGCGACGACGACAACGACCCTGACGACCATCGACGCGATGTGGACCTTGACGATCGACTGGAGGTGCGACACCTGAAGAGACGGAATCACCAGGTACCAGTGGCCGAGGATCATCGCCGTGCAGGCGCCGCCGAGCAGTGCGGCGGAGCTGAGGAAGCTCGCGATGATCATGGCCCCCGCCGCCGCATCCGAGGCCTGGCCGATCCCCTGCGCGACCAGGGCCACCAGGCCCGCGGCCACCGCGATGCCGACGATGGCCGGGCGAACCGCGGCCAGTGCGCGTCCAACGGTGCCCCAATAGAGGAGCATCGCGGCCTCGAACACCCCGAGCGCGAACACGGCCACGCGCCCCGCTTCGGTCGCCGACGCCTCGGGCGGCCTCAACGCAAACGCGACCGCAAGCAGGACGACCGCGAGGCCGGCGTTGAATCGGAAGAACTTCACGCCGGCTTCGCGGGAGACGAAGACGAGCGTCAGAACGATGCCGACGGCGAGATGGGAGAGGAAGAGGAAAAGGATCACTGGGCAGGATGGGCGGGCGCGGGCTGGATAGGCAGGAGGGGCTGGAGGGGAGGCCGGAAGGGTTCTGCTCCCTCCTGCTTTCCCGCCTGTCCTGCCCTTCCCGCCCGTTCTGGCCGCTCCGAGCGCCGTCTACTTGGCGAGGCGCTTGTTGACCTCGGCCCAGTTGACCACGTTCCACCACGCGTCGATGTAGTCCGGCCGGCGGTTCTGGTACTTGAGGTAGTAGGCGTGCTCCCAGACGTCGATGCCCATGACGATCTTCTTGCCTTCCATCACGGGGCTGTCCTGGTTGGCGGTGCTTTCGATCGCCAGCTTGCCGCCGCTCGCGATGAGCCAGGCCCAGCCGCTGCCGAAGCGGCCGACCGCGGCCTTCTTGAGCTCTTCCTTCAGCTTGTCGAACCCGCCGAACGTGGAAGTGATTGCGTCGGCAATGGCGCCGGTCGGCGCGCCGCCGCCTCCGGGTCCCATGATCTGCCAGAACATCGTGTGGTTCGCGTGCCCGCCGCCGTTGTTCCGCACGGCAGTCCGGATGCCCTCGGGCACGGCATTGATGTCCTTCAACAGCTCGTCGATGGTCTTCGACTGCAGTTCCGGAGCCTTCTCCAGCGCCGCGTTCAGGTTCGTCACGTACGCGTTGTGATGTTTCCCATGATGGATTTCCATCGTCTGCTTGTCGATGTGCGGCTCGAGTGCATCGGCCGCGTAGGGCAGCGCTGGAAGTGTAAATGCCATGAGACAGCCTCCTCCTTCAGAACACGTCACGGCCGGCGTCAGCCGGCCGGTTCCATCCGCCTGAAGGCGGACGCTACGCCACTTTCAGCGCGTAGAACCTCGGATCGTACTTCAGGGCGCGCTCAATCGACAAGCGACAACATGCGATCGAGCGCGACCTTGGTCCAGTGCTTCTGGTTGTCGGGGACAACGATGCGGTTGCGGACCTCTCCAGCGAGCAGACCATCGAGCGTCCACAAGAGGTGGTTGGGCGAGACGCGGAACATGGTCGAGCAGAGACAGCCGAACTGGTCGAGTGAGAGAACGGTCCGATCCGGCGCCACCTGATCCGCCAGGCGGTTGACCAGGTGGATTTCAGTGCCGACGGCCCAGACAGATCCCGCGGGACTCGCCTTGACCTGCTTGATGATGTATTCGGTCGATCCCGAATCGTCCGCGGCCTGGACGACGGCCCACGGGACTTCCGGATGAACGATGACGCGCACGCCAGGATGCTCTTTCCTGATGTTTTCGATCTGGCGCACCGTGAATTTCTCGTGTACTGAGCAGTGGCCCTTCCACAGGATGATGCGCGCGCGCCTGGCGGCCTCCGGCTCGATGCCACCCCAGATTTCGTTCGGATCCCAGACGACCATGTCGTCGAGCGGCACGCCCATCTTGTAGGCCGTGTTGCGGCCGAGGTGCTGATCGGGCAGGAACAGCACACGTTCGCCCCGCTGCCACGCCCACCGCAGCGTCGCCGCCGCGTTCGACGATGTGCAGACGACGCCGCCGCGCTCGCCGCAGAACGCTTTGATGGAAGCGGCCGAGTTGACGTAGGTGACCGGCAGAACAGGCTGCTTCTCCCCGCCGGGCCCTGGCAGAATCCCCATCTGCTCGAGATCGCTCCAGCAGTTTTCGAGCTGTTCGGGTTCGGCCATGTCCGACATCGAACAGCCGGCGGCGAGGTCGGGCAGGATGACCTGCTGGTGCGGCGCGCTCAGGACGTCGGCGCTTTCCGCCATGAAATGCACGCCGCAGAAGATGATGAACTCGGCGTCCGGATGCTTGCTGATCTCGCCCGCAAGCTTGAACGAGTCGCCTGTGTAGTCGGCGAACTTGATGATCTCGTCGCGCTGGTAGTGATGGCCCAGGATGACGAGGCGGCTTCCCAGCTTCTTACGGGCCTCGGCGATCCGCCGGTCCATTTCCTCGTCCGAGAGTCCGAGGTACTCCTCCGGGAGCGGCTGTCTCTCCCGCACGTGCTCTTTCTCGTAGGCGGTCAGGACGGGGATGAATTTGGTCATCTGGTCATCTAGTCATCTGGTCATTTCTGACCAAATTCAATCTTACCAATCAATGACCAGATGACTAAATGACCAGATGACCAGATTTCAGATTCGACGACCGGATGAGCTTGACCTACGAATCAAACAGACGGCTGACCGACTTTCCGACGTGAATACGGTGGATCGCCTCGCCGAGGAGCGGGGCGACCGAAAGCACCCTCATGTTCGGCAGGCGCTTTGCGGCTGGAACCGGCACCGTATCGGTCGTCACGATCTCGTGAATATCGGGCTGCGCCCTCAGTCTCTCGATGGCCTTCCCCGTAAAGAGGCCGTGCGTGCACGCCACGGTGATCCCTGCCACGCCCCGTTCGCGCAGCTTCTGCAGGATCTCGACGATCGTGCCACCGTTTGCGATCTCATCATCGAGCACGATCGCGTGTTTGCCGGTCACGTCGCCGACCAGGGCGTCGATCACCACCCGGTCGTCGCTCAAGCGCTTCTTGCTGCCGGCGGCCACGGGCAACTTCAACATGCGGGCAAAATGGGATGCCTCTTTGGCGTTGCCGAGATCGGGAGACACCACGACCATGTTCTTCCGCTTCGCGCCGGCGGAAATGCGCGGCCAGCACCTTCAACGCGTTCATGTGATCGACCGGCACGCTGAAAAACCCGTGCACCTGGGGTGAGTGCAGCGTCATCGTGAGCACGCGGCTGGCGCCGGCCGTCGCCAGAAGGTCGGCCACGAGCCGGGCGGCGATCGAGATACGGGGCGCGTCCTTCTTATCCGAGCGCGCGTACGCGAAATGCGGGATCACGGCCGTGATTCGCGCCGCGGATGCCCCTCGCGCGGCATCGAGCATCAGCAGCAGCTCCATCAGGTGCTCCTGCACGGGCGGCGTCAGCGGCTGGATGATGAAGACGTCGGCTTCGCGGCAGTTGGCTTCCAACTGGACGCCGAGACAATCGTTGCTGAACCTGCTGGTCGTCGACGGCGCAAGGCGAACTCTCAGATGCCTGCAGATGGCCCTCGCCAGCTCCAGGTGGGCGCCACCGGTGAAAACGACGATCTTGTTCACGCGAATCTGGTCATCTGGTCATCTGGTCATCTGGTCATTGATTCGAGTCATTGATCAATGACCAGATGACTAAATGACCAGATGACCAGATTCGACGACGTTGTAGAGGGTGTCGCGCTCGACGGGTTCGCGGCCGGCGGCACGGATGAGCCTGGAGATTTCGCGCGTGGTCATGGCCTCCGGCGTTTGCGAGCCGGCCATGTGGTAGATCTTCTCTTCCTGCACGGTGCCGTCGAGGTCGTCGGCGCCAAACCACAGCGCCGTCTGCGCGACTTCGACGCCGGTGGCGATCCAGAACGCCTTCACGTGCGGGATGTTGTCGAGCACGAGCCGCGCCACTGCGTGCACGCGCAACGTCTCGGCGGCGCTGGGCGCCGGCAGCTTGCGCATCTGGTTGTTGTCGGGGTGAAACGCGAGCGGAATGAACGCCTGAAATCCGCCCGTTTCGTCCTGCAGCGCGCGCGCGCGCAGCATGTGGTCCACTCGCTCTTCGGCGGTCTCGATGTGACCGTACAGCATCGTGACGTTCGACCGCATGCCGAGCCGGTGCGCCAGCCTGTGGATGTCCAGGTACCGTTCCGTGCCGCACTTGTCGTGGCAGATTTTCTGGCGCACGCGCTCGGCGAAGATCTCCGCGCCGCCGCCCGGCAGCGAATCGAGGCCCGCATCCATCAATTCGCGCAGAACCTGTTCGTCCGTCTTGCCGTACAGGTCCGCGAAGAACGCGATCTCGACCGCGGTGAAACACTTCAGGTGAATGCTGGGACGGATGCGCTTGAACCCGCGGAGCAGCTCCGTGTAGTAGTCGAACGGCAGATCCGGGTGCAGGCCGTTCACCACGTGGACCTCGGTGAGCGGCTGCGACGCGCGTCGGCGCAGCTTGTCCCAGGCCTCGTCCAGCGACATCGTGTAGGCGTCGGTGTCGCCGGGCTTCAACCGCGCGAACGAGCAGAACAGGCAGCTCGCGACGCAGACGTTGGTCGCCTCGACGCGGATGTTGTAGTTGTAGAACGTCTTCGGGCCGTGACGCTTTTCGCGCTCGCGATTCGCCAGCCAGCCCACTGAGAGGAGGTCTGGAGATTCGAAAAGCCGTACGCCGTCCGCGAGGTCCAGGCGGACGCTGGAGTCGAGTTTGTCCGCGATGTCGGAGAGGCCGGCGGAGGCGAGGCGGGAATACATTTGGTCATCTGGTCATCTGGTCATCTGGTCATCGTTGATCAATTGGTTCAATGGCTCGATTGAACAACGATGACCAGATGACCGAATGACCAGATGACCAGATTCGACGATCGCTCAGCTGATTCCCCAGATTTGAATCCGGAGCGTCCGGGCGCGAGGGCCGTCGAGTTCGGCCATGAGGATGCGCTGCCATTGCCCGAGCACGACTTCCCCGCCGCTCACCTGGAGCGTGAGGCTGTGGCCGAGCATCAACGCGCGGAGATGCGAGTCGGCGTTCATCCGGTCGCAATCGGAGTGATCGGGATTGTTGTGCATCCACTCGGCGTCGCGCGCGACCATCTGCTCGAGGAACCGCTTGATATCCGTCAGAAGCGCCGTTTGAAACTCGTTGATGAACAGCGAGCAGGTCGTGTGCATCGACCAGAGGCTGACCAGGCCTTCGCGAATGTTGAACCGCCGCGCGAACTCCATAATGCGATTGGTCAAGTCGACCAGCTCGATGCGCTGATCGGTTGACACGATGATCGTTTCACCGTGAATCGTAAGGCCGCCGGCCTTCGCAGAAGCCACTTCTTCGACGGGCCTTTCGCGAACGGTGACGGTCGAACTCTTGCTCATGAAGTCCTCTCGGTTGTTGGGGATACCGGCAATCGCGATCGGATAATGTTACGCAATATTGCACCGGCAGGCAACCGAAACACGCGCCGTGGGCTATACTCGTTTTTCGACCGACGCAGACCCCGGCGGCCATGGAAGTGGGTGAAAAACCCACACGGTCTCGCCACTGTGAGCGGGGAGCGGCGCTTCACGAGTACCCGGGCCCCAGTTCCTGGTTCCGGTACCGTCACTGGGTGTCACAGCCTGGGAAGACGGGAAGCGTCGTGCCGATCCGCGAGTCAGGAAACGTGCCATCGGGGGCGTCCTTGTTCCCGGCGCGAAAGACGCCGAAAGGAGCACCGGTGTCCGTGTCCCTCTCCCGGCGGCTGGCTGAGGCCTGCCCCGCAGTCTCCCTCTCTCTCGTCTTCTGCTCCACTTCATCATCGGCCCGGCCGAGGGCCGAAACATGACGCGTGTGAAACCTCGGGCCGCCGTGTCATGGAGCGGCGGCAAAGACAGCTGCGCTGCGCTTCAGCGCGTCCACGCCGACTTCGACGTCGTCTCGATGATCACGATGTTCGATACCGGCGCCGAGCGGAGCCGCTCGCACGGACTGCGGCCGGCGGTCGTCGCGGCGCAAGCCGACAGGCTGCGCGTGAAGCAGATCGTCGGACGCTGCACGTGGCAGACGTACGACGAGGCCTTTCATCAGGCGCTCGAGGAGGCCAGGGCCGGCGGCATCACGCACGTGATCTTCGGCGACATCATGTTCGACGAGCATCGGCAATGGGCGGAGCGCCAGTGCGAGGCATCCGGCCTCACGGCCGTCGAGCCTTTATGGGGGATGTCGACCGAGCTCCTGTTTCACGACTGGGTGTCGTCCGGGGCTGAGGCCATGATCGTGACGGCGCGCGCCGAATTCCTCGATGAGACATGGCTCGGGCGCACGCTGCGGGCCGAGCTGCTGCCTGAACTCGTGCGGCTCGGCGTCGATCCGTGCGGCGAACGCGGCGAATATCACACCGTCGTGACAAATAGTCCGCTGTTCTCCCGGCCGCTGCATCTGGCGCGCGAAGCGAGCGTCCAGCGGTCGGGCTGCTGGGCGCTCGACCTCGCGCCCATCGACGACGTCGTGTCCGCTTCCAGGCCGTGAGCCATGCTGCACGCCATTGAGGTGTCGTTCGCGTACCGGAACGGAGGGCCCTCCGTGGTCGACGGCGTCTCGCTCGCGATCGAGCGCGGCGATCTTGTCGGCCTGCTTGGCCCGAACGGATCGGGCAAGACGACGATCCTCAAGCTCCTGGGGGGCATGCTGCGCCCGCGTCATGGCTCGATTGCGTTCGAGGGCCGCAAGCTTGCCGACTGGCCTCGCCGCGAGGCGGCGCGAAAGATCGCCTACGTGCCGCAGGAAACGCACGCGCCGTTCGACTTCAGCGTGATGGAAATCGTGCTGATGGGGCGGTTTCCTCATCTAGGACCGTTCGCGCTCGAAGGGCCGGCCGACCTCGCGGTCGCGCATCAGGCGCTGGAGGCGACCGGCATGTCGGCGTTCGCCTCGCGTCCCTTCCACACCCTCAGCGGCGGCGAGAAGCAGCGCGTGGTGATCGCGAGCGCGCTGGCGCAGGAGCCACAACTCCTGCTGCTCGACGAGCCCACGGCCTCGCTCGACGTCGGCCACCAGCTCGAGGTGCAGCAACTGTTGTCGAGGTTGAACGCCGGCGGCGATGTCGCCATGGTGCTCTCGACGCACGACCTGAACTTCGCCGCCAGCCTGTGCCGGCGGCTCATCCTCGTGCGCGACGGCCGTGTGCTCGCGAGCGGTCCGACGGCGGACGTGCTCACACCTGACGCCGTCCGCGCGCTCTATGACGTGGACGCCGATGTCCACATGCACCAACGCGCCGGCCACCTGACGGTGACGCCGATCGCGCGGACCTGACGTGCAGCAGGTGCGCGGCCGTCTGTTCGTCACGCTGGCGGGTTTTGGCGGGCTGCTGCTGGTGACCCTCGTCGCGGCGCCGCTGATGGGTACGACCTCGATTTCCCTGGCGCGCGCGTTCGATCGCGCGATCCCGTTTGCCGACAATTCCGATGCGCAGATCTTCTTCGTGGCGAGGCTGCCGCGCATCATGGCCGCCGCACTCGTGGGCGGCTCGCTCGCCCTGGCCGGCGCCATCTTCCAGGCGCTGCTGCGAAATCCCCTGGCCACGCCGGACACCCTCGGCGTCTCGAGCGGCGCCGCGCTCGGCGCCATGCTGGCGATCGCGTTCCATTTCGACTTCGCGATCGCGGGGTTGTCTTCCGTGTCGCTATCGAGCCTCGCGGGTGCGATTGGCGCGCTGGCAATCGTCTACATGCTCGCGACCGCCAGACGCCGCGGGCTCTCGACAACCGTGCTGCTGCTGGCCGGCGTCACGATGACCGCCTTCTTCTCGGCGCTGACGCTGTTCGTGCAATACATGAGCGACTTCGCGGACACGTTCCGCGCCGTCCGCTGGCTGATGGGCGCGCTGGACGTCGGCAGCTACACACCGCTCCTGGCCGCGCTCCCCCTGATGGCGATAGCATTCGTCATGATGGCGGCGCTGCCGCGCCCGCTCGATCTCATCAGCCTCGGCGCCGACGCGGCGGCGGCCCGCGGCGTCAACGTCCAGCGCGCCGAACGGCTGGCGCTCGTCAGCGCGTCGCTCGTCACGGGCGCCGCGGTCTCGATCAGCGGGCCGGTTGCATTCGTCGGCCTGGTCGTCCCGCACATCGTCCGGCTGGTGGTCGGATCCGACCATCGGCTGGTGCTGCCCGCGTCGGCGCTTTTCGGCGCGACGTTTCTGATCGGCTGCGATCTCATCGCCCGCACGATGTTCGCCCCCATCGAGCTGCCGGTCGGCATCGTCACGGCCATCATCGGCGGGCCGTTTTTTCTCTGGCTGCTCGTACGGCGGACATGAGGAGAGCATGATGAAACGTCTCGCCCTGCTTGCGCTGGCCGCCTGCCTCACGCTCGGCGCGGCGGCGGACGCCGTGCCCCGGCGCGTCGTGTCGCTGATTCCAGCGACGACCGAGATGATTTTCGCGATGGGGGCGGGGAGCCGCCTGATCGCCGTCAGCAGCTACGACAAGTACCCGCCTGAGGCGACGAAGCTTCCGAGGGTTGGCGCACTGCTCGACCCCGATACTGAACGCATTCTGTCGCTCCATCCGGATCTGGTGATCGTGTACGGGACGCAGACCGAGTTGAAACGGAGCCTGGACCGCGCGACCATCCCTTACTACTCGTACGAGCACCGCGCGATGCCAGACATCATGGCCACGATTCGGGCGGTCGGCGCGCGCATCGGCTACCGCGTTCAGGCCAACGGCCTGGCATCGTCCATGGAACAGGAATTGGCCGCAGTGCGGGCGACGGTAGCCGGACGACCAAGACCGCGGACCTTGCTGGTGTTCGAGCGCGACCGGACGACGCTGCAGAACATCTACGCGAGCGGCGGCTACGGCTTTCTCGCCGACCTGCTCGACGTCGCCGGCGGCGACAACATCTTCGCCGACGTCAAGCAACAGTCCGTTCAGGCCGGCACGGAACAGATTCTGGCGCGGCGGCCGGACGTGATCGTCGAGCTGAGGTACGGCGCGAGCGCGAAGAACGTCGACCCAACCAGAGACTTGCGTGCGTGGGATTCGCTCGGCTCCGTTCCGGCCGTGAGGACGAAGCGCATCGTCATCCTGGTCGGCGACCAATACGTTGTGCCCGGGCCCCGCATCGTCCAGGCCGCACGCGAGCTGGGCAGGCGCTGCACCCCGAGGCGAGGTGGGGCCGATGAATCTGGTCATTTGGTCATCTAGTCATCTGGTCATTTCTGAGACGATGCGACTGTTCGACACGGGCAGTGCTGAGGGAGCGCGAGAAGATTGCGCGCAGCTCGATGGCTTCTTGTCGGAGTCGGACCGCATTTCCTGATCGGTGGCAACACCGGCGCGGAGCATTATCTCGAGCCAGTAGACGGCTCTCTTCCGCCTCCTCGACGACGATGGCAGAGTTTGGAGATGAAGTCGCGGTCGAGAACGAGCCGTGCAGACGGAGCGGTAGTTCGCCGCAACAGACGTGGCACTTTTGCCAACTGGCGTGCGACAGCATCGGCGGACTGCCTTCGTGGGAATCGTGTCTATCAGACGCAATACGCTGACAGCAAATGACATCGTCCGCTCTTTCAATGCTTCGCTCTGCTCGCTCATGACGACGCGCGTGAGGCAATCCGCCGTTCCACACTCGCCGGCGCCGTCTCAGAAATGACCAAATGGCTAGATGACCAGATGACTAAATGTTTGGTTTCGTGGTCCTCCGGCAAGGACTCCGCCTGGATGGTGCACGTCCTCCGGCAGTCCGGCGTCGAACTCGGGGGCGTGCTGACGACGGTGAACGAAGTCCACCAGCGCGTGGCGATGCACGCGGTGCGGGTGGAACTGCTTCAGGCGCAGGCGGATGCGCTCGGGTTGCCGCTGCGGCAGATTCCGATTCCGTCCCCGTGCCCGAACGAGGTGTACGAGCGCGCGATGGCGGGCGCGGTGGAGCGTGCAGTGTCCGAGGGCTTCACGCACGTGGCGTTTGGGGATCTGTTTCTCGAGGACATCCGCCGGTATCGCGAGGAACGGCTGGCCGGAACCGGGCTGACGCCGATGTTCCCGCTCTTCGGCGCGGACACCGCTGCGCTCGCGCGGACGATGGTGGCCGGCGGGTTGCGCGCGCGCCTGACGTGCGTGAATCCCAAGGTGGTAGACAGACGTTTCGCCGGACGAGAGTTCGACTCGGCGCTTCTCGACGAGCTCCCGCCTTCGGTCGATCCCTGCGGCGAGCGCGGGGAGTTTCACTCGTTCGCGTACGCCGGCCCGATGTTCGACAAGCCTATTGCGATCGCCTCGGGCGAGGTCGTCGAGCGCGACGGCTTCGTCTTCGCCGACGTGCTCCCCGCCTCGTCTCAGCAATGACCAAATGATCAGATGACCAGATGACTAAATTCCCCTGTCGCGTGGTTTGCCTGACCGAAGAGACGACGGAGACGCTCTACCTGCTCGGCCAGGGCGACCGCATCGTCGGAGTCTCCGGTTACACGGTGCGTCCGCCCGAAGCGCGGCAGAAGCCGAAGATCTCGGCGTTCATCAACGCGAAGTTCGACAAGATCGCCGCGCTCGAGCCCGACCTCATCCTGGCGTTCTCCGACCTGCAGGCCGACCTCGTTGCCGAGCTCATTCGCCGCGGCCTGCCCGTCGTGACATTCAACCAGCGGAGCATCGGCGAGATCCTGCAGATGATTCGAATGCTCGGCGGCCTCGTCGGCTGTCAGGCCGAAGCGGAGCGGCTGGCCGACCAACTCGAAGCCGGCCTCGATCGCATTCGAGAAGCGGCGGCATCCTTTCCAAAGCGGCCGCGCGTGTTCTTCGAGGAGTGGGACGAGCCCCTCATCTCGGGCATTCGCTGGGTGGAAGAGCTCGTGGAGGTCGCCGGCGGCGATCCGATTTTCCCCGAGCTCGCGCCGTGCGGCCTCGCCAGGGACCGCATCGTTGATCCGGGAGAAGTTGCGCGCCGCGACCCGGATGTCGTCTTCGCGTCGTGGTGCGGGAAGAAGATGAAGAAACCGACGATTCAGAACCGGCCGGGCTGGGACCGCGTGGGCGCGGTCCGCAGCGATCACATCTTCGAGATCAAATCGACGTACATCCTGCAGCCGGGTCCGGCCGCGCTGACTGACGGCGTCGCGCAGCTGCACGCCCACCTGAAAGCCGTGGCGTTTCGCTGAGATCGCTTCCGTTGGCGGTTGCGCCAACGTACAAACGCTTCATCCTTTGCCTGCGAAGAAGGTTCGAGCCGCGAACAGGCGCTGCATGCCGCTGCGCTTCGCCCGCTCGTTGTCGAAGAAATCGAACGAGCCCTCCCGCAGCTCGAGCAGCGTCACGTCGGCCGGCACACCGACCCCCAGCGTGCCAAGGCCCTTGAACGCGGGAAACGTCTTCGCGGCGTTTGACGTCGCCATCGCGATCACGTCGGACAGCGGCACGCCGAGCATCAGGAACTTCGACAGCACATTCCCGAAGTCGATCACCTGCTCGGTACGCGCCAGCTCGTTCGTCGTCCAATCCGTCGACACGGTGTCCGGCAACAGGCGCGACTCCATGGCGTGATTGGCCATCGCCCACGTGATGTGGCCCGTCCGGCCGTTCCCGATGTCGAACCACACGCCGCGCCGGCGGGCGTCGATGACCTCGGGAAGAACCCGTCCGGCCTCGTCGAAGATTCCATGCGGCGGAGGCGCGTAGATGTGCGTGACGATGTCGCCGGGCTTGAGCAAGGCGAAAATAGCCGGCAGCGGCGAAAACGTCTGGCCCATGTGGATCATCACGGGAATATTCAGGGGCTTTGCCACCTGCTGCGCGCGCCGGAGCGCCTCGACGTCGTTCTTGCCGGCGACGTTCTGAGACAACCGCGCCTTGATGCCGACGACGAAGTCGCGATTGCGCTCGATCGCGGCCCTTGTGGCGGCGACGTCGGCGTGGCTGATGTCGTTCAACTCGCCTTCGTCCAGGATGCCGGTCTTCGCCATGTTGATCAGGACGCGCATGCGATTGGGCGCGGCTTTCGCGACAGCCACGACTTCGTCGATGTGGTCCGCGCCCTGGGATCCGGCGTCGATGAGCGACGTGACGCCCTGGGACAGGCACGTCGCCGGATCGGCCATGGCCCGCCCCGCATGCGTGTGGATGTCGATGAGACCAGGCACGACCAGCTTGCCGCGCGCGTCGATCGTCGCAGCCGCGCTGGATGGGGCGAGGCCAGGCCTCACGGCGGCGATCTTTCCACCCGCGATCGCCACGTCGGCCACCGCGTCGAACGCGTGCGACGGATCGATCACGCGGCCGCCCGCGATGATGAGGTCGTATTCGGCGGCGCCCAGCCCGGGCAGCCTGGAGAACGTCGAGAGCGTCGCGGCGCCAGCCGCGGCCGCGGTCAGGAATTTCCGGCGTGTCAGCATGCGCCGGATTATAGAGCGTTACGCGAAGATCGGCTGATCCGAATGCGGGACAATCGCGAGGCGCTCGGCGGTTTCGAGCAGGTGCCGGATGGCGGCCTCGCCCTCCGCACCGTAGTCGCGCGTGAAGTCGTTCACGTACAACGCGATGTGCTGGCGCATCACATCGTCCTCCATCTCCTGGGCGTGGCGCCGGATCGTGGGCCAGACGTCCGCCGGGTGCGCGTGCGCGTAGTCCACGCTCGCGGTCAGCGCCCGCTCCGTGCGCCGAATCAGCCCGGCGCCGAGGTCGCGGCGCATCGCGATGCCGCCCAGAGGGATGGCGTGGCCCGTCTCGCGCTCCCACCACTCCCCGAGATCGACAATCCTCGTCAGGCCGTGGCGCTGATACGTGAACCGGCTCTCGTGAATGATGACGCCCGCATCCACCTGCCCGCTGCAGACGGCCGGCATGATCTCGTGGAACGGCATCACGACGATGTTGGCGTCGGAGAGCCCGGGCGCAAACAGGCGAACGAGCAGCGCGGCCGTGGTGAGCCGGCCCGGAATGGCGACGGTCCTGGCGGCCAGCCCGTCCGCGTCGAACGGCGTGCGCGCCACGACGAGCGGTCCGCATCCCCGGCCGAGCGCGCCGCCGCTCCGCAGCAGACCATACCGGTCACGGAGATGGCCGAATGCGTGAAACGAGACCTTCACGACGTCCGGTTCTCCAGCCAGCGCGATCCGATTCAGCGTGTCGATGTCCTCGTAGCGCTCGACGACCGCTGGCGCCCCGTCGATGCGCCCCTCGGCCCACGGCGTAAAGATGAATGTGTCGTTCGGGCACGGGGAATACGCGAGGGTCAGGGGGTTCATTGGTTCGAGGGGTTCAAGGGGTTCGAGAGGTTCGAAGGGTTCGAGAGGTTCGAAGGGTTCCAGAGGTTCAAGGGGTTCACGGTTCAGAGATTCAGGTTCAGCCGGATTCTACGTTCGACGCTCTACATTTTACGTTCAGGCCGCGTTCTTCAGCAGCCTGCTAGAGGTTCTCGGCGAGGCGCAGGGCGACGGTCTGAGCCGCTTCGGCGGCCTCTTTGATCCGCCACGCCGCGCGATTGCGATCCTCGATCAGGTTGCTGATCCCCCGCACCTCGAGAAACGGCACGTCGTGCAGCGCGCACACGTGCGCGGCGGCGGCGCCTTCCATCGATTCGCACAGCGCGCCGAAGCGCTGGTGCAGCGCATCACCCAGCGTCCGCACGCCGGTCACTTGTGACAGCGTCAGGAACGGGCCGATTCGCGCGATGAGGGAGCCGCCGATCGTGGAGGCGCGCGACACGAGGTCCGGATCCAACGGGAAATAGTTGAACCGCGGCGGGTGCGCGCCACGGGCCTCGACAATCGGAATCCCGATCTCCTCGGCTGGCAGCCAGCCGCCGGTGGTCATCACGCCAAGATCGCCGTAAATCTCCGTGTCGGCCAGCACCACCGATCCGACGGCAATGCCGGCCGGGACATAAGCTCCCGCGATGCCCGTCTGGATGACGAGCGACGGTCTGGGCTGTGTCGCGAGGTACTGGGTGAGCGCGTAGGCGGTGTTCACGGCGCCAATGCCCGTCAGCACAACCGAGACGCGGGACGATTGAAGCAGCGCCGCTTCGATCGCGGTCGCCGTCAGAACCAGGACCCCAGGAACCTCTCGAACCTTTCGAACCTCTGGAACCTTTCGAACCCCTTGAACCTCTCGAACCCTTCGAACCTTTTCCATTGCTGTGCCGCGCTAAACGTCGTCGTCCGGGCTCGTCACGGCATACGCCTGCGAGGCGCGTTTGACGACGATCGTCATCCCGAAGGCGACGATGGCCGCGGAGGCGGCAAGGCCGACATAGATGCCGCTGCCGACCAGGGCAATCGGCGCTTCCCCGAGGGGCGTGTCCTCGACGATCGCGAATGCCTGTTTGAGGGTGAGCGCGCGTTCGCCGGCGGACCTCGGCATGATGCGCCACGACAAAATCATGATGCCAAGCGCGGCGAGGCCGATGACGAGAAGGGGATGCCGCGAATTCCTGCGCGTGATGATACTGAGCGCGGCGAGGACGGCGGCGAGCGCGCCGAGACCGGCCACCCACAGGGCCGGTACGGCGGGCATGCCGCTGAGCGTCGTATCGCCGATGACGACCCAGGGAAGAAACGTGCTCGCCGTCAGCAGGAGGCCGGCCGCCAGTGGAATGAAGTACCCGCGCATCGCCGGGCGAAACAGGTCGACGGCCGCCATCGCGCTCACGACTCCTGAGCGTCCTTCCATTCCTCGTACCACGCCATCTGGATGGCCTCGAGCTTCGGCTCATTCGACGTCTTGGGGTCGTCGTCGAAGCCGTCGAGCGCGAGCACGCGCTCGCGGAGGTCGGTGAACCGGACGGTCAGCGGATCGACGTCCGGGAACTTGGCGGTGAGCGCGATCCCGATGTCCTCGGCGTCGATCCACTTCACGGCGCCACCTCGTCGGCCTTGCGATCCTTCCTGTCCGATTTGCCGAGCTGGATGCCGCCGCCTTCCTGCACGTAGTTCCGCGTGTACATGGGCAGCTCGCACACGACGTCGCCCTTGATGACCGCCTGACACCCGAGGCGTGAATCGGTGGTGAGATCCCAGGCCGTATCGAGACGATCGAGCTCGTCGTCCTGCATTTCGCTGAGGTTCTGCGCGCCTTCCCGGATGATCACGTGACACGTGGTGCAGGCGCAGCTGCCGCCGCAGGCGTGTTCCAGTCCGAGATCGAAATGCTTCGAGACGTCGAGAAAGGATTCGGGGCGGCCGTGGTGCGAATACGGAAGCTTGCCGTGTTCGAACTCCACCGTCCTGGCCACACCGTCCGTGATGAACGTGACTTTCGGCATATGGTTTCCACGCAGCGTCCGTCTTCAGACGGACGTTTCCGGCCGGCTGAAGCCGGCCGCTACGAACGTCATCGACTACAGGTCGTTGACGTTTCTTCCCGACAGGGCGGCCTGCACCGAGCGATTCATCATCAGCTCGGCCAGGTGCCGCGTGGCATCGTTCAGTACGTGCGTCTTTTCGTGAATGAGCTCGCGATCGGCCGACTCCATGACGCCTTTCAGATCGACCAGCGCCGATTCGATGCGCTGCTGCTGCCCGGCCGGGAGGTCGCCCGCGATCGCACCGAAATCAGGCGAGCGCAGCGATTTTTCCGTCGCCGCCATGACCGACTCGGCTTCGTTGCGGGCTTCGATCAACAGGCGCGCGGCAAAGTCCGCCTCGGCATGCTCGAACGATTCGAGCAGCATGCGCTCCACTTCCTCGTCGGTCAGGCCGTACGACGGCTTGACCTCGATCGTCTGCTCGATGTCGGTCCTCAGCTCGTGTGCCGTGACGCTGAGGATGCCGTTGGCGTCGATTTGAAACTGCACCTGCACGCGGGGCAGGCCGGCGGGCATGGGCGGAATGCCGCGCAGCTTGAAGCGGGCCAGCGAGCGGTTGTCGGCGACCAGCTCGCGTTCGCCCTGCAGCACGTGGATGTCCACGGCGGTCTGGTTGTCGGCGCCAGTCGTGAACATCTCGCTGCCGGTCGCCGGAATCGTCGAGTTGCGGAGGATGATCTTCGACACGACGCCGCCGAGCGTCTCGATGCCGAGCGACAGCGGCGTGACGTCGAGCAGCAGCATCTCCCGGCTGCCGGACACGAGGATGTCGGCCTGCACCGCGGCGCCGAGCGCGACGACTTCATCCGGATTCAGCTCGCTGTGCGGCGTCCTGCCGAAGAGCTCGCCAACCAGGCGGTGAACCAGCGGGATCCTCGTGGATCCCCCGACCAGCACGACCTCGTCTATCTGGGACACGTCGAGGCCGGCGTCCACGAGCGCCTGACGGCACGGCTCGAGCGTCCGATCGATGATCGGGCGGATCAGCGCCTCGAAGTCCGCGCGGCTGAACGGCGCCCCGTTGAGCGTGGTGGTCTCGCCATCCGACAGATCCCATTTCGCCTGAATCACGGCCTTGCGGATTTCCTGAACGCGTTCGGCCGTCTGCTGCCACCCGACCTGCGCCAGCACGCGGTGCATCAGGAGCAGGTCGATGTCGTCGCCGCCGAGGTGCGTGTCGCCGCCGGTGGCGAGCACCTGGAATACGCCGTCCTCGACTCGAAGGATCGAAATGTCGAACGTGCCGCCGCCGAAATCGTAGACCGCGATGAGCCCGGCATGGCGTTTGTCGAGGCCGTACGCCAGCGACGCGGCGGTCGGCTCGTTGATGATGCGCATCACGTCGAGGCCGGCAATCCGGCCGGCGTCGCGCGTCGCGGTGCGCTGCGCATCGTTGAAGTAGGCCGGGACGGTGATGACGGCGCGGTCGACTTCGTTGTCCACTTCGCCCTGCTCGGCGAAGAACGCCTCGGCGCGGCGCTTCAGCTCCCGCAGGATGAATGCGGAGATCTCGGGCGGCGTGAACTCGCGTTCGCCCAGGCCGATTCTGACCACGCCTCCGCTCTCGCCGCCGACGCGGAACGGCAGCAGGCTCGCCTCGTCCTTGACGTCGTCGAGGCCCTTGCCCATGAAGCGCTTGACCGAATAGACCGTGTGCGCCGCATCCGTCAGCAGGCGCCGCTGCGCCTCCCGGCCGACATAGATGGTCCCGTCCGACCCGGCGGACACGATCGAGGGCAGCAGCGCGTCGCCGCCGCGATCGCGAATGACGACGGGCACGCCGTCCTTCACGTATGCGACCAGGCTGTTGGTCGTCCCGAGATCGATGCCCACGACACGGCTCACTGTGTCAGTTCCCTTTCGATGCCCGCCAGCAGGTTGTTGATGTAGTTGCGCTCGAGCACGCGCTCGCGCAGCGCTTCGAGCACCGGCCGCCGTTCGACGATGCCGGCACGAGCCTCGAGGAGCGCGTCCCAGCGGGTGGACACTTCCTGCAGGCCGGCCTCGTGGGCGTCGCGCTTGCGTTCGATCGGACCGCGGGCCTTTTCAAGCCGCGCCTTCCACTCGTCAGCCGGAGCGCCGGACGCACGCAGGTCGCGGATCTCGTCGAGCTCCTCGTTCAGCGCGAAGACTTCCTCGAGAAGCGCCGGCGGGACCTTGTTACCGCTCTCGGACGGTGCGAATCCCTCGAGCTGCAGCAGGTATTCGACGCGCGCGATCGGCTGCTTCAGCGTCCGGTAGGCGTCGTTGAGGTAGGACGAGCGCTCGAGGCTGGCGCGCCGCTCGGCAGGCGTCGCGTTGTAGAAATAGTCGGGATGAAACTGCCGGCTGAGCGTGCGGAACCGCTGCTCCAGCTCCGCCGGATCGAGAGTCAGGCGGCGAGGCAGTCCCATGAAGCTGAAGTAATCCCCGTGCCTCCCGATCGACAGGATCTTCGTGCACTGCGGACAGAAGTGCGCATCCACCGGCGCGCCGCCGCCGCAATCGTGGCAAACCTGGATGGTTGGAGCGGGGGTTGGGGAGGACATCAAAATTGGTTCTAGAGGTTCCAGGGGTTCTAGAGGTTCAAGGGGTTCGAGAGTTCAGCGGTGTAGAACCTCTTGAACCCCTAGAACCTTCGAACCTCTCGAACCTCTTATGCCCCAAATGAACTGCCGCAGCCGCATGTCGACTTCGCATTCGGGTTGTTGAAGACGAAGCCCTTGCTGACCAGGCTGGTGTCGTATTCGAGGACCGTCCCGTTCAGAAACAACAGGCTCTTCTTGTCCACGTAGATCCGCGCGCCGTCCGGGCCTTCGAACACTTCGTCGCCCATCCGGGCTTCCTTCTCCCACGCGAAGGTGTAGCTCAGCCCCGAGCAGCCGCCGCCTTTGACGCCGACGCGCAGCCCGCCCTCGTTGATGCCCTGCTTGGCCATCAGCGTGCGAATCTTGCGCGCCGCGCCTTCGGAAATCTCAATCATCTTCGTCTGCAGGCCTCGCGGCCCGCACTACATTCGTTCTGCGTTTTACGTTCTACGTTTTACGTTCCACTAGGCCGTCGGCTGCGCGTGCGTATCCGCGCTCTTCCCGGCCGACGTGCCCTGCTTTTTCTTGTAATCGGCAATCGCCGCCTTGATGGCGTCCTCGGCGAGCACCGAACAATGGATCTTGACCGGCGGCAGGCTCAGCTCGGTGACGATGTCGGTGTTCTTGATCGCGAGGGCCTCGTCCACGGTCTTGCCCTTCAGCCACTCGGTCGCCAGGCTCGAGCTGGCAATCGCCGACCCGCACCCGAACGTCTTGAACTTGGCGTCATCGATCACGCCGGTCGAGGGATTCACCTTGACCTGCAGCTTCATCACGTCGCCGCACTCGGGCGCGCCGACGAGACCGGTGCCGACGTTCGGATCTTCCTTCGGCATCGAGCCGACGTTCCTGGGGTTTTCGTAGTGATCAATTACCTTGTTCGAGTAAGCCATTGTTGTCCTCTACGTCCAGCTAAGCCGGACGAACCGTCACGTGTTTCAGTGCTGACCCTCTGTCTGCCATTGCATCGTCGAGAGGTCGACGCCTTCTTTCGCCAGTTCGTAGAGCGGCGACATCTCGCGCAACCGCGTCACGACGGTCGTCAGTTTGTCCGCCACGTAGTCCACTTCTTCTTCCGTCGACCAGCGGCCGAGGCCGAAGCGAATCGAGGAGTGCGCCAGATCGTCGCCCGCCCCGAGAGCCTTGAGCACGTAGGACGGCTCGAGACTGGCCGACGTGCACGCCGACCCCGACGAGACGGCGACGTCGTTGATGCCCATCAGCAGTGATTCGCCTTCGACGTAGGCGAAGCTGATATTGAGGTTGTGCGGGAGGCGGTGTTCCACCGAGCCGTTGATGTAGATCTCGTCGAGGCCCTTGTGCAGCCGCGCGTTCAGGCGATCGCGAAGAGCGCTCAGGCGCGCCGTGTCGGCGGCCATCTCGAGCCGGCACAATTCAGCCGCCTTGCCGAAGCCGACGATGCCCGTGACGTTCAGCGTCCCCGAGCGCATGCCACGTTCGTGGCCGCCGCCGTCGATCTGCGGCGCGAGCAGCACGCGCGGGTTGCGCCGGCGGACGTAGAGCGCGCCGACGCCCTTGGGCCCGTACATCTTGTGGGCGCTGATGGACGCCATGTCCACCTTCAGGTCGTTGACGTTGAACGGCACCTTGCCAACCGCCTGCACGGCGTCGGTGTGGAACAGGATCCCCTTCTCCTTCGCGATGGCGCCGATTTCCGCGATCGGCTGAATCACGCCGATCTCGTTGTTGGCGGTCATGATCGAGATGAGGATCGTCTTGTCCGTGATGGCGGCCCGCAGCCCATCGAGGCTGATGCGGCCGTCCTTCTGAACCGGCAGGTACGTGACGCGGTAGCCGTCCTTCTCGAGGCGCTTGCACGTGTCGATCACCGCCTTGTGCTCGGTGACGCACGTGATGATGTGATTGCCCTTCTCGCGATACATCTCGGCCACGCCCTTGATGGCGAGGTTGTCCGACTCCGTGGCGCCGCTCGTGAAGACGATTTCCTTCGCGTTCGCGCCAATCAGGTCGGCCACCTGCTTGCGCGCCTTGTCCACCGCCTCTTCGGCTTCCCAGCCAAACGGGTGGTTGCGGCTCGCGGCGTTGCCGAAATGCTGCGTGAAGTACGGCAGCATCGCCTCGACGACCCGGGGGTCGGTCGGGGTCGTCGCGTGGTAGTCCATGTAGATCGGAAGTTTCACAGCCATATACGTTCCTACAGGTGCGTGAGCAGCACGGCCGAGCGTGCCGTATTCGGCACGGCTTGCGGTGGTTCGGCGGCCAGTTCGGCGATCGTGCACTCGCCAAGCGCCGACAGAATTCGTTCACGGACGCGCCACAGCGGGTCGCGCACGTTGCATTTCGCGAACTGATCGCACTGCCCGTCGTCAGTCGAACAGGCGGTGACCGTGACCGGCCCATCAATCGCCTGGATGACGTCGGCCACGGAAATCTGCACCGGCCGGCGCGCGAGCTGGTAGCCACCCCGTGTGCCCTGGTGCGAGGCCAACAATCCCCGCCGCACGAGGCGCTGCAGGACTTTCGCCATCAGTTCGATCGGGATGTCGTACTGCTCCGCGATTTCACGGGCGCTGGACGAGCCCTGATCACCCCTGAGGGCCAGGTGTTTCATGGCCATCAGGGCGTAATCGGCCTTTTTTGAGAGCCTCAACATGATGCTGGTCTGGAGCCCCGGTTCCGGGTTCGGGTTCTAAATACGACCGCTACAGTCCGATATTAATACTTTGGCTGGCTGGGATCAACCTGATCAATCCAGCTGATGATCCCGCCCGTCAGGTTCTGCACCTTCTTGAAGCCCTTGGATCGCAGGAAGTCGGCGGCCTTCGCGCTCCGCGCGCCGACCTTGCACTGCATCACGTACTCTTCGCTCGGATCGAGCTCGACGTACCGCCGCGGGATGTCGCCCAGCGGAATCAGGATCGACCCGGCGATCTTGTTGATCTGATACTCGTTCGGCTCGCGCACGTCGACGATCGTCAGCACGTCGCCGCGATCGAGCCGCTTCTTCAGATCGCCGGCGGAGATTTCTGACGTAGTCCCGGACACCGGCTCCTCCGTGGCTGACTGCACTCCGCAGAACTGCTCGTAGTCGATGAGCTTGGTCACGGTCGGGTGCGTGCCGCACACGGGGCAGTCCGGGTCCTTCCTCAGTTTCAGCTCCCGGAACTTCATCCGCAGCGCGTCGAAGATGAGGAAGCGGCCGATGAGCGGCTCGCCCGCCCCGAGAATCAGCTTGATCGTCTCGGTCGCCTGAATGCAGCCCACGACACCCGGCAGGACGCCGAGGACGCCTCCTTCCGCGCAGCTCGGCACGAGCCCGGGCGGCGGCGGCTCGGGATAGAGGCAGCGGTAGCACGGGCCCTCTTTCGTGGCGAACACGGACGCCTGGCCTTCGAACCGGAAGATGCTGCCGTAGGCGTTCGGCTTGCCAAGAATGACGCACGCGTCGTTCACGAGATATCGCGTCGGGAAATTGTCGGTGCCGTCGACGACGATGTCGTAGGGCGCGAAGATCTCGAGCGCATTCTCGGACGACAGCGCGGTGTTGTGGGTCACGACGTTGATGTTGGGGTTGATGTCGAGCAGCCGGTCCTTCGCGGAATCCAGCTTGGAACGGCCGACATCGGATGTCCCGTGCAGAATCTGCCGCTGCAGGTTGCTGAAATCGACGACGTCGAAGTCGACGATCCCGATCGTGCCGACGCCGGCGGCGGCAAGATACAGGGCGACCGGCGATCCCAGCCCGCCGGCGCCGATGCACAGGATCTTCGCGGCCTTGAGCTTCTGCTGCCCCAGCACTCCGACTTCCGGCAGGATCAGATGACGGCTGTAACGCCGGAAGTCGTCCTTGGTGAGCTCGGGCAGCTTCGCCGGCGCCTCTGCGGTCGTCGGCGCGCCGCCGGCCACCGACGGAATGATGCTGACGGTGTCGCCCGCGTTGATCGGCGTCTGCTCCTTCTGCAGATACCGGATGTCTTCGTCGTTGACGTAGACGTTGACGAAGCTGCGCAGCTTCCCTTCTGCGTTGTAGAGATGCGCCTTGAGGCCGGCGTGCCGCGTCGTCAGATCGGTCAGCAGTTCGCCCACCGTCTTGCCTTCCGCTTCGACCGCGTCTTTCCTGTCGGTGAACGGCCGCAGCGGGGTCGGGATCAGAATCTTAGTCGCCATTGAGCTCGCCCTCTTCAAATTCGGAACGGTCTTCCTTGAGAAACCAGACTGTCATATCTCCCGCCTTCGCGCCTTCGGCGCTTCGGCGAGGTGAACCCGCGTCGTCGGTTCGGCGCGTTGAACCCGCGTCTCATGATCGCCTTTCACGGCGACGATGATGTACGCGAAGGTCGGCCAGGCGTGATCGAGGTCGTACTGCGACGGCCGCGCGGGGTGATCGGGATGCGAATGGTAGAACCCCAGCAGGTCTCCGCCTAATTCCTGTGCGCGCTGCTCCGCCAGCCGGTAATCCGACGGCCTGACCATGAAACGCCGCCGCGGCCCCTCCTCGGTCGTGTTCGGCAACGCGACGGTCGCCGTCGTGTGGCCGTCCGTGCCGACGAGCGCGCCGCAGCACTCGTGCGGGTACGTCTCCTCGCCGTGGCGGCGGATCTCCCGATCCACGGCGGCCGTCACCCGGAACGTCTGCACTTTCACCTCAGCGCATCTATTTTCTTCACGAGCCGATGCTTACGCATCGGCGGTCCAGAACTTTTCGGTCAGATATTTTTCGGCGCCGTCCGGAAACACCGTGACGATGAGCCCCTTGTCGAGACGGCGGGCTACCTGAAGCGTCGCCGCCAGCGCCGCGCCGGACGAGATGCCCGCCATGACGCCTTCCTCGCGTGCGAGGCGCCGTACCATCTCGAACGCGTCCTCGCTCTCGACGCGCAAATCCTCGTCTGCCAGCCCGGGATCGTAAATCCCGGGAACGATCGCCGACTCCATGTGCTTCAAACCCTCGAGGCCATGAAAGGCGGTCGCCGGCTGAAAGGAGATCAGCTTGATGGCCGCGCTGAACTTCCGCAGGCGCCTGGCGGTGCCCATGAACGTGCCGCTCGTGCCCAGACCGGCCACGAAGTGCGTGAGCGCTCCGCCGGTCTGCTCGATGATCTCGGGTGCCGTCGTATCGTAGTGCGCCATCCAGTTGCCGTCGTTGTTGTACTGGTCCGGATAGAAGTAGCGATCGGGTTCCTCAGCCTTGAGCCGTCGCGCCTCGCGGATCGCGCCGTCGGTGCTTTCGAGCGGGTCGGTCAGGAGCAGCTCGGCGCCGAACGCTTTCAGGATGAGCTTGCGCTCCGGGCTCGCATTCGCGGGCACGCACAGCTTGACCTTGTATCCGCGCGCCGCGCCAATCATCGCGTACGCGATACCCGTATTGCCGGATGTCGCGTCAAGAATCGTGAGGCCGGGTTTCAGGGCGCCCGATTTCTCGCCTTCCGCGATCATGCGCGCCGCCGCGCGGTCCTTGACCGAACCGCCGGGGTTCTGGCCTTCGACCTTCGCGCAGATTTCAACACCGGGGCACTCTTTCTCGAATCGCCGAAGCCGGATGAGCGGGGTGCGGCCTATGAGATCGAGGACGGAAACGCCGACGGCCGGGACAGTTGGAGACGCCATGGATATACGACTGAACCAGTCCGAATTATATCAACCGCCGGAACGGTGTCAAAAAGGCGTCATACAATCTGAGGCTCGTGACCCCGGCGCCCGTTCTCGTACACCTTGGCGGATGGCTCTTCCGGCAGCGAACATGGCTTCCTCTGCCGCTCGCCGCCGCCCTGATTCTCATCCCGCCTGCCGCGGCGAATTCGGCCGCGCCGGTCTGGATCGCCGGCCTGGCGCTCATCGCCGCCGGCGAGTGGCTCCGATTGTGGAGCGTGCATCATATCGGCGCGATCTCGCGCACGCGCAGCGACCGGCTCGGGCCCCTGATTGCCTCCGGTCCCTTTGCGTGGGTGCGCAACCCACTCTACATCGGCAACATCGCATTGTGGGCCGGCTTCTCGGTCACAGCCGGACTGCTCTGGCTGGCGCCCGTGGTCGTCCTGTTGCTGGCCTGTGAATACCACGCGATTGTGCGCTGGGAGGAAACGCTGCTCGAGACGCGGCTCGGCGACAGCTACCGGCAGTACGCCGCTCGGGTCCATCGATGGCTGCCGTTGTCGATGGGTCCCACCAGCTCCGAGTCGGCCGGCACGTTCTCGTGGCGTCAGACGCTGTTCAGCGAACGCGGCACGCTTATCGCGATCGCGGCAGGCATCGTGGTGCTCTACGTGAAACGGAAAATGTAGATGTTCGTGGCTCGTCGCTCGTGGCTCGTGGCTCGTGGCTCGTTCTCCGTTCTACGTTTTCCGTTTTACGTTTTCTTCTCTCGCCGCCTTCGCCTCCGCCAGTGTTTGCCACAAGTACCACGACGCCACCGATCGGTACGGACGCCACGGCTCTCCGATTTTCAGGATTCGCTTCGGATCCGGCCGCTTCCGCAGCCCGTACAGCCGCTGGATCGCCGTCACGATGCCGAGGTCGCCAACCGGCAGCACGTCGGGCCGGTGCAGTCTGAACATCAGGAACATCTCCGCCGTCCAGCGGCCGAATCCTTTCACGGCGGTGAGACGCTCGATCACCTGCTCGTCCGCCAGCGCGTCGAGCTCGTCGAGCACCAGCCGCTGGTCGCCAATCCGGGCGCACAGATCGCGCAGGTAACCGACTTTCTGCCCGCTCAGCCCGACGCCCCGCAGCGCCTGGTCTTCGAGCGCGTGGATGGCAGCGGCGCCTGGAATGGCTCCATCCGGAAACAGCGCGACGAAGCGTCCGAAAATCGTCGCCGCGGCCCTGGTCGACAGCTGCTGGCTGACGATCGCGCCTATGAGCGCGGTCAGATGATCGTGGCGCTGGCGCGCAGCGAGACCGCAGGGGCCGATGCGTTTGACGGCGGCGCCAAGAACCGGATCGCGCCGCATGATGAGACGGCGCGCCTTCTCGTAGTCAGTGGGCTGCACGTCTCTCACGCGCTGCACGCGATGCGAAAACCGACGCTGTAGGCGTACGTGTCGGGCGGCACCTTGTGGCGGTACGAACAACGCAGCATCTCGACATCGTCGGTCACCCAGGATCCGCCCCGGACGACGCGCAGGGCGCCGGCCGGCGGGCCGCCGGGATTCCGATGGTCGTCCCGGCCGTAGTACTCGGCGTCGTACCAATCGGACACCCATTCCCAGACGTTGCCGATCATGTCGCACAGCCCGTACGCGTTGGGCGGATACGTCCCCGTCGGGCGAGTTCCCCGCGAGCGCTTCGCGGAGGCGTCGGCCAGATACGAGCAGGCAGCCGGATCGAAGTCGTGGCCCCAGGGGTATCGCTGCCCGTCGGCTCCGCCGCGCGCCGCCTTTTCCCATTCCGCTTCCGTCGGCAGCCGGACGATCCGGTGCATGACTTCGGACGACCACGCGCAGTAGGCCACGGCATCGTCGTAGCGAACGAGCACCACCGGATGATTGGCGTGGCCGGCCGGCGGCTGTCCGCCCTGCCAGACGTAAGGCGCCGCGAGATCGCGGAACGCGGTCTCGAGCCCGCCGGACGCAATAGCAGGCACTTCGTCGATTGACGGCGCCGGATGGCCTGTCGCGCGAATGAACTTTGCGTAGTCGTCGTTGGTGACGGGAAACCGGCCGATGAAAAATTCGCCGACTGTCACGCGGTGAACGGGACGCTGGTCGGCATCGGCGTCGGACGCGCCCATGAGAAAATCGCCGGCGGGAATTCTGGCGAGGTTGGGTGCGGCTACAAGCGTCATCGAGCGTTCGAACACGACTCGCGAGCGAGTCCGGGCAGTCACGCGTTTCAACGAAAAAGCCAGTATAGTCCAGTGGATGACGAGTCCTCTCAACGGTATCACTGTCCTCGACCTCACGCGTGTGCTCTCGGGCCCTTATTGCACGATGCTGCTGGCCGACATGGGCGCGCGCGTGATCAAGATCGAGCAGCCGCGCGGCGGCGACGACACGCGGCAGTGGGGCCCGCCATTTCTCGGCACCGAGAGCGCGTACTTCCTCAGCATCAACCGCAACAAGGAGAGCGTGACGCTCGACTTCAAGAATCCCGAAGGACGCGCCATCCTCGATTCATTGATCGCCAAGAGCGATGTCATCGTCGAGAATTTCAGGCCGGGCGCGCTCGGCCGGCTTGGCCTGGATTACGCGTCGCTCGCGCCCGCGCATCCACGCCTCATCTACTGCTCAGTTTCCGGTTTTGGACAAACGGGCCCGCGCCGCAAGGAACCGGGCTACGACGCGGTGCTGCAGGCGGAAGGCGGCCTCATGAGCATCACCGGTTCGCCGGAGGCACCGCCGGTGCGGGTGGGCGTCGCCATTGCCGACATCGTGACCGGCATGTTCGCGGCGCAAGGCATTTCCATGGCGCTGTACGCGCGCGAGCGCACGGGCCGCGGACAACTCGTGGACGTCAGCATGCTCGACACCGTGACGGCCCTTCTCACCTATCAGGCCGGGATCTACTTCGCGACGGACACGCCGCCAGTGCGCCTGGGGAACAGGCATCCCACCATCGTGCCGTACCAGACGTTTTCCGCCTCCGACGGCGATTTCGTGCTGGCGGTCGGGAACGACGAACAGTGGCGGCGTTTCTGCGGCGTTGCCGGTCTCGAGGCCGGAGAGCAGTTCGCCACCAATCGCGGCCGCGTCACGGGCTATGCGGAACTGCGGCCGCTGGTGGCCGCCGTCCTGCGCCCGCATCCGCGACGGTACTGGATCGACAAGCTGACGGCGGCCGGCGTGCCCTGCGGCTCGGTTCGCGATCTGCGTGAAGTCTTCAGCGATCCGCAGCTGGCGGCGCGCGAAATGATCGTGCCCATGCAGCACCCCGGCGCGGGAAGCATCCGCGTCCTCGGCACGCCGATCAAGCTGTCGGACACGCCGGCCGCGATGCGGGCGGCGCCCCCGACGCTCGGACAACACACGGACGCCGTGCTGGCGCACGACCTGGGCCTCGGCGGCGAGGTCATCGGCCAGCTGCGGGCCACGGGAGTGATCTGATGGAAATCGCCGGCGTCCGCCAGCAAATCCTGCTCGCCATCGACCACGCGAAACGGGCCGCCGCGGATCGGCGAGCCGCGAACGACAACGCCGGCAGAGAGTACGGCGTCTTTCTCGACCAGGTGGCTGCTCCACTCTTCCGGCAGGCCGGCAACGTCCTGCGCGCCGAAGGCTACCTCTTCAGCCTGTTCACGCCGGGCGGGAGCGTGCGGCTGATGTCCGACAAGTCCGCGGACGACTTCATCGAGGTCGTGCTGGACTCGACTGGCGGAACACCCCTCGTGGTTGGCCGGACCAGCCGGGCCTGGGGAAACAGAACGAACGTCTCCGAGCGGCCGCTGAATCCCGCCGTACCCATTCGCGAGCTCTCGGATGCGGATGTCCTGGCTTTCCTGCTGAAGGCGCTGGAGCCGTTTGTCGAGAAGTAAGAGGGGCTAGCAGCCTGCCGAAGAACGCAGGCTGAACGGAAAACGGAGAACGGAGAATTCCGGCGTATTTCTCCGTTCTACATTCTGCGTTCTGCATTCAGGGCGGTGTTTTTCACCGCCCTGCTACGCCATCCGCTCGATCGGCGTCGTGTCCATGCCGAGGCGCTTGAGGAGCGAGAGGAACCCGGCGCGGTCGGCGGCGCGCCGATAGGCTTCGCGGACGTCGACGGCTCCGCTCTGAACGAACGCCGCGAGCGCGTCGTTGAGCGGCAGCATTCCCTGCCGGCGGCCACCCTCGATGGCTGCGGGCAGCTGCGACGTCCGGCCCTCGGCGATGATGCCCGCCACCGCGGGCGTGTTGAGCAGGATTTCCCGCGCGGGCAGCCGCCCGCCGCCGGTCTTGCGCAGAAGCACCTGCGCCACAATCCCGCGCAGGTTCTCGGCAAGCGCCAGCTGCATCTGACGACGGTTTTCCGGAGGATAGAGATTGATGATGCGATCGACCGCCGCCGTCGTGTTGTGCGCCGGGAAACCGCCGATCACGAGTTGACCGGAACCCGCCGCCTCGAGGGCCACGTTGATGAGCGGCGCCGTTCGCATCGACTCCACGACCAGCACGTCCGGATCCTCGCGCAGCGCCGCCCGCGCCACCCCTTCCACATCGTCGTAGCTGCCGCGCACCTCGCGCTGGCTGATGAACGACGTCCCGCGTTCGTGGACGACGTTGATCTCGCTTTCGATCGTGATGACGTGATCGCGGCGCGTGTGGTTGATGAGATCGACGAGCGCCGAAATCATGGTCCGCTTGCCGCTCAGACGCGAGCCGGCCACGAGGACCAGTCCGCCGGATTCGAGCGCCAGCGACTGGATTTCACTCGAGAGGCCGAGTTGTTCGGCCGACACCGCGCGAACCGGCATCATGCGGAACACGCCGCCCGGGCCTCGATGATCGCGGAAACTCAGGCAGCGTACACGGCCGACGCCGTCCACGTCGCTGATCCATTCGGTCGCCACGCCGCTCCGCAGCGCTTCGTGGTTCCGGTCGGGTACCAGCGTGAGGAGTAGCGACTCGACATCGTTCGGTCCGTGCGAGGGCTCGCCTTCGAGCATCTGGATTTCGCCGTCCACGCGAACGGACGGGCGCGCGTTGGACGAGAGATACAGAGTGGACGCGCCACGCGCGGAAGCCATCCGCAGCAACCGGTCGAGGCCGGAGACGCCGGCCGGAATCGGAGGCGGCGGCGCATCGGTGCGGATCGGGCTGCGTGACATCGGGAGCACGACTGCCGGCTGCGGCGCCGGCGCACTGGGTGCCGGTTCTGGCGAGGCGGCCATCGGCGGCGCGACCGGCGGTGGCGAAACGATCGGCGGCGCAACGATCGGCGGCGTCACGGGCGTCGGCGCCGCGACCGACGGCGCAACGGGCGGCACGGCCCGTGGCGGTGCGGCGGCCGGCGGCGACGCAGCTGGCGGCGGTGCGGCGGCCTCAGGCGCAGCGGGCGAAGCCGCGGCCACGGGATGCTCGACCAGTGGCGGCGCGACAGAACTGACGACGCTCGCCACGGCGGCCGGTGACACCGGGGGCGGAACGACCGGAACAACTGGTACCGCGGCAGGAGCCGGAGGCGCCGGCGCCTGGACAACAGGACGTGGTGCCGGTGGCGCAGCTGCGACCGGAGGCGGCGCGACCGGAACGGCCGCCATTGGCGGCGGCGACACCGGCGGCGCAGGCGGCGGCGCAACGAACGCCGGCGCTGTCTGGACCGGGATGACCGGCACTGCGAGTTCGGGCGCGGCCACGACGTCCTCAGCCACCCTCGCGACGGCGACCGGAGGCGTTTCGAACAATTGCACCGCGTCGGGAACGTCCAGGTCCCCGAGATCGATGGCGACTTCTCCTTCTCCCTCGCCGTCGGAGCCCCTCTGCCTCACATCCTCCAGGCGTCCGGGGTGTCCCAGCGGTCCCACATCGTCGATGTCCGTGTAGTCGCCGTTCGCGGGCCGCTGCACCTCGGCCATGTTCGTCTGGGAAAGATCGCCAGGTGCGGCGCCGGCCGCCTCGACGGGCGGGGTCGCCGCGAACAAGTCGTCGGGCACCTGGTCGTCGTCGGGAACCTTACGGCGGCGAATCTCGACCCAGACATCGTCGCCGCCCCGGGCGGCAACCACCGTGAAGCTCTCGCCCGGAAACTCGGCCAGCCCTGCCAGTTCCTGCTGGATGGCGCCAAATTCGTCGAGGGCGCTCAGTGCGTCGGGCGGCAACAGCTGCGACACGATGCCGTTGACGGCTTCGAGGGTCAGTCCGCGGCTGGCCAGCTCAATCTGTCCGGAGGGAGCGACGACGTAGGGCTTGTCGCCCGCGTGCATCACCAGCGCTTCGCCGTCCACGCCGACAATTGCCTGAAGCAGTGAGGGAACCAGACTCATTGACTATGCGCGTATCGGCACGAGGGAGCACCGCCATTAGGAACGCCGGGGGGCGCCGGCGTCGTACAACCTGACCAGCTCGACCAGCTTGTAACCTCTAGTCTGATAAGGGGGAATGATTCTTTCGGTTCGCAGGTACTGGAGCATGCCCGCGTCCGAATAATCCGGGGCGCCGATGCCCGGAGCGGCCGTCATCAGAGCCTCGAGCCCCGCGACGTCCAGCTTCTGATACGTGACCTTCCGCGACCCCGGAAGGACCCCCAGCCTCCGGACGGGCTCGGTCCTGACCGCCGTTTCGAACGCCACGAACAGTTCGTTGCTGATGAAGTTGTAGTCGGCCTCCGAACGGCTCGCCGGGGCATCCTCGACACGCACCAGCGTCACCCCGTCCACTTTGGCCAGCCAGTCGACGAGGACCTGGGTGAAGGCCCCTTCGCCGGACCACTTCGAGGTATCGACTTCCATCTTAGCGGCGTGTATCAACTGGAAGAGTACCGCGAAAAAACAAGCGTGGACCGCGATTTTCCGGCCGCGCCAACGGCGCGGCCGGCCTTGATTGGGGAAGGCAGTCCACTAGGAGCCGTTCTTGAAGGCGACGTGGATCGTCATCAGACCGCCCAGGACCGCCAGGTGCCGGACGCCAACGAAGCCGCGGGCCTCGAACAGGCGGGCAACCCCTTCCGCCCCTGGATAGTTGCGAATCGACGCGGGAATGTATCGATACGTGTCGGCGTCGCCGTGAAGAACCCAGCCCAGCATACCCCCCGTCATTTTCAGATACGCCAGGTAGGCGCCGCGGACAATCGGGTTCGACGGCCTGTTGAAGTCGAGCGAGAGGACCTGGCCGCCGTCCTTCAGCACCCGATGCATCTCGTCGATGGCCGCGCGCAAATCGGGGACGTTGCGCAGCCCGTATCCCGCCGTCACCACGTCGAAGACCCGGGCGGGAAACGGCAGCGCGAGCATATCGCCGACCAGAAAGCCCGGGACGGATCGATCGGGCTTCCCCCCGCCGCCTTGGATCGCGCGAGCTCGATCATGCGCCGCGTGACGTCGAGGCCCACCACGTTCCAGCCGCTCGAGGCCAGCCGGAACGCGATGTCACCGGTGCCGGTCGCAAGGTCCAGTGCAACGGCCGCCGGATTCAAGGCGGGGCGCCGCGAGATCGACGAGGCGGCGCTTCCATCGCTGGTCCTGCCCGTACGACAGCACCACGGTGATGAGATCGTACCGATCGGCGATCGTCGAGAACAGTTTGCGCACGTAGCGGCGCTTGCCGTCCGGGGTCGCAATCGCATCGGCCAGTCTCATGACGTTTCGTCGGATAATATCCCTGCATGCTCCCCTCGAGCACGGTTGAAAACTATCTGAAGGCGATCTACCACGGCCAGTCGGCGCTGCCGGCGGGGCAGCGGCTGTTGCCGATGGGTCACGTCGCCGCCGCGGTGGGCGTCACGCCGGGGACGGCGACGACCATGGTCAAGGCGCTCGCCGAATCGGGGCTGGCCGAGTACGAACCGTATTCCGGCGTGCGGCTGACGACAGCCGGCGAACAGCTGGCGGGACTTGTGCTGAGGCGTCACCGTCTCGTCGAAGCGTTTCTCGTGCAGGTGATGGGGATGAGCTGGGCCGAGGTGCACGAAGAAGCCGAACAACTGGAGCACGTCGTCTCCGAACGGCTGATCGAGCGAATCGACGAGATGCTGGGCCGCCCGACGCGCGATCCGCACGGGGATCCCATTCCCGGCGCCGACGGCGCGATCGCCGCGCGGCACCTCGACAACCTGCTCACGTGTCCGATCGGGCAGGTGCTGAAGGTGACGCGCATTACCGACCAGGATCCCGCGTTCCTGAGATTCATCGAGCGTAACCATCTCAAGCCGGGGGAACGGGTGGAAGTCGAGGCCCGCGACACGGCAGCGGACGCCGTCCGTCTGCTCGGCGCGAACCGCGAGCCGCTGACAATCGGTGCGGGCGCCGCGTCGAAGCTGCTCGTGGAATTGGATCGGACCATAACGGCCGGCGGCACCAGGCGGCTTTTACGGTTCCGTAGCGGCCGGCTTCAGCCGGCCGGTGAACGTCCGCCTGAAGGCGGACGCTACGGGGGATCCGACTAGTCAGCTCCAAGGCGCGCGATGAGATCGGCGGGCTCGTTGATGATCTGCTCGTCGCCACGCAGCTCCGCGCGCGGAAACTGTCGAAACCCGAATCCGTAGCTGGCCAGAAAGATTCGGGTTCCCGCGCTCCGCGCAGTTTGCCAGTCGACGGCGGAGTCGCCCACGAGTGCCGTGTCGTCCGGACTGACGCCTGCGCGGGCGCAGAGATGCGCGAGGCCGGCCGGATCGGGTTTCCGCGGAAAGGGACCGTCGCCGCCAATCACCGCATCGTCCGGGAAGAACCCGGCCAGGTGCAAGCCCGCGAGGATGCGACCGGTCGCGCCGCGGGGCTTGTTCGTGAGGACCGCCAGCGCGGTTTGTTTGCGCAGCGCGTCCAGCGTCTCCGGAATTCCGAGGTAGGCGCGCGTGTGATGGAGGAGCCTCGTTTCGTAGATGGCGAGGAAGCGCTCGAGCGCGTCGGCCGGCTGATCAACGCGCGCAGCTCTAAACGCCCGCGCGACCAGCGTGGCGGCGCCGTCGCCCACCATGCCGCCGACCGCCGCTTCGTCCAGCGGCTGCGCCCCGCACTCGACCAGCAGCGCGTTTGCCGAGTCGGCGAGATCCCGGAGCGAATCGACGAGGGTGCCGTCGAGATCGAACACGAAGAGGCGAATTGTCACTCCGTGTATTCCGCGTAGGACGTCGGCGTCTCCCACACTTTTACTCGCACGACGGACAGACCTTGTTCGGTGGCGTGCCGGAAGATGAGCTGGGCGATGTGCTCGACGGTCGGGTTGCTCTGGCAGATGAAGACGGGCTCGCCGAGATCCCGGAGCGACTTGACGAGCGGATCGTCGTGGCGCAGCAGCATGCGATGATCGAAATGCGCGTCGATCCAGCCTTTCACAATTCGCTTGATGTCGCTGAAATCACACACCATGTTGCGCGCGTCGAGCTGCGGCGTCCGCACTTCGATCTCCGCGATCGCATTGTGGCCGTGCGGGTGTTTGCAGACACCGTCGTAGTCGAGCAGCCGGTGGCCGTAACAGAAATCAATGCGTTTGGTGACTGAATACATTTGGTCATCTCGTCATCTGGTCATCGTCATCTGGTCATCGTTGGATCATTGACTGATGGGTGAATTGCCGATCAGACTACCATCATCGATGGCTAGAATCAGAAAGCTCTCAATCAACCATGACTCAATCGCTCAACGATGACCAGATGACCAAATGACCAGATGACTAGATGCGCGGTTCTATTGTCGGGCGGTCTGGACAGCGCGGTGCTGCTGGCGGAGGAAGCGGCGCGCGGTGAGGCGCACCCGATTTACGTGACCGCGGGGCTCGCGTGGGAATCAGCGGAACGCGCGATGGTCGATGCGCTGCTGCGTAGCGACGTCATGAGCGGCCGCGTGCCTCCTCTGGCGACGCTCACCGTGGATATGCGCGATGTGTACGCGGCCACGCATTGGGCGGTCACGGGAAAGCCGCCGGCGTATCACACGCCTGACGAAGACGTCTACCTGCCCGGCCGCAACATCGTCCTGCTGGCGAAGGCTGGCGTGTACTGTGCGGCCGCGGGCCTCGACCGCCTGGTGCTCGGCACGCTGGGACACAATCCGTTTCCCGATGCCACACCGGAATTCAGGCTGGCGATGACACGCGCCCTGTCCCTTGGCCTGGCGCATGGCCTTCAGGTGGATGCGCCCTTCGCGGCGATGGAGAAGGCCGAGGTCATACGTCGCGGCGCGGCGATCGGCGTACCGTTCGAACTGACGCTCTCGTGCATGAGCCCGGTGATCGGATCGGTCCTGCCACGACATTGCGGCACGTGCAGCAAGTGCCGGGAACGCCACGACGCGTTCGTCGAAGCCGGCGTGGCCGATCCCACCGAGTACGACAGCGTCGAGTTCACGAGAACGTGAAAACGACGGAGTCGGCTTCAGGCCTCAGCGCGAGAAACGCTGCAGCGTAATCGAGCCATCGCCGGTCCGCACGCGCAGCGAACGCCCGCCAGAACCCAGCCGGCCGCTGACCGTGTTCTTCGCAATGACGCCGGAGCTCACGACGTCGACACCCTCCAGGCGAATACCGCCATCGCCGGTGTGCGCGTCGAGTTCCGCGTTGAAGCCTTCGGGAAGCTGCAGCGTGACCGAACCGTCGCCGCTCGAAATATCCCAATCCGCCGAGGCCGAACTGCCCTCCTCGGCCTGGATGGCGATGCGGCCGTCGCCCGACCGCGCGCGCACTCGGCTTAGTTTCCCGACTGCCTTGACGCCGCCGTCGCCGGTTATCGCCTCGACGGTGCCATCTACGTGAAAGAGGTCAATCGCGCCGTCGCCGGTGGCGACCGTCAGATCGCCGGAGCTGTTGGCCGCGTGAATCCGGCCGTCGCCCGAACGCAGCACGATGGTGCCGTTCACATGGTCGAGGTTGATGCTGCCGTCGCCGCTTGACGCCTGCACGTTTGCGGATTGAGGAACGGACACGATCAGGCTGGCGCTGCCGCCGCCGCCCATCCACCACCCGAACGCGTGCGAGCCATCCGACTTCACTTCCACCGACACGCGGTTGCCCTGCTGGGCGCTCTGGACCTGGATGGCCCCGGCAGCGGACTCGTTCGGGGCCTGTTTCTCGATGACGACCTGGACGTCGGGGCGATCCCAGGAGCGTATCTCGATGGACCCGTCGAACGTGGACAGGACCACGTCGGGCTTGCCCTCGACGCTGAAGTGCTTTTCGTCCTTGAAGGTCGGCCAGCCCGTCATGGCGCCCGACCCGGAAACGTTGATGCAGCCGACGAACAGCGGCCCAAGCAGAAACGAGCCCGTTGTCAGCACGAAGGCGCGGGGGGATCTCATGGCGTGACCTCCGGCAGCTTAGACGGAAATACCGGCCGGCGTGTTTCTCGCCGCACCGGCCCGCTAGCCGGCTTCCTCGCCGGTCCAGTCGCCGTGGAGGTGGAGCTTGCGTCGATCGACCGGGAGGAGCGCGGACTCGTCCGGCGGGAACAGGACGCGGTCGATCCGCTGGAGCAGGACCGCAAGCTGACGCTCGTCGGGCGCCTGGATGACGAGCACGCCGCTCGTTTCGTCCGGCGGAAACCGCTTGTCGTCGAGGTAGTCGCGGTCCATGGTGACCAGCGTCCGCCTCAGCTGGTGGGCCAGCCTGAAATGGGCGATGTCGGCGGCACGGCGGAGCTTCTCATCTTCGAGCACGAACAGGACGTCCCACTGCAGGTGGTCCCGCATGTAGGCGATGAGGCCGGCCGGAACGTTGGCGTCGGCGTAGATCCGCGGCCGCGCCGTCAGGCGTTCGGCATGCGGTGCGAGCTCGGAGGAAAGAGTGCCCATTCGGAAACGTTGAACGTAAGACGTAAAACGAAGAACGGAACGGAGAACGGAAAACGACGAGCCCGAAGTTAGCTTAACATTTGTCCGTGGATACCACCGGCCTGTGGCTCTCGGTTGCGGCAGCCGCCGCTGCCGTCGTGCTGGTGGTCCTCTGGGTGATCTGGCTGAAAGGACGCTCGTTCGCGCCAGGCTATGTCTTCCACGCCAGCCGCCTGAGCACGGGTAACCACCTGTTTCCGACCCAGGTGCTCATCTCACCGTCGAGCGTCGTGCAGTACAAGCCGCGCTGGATAGGCCGCCAGGAGGAAACGATTCACATGGCCCACGTCGCGTCGGTGAAAATCGACACCGGGATGCTGCTGTCGAATGTCGAAATCGAAACGAGCGGCGGTTCCGACTCCATCCGGTGTCACGGCCACCACAAGGCCGACGCCACGAAGATGAAGGGGCTGATCGAGCAGTACCAGAGCGAGTACCTACCGAAACAGGGGCATGGCTCCGATAACGTAAGCGTCGAGATGGACGATCTGACCTTTAGCGCGCGCCGCGCAAGCACAGTCGCACCCCCGGTCCAGCCCTCGGAGTCCACGGAGCTCGATGCACGGTTTCGCACACTTGTGCAATCGCCGCTGCGGGCGGGCATCCTGCGCTATTTGAGCGCCCGGCCGGAGGAAAGCTTCGACGTCGAGTCGCTCATGCAGACCTTCGGGCGCCTGCGCCTGGACGTCGAGAACTGCGTGCGCGAGCTCGTCGATTTCGGCGTGGCTGAAATCGTTGCGGGCGATCCCCCCAGGTACGGGGCCAAGCGGACGCCGGCTTTCGCCGAGTACCTGGATCAGTTCCTCGAGCGGCGGGCCACGGTCAGCAGCGAGGACCAGTCGCCGTCGGTCCAGCGATTCCGCGAGATGATCGGGCGGGACGAGAAGATGCTCGTCGTGTTCGAGTGGATCCGCACCGCCGCCAAGTCGGACATTTCCGTCCTCGTGCTCGGGCCGACCGGATCGGGCAAGGAACTCGTGGCCAAGATGATCCACGAGCTGTCGCGGCGGAGCCTGGCGAAGTTCCAGGCCGTCAACTGCGCCGCGCTCCCGGATACCCTCTTCGAGTCTGAAATCTTCGGCTACGAGAAAGGCGCGTTCACGGGCGCGCACGATCGCAAGCCGGGACGCCTCGAGCTGGCCAACGACGGCACGCTGTTCCTGGACGAAATCGGCGACATGTCGCTCATCGCCCAGGCCAAGCTGCTGCGCGTCCTCGAGGAGCGCCGGTTCGAACGCCTGGGCGGCAACAAGTCGATCGCCGTCGACTTCCGCCTGATTTCGGCAACCAATCGCCCGCTCGAGCAATTCGTGCGTGACGGCCGGTTTCGCGAAGATCTCTATTACCGCGTGAACGCGTTCGCCATCCGGCTGCCCTCGCTCCGCGAGCGGCAGGTGGACATCCCCGTCCTCGGCGAGCGTTTCCTGAAACGCTACTGCGCGGCGCAGGGCCTGCCCCTCGACAGCAAGGCCTTCTCGCGCGAAGCCATCGACCTGCTCTGCTCGTATCACTGGCCGGGCAACATCCGCGAACTGGAAAGCACGGTGTCGCGCGCCGCGCTGTCCTCGCCCGGCCGCACCATCCGCGCGAGCGACATCGAGTTCCTGCACGCGTCCGTGCCCGTGGCCCAGTCCTCCGGCGAGCGCCTGCCTTCCCTGGCCGACGCCGAACGCGCGCACATCGTCCGCGTGCTCGAGGCGGTCGAGTGGAACAAGAAGGAGGCTGCGCGGGTCCTCGACATCAGCCGGGGGACGCTGTACCGGAAGATCGTCGAGTTCCAGCTCGAGCCCGACGCCAAGCCGTCGCGCCGGAGCCGCGAAGGAGAAGCGTGACCCCGGCTCAGCCGGGGGAGATAATGTAGGCGATGAAGCACCTTCCCGTCGCGGCGCGGCTGTACGTCATAGCCGTCTGCGTCGCTGGCGCGCTCGTCGGCGGGTACTTCGCACCCCATTCGGTTGCCAGACCGGGGCTGTTCATCGCGCTGCTGGTGTGCTCGTCGGTCGCCTCTGCCCTGAAGGTTTCCCTTCCCCTCGCCACCAGCGGATCGACGATGTCGATTTCGTACGCCGTGGATTTCGCGGCGCTGCTGCTGCTCGGCGCCGACGAAACGATGGTGGTGGCCGCGACCAGCGCGTGGAGCCAGTGCACGTTCCGGACGCAGAGCCGCGCCGCCATCTACCGCACGCTGTTCAGCATGGCGTCGCTCGTGCTGACGGTGAAGGCCGCCGGCTTCGCGTACGTGTCGCTGGGCGGCCTGCCCCCGATCAGCTGTTGATGCTCGCGGCGATTCCCAAGCCGCTGGTCGGCGCCGCCACGGTGTACTTCGTGTGCAACACCGTGCTCATTGCCACGGCGATCGGCCTGTCCACGAAACAGAGCCTCGTCCGCGTGTGGAACGAGAACTTCCTCTGGAGCGCACCGAGCTACTTCGTCGGCGCCCTCGCGGCCGCGGCCGCGGCCTGGGTCATTCAGCGCGGCGGGTACTGGACGGCGCTCCTGACGTCGATGCCGGTGTACCTGCTCTACCGCACCTATAAGGTCTACCTGGGCCGCGTCCAGGATGAACAGCGGCACGTGCAGGAGGTCTCGGACCTGCATCTGGCGACCATCGAGGCGCTCGCGCTCGCGATCGACGCGAAGGATCAGACCGCGCAAAGCCACATCCGCCGCGTGCAGGTGTACGCCGCCGGGATCGCGCGCGCGCTCGGGATGGCCGAGCACGAGATCCAGGGCGTCAAGACCGCCGCGCTCCTGCACGACATCGGCAAGCTGGCCGTGCCCGAGCACATCCTGTCCAAGCCGGGCCCGCTCACGCAGGAGGAATTCCAGAAAATCCGGATCCATCCGCAGGTCGGCGCCGAGATCATCAGCGGCGTGCCGTTCCCCTATCCGGTCGCGCCGTTGATCCTGAGCCATCACGAACGCTGGGACGGCAAAGGCTATCCTGCCGGCTCGAAGGGCGATGAGATTCCCCTCGGCGCGCGGATCCTGTCGGTGGTGGACTACTTCGACGCGCTGATGTCCGAGCGGCCGTATCACAAGGCGATGAGCTTCGACGCGGCCATCGGCCTGCTGCGTCAGGAGAGCGGCAAGGCCCTCGACCCGCGCGTCGTCACGACGTTCATCGAGTTGTATCCGGCGCTCGCCGCCGAGGCGGACGCCAGCCAGGCGCCGGCCCGCAAGCTGACGCGCGTCGCCTCGCACGCGCCGGCCGCCCAGCCGGCCGCCGGACTGCTGCCGGAGTCCACCGGCCGCAAGAATGTCTTCGAGGACATCGCGCTCGCCCATCGCGAGATCTACGCGTTGTACGAGATCGCGCAGGCCATGGGCAGCAGCCTCGGCGTCGCCGACACGATGGCGCTGATCTCGTCGAAGCTGAGCAACATCGTGCCGTTCTCCTGCTGTGCGCTGTTCCTCTACAACGAGGAAAACGAAACGCTGCGGTGCCGGTTCGCGACGGGCGTCCAGGCCGAGCAGATTCAGCAGCTCACGATCCGCAGCGGCCAGGGGCTCACGGGCTGGGTCGCGCGCAACCGCCGTCCGCTCGTGAACGCGCGTCCCAGCGCGGACCTCGAAGCCGCCGGCGTCTCGTGGCCGACCACGCTGCAGTCGGCGCTCGTCTGCCCGCTGGTGTTCAACGACCGGTTCATCGGGACCATCTCGGTGTATCACGTCGAGCCGTCGGTTTACACCGACGACCATCGCCGGCTGCTCGACCGCATCTCCGAGCAGGCCGCGGCGGTCATCTACAACTCGATCGTGTTCGAGCAAACGCAGGAAGACTCGCTGACCGATCCCCTGACGGCGCTCCCGAACACGCGCTTCATGTTCATGCACCTCACGCGCGAGCTCGCCCGCGCCGAGCGCCTGAAACAGGAAGTGTCGCTGCTCGTGATGGACCTCGACAGCTTCAAGGACATCAACGACACCTACGGGCACCACGTCGGCGACCGCGCGCTGAGAGAAGTGGCCATGGTGCTGCGCGCCGCCATCCGTCCCTACGACATCTGCGTCCGCTACGCCGGCGACGAATTCATCGTCGTCCTCTCCGGATGCGGCAGCGAGGAAGCGGAGCGCAAGCGGCTGGAGCTGCAGGGCGCCGTGGACAACCTGCGGTTCGAAGTGAAACCCGGCCAGCTGCTCCAGATCACGATCAGCATCGGCGCGGCCATCTTCCCGCACGACGGCGACTCGTACGAGACGCTGCTGGCCACGGCCGACAGCCGCATGTATCGCGACAAGACGCGGCGCAAGCGCGGCACGCTCGGTCCTGGGGACCCTGGAGAAAAAGACGCCGCCGACGAACTTGCACCGGCCGCCTCGGTCCCAAGCGTGTCCGACGTGGACCTCAAACGATCGGCAACAGGCCTGCTCTGACGCAGATGCGCATCAGGCTGGGACGCTGGCTGGCGGTGGCGGCCCTGCTCGCCGCGCCGTGGAACCTTCGCGCGCAGACGTCAGCGCGGTGCGACCGCGAATGTCTGTCCGGCCTGGTCGATCGCTATCTGGACGCGCTTGTTGCGCGCGACCCCTCGCGGCTCCCTCTTGCGCCCGCGGTCAGGTTCACGGAAAACGGCCAGCGGCTTGAGCTCGGCGACGGGCTGTGGCACACCGTCACCGGCAAGGGCCCTTACCGCCTCGACATCGCTGACGTGGACGCCGGACAGGCCGTGCTGATGGGCACAATCCGCGAGGCCGGCGTTCCCACAATACTCGTCCTCCGCCTGGGCATCGCCGACCGGAAAATCGGCGAGGTGGAAACGCTCGTGATTCGGAACCAGAGCGCCGCCGAGAGTCTCGACAGGATTGGGGCGCCCAGGCGCGCGTGGCTGACAGCCGTGCCTGACGCCGAACGCCACACGCGCAACGAACTGGTGCGCATCGCGAACATGTATTTCTCGGGCATCGAGCTGAACGACGGCAAGGGCGTGTACCCCTTCCAGGAAACGTGCGCGCGTCTCGAGAACGGGTCCGTGACAGCCGGCGATCCGGCTGCGGTGCTCGGCCCTTCCGCCGCGGGAACGTCCGACCGCGCGCCCGTAAGCTGCCGTCAACAGTTCGAGTCCGGCATGTTTCACTACGTGACGCGAATCCGCGATCGACGATTCGTCGCGGTCGATCGCGAACGCGGCATCGCGTTTGCCTTTGCGTTCTTCGACAACGCCGCCGGGGACGCCCGGAACGTCACGTTGCGCGACGGCCGGCGCGTGGTCTCCGGCTCGAGTGTGCCGTGGACCTGGCAAATCGCCGAAGCCTTCAAAATCGACAAGGGGCTGATTGGTCCGGTCGAGTCGGTGCTGCACCCGGTTCCTTATGGAATGGGCTCGGGCTGGAGTACGTGGGAAGAGACGATGTCGAGCCGTCCGCGTTGACGGCCGACACAACACCTCGCCCGGCCGCGGCCTGACGCACCCTGCATCTCCCATTGACTTCCTTACTGTTTTGTTCAAACTTGGGAAGCTTTGCGCAGGGCCATCCTGTTGTGTTCGTTTGGGTTGGCGTTGGCCGCCGGAAGCCTGGGGGCGCAGGCGCCCGCGGCGGCGGTTCAACCGCGGGGTGTGCTCGACAAATACTGTCTCACCTGCCATAACGCGCGCCTGAAGACGGCGGGGTTGGCGCTCGACCTGGCCAACATCGATCGCGTGGGCGACTCCCCTGAGACATGGGAGAAAGTCGCGCGGAAGCTCCGCACGCGCGAGATGCCTCCGCCCGGCGCACCTCGCCCGGACGATGGCACGTACCGGGGAGTCGTTTCCTCTCTCGAAAACGCGCTGGACGCGGCGGCGGACGCGGCGCCGCATCCCGGACGCGTGCCGGTTCACCGCCTGAACCGCACCGAATATACGAACGCCGTCCGTGATCTGCTGGCGCTCGACGTGGACGGCCGATCGCTCATCGCCGACGAACCTGATTCGCATGGGTTCGACAACGTCGCCAGCGTGCTGACCGTATCGCCCGCGCTGCTCGAGAGCTATCTGTCGGCGGCATCCACCGTCTCGCGGCTGGCCGTCGGCGACCCGACCCTGAATCCGGTGGTTGATACATTCAAGGTTCCGACCTCGATGGTGCAGGACGACCGCGCCAACGAGCGGCAGCCGTTCGGATCGCGCGGCGGCACGACCGTCCGATATCACTTCCCGCTCGACGGCACGTATTCCATCAAGGTCGTCCTGAAGCGCCAGCTCTATCTGTATCTGATCGGCATGGGAGAGTCCCACCAGATCGACCTGCGGCTGGACGGCGTGCTGCTGAAGCGCTTCACGATCGGCGGCGAAGGCAAGGGGTCGACCGCACCCGAGAGCTTCGCCGGCAACACACAGGGCGATCGGGAGTGGGAAATCTACATGCATACGGCCGACGCAGGCCTCGAGGTGCGCGTTCCAATCAAGGCTGGAACGCGCGAGGTCGGCGTGTCGTTCGTACGCGAGCACTGGGAGCCCGAGGGCGTGCTCCAGCCGCCGCAGCGCGGCTTCGCGCGCACGACCAACGAGCTGTACTTCGGCGAACCTGGTGTGGACAGCGTCCTCGTGGGCGGTCCGTACAATCCTGCCGGCGCGGGCGACACGCCCAGCCGGCGGAAGATCTTCGTGTGCCGGACGCCCACCGACCAATGCGCCACGCGCATTCTTTCCACGCTCGCGCGTCGCGCCTATCGCCGGCCCGTGACGGACGCGGAAGTTGCGACCCTCCTCGATTTCTACAGGGCGGGCCGTGCCGACGGCGGTTTCGATATGGGAATCCAGCGCGGACTCCGGCGAATCCTCTCGGCGCCCGCGTTCCTGTTTCGCGTCGAGCACGAGCCTCCTCAGCTCGCCGCCGGCACGCCGTACCGGCTGAACCCGATCGACCTCGCATCACGGCTGTCGTTTTTTCTCTGGAGCAGCATCCCGGACGACGAGCTCATGGAGCTGGCCGTGCGAGGGACACTGGGGGATCCCGCGGTGCTCGAGCGGCAGGTCAGGCGGATGCTGCACGACGCGCGGTCGCAGGCGCTGATAGACAACTTCGCGAACCAGTGGCTCAAGCTCGGACGTCTCCCGGGCATCGTGCCCGACGTGGACGAGTTTCCCGATTTCGACGAGAACCTGCGCGAAGCCGTGCAGCAGGAGACGCGCCTCTTCGTCGCGAGCCAGCTGCGGGAGGATCGGAGCGTCGTGGACCTCATCGGCGCCAACTACACGTTCGTCAACGAACGCCTCGCGCGCCATTACGGGATTCCCAACGTCTACGGGAGCCATTTTCGCCGGGTGGTCTTCAACGATGGCGTCAGAGGCGGGCTCCTTGGCCAGGCCAGCATCCTGACGGCCACGTTGTACCCGAATCGGACATCGCCCGTGCTTCGCGGGCGCTGGCTGCTCGAGAGCCTGCTCGGCTCTCCCCCGCCGGCCCCGCCGCCCGACGTGCCGGCGCTGAAGGAGAACGGCGCGAACGGCGAACGCCTTTCGGTGCGGGAACGCCTGGAGGCGCACCGCAAGAACCCCGGGTGCGCGGTCTGTCACGTACGAATGGATCCGCTCGGTTTCTCACTCGAGAACTTCGACGCGCTCGGCAAGTGGCGGACGACGAGCGACGGCTCGCCTGTTGATGCGTCCGCGTCATTGCCCGACGGCAGCCATTTCGACGGCGTGGCAGGACTGCGGTCCCTGCTGTTGAACCATCGGGAGGATTTCGTCCGCACGTTCACCGACCGGCTGCTGTCCTACTCGATCGGGCGCGGCACCGAACCCGCCGACTGGCCGGCGATTCGAAAGATTGTTCGCGACACGGCTTCGGAAGATCACCGCTGGTCCTCCATCATCATGGCCATCGTCGAAAGCACGCCCTTCGGGATGAGTACGAGCGCCGCGGCGCCGCTCGAAGGCCGGGCGGGCGAGACAGGCCGGGCGGGTCCGGCAAGTCAGGCGACTCGGCCAGGCGGCAGTCCTTAGCAGGAGCATGGGCATGATCATCACCAGAAAAGCGATTCCCCGCCGGACAATGCTCCGGGGCATCGGGGCGACGTTGGCGCTGCCGCTGCTCGACGGAATGGTTCCCGCGCTGACTGCGCAGGCCGTCACCGCCGCCAGGCCGATCAACCGCTTCGGCGTGATGTACGTCGTGAACGGCATGATCATGGAAAACTGGACGCCGGCGGCCGAAGGCGCCGGTTACGAGCTGACGCCGACGCTGGCGGCGCTGGCCTCCCATCGCGATCGGTTTTCCGTGCTGACCGGCCTCGCGTGCGTCCCCTCGGCCGGGCGGCCGGGAGGCGCGCACGCCAAGGCGAGCACGCGGTTCCTCACCGACATCTCGCCTCCCACGAGCGAAACGTGGCTGGACGCCGGCGTCTCCGTCGATCAGCTTCTCGCGGAGGACGCCAGCAAACATACGCAGCTTGCGTCGCTCGAGCTCGCGATCGAGTCGGGCGAAACGGCCGGCGCGTGCGACGTCGGCTTCGCGTGCGCTTATACCAACACCATCTCATGGCGCAGCGCGAACACCCCGCTTCCCACGGAGAACAACCCGCGCGTCGTGTTCGAGCGATTGTTCGGCGACAGCGGCAGCACCGACCCGGCGGCGCGCCGCTCCCGCATTCAGCAGGACAAGAGCGTGCTGGACTCGGTCATCCGTGAGGCGGCGAGCCTCAAGGGATCGCTCGGCCCCGGCGACGGCGTCAAGCTCGTCGAGTACCTCGACGCGATTCGCGACGTCGAACGGCGCATCCAGCGGGCCGAGGAACAGAGCGGGCGTGAGCTGCCGCTCATCGATCACCCGGCGGGCGCGCCCGACAACTACGACGATCACGTCAAGCTGATGTGCGATCTGCAGGTGCTCGCGTACCAAGCCGACCTGACGCGTGTCATCACGTTCATGCTCGGGCGTGAATTCAGCGGCGTGACGTATCCGCAAATCGGCGTGCCCGACGCGCACCACCCGATCACCCATCACCAGCAGGAACCTGAAAAAATCGTGAAGGTGGCGAAGATCAACGCGTACCAGGTCACCAAGTTCGCCTATCTGCTGGATCGCCTGAGCGCGACGCCGGACGGCGACGGGACGCTGCTGGATCACTGCACGCTCCTCTACGGCACCGGCATGGGCGACTGCAACGCGCACGACCCCCGCAACATCCCGCTCCTGCTCGCGGGCGGCGGGGCCGGCCAGCTGAAAGGCGGACGGCACATCCGTTATCCGAAAGAGACGCCGCTCGCGAACCTTCACCTCACGCTGCTCGACAAATTCGGCGTGAAGCTCGATCGCATCGGCGACAGCACGGGCAGGCTCGACGCTCGGACGCTGGCCGGAATCTGACGTGCGCCGCCGTCCACATCTCCTTGGCACTTTGGCGCTGGCCGCGGCTGTCGCCGTGCTGCAGCCCGTGCGGGCAGGCGCGGCGAGCGAGACGCCCCTCATCGCCGCCGTCAGGAACGGCGACACGCAGGCCGTGCAGGCGCTTCTGAAGGGCCATGCGGACGTGAACGGTCGCCAGGGTGATGGCGCCACGGCACTTCACTGGGCGGCGCACCTCGACGATCTCCGGACGGCGCAGCTCCTGATTCGGGCGGGCGCGCGAGCCGGGGTGGCGGACGATGCCGGCGCGACCCCGCTCTACCTCGCCTGCACCAACCGCAGCGCCGCGATGGTAGGGGCGCTTCTTACCGCCGGCGCGGATCCCAACGCGGCGCTCCTGAACGGAGAAACCGCCCTCATGACGTGCTCGCGCACCGGCGACGTGAAGGCCGTGGAAGCGCTGCTCGCCCGCGGCGCGGACGTCAATCGCAGGGAGCCGCGCCACGATCAGACGGCGTTGATGTGGGCGGCGGCGAACAAGCACCCAGATGTCGTCGCCAGGCTCGTGAAGGCGGGCGCGGACGTGGAGGCACGCTCGCGGGCGTACACGCAGACGGTCACGAGCGAGGTCACCCAGCGCGCCGGCCGCGAGGCACTGAACTACACGGTCACGCGCGGAGGCAGCACGCCGCTGCTGTTCGCCGCGCGCTCGGGTGATGCCGAATCGGCGCGGCTGCTCCTCGAGGCAGGCGCGCGCGTGGACGAGGCGCTGCCAAACGGCATGACCGCGCTTGTTGAGGCCGCTCACAGCGGCCAGCAGGCCGTCGCGATGCTGCTGCTGGAGAAGGGCGCGAACCCCAACGCCGGCGAGGTCGGCTACACCGCGCTGCACGCCGCGGTCCTGCGCGGCGGCCTTGATCTCGTCCGTTCGCTGCTGGCGCACGGCGCCGATCCGAACCTGCGCATGACAAAGGGCACACCCGTCCGCCGCAACAGCGAGGACTTCGAGCTGCCGGCGACGCTCATTGGATCGACGCCATACTTTCTGGCCGCCAAGTTCCTCGAGGCCGACATCATGCGCGCCCTGGCCGGTGCCGGCGCCGACACACGGCTGACGATGAAGTCCGGCGAGACGCCGCTGATGGCCGCGGCAGGGTCGGGCGCGAGCCCCCAGACCGATCGTCGCGGGCTGAGCGTGCTGGACGGCGGCAAGGTCGAGGACGAACGTCTGGTGGTCGAGGCCGTCGGCGCCGCGATTGCGCACGGCGCTGATGTCAACGCGGCAAGCACATCCGGCGACACCGCGCTGCACGCCGCCGCGCTGCTCGGCTACGACCGCGTCATCGAACAACTCGTCCGTGCCGGCGCCAGGCTGGATGCCAGGAATGCGAAGGGGCTGACTGCGCTGGCGTCGATTGAAAGCAAGACCGGCGGGGCGCTTCGATCTCCGGAACGCGCCAACCGCGGCCCCCGCGAAACGACCGTCGAGCTGCTGCGAAGTCTGCAGAAGTAGCGTCCGCCTTCAGGCGGACGTCCGGCTGAAGCCGGACGCTACCCTTGATCCTCGTCGATCCAGTCAGGCCGCGCGCCGACGAGGCCAGTCCACAGCAGCGCGGCCCCCGTCGCCCCGGCCACGAGCGCAGCGCCTCCGGTCCACCAGGCCGACGAACGGCCGCTCACCTCCACCCACACCGAGGGGACGAGCAGAGCCAGACCGACCGCAATCGCAAACGGCCGGCGCCGTATGAGACGGAGAACTCCGCCGCGGACGCGGCGAAGAGAGATCACATGCCCGTGACGTGATAGCCGGCGTCGACCATGACGATCTCGCCGGTTATGCCGCGCGACGCGGGACTGAAGAGAAACGTGGCGGCATCGGCCACTTCGCCGACCTCGATGTTGCGGCGGAGGGGCGTCCGCTCGCGGTACACGTCGCGAATGGCCGAGAAGTCCTTGATGCCCATGGCCGCGAGCGTCTTGATCGGCCCGGCCGAAATGGCGTTGACGCGAATGTTGTCCTGCCCGAGCTCGCTCGCCATGTACCGGACGGAGGCTTCGAGCGCCGCCTTCGCGACGCCCATCAGGTTGTAGTTGGTGAACACGCGCTGGCTGCCGAGATAGGTCAGCGTCAGCACGCTGCCCCCTCCGGCCTTCTTCATCAGCGGCAGGACGGCGCGGGTCAACCCAATCAGGGAGTACGCGCTCACATCGAGGGCGATCCGGAATCCCTCGCGCGACGCCTGGACGACAGGATTGTCCAGGTCCGCTTTCGGCGCGAACGCCGCGCCGTGAAGCAGGAAGTCGAGGCCGCCAAACTCGGCGTCGAGCGACGCGGTCAGGTCGGCAATCTGCTGGTCGCTCGCCACGTCGCAGGGCAGCACCAGCGGACGATCGAGCGTGGCGGCCAGATCGCGGACGTTCTCTTCGAGCCGTTCGCTCGGATACGTCAGCGCCAGCCGCGCGCCCGCGGCTGCCGCCGCCTGGGCAATGGCCCACGAGATCGACCGCTTGTTGGCGACGCCGACGATGAGGCCGCGTTTTCCCGCGAGGACGGACATGCTACCTGGAACGCTTCCGGCCCTGACCGTGCTGGCTCTGAGAGCGGTTCGATTGAGGCTGCCCGCCGCCGTGTCTCGGACCGCCGCCGCGCACCTGGCCTCCGCCGCCGCCGTAGCCGCCGGAGCGGTTGCCCTGTGATTGATGTGACTGATGCGGCTGGTGACCTCCGCCTGCATGCCGGGGACGGAAGCGGTTGTGCCGGTTGCCGGCGGGCTGCCGGATAGTGAAATCGGTGGCGGGCCGGGCTGGTGGCGGCGCCCCTTCGAGACGCGGCAGCGAGGCGCGAATCAGCGGCCTGTGCACCGGCCCCTCATCGTCGGCTGGCCCTGCCTCGTCATCGCCGGCGGCGGCCTGCGGGACGGCCTGCTCTCCAGAGGCCTGGTCCTCGTCCGGCGCGGCCACGACCTCAATCTCCGCCGAAGGCGATTCAGCGCCGGATCCGGTGCCTGGGGCAGCCGGCGCCGGCTCACGGAGCTTCGGAACGCCCGGCGCGAGGGCCGCGGCGTCGGCTTTCCGGCGAAGCCTCGGCAGCCGGGCCTGCTTGTATTCATGCTCCGCCTCGCACGTCGTGCAACGCGTCTGCTTCACATCGTTCCCGACCATCGCCACCACCACATGGTTGGTGAGGCGGCGTTCCCGGGGGCAATAATCGTCAAGGACGTCACCAAGCCGAAGCTGGCGCTGCTGCATCAAAATCTCCCGGGCGTAGAACCTCGCTGGATCAAGGAAGGGAAGCGCGATAGGCGCGGGCCATACTAGCAGAGCTGTTTAGCCCTAGCAAGAACCGCTACCGGCGCCGGTTGTTCTCGTCCAGCCACGCACGCACGTCCGCCAGCACGCGCTCGACGGCGGCTGGAGCCGTGGATTGGGGCGTCCGTTTGGCCGCCACCGACGCTTTCGGCGTGACGTGAGCTGCAATATCAGCGTCGAAGAGCTCGCTGACGGCGCGCCATTCCTTCGCCGAAAGCGACTGGAACTCGCGCCCCTCGGCCAGGAGCTTCCGGACGAGCCCTCCCACCACTTCATGCGCCCGCCGGAACGGCAGGCCGCGTCGCACCAGATAATCGGCGACGTCCGTCGCGAGCAGCATGCCCGACGCCGCGCGCGCCGCCTGTTCACGGTCGAGCGTCAACCCGCGGACCACCGCACGAACCGCGGCGAGAGAACCCGCGAGCGTGTCCTCCGCGTCGAAGACCGCCTGCTTGTCCTCCTGCAGATCCTTGTTGTATCCGCTCGGCAGGCCCTTCAGGGTCGTCAGCAGCGCCATCAGATGGCCGATCGCGCGTCCGGTCTTCCCGCGCACCAGCTCCAGGGGATCCGGGTTCTTCTTCTGGGGCATCATGCTGCTGCCCGTGCTGAGCGCATCCGACAGCTCGAAAAAGTGATGCCCTTCGCCGCAGAGGATGATCGAGATCCTCCGCCAGCCGGCTCAGATGGACCATCGTCAGGGCGCAGGCGAACTGAAACGAGGCCGCGAAGTCCCGATCAGACGAGGCGTCGATGCTGTTGGCGACGACGCGGGAGAAGCCGAGGTCGCGAGCGAGGAACTCCACGTCGATCGCATAGCTCGTTCCCGCGATGGCGCCTGAACCAAGCGTCAGCGCGTCGGCGTCCGCCCGTGCACCCGCCAGCCGCTGGTGGTCGCGCCGCAGGGCGGCCACGTGCGCGAGGAAGAAGTGGGCGACGAGCACCGGCTGCGCCGCGCGAAAATGCGTGAACGCCGGCATCAGCGCCTCGCCGGCCGACTCCGCCTGCGCGGTCAGCGCGGCGACCACGCCGGCGACGCCGCGCTGAAGCAGCGGGATGTGCCTCATCAGGTAGAGCCGCAGGTCGAGCGACACCTGCTCGTTGCGCGATCGGCCGGTATGCAGGCGCCGGCCCGCATCACCGATGCGCTCGACGAGCACCCGCTCCACGAAGCTGTGAATATCCTCGTCGGCGCCGTTGATGAAGGCCGGATCGGAACGGCCGCGTTCGAGGAGCTGCTTGAGCGTGGTTTCGATCTGATCGGCTTCCGCCAGCGGCAGCACGCCAGCCGCCCCCAGGGCGCGCGCCCAGGAGATGCTGGCCGTCACGTCCTCGTCGAAGAGGCGCCGGTCGAAGCCGAACGAGACGCCGAACTCGAACGCGTCACGGTCGGGCGCGCCGTCAAACCGTCCGGACCAGAGTGTGGTCATCGGGTCACGGCGGATGGGCGCGCGCCGGCGCGAGCCTCGCGATATGGCGATGGGATTCGTGTCATCAACCGATGATCTCAGTTTTCCGCGTACGATTCGAGGCGTTTCACGAGGGCGGCCGCACGCTTGCCGTCGCGCGCGATGACCAGAATGGTGTCGTCGCCGGCAATGGTGCCGACGGTTTCGGTGAGCTGCGCCCGGTCGAGCGCTTCGGCCAGCGCCTGCGCCTGCCCGCGGCCGGTCCGGAGCACGACGAGCTGCTGCACGCGCTCGACACGGTGGAGGAACTCGGACGCGGCGCGCTCGAGCACCGTGCGCGCCAGCTGGGGGCTGGTGGCCTCGAGGCCCGGCCGCTGGTAGGCGCCGTCACCGGCGCGTTTGACGAGCCCGAGGTCGGCGATGTCGCGCGAGATGGTCGCCTGCGTGGCCTCGAATCCCTTGCGATGCAGACGGCGCCGCACCTCCTCCTGGCTGTGGAGCGCCTCGAGATCGATGAGTTCCAGGATGACGGACTGTCGTCGTGCTTTCATAGTGGTAAAGGAGCTGTGACGAGGATACACGATCTGCGGCGGCTTGGGGGCATCGTATACATTGTTTTTTCTTGATTCTATCGATGTTGCCGTGTATAAATATTCTTTCCAATGCATACAGTTGTGCAGCCACGTGAAGGCGGCGCCGCGGGAGACTCGCAGCCGGGGCGTCCCTCGGCCTCGACCCGCGTGGCGGTGGCGGGCGCGACCGGTTATGCAGGACAGGAGCTGCTGCGCCTGCTGGCCCGGCACCCGTCAGTGACGATCACCGCCGCGACATCGTCGGGCGCGACGCCTGCCGGAGGCGCGAGGCGCCTGCCCGCGCTGTCGCGCATCTGGAACGGGACGATTGCGCCGCTCGACGCGGACGCGCTCGCGCGCGAGGCGGACATCGTGTTCCTCGCGCTGCCCGACAAGGCGGCGGCCGAGCTGGCCCCCGCGCTCGCCGACGCCGGGGTTCGCGTGATCGACCTGTCCGGGGCGTTCCGGCTGCGCGACCAGGCCTTGCGCGCACGGTGGTATCCCGAGACGCACCGCGTGCCCGACGGCCTCGCCTACGGCCTGACCGAGCTCGATCGCGGCGCGATCGCCGGCGCGCGCATGGTGGCCAATCCCGGCTGTTATCCGACCGCGACGCTGCTCGCCGTCGCGCCGATCGCGGCGGCTGGACTGATTGCCGCCGGCGCGGATGTCATCGTGGACGCGAAGTCCGGCGTCTCTGGCGCCGGCAAAACGCCGTCCGAGCGAACGCATTTCTCGGAAGTGCACGGCAGCCTGGGAGCCTACGGAGTGTTTGCCCACCGCCACGGAGCCGAAATCGAGCAGGGCGTGGCCGAAGCGTTTGGTCCCGACGCCGCCGGGCACTCCGTGAATTTCGTGCCGCATCTCGTCCCGCTCGATCGCGGCATCCTCGCGACGATCTACTTTCGCGTGGCGCCCGGCACCACCGAGGACACACTGGCCTCGGTGTACGAGACCGCCTACGCGGACGCGACGTTCGTGCGGCTGGTGGGCGCCACGTTGCCGGAAATCAAGCACGTCGCCCACACCAATTTCTGCGACATCGGCTGGCGCGTGGACGCGTCCGGACGCGTCGTCCTCGTCTCGGTCATCGACAACCTGCTCAAGGGCGCCTCGGGGCAGGCCGTGCAGAACATGAACGTGATGCTGGGTCTGGACGAGACGACAGGGCTGCTGTGACCCAGCCGCTGGTCCTGAAATTTGGCGGCGAGCTGCTCGAAGAACCGGCGCGCATGGCCGGCGTGGTGGCCTCGATCGCGGCCATCGCCGACACCGGGCGGGCCCCGGACGTTCCTGGCGTTCCTGTGGTGGTCGTTCACGGCGGCGGGAAAGAAATCGACGCGGCGCTCAAGGTCGCCGGGATCGAGAAGCGTCAGGTGGACGGACTGCGCATCACCGATGCCGCGACACTCGACATCGTGGTCGCCGTGCTGGCGGGCTCCATCAACACGCGGTTCGTGGCGGCGCTCGGCGCCGCCGGCGTGCCGGCGGTCGGACTGACAGGCGCTGACGGGTCGTGCGGCCTGTCGCAGGTGGCGCCGCCCCATGTGACGGTGGCCGGCCAGACCGTCGATCTGGGACGCGTCGGCCTCCCGGCAGGCGAAGCGGATGTGCGGGTCCTCGAGGCGCTGCTGCGGGACCGGCTGGTCCCCGTGGTCGCGAGCATCGGCGTCGATCGCGGCGGACAGCTTCTCAACGTCAACGCCGATACGATGGCCGGACATCTCGCGGCGAGGCTCGGGGCCAGGCGCCTCGTCATCGCGGGCTCGACGCCAGGCGTGCTGGACGAAACGGGAGCGACCGTGCCGCTGCTCGACCCGGCAGCCATCGCGCGACTGGTGGCGGCAGGAACCGCCAACGCCGGGATGATTGCCAAGCTGCGTGCGTGCGAGCACGCGCTCAGGAACGGCGTGGACGACGTCGTGATCGTGGACGGACGCGATCGCGACGCGCTGCGCGCGGCGGCGTCTGGCGCCGTGCCGGCGTCGGCCACACGAGTGGCCGCAACAGTAGGGACACCATCATGACGACAACGACAACGCCCACGTCAGCGCTCGAAGAGATTCAGGCCCGCGAAGCCCGCCACGTCCTGCAGACATACCGCCGGGCCCCGCTCGCCTTCGTGCGCGGAAAGGGCGTCCGCCTCTACGACTCGGAGGGCCGGGAATATCTGGACCTGCTGTCGGGCATCGGCGTCGCCTCGCTCGGTCATGCGCACGAGGGTCTGGCCAGGGCCGTCGCCGATCAGGCGCAGACGCTCCTGCACACCTCGAACCTGTTCTTCCACCCTCTTCAGGGACAGGTCGGTGAACGCCTGGCATCGCTGTCCGGATTGTCGCGGGTCTTCGTCTGCAACAGCGGGACGGAAGCGGTGGAAGCCTGTCTCAAGTTCGCACGCCGCTACTGGTACACGCGCGGCGAACCGCGCGCGGAAATCATCGCCCTCGAGGAATCGTTTCACGGCCGGACCATGGGCGCGCTGTCTGTCACGTCGGACGAACACTATCGCGCGCCGTTCGAGCCGCTGCTGCCGGGCGTGCGTTTCGTCCCCGTGAACGATCCCGCGGCCCTGCTCGCGGCTGTATCGTCCTCGACGGCGGCCATCATCGCCGAGCCGATACAGGGTGAAGGCGGCGTCAGGCCGCTGACGCCCGCCTTCGCAGAAGCCATCAACCAGGCGTGCGCGAAGACCGGAGCGCTGCTCATTGCCGACGAAGTCCAGAGCGGCCTCGGACGAACCGGACAGCCCTTCTACTTCACCACGCTGGGCCTCAAGCCGCACCTGGTCTCGGTGGGCAAAGCGCTTGGCGGCGGCGTCCCGGTCGGCGCGGCGCTGATCGGCGACGAGGTCGCGTCCACGATCTCCTACGGCGATCATGGCAGCACGTATGGCGGGAATCTCCTCGCGTGCCGTGCGGCTCTCTGCTTCCTCGGCGAGCTCACCGAGGGCGGGCTGCTCGATCACATCCGCCGCGTCGGCCGGTTCTTCGAGGAGCGCCTGCGCGCCGTTGCCGCGAAGCACGCCTTCGTCAAGGAGGTGCGCGGCGTCGGGCTGATCTGGGGGCTGGAACTGTCGCAGGACGCGACCGCGGTCGTGCCGGCCGGGCTGCGCCACGGCGTCGTCGTCAACCGGACGGCCGATACCGTGATCCGCCTGCTGCCGCCGCTTGTCATCACCGAGGCCGACGCCGACGAGGCGCTCGGCAGGCTCGATGCGGCGCTCGCCGACGTGGGAGCAAACAAATGAGCCGGGCCGACGCGATCATCGAACACGTTCACGGGGCGCCTGCCGCGCCCACCGCATGACCCCGACGAAGCCTGCCGCCGAACAAGTCGAGGCGATCACCGGCGGCGTCGCCACGGCTCGAGGCTTCCGCGCGGCGGGCGTCGGGGCCGGTATCAAACGGCCGCGGCCTGATGGCGCAACGCCGCTCGACCTGGCCTTGATCGTCTCGGACACAGCCGCCACGGCTGCGGCTGTCTTCACGGTCAACAAGGCCCAGGCGGCGCCGGTCATCGTCTCGCGCGAGCACCTCACCCGCTCGAACGGCCTTGTGCGCGCCGTCATCGTCAACGCCGGCTGCGCGAACGCGTGTACCGGCGACGAGGGGATGAGCAACGCCCGGGATATGGCGTCCGAAACGGCGCGCCTGGTCGCATGCGACGCCAGCCAGGTGCTGGTTGCGTCCACAGGGGTCATCGGCGTCGGCCTGCCGATGGACAAGATCAGGAGCGCACTGCCGCGCGCGTTCGCCGCGCTCGGACACGATCAGGGCCCGGCAGCCGCCCGCGCGATCATGACGACCGATCCGTTCCCGAAAGAAGCGGCCGCTCGCGTGGTGATCGATGGACGCGAAGCCATCATCGGCGGCATGTGCAAGGGTTCGGGCATGATCGAGCCGATGATGGCGACCATGCTGGGATTTGTGACGACGGACGCTTCCGTGCCGGCGCCGCTGCTGCAGCGCGCGCTGCGCGCCGCCGTCAACACGACCTTCAACGCCATCACGGTGGACGGCGAATGCTCGACCAACGACACGGTCATGCTGCTCGCGAACGGAAGCAGCGGCGCGATCGTCGACGAGGCCTCGTACGACGCGTTCCTGAACGGGCTGACCGCGGTGTGCAAGGAGCTCGCGCTGGGGATCGTGCGGGGCGGCGAGGGCGCGACGAAGCTGGTCACGGTGAATGTCACTGGCGCCGCGTCCGAAGCCGAGGCGCGTACGGCGGCCAAGGCGATTGCCAACTCGCCGCTGGTCAAAACGGCGATCCACGGCGGCGATCCCAACTGGGGACGGCTGATTGCGGTCGCGGGCCGGGCGGGCGTCGCGTTCGAGTTGAGCCGCGCGGTGGTCACCATCGGATCGATTGTGCTGTTCGACCACGGGCGGCCCCACGACGAGTGCGCGCCTGAGGCGGCTGCCTACCTTCAGGGAAAAGAACTCACGGTATCCGTCGATCTCGGTTCGGGCAGCGCCGCGTCCACCGTCTGGACCTGCGACTTGAGCGCCGAGTACGTGCGGATCAACGCGGACTACCGGACCTGACCATGGCTGGAGCGACGACGACCCGCAAGGACTTCCTGTCGATTCTCGACTTCGACGCCAGCGATCTCGAACGATGTCTCGAGCTCAGCGCGCGCCTGAAGGCGGAACGCTCGCTCGGCAGGCAGGCGCCTACAGCCGACGCGCTCGACGGCCGGCACGTCGCCCTGCTCTTCGAAAAACCCTCGCTGCGGACGCGCACGACGTTCGAGATCGCCGTGCGCGAGCTCGGGGGCGAGACGTTCATGCTGCAGTCGGCTGAAACGCTCGGCCAGCGCGAGGACGTCACCGACGTCGCGCGCAACCTCGAACGCTGGGTCCACGCCGTCGTCATCCGGACGTATTCGCAGCGGTTGATCGAGCAGTTTGCCGGGGCGACGCGCCGGCTGAGCGTCATCAACGCGCTGACCGACGAACAGCACCCGTGCCAGGCCGTGGCCGACTTCCTCACGCTGCAGGAGCATTGGGGGTTCGTGCGAGGCCGCACTGTCGCGTTCGTCGGCGACGGCAACAACGTCGCGGCGTCGTTCGCCCACGCGGCGGCGATGCTCGGCGTGAACGTCCACGTCGCGAGCCCGGACGGATACGCGCTGCCGCACGCGGTCGTGCAGCAGGCCACCGCTGTCGCCAGGCACGGTGCGCGGCTGCGGTTGTTCAGCGATGCGGCTGACGCGGTCGCCGACGTCGACGCCGTGTACACGGACACCTGGACGTCGATGGGGCAGGAATCCGAGGCTGCGGTCCGGCGGCAGGTCTTTGCGGCCTATCAGGTCAACGAACCGTTGATGGCGCAGGCCAAACCGGGCGCCCTCTTCATGCACTGCCTTCCCGCGCACCGCGGCGAGGAGGTCACGGCCGAGGTCTTCGAATCGCCCTCTGCTGTCGTGTTCGACCAGGCCGAAAACCGCCTGCACTGTCAGAAGGCGCTGCTCCTGATGCTGCTCGCCCCCGGCCGCGTATAATCGCGCCCGGATGAACGAGACCCCGTGGCTCGGCCACTACGACTCCGGCGTCCCCGCCACGCTCGCCCCCTACCCCAGCCGGACGCTGCTCGACTTCGTCGCCGACATCGCGCGCGAGCGGCCCGACCATCCCGCGCTGCTCTTCAAGGGATCGACCGTCAGCTACGGATCGCTCGAACGCCTGAGCACAGCCTGCGCGGCGGCGTTCTCGTCGCTTGGCGTCGTTCGAGGTGACCGCGTCGCGCTGTTGCTGCCGAACTGTCCGCAATTCTTCATCGCCGAGCTCGGCGCGTGGAAGGTCGGGGCCATCGTGGCGCCGCTCAATCCGATTTATGCGGACGCCGAAGTCGAGGCGGCGCTCCGCGAGCAGGGTGCAACGGTCGTCGTCACGCTGACCCGGTTCTACTCGCAGGTGAAGCGCGTCCAGCCGCGAACACAGATACGCCAGGTCATCGCCACCAACATCAAGGAATACTTCCCGCCCCTTCTGAAGATGCTCTTCACGCTGCTTCGCGAGGCGAAGAGCGGCGATCGAGTGACGCTCGCCAAAGGCGATCACGATCTGGAGACGCTGCTTCGCCGGCACGAGCGGGACAGCGTGAAGCCGGAAGCGCTCGCGCCAGGGGATCCGGCGGTGCTGCTGATGAGCGGCGGAACCACTGGCACGGCCAAGGCCGCACTCGGCACGCACGGCGCGTACACGTTGACGGGATTGCAAATCAAGGCGTGGAACGCGTCGGTATTGAGCGGCGACCAGGATGTCTACCTGGTCCCGCTCCCTCTCTTTCACGTCTACGCGAACGTCGGTATCCAGTCGCTGGCGTTCGTCAGCGGCGGCACGCTGGCGCTCGTGCCGAATCCCCGCGATCTGCAGGACGTCTTCGCGACGATCAAACGGGTCAAGCCGACGTTTCTCTGCGGCGTCCCGACGCTGTTCATCGCGTTCCTGAATCACCCGGACGTCCAGCGAGGCAAGGTCGATTTCTCGTCGATCCGGATCTGTTTCTCGGGAGCGGCCGCGCTCATGTCGGAGACCAAGCGGCGGTTCGAAGCGCTCACCGGCGGCCGCATTGTCGAGGGGTACTCGCTGACCGAAGCCATGATGGCGCTGTGTGTCAACCCCGCGCAGGGACCCAATAAACAGGGATCGGTTGGCATGCCGCTTCCCGATGTCGCCGTTCGCATCTGCGACGCAGACGAGGCCACGCGTCTGCTTCCCGCAGGGGAAGTCGGTGAAATCTGCATCACCGGACTGCAGTTGATGGCCGGGTACTGGAACCAGCCCGGTGAAACCTCGGTCGTCCTGCGCGACTATCGCGATGGCGCAGGCGCCAGGCAGTGGCTGCACACGGGCGATCTCGGCTACCTGGACGAAGACGGCTACCTGTTCATCGTGGATCGCAAGAAAGACATGATCAAGACGAGCGGCTTCCAGGTGTGGCCGCGTGAAATCGAGGAAGCGCTGGCGACACACCCCGCCGTCGCCGAGGTCGGTGTGGCCGGCACGTCGGATCCGGTCAAGGGCGAGGTCGTCTACGCATGGGTGGTCCTCCGATCGGGCGAGCGCGCGAGCGAGCAGGACCTGCGCAGTTACTGCCGTGAACGGCTCGCGGCCTACAAAGTTCCGGCGCGCGTGGAATTCCGCGAGTCGCTGCCGAAGACGATGGTCGGGAAAGTGCTGCGGCGGGCGCTGAAGGACGAGATCAAGCCGCCCCAATCGCCTTGACGGCAACGCCGGCCCCCTCGAGGCCCGCGCGGAGCCTGGCGGCGAGATCCTCGGCGCCGGGCGTGTCGCCGTGGACGCAGATCGTCTCGACCTCGAGGCCGATCGTCGAGCCGTCGATCGCGATCACGACCTTTTCCGTCGCCATCCGGATCGCTCGCGAGACCACCACAGCGGGATCGTGAATCACGGCGCCCGGACGCGTCCGCGGTACAAGCGACCCGTCGGACGCATACGCGCGATCGGCAAACGCCTCGGCGGCGACGCGAAGCCCGGCTGCGCGCCCTGCCTTCAGGATCTCCGAACCCGGCAGCCCGAAGAGAATGAGCGACCGATCGAAGGCGGCCGTGGCCCGGGCGATGGCCCCGGCCAGTCCGGCGTCCCGGGCAGCCATATTGAAGAGGGCGCCGTGGGGTTTCACATGCTGGAGCCTGAGGCCCTCGGCCGAGGCCATACCCGCGACCGCGGCGATTTGATAGAGCACGAAATTTTCGGCGTCCTCGGGCGTCACGATCATCTCCCGCCGTCCGAATCCCACGAGATCGGGAAAACCGGGATGGGCGCCGACGGCCGCACCGCCAGATTTGGCGAGCGCGGATCGTGCCGCGAATGCACGGATGGATCGCCGGCGTGGAAACCGGCTGCCACGTTGGCCGAGGTCACACACCTCAGCAGGCCTGCGTCGGATCAGGCGCCCCGCCCGGTGCGGGTAGGCGCCGAAGGCTTCGCCGACGTCCGCGTTGAGGTCGATGCGCAACGGCGCCAGTGTACAAAACAAAAGGGCATCGCAGTATGCGATGCCCCTCTGCTCCGTTGGTCTGGCTCCCCCAGCATTCACGGCGCCCTGCCGTAATCAGACCAGCGACCTGCCTTCAGTTACCGCAAGCGCCGTGCCTGTCGAGAACATTGGGAAAATGGCCGGGTCGCGCCCCTTCGGGCGCGCCGCGCGTACAACTTTGTCGGGGCAGCTACAGATTTGTGTTTGGCGCAAACACGGGCAGGCGCTGCATGACGGCGGACAGCGTCAGGTGGCGCGTGTCGCGGTCCGACAGCAGGGGATCGCTGACGGGCCACGCGATCCCTATGGCGGGGTCATTCCATGCGATGCCCAGCTCGCTCTTGGGATCGTACAGGTCGGTGCACTTGTACTCGACCTGGGCAACTTCGCTGACGACTGCGAAGCCGTGTGCAAAACCCGCCGGCAGGTAGCACTGGCGGAAGTTCTCCGCCGACAGCGTGACGCCCATCCACTTGCCGAACGTCGGGGAGCCGCGGCGCACGTCCACGGCGACGTCGAAGATCTCGCCCTCGATGACCCGCACCAGCTTGCCTTGCGGACGCTGGACCTGGAGGTGCAGCCCGCGCAGCGTGCCCTTGAGGGACCGCGAGTGGTTGTCCTGCACGAAGGGCCCCGGAATGCCCGCCTCGCGATACTTTTCGGCGTGATACGTCTCGAGGAAGAAACCGCGCTGGTCCCGGTACACGTCGGGCTCGATGATGACGACGCCCGGGATCTCCGTTGGCGGAAGCCGCATGAGTCAGGCTTCCTGCTCGAGGATGCGGAGCAGATACTGGCCGTACGTGCTCGATCCCATCGATTTCGCGAGCTTCGCCAGATCCGCGGCGGTGATGTAGCCCATGCGGAACGCGATCTCTTCGAGGCAGGCGACCATCAATCCCTGCCGTTCTTCGATCGCCTGGATGTAATTGGAGGCCTGCATCAGCGACTCGTGCGTGCCGGTATCGAGCCACGCCGTGCCGCGGGTCAGCCGTTCGACATGCAACTGGCCGCGATCGAGGTACGCGCGGTTGACGTCGGTGATCTCGAGCTCGCCTCGAGGCGAGGGCTTGAGATTCGCGGCGATGTCCACGACCTGGTTGTCGTAGAAGTACAGACCCGTCACAGCGAGCGTGGACCGCGGCTTTGCCGGCTTCTCTTCGAGACTGATCGCCCGGCCCGTGGCGTCGAGCTCGACCACGCCGTAGCGTTCGGGATCGCGCACCTTGTAGCCGAACACGGTGGCGCCGGATTCGCGCATCGCGGCGCTACGCAGATAGTCGGCGAAGCCCGCGCCGTAGAACACGTTGTCCCCGAGCGCGAGTGCCACGCGATCGCCGCCGATGAACGCGCGGCCGATGATGAACGCCTGCGCGAGCCCGTCCGGGCTCGGCTGCGCCGCGTATTCGATCTGCAGACCGATGTCGGATCCGTCGCCGAGCAGGCGTCTGAAGCCGTCCTGTTCGTGCGGCGTCGTGATGATGAGGATCTGCCGGATCCCGGCCAGCATCAGCGTCGACAGCGGGTAGTACACCATCGGCTTGCTGTAGATCGGCATGAGCTGCTTGCTGACGGCGCGCGTCAGCGGGTGCAGCCGCGATCCCGATCCGCCGGCGAGGATGATCCCCTTCAACATCAACGACTCTTCATCACGAAGGCACGAAGAACACGAAGCCTCTTTGGTACACGAACTGGTTTTGTGTGTTTTCGTGGGCTTCGTGGCTTCGTGATGAACAGCTGCGCGCGTCAATTGCCCAACCCCAGTCGTCCGCGATCGTAGCGGCCCTTCTGGATGGCTTCGCACCAGTCGAGGTGATCGAGATACCAGCCGACGGTTTCGCGGAGGCCGGCCTCGAACGTATGGCTCGGCTGCCACCCAAGCTCCTTCTGAATCTTCGTCGCGTCGATCGCATACCGGCGATCGTGACCGGGACGGTCGGGGACGAACTTCTTCAGGGCCCGGTAGCTCGTCACCTGCTGGCCCGCAAGAGCGGCGTTTTTGGCCGCGGGCCGGCGCTCTTCGAGCGCGTCGCAGATCAAATCCACGACCTGGAGGTTGCTTCGCTCGCTGTTGCCGCCGATGTTGTATTTCTCTCCCAGCCGGCCGGTGCGCAGCACCTGGAGAATGCCGGCGCAGTGATCGTCGACATGCAGCCAGTCGCGGACGTTGCCGCCGTCGCCGTAAATCGGCAGCTGCCGCCCTTCGAGCGCGTTCAGCATGACCAGCGGGATCAGCTTCTCCGGAAACTGCCGCGGACCGTAGTTGTTCGAGCAATTCGTAATCAGCACCGGCAGCTGAAACGTGTGGAAGTAGGACCGCACGATGTGATCGGCGGACGCCTTGCTGGCCGCATAGGGCGAGTTCGGCGCGTATGGCGTTTCCTCGCTGAAAAGGCCTGAAGCCCCCAGCGTCCCGTAGACCTCGTCCGTGGAGACGTGGAGGAAGCGGAACCCCTCTCGTGCCGACGCGGGAAGGCCCGCCACGAATCCGCGTGCGGTCTCGAGGAGCACGAACGTGCCGACGATGTTCGTGTCGATGAAGGGCCGCGGCGTGTCGATGGAGCGGTCGACGTGGGTTTCGGCGGCCAGGTTCAGCACGGCCGAAGGCTGGACGTCCGCGAACACGCGCGTCATGGCCTCGTGATTCGCGATGTCGGCCTCGACAAACGTCACGCGCGAGTTGGCGAGCGCCGCCTTCGAGGTTGAGCAGGCTCCCCGCGTACGTGAGCTTGTCGACGATAACGAGCCGGTCGGTCGAGTGTTCGAGGGCGTGATAGACGAGATTGGACCCGATGAAGCCTGCCCCGCCGGTAATCAGTAGAGTCACTTAGACCGAGGCCCCCTCCGGATACTGAAGCGCCAGCCGCAACTCCTTCGCCAGCGAGTCGACGGTCGTCCCGGCCCGTTTCCACGCGCCATCGGATTCGAACCGGAGGTCGCCGATGCGGCGGCCCCACGGAGCAATCACGCGGCCAATGGCACGGAAGTCCGTGCGATCGGCGTGCTCCTGATCGAGCCGCCGGGCGACGTCGGGCGCCACGCGGATGAACGCCCGCAGCGCCGAGGCCGAGCGGATGCTGTACTTGCGGCCATTCCACGCGCCGCCGAAGACGAGGGCGATCTGCTTGAAGTAGTTGACGAAAAACTTCTTCGCGTCCTCGTGCGGATCCCCGCCGCGCCGCGGCGTGAACGCATCCGACGAAAACAGCTTCTTCAGCTCTTGTGCGAGCGGCGCCTGCGCCACGCGGCCGCGGCCGACGCCCAGCAGCTTGATCTCGTCGTACAACGGCGAATCCTCGCGGTCGTTGAGCGCCCGCACGACGTCATGGGCCGTCGCCAGATTCTCGTCGCGATACAGCTGGCGGCCGGAGAGGCTCACCAGATGGGAGGCGTTCAGCCGGGTGTGCTTCGCGTTGATGGTCACGAACATCTGGACGACGTGATCCTCGGGCAGGCGATCGAAGATGATCGCCGGCACGCTGAAGTCCTCGCCCGCAAACCGGTCGATGTCCGCATGCAGCGCGAGCAGCCGGTGCTGGCCGTCGATGGCGCGCAGAATCCCTTCGCGCTCAGGGACTTTCAGGATGCCGAGGCGTGAGTCGTCGCCCGCGGCTTGAAACGAGAGCTTCTCGTCGCAGGAGATGATGACCGCGCCCGGAATCGACGGCAGGTCGCGGGCCTGGCGGCACTGCTCGTAGTACTGCACGAGCTCGTCGATCTTGCGGCGGATGATCTGCCGCTGATACGCCTTCTCGCTCGACGCGATACGGCGTTCGAGCAGGTCCCAGTTCACTTTCGACGGGACCGCGCCCGGTACGGGCCGCTGCTTGCCGCCGCGCACGGGCGGCTGCGAGTTGTCGCCGTAGTTCAGGACCTCGAACCGAACGAGCTTGTCGATGTCACTCGCGGTCAGGGATGCCTGATAGAACTGCACCCCGAACTGCTGCATGCGGATGGCGGCAACGTTGATCATAGGTAAGAGGCGAATTGTACCGACCGAAAGCACGGCATCTCAACGGTTTTTTCGCCGTCTCGAGGCCCGTCCGTGGCTGCGCGTGCGCTACCTAAGGCTAGTATATCCAGTAGTTACAGAACAATATGCCAGTTTAGGTCAATTACCAAATCGGTGCAGTTCCGCTCAACTTCACTGGCAAGCCGCCCGGGATCACGCCGTCTGAACTTTTCCATGCAAAGTAATTTGCGGCCTCCTGACCCTCCAGCGATCGAACGCGACGGCCGCCCAGTACATCGACGCGGCGAACACCACGTAGGCCAGTCCCACCCCCCACATCGGCAGCCGCCGGTGAATCGGCCACGTCGCGTATCCATAGACGAGCTCGACGTGGATCCAGTACACGAACAGCGATCGCCGCCCGAACAGCTCGAGCCCGGGGAACGCCACCGCGTACCGGTTGGCCACCTGCTCGATGGCGTACAGGGCCCCGAATGCAGCCAGGATCACGCCCAGTCGAATGGAGAAGTACGTCGGCGAGCTTGTCCAGAAAGACGACTCGCGGTAAATCGCGGGAAGTGACGCGGTATAGAAACCGATCCACACCAGCATCAGCCCGGCCGCGCCGAAGGCCGCGTGGACACGATGCCGGCTCATCCGCGCCGACGAGAGCACGACTCCCACCGCTGCGCCGGCGAACACGAATCCCGCCCACGGAAACACCGTAAACGTCGTGTACTCCCCTGCCGGCCGGATGTACCACTGCATCCACATCGGCAACACGTCCAGGGCGCCCAGCGTGCGGACGATCGGCGTTGCCATGGCGACACACAGCGTCAGGGCCGCGTACAGGGCGGCCACGATCAGCGGCGATTCGGCGAGCGCCCACACAAGGCCCGCGGCAATGATGGCCGGTCCCATGATGTTCAGGATGTCCACGCGAAAGAGCGTGATCGGATGGCCGCCCGGGCTGACGATGAAGGCCTGGAGGCGGAAGAGAAACGCCAGCACGAAAATCTCGAGGCCCCGGCGGCAGACGGCCGCGGTGGCCTCGCGCCGGCTTCCGCCGCGTCTCAGCGTCGCGGTGGCCGCGAGCACCACGCCCAGGCCGGCGAGCCACAGAAACAGCGGCGCGGCAAATCCGCCGAGCACGATCGCGTCGCGATAGGCCGTCGACCGGCGCTCCGCGAGGCTGGTCCACGCGTCTACCGCGTGGGCTTCGATCATCAGGAGCACCGCGATCCCGCGCGCCCAGTCGATGTAGGCGAGCCTAGGACGCTTCGGGGCGGATGTCACACGTCACCTGAAAGTCGATGTCGTGGTTCAGACTATGCCAGACGGAGCAGTACTTATCGTGCGACAGCGCAATCGCCCGCTCGACCGCGTCCCTGGGAACGGCGCCCTCGACGTCGAACCGGAGATCGACCTTCAGGAATCGATGCGGATCCTCCTGGGCACGGTGGGCGGTCAGATGCGCCCGAAGCGCGCGAACGGGATGGCGGCCCTTGTTGAGGATGAAGATGACGTCGGTGGCCATGCAGCCCGCCAGCGCGAACGCGAGCGCCTGAACCGGCGACGGCCCGGCCGTGCTGTCGCCGTCGATGATCATGGAGGTGACGCCGGAAACCCCGGAGAACCTCAGACCGCCGATCCAGGTGAGGTCGGCAATGGTGGGCGGCTTGCTCACGCCCGGAATCTTACCGGACCTTGGCCTCGACGGAGCGGAGCCCGGACCCGCCCCGGGCCACCAGAAGCCACCCGAGCGGCAGGATGACGAGCAGATAGGTCAGCATGTGGCCGAAGACGCTGTCCGGCCCCCACGACTCGGTTGCAGCATGGATGAACTGGCTGTAGGGCAGATAGCCCTGCTCGGACATCTCGTGGACGCTCTGAATGAAGAGCTGCACCACGAACACGAACAGGAAGATGGCCGTGACCTGAAAGAACAGTCCAAGGTTCACGCGGTGGCCGTACCGGGACCAGAGCCACGCCACGAACGCCGCCGCCGCCACGCCGGCCGCCGCGCCGACGGCGAGGTTGAGCGTCTGTCGGACCTGGAGGAGCAGGAGCGCGGTTTCGATCCCCTCGCGGCCGATCATGAGCAGCGTAAACAGGAACACGCCCACCAGTGCGCCGAGGCCTGTCCGGAGCGCTCTCGACTGCAGGTGCTGCTCGATCTCGCCCTTCATCCGCCGGCCGGTGCGCCACATATGGAAGGTGAGCGACGCGACGGAGATGGCCGCCACGAGCGCCAGGGGGCCGTCCAGCCACTCCTGGTTGGCGGCGCTGTAGAGGAAGTAACCGCCGCCCGCGCTGACGACGACAGCGGCGAGAATGCCCCAGTGAACCGCTTTGGCGAGGTCGCCGCGCCCGCTTCTGCGCAAGTACGCGAGGCTGATGGCGACGATCAGAAAGGCTTCGAGTCCCTCGCGGAGCGTGATGACGAACGCCTGCAGCATGTCGAGTACCCTGGAACTGAGACTCAGTCTCAGAATGTCTTCCCAGAGTTTACTTCCTGCAAATCCGACCGGTCAAGTCTCCAATAGCTGGTCCGTGCTCCCGCCCGCATGTCACCCGCCGGCAACCACGCTGCCTTGCGATAAGCTGAGGGCATGCGAAACACAAGGCTCCGGGTGGCACTCGCGCTCCCCTTCTGCCTGAGCGTGGCGATGGTCGCCGCGCAGCAGCCGACGTTCAAATCCGGAACGCAGGTCGTCTCGGTGTTCACCACGGTGACCGACGCGCAAAAACGTCTCGTCCCCGACCTCGTGCAGGACGACTTCGAAGTGCTCGACAACGAGAAGCCGCAGCCGCTGATTCTCTTCGAGAACAAGATCCAGCCGATTTCGGTCGTGGTCATGCTCGATACGAGCGGCAGCATGACGCTGACGATCAACCTGCTCAAGCAGGCCGCCGAAGAGTTCGTCGCCCGGCTGCTGCCGGCCGATTCCGCGCGGATCGGCGCCTTCAACGACAAGATTCAATTCAACTCGCGGTTCATGAACGACCGCGATCAGCTGGCCACCGACATCAGGAACATGGACTACGGCAACGGCACGCGCCTCTGGGATGCGCTCGGCGCGAGCCTGGATGAACTGAAAGACATCGACGGACGAAAGGTCATCCTCGTCTTCACGGACGGCGACGACACCGAGAGCCACAACAGCAGCCTGGGCAAGGTCATCGATCGCGCGCGCGCCGACGAGGTGATGATTTACGCGATCGGACTCGAGAGCCAGTTACCTCAACCGCCCATCGTCCGCACGAAACCCGACAAGGGGCTGCGGAAGGTCGCCGACGAGACGGGCGGCGGCTATTTCGAGCTGACCAAGACAAGCGAGCTCTCCTCCACGTTCACGCGCGTGGCCCAGGAGCTGCACAGCCAGTACGCTGCTCGCCTTCACGCCGGCCATGCTCGACGGCAAGATTCACAAGCTGAGCGTGCGCGTGAAGAAACCGGGCATGAACGCCCGCGCGCGCCGCAGCTATCTCGCGGGCACCGACAAGCCTGCCGCCTGAGGCGCGGAATGACTCTCACCGACCAGGATTTCCGTGTCAGGAGCGACGAAGCGCTCGAACAGGCGCGGCGCGCGATGCTGCCGCTGTCCGATCAGGAAGGCTTCGAGGTCGAGTTCTCCGATGGCACGCTGAACCTCATGTTCGAGGAGCCCTCGGAAGCCAGGTTCGTCGTCAGTCCCAACGCGCCCGTTCGGCAGATCTGGGTGTCGGCGATGGCCAGAGGCTATAAGCTGTCGTGGGAACCGGCGGCCGGGGCGTTCGTGCTGAACGGCGAGACGCTCCCCCAGCTGCTGGAACGCCTCACCCGCCAATTCCTCGAAGGGTGAGGAACGCCGGGTGAGGAGCGCCGGAAGGCCGCGCTACTTGTTGAGTTCCTTCTCCTGGTCGGCAATAAATTTCTGATAGTCGTCGGCGCTGTCCACGACGAGAAAGCCCCGCATGCGGAAGTGGCCGAGACCGCACAGCTGCGAGCAGGCGATCTCGTAATCGAAGTCGGCCTTGCCCGTTCGCGCGCGCATCTCCGCGGTGCTGACCGTCGGAATGAACCACACCGGGATCTGCAGCCCGGGAACTGCGTCCTGCTTCACGCGCATCTCGTACAGGCCGAAGCTGTGAATGACGTCCTTGCTCGACAGGTGCACCAGCACGGGACGATTGACCTGGACGTGCATCTGGTTCTCGGAATTGAAGTCGTCCTTGGCGTCCGGGTCGCTGCGATCCAGGCCCAGCGGATTGTCCGCGGACACGAGCTTGACGTCGGTCCGTCCGAACTTGCCGTCCGGTCCGGGATAGTGCACTTCCCAGGCAAACTGCTGTCCGACGACACGGACGACCACGGCTTCGCTTTCCGAGGGAAGATTCTGCACGCGCCTCGCCCACGCGGGGATCGCGTAGAACACGAGCAGCACGACTTCGACGACGGCGACGGCCACTTCGAGGCCTTTTGAGAGCTTGCCCTTGGCGCCCAGGTAATTGGCCTTGGGGTTCGCGCCGCGGCGGAACCTCACCAGGACGTAGAGGAAGAACGCGCCCCAGCCGACGAACAGCACCAGCATGAGCCAGTGCACGAGCACCATCATCTGGTCGATTTCACCGGCGTGCGCCGACGCCGCCGGCGGCATCCCCAACCAATTCAGCATGGATATCCTCTAAGCGCCATCGTCGGCGAGCATCCGCGACCGCCGGGCGAGATACACGAAAAACACCGCAAACGCGGCCAGCACGCAGCCGACCACGCCGAGCAGGAAAAAGATCCCCATGTTGACGCCCTGCGCCATCGGCGAATCGCTCTGGCCAAAGCACACGGGGCAGGCCAGCGCCACGCGCGGCACAGACAGCATCAACGCCATCAGCAGTCCGTTGCGCATCCTCACAGGTTCCTCGTCTTCCGCTGGAACATCGTGGCATACACGGCCAGCGCGGCGACGGACGCGACCGATACGACCGCGCCCGCCAGGTAGACGCCCGACGGGTCGGCGCGGTACTGATTCACCGCCCAGGCCGCGCAGAACGCTGCCAGCAGGCCGGAGGCGGAGATGAACACGACGTGAAAGGCCTTGAGCGACATGTCAGCGCGCCTCGTGCGCCTCGGCATGTGCGGGCTGGCCGGTCGGTGTGCCGATACCGCCTGCAACCGTCAGCAGCGGGAGGAACAGCAGGACGACAAAGAAGACGACCGTCAGCAGCAGCGCTCCGTAAATCCACTTCTTCTCGTGGCTGAGGTGCATGAACACGCTCGCCACCATCGAACCCTTGATCGTCGCGATGATGAGTGCCACGGTGATGGCCGCCGGGACCGCGAGGTGGAACTGGTTGGCGGCGACGGTGACGCCCGTGAACACCAGCAGCAGGGCGCCGACGACCATGTAGCTGCGAATGCTCTTCTTGATGGCTTCCTGATCGGCATGCATGCGAAGGCTCCTACAGCAGGTACAGCACGGGAAACAGGAAAATCCAGACGAGGTCCACGAAGTGCCAGTAGAGCCCCGTGTACTCGATCCGGTTCGCGTACTGTTCCGGATGCTTCTTCCACAAACCGGCCCCCGGACCCAACAAATACAGCATCACCACGATCCCGCCGATGATGTGCAGCCCGTGCAGTCCGGTCAGCGTGAAGTAGATCGCGAGGAACGTGCTGTGCCACGGTCCTTCGCCTCTCGCGAAGTGATCCGCGTACTCGAAATACTTGTTCACGAGAAAGATGGCGGCCAGCACGATCGTGATCAGCAGATACATGCGGCTCTTGCTGAAGTTGTTCAGCTTCAGCGAGGCCCACGACATCACCATCGTCACCGACGAGCAGATGAGGATGACCGTGTTGATTGCGCCGAGCTTGATGCTCAGCTCGCCGTGCGGCCACTCGGTCGCGCCGACCCTCAGCAGGATGTACGTGGAAAAGAGCGCGCCGAACAGCATGACTTCCGACGCGAGGAACAACCAGATGCCCAGCTTGCCATTGGCAAGGCCGGAATCCGGCCGCGGTTCGACTGTATACGGGATTTCCATGTTTTTATCCGGGTGCCCGGTCTTCCCCGGCTACGCGCCTTTCGGTTCGAATTGGGGCGTGAAGTCGCTTGCGGCGCCCGGCACGCTGTACTGGTACGGCCCGCGATACACGACCGGCTCGGTCACGAAGTTGCCGTGCCCGGGCGGCGACGGGGCCGACCACTCGAGCGTCGTCGCTTCCCACGGATTGCGATCGACGACGGTGCCCCACTTGATGCTCGAGAAGAAGTTGAAGATGAACGGGAGCTGGAACAGCCCGAGGCCCCACGCCGCGAAGCCGATCACGATGTTCCACTTGAGCAGGCCCGCGTTGTGGGCGTACTGCATGCCGCCGTCGTACATCCGCCGGTTCATCCCGCCGAGGCCCTGGATGAACATCGGCATGAAGACCAGGTTGATGCAGATGAAGGAACCCCAGAAATGAATCTTCCCGAGGAGATCGTTCATCTTCCGGCCGGTCGCTTTCGGGAACCAGTAATACACGCCGGCAAACAGCGCGAAGATCGTTCCCGGGGCCACGACGTAGTGGAAGTGCCCGATCACATAGTAGGTGTCGTGCAGGTGGATGTCTGACGGCGCGAGGCCGAGCGGCAGCCCGGTGAGGCCGCCGATGCCGAACATCGGCAGGAACGCGAGCGCGAACAGCATCGGCGTCGTGAAGCGGATCGACGCTCCCCAGAGCGACAGCAGCAGCGCGGTCAGGATCACGACCGATGGAATCGAGATGATCATCGTCGTGACCTGGAAGAACGCGCTGATGCTCGTGCCCATGCCGGTCATGAACATGTGGTGCGCCCACACGATGAACGACATGAAGCCCAGGAAGATGATCGAATAGACCAGCGCCCGATAGCCCCAGAGCGGCTTGCGCGTGTTGTTCGCGATCACCTCGGAAACGATGCCCATCGCCGGAAGAATGAGGACGTACACCTCGGGATGCGCGAGGAACCAGAACAGGTGCTGCCAGAGCAGCGGGTTGCCGCCACCGGTGACCGTGAGCGGCCGCCCGCTCACGACCAGACCGCTCGGCATGAAGAAGCTCGTGCCCGCCAGCCGATCCATCAACTGCAGGACGCCGGCGGCTTCGAGCGGGGGAAACGCCAGCAGCAGCAGGAACGAGGTCACGAACTGCGCCCAGACGAAGAACGGCAGGCGCATGTAACTCAGGCCCTTCGCCCGCAGCTGCACGATCGTGACGATGAAATTGATCGACCCGAGGAGCGACGACGTGATCAGGAAGATCATGCCGACGAGCCAGCCTGTCTGGCCAGATGGTGGCGATGATCGGAAAGCGGAGGATACGACGTCCAGCCCGACTGCGCGGCGCCGCCCGGCAGGAAGAAGCTGGCCAGCATCATCACGCCGCCGAGGAAGTACACCCAGTAGCTCATCATGTTGAGCTTGGGGAACGCCATGTCGGGCGCGCCGATCTGGAGGGGCATCACGAAGTTGCCGAAGCCGCCCACGGCCAGCGGCACGACGCCGAGGAACACCATGATCGTGCCGTGCATCGCGCCGAGCTGGTTGTAGAACTCGGGCAACATGATGCCGCCCGGCGCTTTGTCCACGCCGAACCACCCGCCAATGAGGGGAATCGGATGGCCGGGGTAGGCCAGCTGAAACCGCATCAGCATCATGAGGCAGAAGCCGAAGAGGAGAAACAGGAGACCGGTGATGGCGTACTGAATGCCGATGACCTTGTGGTCCACGGAAAACACGTACTTGCGCCAGAACCCCAGCTCCTCATGAGCGTGGTCGTGCGCGTGTCCGTGACCGTGCGCCGTCCCCGTTTCGACCTTATCCAACGTCGGACTCCTTCATGGAACGCTCTGGGCGCATCTGCCCCTGGGAAGTGGCGGGCGGCACCCAATCTTGGCGACTGTAACGGGCAATTGTATGCAGAAGGTACAAGCTCGTGCAAGGGCGAAGGGGGCGTAAGATCGAGGTGTGCGCCCACGGAAAACCGTCACCGCGCTGTCGCTGACGCTGATGGTCGCCGGGGTCCCGGCCAGCGGGTTCGCCAACCGCGAATCGGTGGCGCTGCGGGCCCAGGCCTCGAAGGCTCTGTATAACCTGGATCGCGATCGCGCACAGGACTTCTACCAGCAGGCCGTCGCCGCGGACCCGCGGGACGCCGGCGCCTATCGGGGCCTGGCCAGCGCCCTGTGGCTGAGCATTACGTTCCGGCGCGGCAACATGACGGTCGACGATTACATGGGCGGCGTGGCGCGGACGAAGGCCGCTTTCCCGCCGCCGCCGCCCGAGACGGTCGCGGCGTTCAACGACGCGCTCGGCCGTGCGCTGTCGCTCGCCCGCGAGCGCCTCAGCGCGAACCCTCGCGACGCCGACGCTCACTACGAAGTCGGGGCCGCCATGGGGCTTCGCGCGTCGTACACCGCCACGGTCGACTCCAGCAACATGGGAGCGTTCAGGGCGGCCCGCGAAGCGTACGACGAACACGAGAAAGTGCTGAACCTGGACGCCTCTCGCAAGGACGCGGGCCTCATCGTTGGAACGTATCGCTACATCGTCGCGTCGCTCGCGATGCCGTTGCGATGGGCCGCGTATATGGTCGGATTCGGCGGAGGGCGGGAACAGGGCCTGCGGCTCGTCGAAGGCGCGGCGTCATACGTCGGCGACAACCAGGAAGAGGCCCGGTTCACGCTGGTCGTCCTCTACAACCGTGAAAAGCAGTTCGACGCGGCGCTGGCGCACCTGGCGACTCTCCGCGAGCGGTATCCGCAGAATCGCCTGGCCTGGCTCGAAAGCGGATCGACCAGCCTGCGCGCCGGAAAGAACGCCGACGCCGAACGATATCTCGACGACGGCCTGCGTATGTTCGCGAACGACCCGCGCCCCCGCATGTTCGGCGAAGACACGCTCTGGTATCTCAAGCGCGGGACGGCGCGCGCGGGCCTCGGCCGCATTCCGCAGGCCAGGGCCGACCTGGAGAAGTCGCTGGCGTCCGAGGGCCGATCGTGGGCTCACGGCCGCGCGCACCTCGAGCTGGCCAAACTGGATCTGAAGAACGGCAACCAGGCATCCGCGAACGAACATTTGCGAACCGCGGTCCGTCTGTGTGAAAGCGACAACGACGAAACGACGGCCGCGGAATCCCGCCGGCTCATCCGGTAGGGGACACACTGCATGGCTTCAACGAAACGAACCTGGCTGTGGATCATCTTCGGTATCGTGCTCTGCATCGCGCTCGGGGTGGCCGGGCTCGTCGCCGGCGGCGTCTACATGGTTTCGAAGCACGTCAGGACCGAACTGGTCGGGAAGATCTCGGCCGAGGAACAGTTCGTCCGCCAACGCGATCGGTTCAGCGGCCAGACGCCCCTGATCGAGATGAGCGGCAGCGACTTCGACCACAGGGTGACCGTCCATCGCAGCGGTGATGCTGCGCCGAAGACCGAGCTGCAGACCATGCGCGTCCTCGTCTACGACGCGCACGAAGGCCGTCTCGTCCACGTGGATCTGCCGTTCTGGCTGCTGCGGCTCGTGCCCTCGGGACGCCTCGGCAATGTCAGCGGGTCCGGCAGCGATTTCTCTTTCGAATCCGGCCGCATTACGGTCGACGATCTCGAACGGCACGGCCCCGGCCTGATCCTGGACTCAAAGGATTCGCGGGATGCACAGATCCTGATCTGGACCGAATAGCGCGTCTCCGCCCGAGGACACTCATCCGCGACACCTCTCGGTTTCCTTAGGAAATTAGACAGTTCAGCGCTGGCACACCGCTTGGAATCTCCACCTGCGGGCCGGGACGTCAGGCCCAGTGGAGGACGCCATGAACGTCAAGACGCGTTTGTTTCAGACAGGCGGGGCATGGCCGGCGGCGCTGCTTGCCGCCGCCGTGATGATCGCCGCACCCGCGTGCACGACCCACGCATATGAGGTTCGAGGAAGCTACGTCAGCGCCGACTTCGAGCGGCGTGCCGTCGACAACGGCTACCGCCAGGGACTCGACGAAGGGCGCAACGATGCCCGGCATCACCGTTCGTTCTCGCCCGAACGCCACGGCGCCTATCGCGACGCCCAGCGCAATTACGGCGGCGGCTGGGAACGCGATGCCTACCAGCGCGGGTTCCGGCGGGGCTTCGAATCCGGTTACCGGGATGGATTCAACCGCTACGCCCGCGACGACAGGCGCTAGCAGGCTGAAGAACGCACCCTGAACGTCGACGCAAGACGCAGAACGCTGAGTATTTCTTCGTTCTAGATTTTGCGTTCGACGTTCAGGGCTGCGTCTTTCGGCGCTCTGCTGGACCCGCCGATCAACAAACACGCCCAACGCAGAGATCGCGGAGAGCGCGGAGTTTTCTTGTGGTCAGACCAGCGAGAAGCTCTGCGATCTCGGCGATCTCTGCGTTTTGCAGGAAGCGCTCTGAGCCCTGGCAGGCTGCCGCATGCGCGGGTAGAATGCCGCCCGGGAGTGAGGCGACCCATGCAGACATTGCGCCGTTCCACGGTTGGCTTCGTCGTGATCGCGGCCGCATTCGGCAGCGGCCATCTGCGGCCGACGGCCGCGGCGCAGCGGGCCGCAACATCACCGGCATCACCGTTGCCAGCCGGGCGCTCGGTCAACTGGGCGCTCCACAACCTGGATCTGGCGGGAAGCCGCTACAGCGCGATGGATCAGATCACCCGATCCAACGTGGCGACGCTGTCGCCTCGCTGGCTGTTCCAGTACCGGCATCATCGACGGCGTCAGCAACCAGACCACACCGGTCGTCGTGGACGGCGTGATGTACATCGACCGACCCGCGCGGCAGCGTGTACGCGCTCGACGCTGCCGACGGGCACCTCCTCTGGAGCTACGACGTCACGGATCTGATTGGCGGCGGACGCCGCGAGGGCTACGTCTTCCGGAACCGCGGCGTAGCCTACGCCAACGGAGTGGTGTACACCGCGGCGGGATCGTTTCTGTTTGCGCTCGACGCAAAGACGGGCAAACCGGTTTCCACGTTCGGGAAGAACGGCCAGGCAGCCGTGATCATGGACGTGATTCGAAAGCGGTTTCCCGACGTTCAGGCGGCGATCAGCCTGGGTTACTGGTTCACCACGGCCCCGCAGGTGCACAACGGCGTCATCTACATCGGCAGCACGCGAAGCGAGAGCCACATACCCGGCGGTCATGTGCTCGCGGTGAACGCGAACACCGGTGCCGTGCTCTGGCACTTCAACACGATTCCGCAGGACAAGAACGACCAGGGCTGGGATGTCGCGGGTCCGACCTGGGTGGGCGGCGAGCGCAACGGCGGCGGCATCTGGGAGACGCCGTCGATCGATCCCGAGCTCGGCCTGATTTACGTGGCCGTCGGCAACCCCTTCGGCGACAGCACGAAGCGCGCGGGGATCAACCTGTTCACGAACGCCATCCTCGCGCTGACGCTCGATACCGGCCGGCTGAAGTGGTACTTCCAGCAGACCCACCACGACGTCTGGGACTACGACTCAGGCAATCAGCCCATTCTTTTCGACATGCAGGTCCGCGGCCGGCGCGTGAAGGCGCTGGCCGAGGCAAGCAAGAACGGCTTCCTGTACATCCTGAACCGCGAGACCGGTGAACCGGTTCACCCAATCAACGAAGTGCCGGTGCCGACGAAGTCGGAGCGTGCCGGCGAGCAGCCCTGGCCGACGCAGCCGATTCCGTTCACGGCGTCTGGAAAAATGATGGCGCCGGTGAGCCCGGTGACGGCGACGGATATTCCGGCCGAACGCCTCGCGACGTATGCGGCGGTCCCGATGTTCACGCCGCTCGGCCGCAATCAGATACAGACGCCGGGTCAGGGCGGCGGCGCCAATTACGGTCCGCTGGCCTACAGCCCGCGAACCGGGTACCTGTACGTGAACGCCATCGACGATCCCAACAACTCGGGGCGCGCCGGCGAAAGGTTACTTTTCGGCGTACGACCCCACGAACGGCGAGCTCGTGTGGCAGAAAGTCTACGAAGGCTTCGGACAGGCGGGACCTGTCGTGACAGCCAGCGATCTCGTGTTCGTCGGAAGCGGAAGCAACATCGCCGGCTACTTCATGGCGTTCGACGCGAAGTCTGGCGCGCTGCTGTGGAAATACAACACGGGCGCAGGAGTGTTTTCCTCGCCGTCCATGTATATGGTCAATGGCGAACAGTTTGTTGCCGTGGGATCGGGAGGCGGCGACCGCGGCCGCAGGGGCGGCGACTTGATTCTCAGCTTCGCGCTGCCGCGCCGCTAGCCAGGGCGCTCAAAAAACGCCGCCCTGAACGGAGAACGCAAAACGTAGAACGAAGAAATACGCCGGCATTCTGCGTTTGACGTTTTTCGTTTTACGTTCGAGCCGTGTTCTCCATGCGGGCGGGCCTCATTCCGGAAAACTTATTTGCAACGAGGATTGCAGAGTATCAAAATCATGGCGGTGTCCCTCTTGAGAGTGCTGAACATCGGCCCTGAGGGCCTCCTCCTCGTCTGGGCCGTGATGGTGTCCGTGGTCGTTGCACTGCTGAGCTGGCGGCGCGTGGGCCTCACCGCATCCAGTGTCGCGACGCTGGCCGTCGCCGCGTCTTTGGTCGCCTGGGAGATCTTCACGCTCGATTCCACCAGCCTTGGCCATCAGCTTCTGCGCGCTTCGTTCATCGTCGTACCGAGCGCAGTGCTCCTGGGAGCCTCGCGCCTCAGCTGGCTGGCTCGCCGGGCGTGGGTGCTGGTGCTCGTCGGGCCGATCGTGTTCGTCGGTTGCTTCGTCGGCATCTGCGAGTGCGCCTACCGCTTCCTCGGCGCCTGATCCCTGCCCCGCTCTCGAACGAAACACCTCACCCGCGGCTATGGCGCGCCGGGATTGTCGGCCTTGCGGCTGGTCGGCTGGGCGCCGATATGATCGGCGAGCTGCGCTCCCGTGAAGTTGCCCGTCGAGCTCTCGTCCACCTCGGGCAGCATCGTCGCATTCCACGCGAGCCACTTTCCCACCAGCTGATCGTAGACGTCCTTCCGCCTCTCCTTGAGGTTCGCGCGCTCCATCGGATCCTCGGCGACGTTGAAGAGAAACGTGTTGTCGAGAATCTTGAGGAACTTGAAGTCGCCGTCGCGAATGGCCCGCTGGGCGTTGGCCTTGTAGCGCCAGTACAGAGTGCGGGAGACAGGAGCGGAGCCTGACGTCAGATGAGGCAGCAGGTTCATGCCGTCGGGCGGCAGCGCCGGATCGGGCGAGACGCCCGCGGCCGCCAGCAGCGTCGGCATCCAGTCCATCGTGATCGACACCTGATCGCTCGTCTTCCCCTGCGGAATCCGCCCGGGCCACGAGATGATCGACGGAATCCGCAGGCCGCCTTCGAGCAGTTCGGTTTTCCGGCCGGTGAACGGCCACGTGTCGGCGAACCGCTCGCCGCCGTTGTCGCTCGTGAAGATGACGATGGTGTTGCCGGCGAGACGGTTGTCGTCGAGCGCCTTGAGCACGCGGCCAATCTGCGTGTCCATGGCCTCGATCATCTTCTGATAGGTCTTCTGCGTGCCGCCGTCGTAGTCCACGATGCCCCGGCCCGCCACGCGCAGCCGCTCAGACTCCGCCTCGTCTCCCGGCGCTTCCCACGGCCAGTGCGGCGCGTTGAAGTGGAGGCTCAGAAAAAACGGCTGACGCGACTTGCCGTACCCGTTGACGACGCCGACAGCGCGGTCGCCGAAGAGCTCCGTCAGGTACCCCATCTGGTGCACGAGCACGTCGTCTTCCCACAGATCTTCATTGGGCCCGCCGGGCGTGTGCCGGTAGTAGTCGAGGCCGCCGCCGCGGAAGCCGTAGAAATGTTCGTAGCCGCTCTTGAGCGGGCCGAAATTCGGGAGCGAGCCCAGGTGCCATTTGCCGATGAGCGTCGTGCCGTAGCCCGCCTGTTTGAGCAGCGATGGCAGCGTCGGATGTTCTGGCGGGAGACCATACATGCTGTTGATCGGAAGCGGTTCATCCAGGCCGACGCGCAGTCGGTACTGATATCGGCCCGTGATAAGCGCCGTGCGGGTCGCGGAACAGACGGCCGAATTCGCGTAGCCCTGAAGGAAGCGGACGCCTCGGGCCGCGATGCGGTCGATATTCGGCGTCCGGATGTCCCGGCGGCCGTAGCAGGCGACGTCGGCGTACCCGAGATCGTCGGCCATGATGTAGACGATGTTGGGCGGAGCCTGGCGTGGCTGACCCAGCACGTCGCGCGCCGCCATCGCCAGCGATCCCAGGGCAGTCGCGCGCAGAACCGAGCGGCGGCTCACGCGTTTCGTCGCAGGTGTGCTCGACATGGCGAGAGTATACGCCGCCTGTTTTGGATTGCGTGTAGTCGTAGCGTCCGGCTTCAGCCGGACGTCAACGACGCAGAGAGGCGACGGCGTCGCGAAGGACGGTCGCGTCCACGAGCTGTTCGATGGCCGGGCGGGCGCGCGGCTCCCGCTTCTGCACGGCGGCAACCCACCGTTCTTCTTCCACCATCACGTCGAGCAGGTCACGAGGGAGTCCGCCCGCGAATCGGAAATGGCTCCAGACCGCCGAAATCGTGGGCTGCGGGACATTGATCTTCGAGGATACGAGCGGCCAGACGCTCGGCGGACGGCTCGTCACCTGCTCCGACGCGGTGACAATCCGCGCCACGGCGGCCACGAGCGCGCGGCGCCTGGCGGGGTCGGCCAGCACCTCGGCGGTCGTGTTCAGGTTGAACAGTTCGCGGTAGACCGACCGATCCTGAAAAACGATCGCGTCGGCGCCGAGCGCCTGTTCGGAGTTGTACGCCTCAGGCTCCCAGATGGCGATCGCATCGACATCGCCCCGCTTGATCGCCGCCGGCATGTCAGGCAACCGGACGGCGACCGCGGTGACGTCGGTCTCGGACAAACCGGCGGTGCGCGCCATCTTCGAAAGGAAGTAGTGCGCGGACGTGCTGAGCGACGTCCCCACCTTCTTGCCTTTCAGATCGGACAGCCGGCTGATACCGGCCGATCGGCGGGCGACGATGCGGTAATAGCACTCGGCGACGGTCAGGACGATCCGAAGGTTCGGGCTGGCGGCGGATCGGAGCAGCGCCTGGGTCTCGGCGTTGGTCGCCGCGTCTGCCTCTCCGCTGACAAGCAGCGGGATGCCGCCGCTACTCACGCCGATGCCGGCACCCGACGGACCCTCGGCGGCAAGAAATACCGGCGCCGACTCGATCGTCGTCATGTTGACCGCGAAACGAAGGGGCCGGGCGGCGGGAGCTTCCTGTCCGCGAACGACGCCGGCGCCGGCGGCCAGCAGACCGGATACGAGGAGCGACAGCGCGATGCGCAACATCATTCGCGCGATTCTGTCACGGAATCGTCTGCCGGTTCTCCACGTGAACCATCAGATACGTCATCGCCTGTCCCGGGTCGGCGTACGACGCGTGCCAGGTAAGCGGCGGAATCGACACCACGTCGCCTTCCTTCACGTGATGCGACGTCGTGCCGACCAGTGGTCCGCCGCGGTGCTCGCCGGGACCGGCCGAGTTGTCGACGTCGGGCTTCCCTCCCAGCTGGACCGTGCCCGACCCGCCGATGACGATGTAGATCTGGGTTTTGTCGTCGTGCAGTTCACCGTTGATCGTCGCGCCGGCCTGTGGCGGCTGCCGCCGCTGGATGGTGATGCGGTACGGCGGCGCCCACTGCAGGTGGTCCGAACCGGGTGCGTTCGCGGGCGTCACGTACTTGCTGCGCAGCTCTTCGGCCGTCCAGATGACACCCTTGCCGTTCTCGGCGCGAGGGTATTTCGAGCCGTCGATCGTGAAGATCTGTGGCGGCCGTGCGGCTGGCGCCTGCGCGAGCATTTCCGGACGCGGCAGCGCGTAGCCAATCAGGCAGCCAAAGGCCACGAAGGCGACGGGGATGGTTCGTTTGATCACGTGTTGTCCTCCAACTGGAGTTGAATGCGCCGAAGTATGACGCTAGTCGATCTGGACGGGAAAGCCGTCGGGATCCTGAACGTGGAAGCCCGCGTCGACATTCTGCTCGGGCATCACGCCGCGATCGAGCAGGTCCTTCGTCACGGATTCGCGATTGAAATTCTCGACGCCAATGGCGAAATGGTCCACGACGCCTTTCGGGCTGGCGCGCCGCAGGGACACCAGCGTCCGCTTGAGACCCAGCCGCATGATCTCGTTCGGCTTGTCCTGGCTCAACACGGCCAGCCCGAAGACCTTTTGATAATAGTCGGCCGATCGCTGCAGGTCGCTGACCGAGAGCGACACGTGACTGATGAAGCCGCCCTGGAATCCGCGGCTCTGCGCCTGGGCGCCTGAAGGCGCGCCCGCCGTGGCGAGCATGGCCAGCCCCTGAACGAGCTGGCGCCTGGTGAGGGAGCCTTTTTCAAAACGCTGCAGCAGTCTGTTGATGATCGCTTCCACGCGAAGTCTCCTGTATCTGCCGCTTCAGCCGTTTCAACTCCGGGGCACGAACGCGAGGAACCGCCGCGGGTTGTCCTGCGTGATGTGGCGGATGTCCTCGTCTTTGATCCCGGCTTTCCGCATCTGCGGCACGAACAGGATCAGCGGCCGCGCGTAGCCGGGCCCGCCGTCGCGCGCGTGCAGCGGGCCGGGGTACACGCTGATCTCGCCGACGCCGGTGTTCACCCGCCCGATGTAGTCGGACGACAGGAGCAGCCGATCGATCTGTCCGGCCTCGAGAAACGCCATGATCATGTGAATCCGGTGCTCGTCGCTGACCCACTGCTGCTGCCGCGTGACCCGGTCGAACGCGACGTAGGCGCCCCGCTTCGCGACCGCGATGGCGACCGCGGCCTTGGGATCGTCGAGGCAGCAGACGTGGCCGATCGCGACGTGTGCGGGGTTGACCCCGACCGCTTCGAACAGATCCAGCTGGCGCAGCGCCATGTCAGCGGGCACATCCGGCCCGGTCGCGTAGTTGTTGTGCGTGAAGATCGGCAACCCGGTTCTCAAATGGGCCCTGCCCACCGAGCGAAACACTTTCTTCTCGAGGGGATCCACCTCGGCCTCGCCGTTGGCCACGCCGAATTCCCCGTACGCGCCGAGACGGCCTGCGGCGGCCATCTGCACGAGACCGTCAGCGATGTCGTCCTCGGTCTTGGTCGCGAAGTCGGCCGGATATTGCTGCTTGGTGTAGTACGCGCCGGCGTTGAGCAGGTGCATCCCCGTCCGCTCCGACAGCGTCTTCAGGTACACGGGAATTTCCGGCCCCGCCCCTCCGGTGGAGGCGGACACGATGCACCCGACGCCTGCCTGGCGGGCGCCCTTCAACTCGACCGTCATCCAGTCCACATCCTGCGTGGGATTGTCAGGTGGGCCGGCCGGGGCGGCCGTCTGCCCGCGCGGAGCGGGCCGGCGGCCGTTCCCGAGATGCTCGTGCATCAACGTCGCCCCGGTGATCGCGCCGGGATCGAGGTCAGCCGCAATCGTGCGGATGATGGCGCCGCGCGGCGTCGCCAGCGCCTGGGCCTGCGGCCGCGGTGCGCCGGCGGCCACGTCGCCGGCGCCGAACCGCGCCACTGTTCCCCAACCAACACCAGCCCCGAGCGTGCTCAACCAATCGCGCCGACTCCACTGCGAGGTTCCGCGGGCTTTTGCCATTTCGTCCCCTTGCCGTCAGAAGTCGTACTGCATCCCGAACTTCACAAGGCGGCCGTCGAGGATCTGCGTCGGCTGCAGCCAGGGCGTCGCGGTCACCTGCGTCGGCGTCGTGTAGGCCGCGCGCAGGAAGGTCGCCGTGCTCTGGTTGAACAAGTTGTAGAGATCGACGTTCGCCTGCAGCCGCGAGCGGCCGAACTTGAACGTCTTGCTGCCGCGGAGGTCGAGCTGGCGGATGCGCGGAGCATAGCTCGTGAGCGGCGAGAGGAGGTCGACGGTGATGACGCCGCCTGCGGTCGTCAGGTTGCGGGGCTGGCCGGTGACCTGGTTGATCAACTTGCCCGTCGCCTGCGCGTTGATCTGGGCGCTCGAGTAACGTCTGGTTCGCCTGATAGTTGGCGCCCGGCAAATCCTGATACACGCCCGCGACCATGATGCCGCCCCACGGCAGCGTGTACGACGAGTTCAGCCGGAAGCGGTTCTGATACGGCGTCTCCGTGTTGCATGAACCCACTGGCGACGAGTTCACGCCGGCCGTGTTGCTCAGGTTGGTGACGAGCTGCTGCGGGCTGTCCACGATGAAGCAGCGAGTCGTGTTCGAGTTCACGACGCCGCCCGCCACCGAGACCGAGCCCTGCTGGACCGCGTTGCCCACGCTCCAGCCGCCGCCGAGCATGCCGCCCCTCGCGAACCGCGCGTTGAAGCCGACATCCACGCCGTTGAAGTGTTCCGTCTCGGGCGACTGCGTATAACCCGACAACGGATACTTGTTGACGTAGTTCCCGGAGAACGTCGTGTAGTTGCTCGTCGCCGGACTGATGCGCGCGTTGTACAGCCCGCACACCTGCTGGCCCGAATTCGGCAGCCGCGCATCGACCGGGACCGTGACGCAGAACGGATCGTAGTCCGACGGCAGCAGGTTCAGGTTGTCGGTGGTGAAGAAGTTGCCGTAAATCGTGCGGTAGTAGCCCACGTTGACCGCCGCGCGGCTGCCGATCTGGCGGTCCACGCTGAGCTGCGTCTGCCAGTTGTATCCGCGCTTGCCCCAGCCGGTCACCCAGTCCGGATCGGGCTTCGCGGTGGCAGGCCCGAACGTCCCGACGCTCGGGTTGAGGAAAGCTCCGCACTCGCCGTTGACCGCCGGGTTTTTCAGATCGCAATCAGGGAAGAAGTTCTTGTTGGAGTCGGTCCAGTTCCGGGCCGTCGAGAAGTTCGCCGCGGGCCCGAACAGCGACGCGACCGACGTCGTCAGCGTCGTGACGTACCGATTGACGCCGCCCTTGATGACGGTCTTGCCGTTGCCCATGACGTCCCAGGCAACGCCGACCCGCGGGCTCAGATCTTTCCAGTTGGGCACGTTTTCGACGCCCGGCGCCGTGAAGGACGGGAAGAGCGCGTTGGCCGGCTCGACGATCGTCGGGTCGTGCGCCGTGATCCAGTCGAAACGCAGGCCGGCATTCACCGTCACGCGGCCGAGCGACCACTGATCCTGAGCGAACAGCCCCAGGTCGTGGTCCAGATCCACTTCGGTGTACTGCGAGGTGAACTCGGTGATGGCCGACGGGACGCCGCTGGTGAAGGCGTACTGCAGCGGGAGGCCCTGCACGTCCAGCGGGTTCCGATAGGTGTTGCCCTTGATGTAGCCCTTGAGCAGGTTCATGCCCACCTTGAAGGTATGCGAGCCGGTCACGACCGACGTCGAGAACCGCCCGGCGAACTGATTGGCGATGCCGATGCCGACGCTGCCGAACCCGTGATAGCCGGCCGTGTAGCCCGCCGGCGCGTCGATCACGAGCACCCGAAGAGGCTCGCTGATGCCGCACCGCTCGTAGTCCGAGCCATCGAGCTGCGTGCCGAAGCTCGGACGTCCAAACGTGTTCAGGCCGATCGTGCCGCCGCCTTCGAACAACAGCTTTTGCGACTGCGGCCGGCTCCAGGTGAACTGGGTGAGCGAATCGTTGTGGCACATCGCTGCGCCGCTTTCGATGACGGCCTCGCCTCGGTCGAGCTCGCCGAAGGCCTGCTGGCGGAAATGCCTCTGGAGGTCGTAGAACCCGGTCACCTTGTCTTTCTTCGACGCCTGCCATGTCATGCGGATCTGTGTGCTGCGCGTCCGCTCTTCCGGGTCGACCGGATAGGCCGTATTGGGTGTGAAAACCCAGTCATCGAGATTCGCGTCGTGAAACTGGTTCGCGCTGCGCGTCGTGCTGCCGTTCAGCCGCGCCGACGCGACAAACCAGAGCCGGTCGGTGACGACCGGACCGCCGAACAGGCCGCTGAAATCGTAGATGTCACGCACGCCGTTGACCTGCGTGACCTTCTGCGCCCGCAATTCGTCGGTGAGGTTGTTGGATTGCAGGCCGTGGCCGGTGCCCGCGACGAACGCCGTTCCCGAGAACCGGTTGCCGCCGTCGCGGGGAATGCTGTTGATGACGGCGCCGCCCAGCTGATACTGCGCCGAGCCGGCCGTGCCGAGATCGATCACGTTCTCCTGCACGGTGACCGGGTTGACGAAGTACAGGCGGCCTGCGCCGTCGCTGTTCAGGTTGCTGAACAGCATGCCGTCCACCATCTGGCGCATGTCGCCGGTCCTGGCGCCGTGCACCGAGATGCGCACCGACTGCTCGCCCTTGGATCCGCCGACGTCGAGGCCGTTGGCCGGCGAGACCGCGCCGGGCACCAGGGCAATAAGCCCGCCCATGCTCTTGCTCGTCGGCAGCGCATCCATCATCGCCTGGCTGATGACCTGTTCGCGGGTGACGCCCTTCACGTCGATGATGGGCGTCTCGCCGGTGACCGTCACCGTTTCGGCCACCGCCCCGACCCTCAGGTCGATATTCAGGGTCGCCGTGAAGTTGGTGCTGAGCTCGATGCCCTCGCGCCGGAGCGTCGTGAACCCGGGCAGGGTGTACGTCACCGTGTAGACGCCCGGGCGCAGCTCGATGATCCGGTAGTTCCCGGACGAATCGCTGACGGCGGTGCGCACTTTTTCAATCAGCGACGGGCTCGACGCTTCGACCGTCACGCCGGGAAGCACCGCGCCCGATGCGTCTTTGATCACCCCGGTCACGGTGGCGCCGCCGGAGCCCTGCGCCAGTGCGGACATGGGGAGACACAGGAGGAGTACTGCGACTGCGATTCCAAACGCCACGGCTCGCTTGATTGCCATTCCGTCCAACCTCTCTTTCACCTCGCACCGGCGGGCAGCGGTTGCCTCGACGGTGGACACGGTGCAGGAACGGGACGGTAAGGCCGGACGCGCCGCGAGTCGTGAATGAGCGGTGAAAAAGGCCTGAGTTTTGGGTGAAAGTTCTGAGAGCGTGAATTTACCGGCCGAGCGTGGCGGTCCAGTTGAGGAGGACCGTCATCGACGAATCCATCCGCTCGGTCTCGCAGATGAGGAACCGCTGGCCGTTGGCCGTCACCGTGTATTCGAGCCACGACGGGACGAGGGCGCCGCGGATGTGGGTCTGAAAGAGCGGCTCGGGATCGCTGACCTCGAGCACGCCCTGGGCGTCGAGCTTCTGGTCAATCTTCACGGACATCAACCGCCGGTCGGACGACAGGTAGAACAGCTCTTTGCCATCCCTTCGCCACCGCGGCTGGGCGCCGCCATCGATCGAAATCGTCCGGCGATGCCCGGCAACGGGAAAAGACTGCACGTAGATCTCCCACGTTCCCGACTCGTCGGATGTATAGGCCAGCCATCGTCCATCCGGGGACACCTGACCGTGCAGCTCGTTGAACGGCGTCTGCAGGTACGGGATCGGCTTTCGATCGGAGGTGGACAGCAGCCAGAGGTCCATCTTTGTTTTCGGGCTCTGGCTCGTATAGACGATGAAGCGGCCGTCGGGGGACCAGTCGTGCGGCCAGGTGGAGTGACCGGTATTCAGGAGCAGTTCCTCCGGCTCGCTGCCGAACGACGCCTTCTGATAGAGCTCGAGAACGCCGTTCTTCTGAGACGACGCGAACACCACGCGGCTGCCGTCGCGCGACCAGACGGGGCTGTTGCCGATCGTCGTGAGCCGGCTGCGCGAGTGACGGCGTAAATCGAAAAGCCAGATGCCGGCTGTCGGGCTGACGGCATCGCCGGCCGCCAGCTGGCGTTCATCCGGCGACAACGCAACGGCGAACACTTCTGAGGGCGTTTCGAGGCCGCCCACGCGCGAGCCTGCCCTGTCATACCAGACGGCACGTCCCTGACCGTTGCCCGGCAGGTAAGTCAGGAGTCCCCCGTTCGGCGGGGCGAACCCCGCGGCGGCGATCTCGCTGGCAATCGTCTGGAGCGTGGCGCCGACCTTCAGCGTGCGCGGGTCGAACGCCCGGGCGGCGAGCGCGCGATCTTGAGCGAACACCAGAAAGCCCGCCGCATAGGTGGCGCGCGACGTGGACGCCAGCACGCGCACCTTCTCCGGCGAATCGAGCGACCCGACGTAGATGCCGTTGCGCTCCGGATTGGCGCTGCGTATCCCGTAAATGAAACGCCGGCCGCCTGGAAGAAATTGCGGCCACAGATGCTCCGTTTCCTGCGCGGCGGCATCGAGCGTCGTCACCATCGCAGTCGCGCCGCCGGACGCCGGAATCGACTTGAGGCCGGATCGCGGCTCGGAGTACAGCACCAGGCCATCGGCGTTCCACGTGCCGCCTGCCGGGCTCGTGGACGTCGCCATCACGGCAAGCGTCTGGGGCGGCCCACCCGAAAGGTTGACCACCTTCAGTTTCCCGCCAGCGAAAAATCCCATCGCCTGGCCGTCCGGAGACCAGAACAGAGACGTCACACCATCGGTCCCAAGCAGAGGATGCGCGTCCACCGACTCGAGGGAGCGGACCCACAACAGCGATCGTCCGCCGCGATCGGCGACAAACGCGACGTGGCGTCCGTCGGGTGAAGGGAATCCCGCGGAGGCGAGCGTGGTGTTTTCCGGCGCGGCCACGACGAACCGCATGGGCGCCGGTGCAGCCTCGCGGCCGTTCAGCAAACCGAACCAGACGCCCGCCAACAACGCCGCGGCGCCCGCGCCCCCGGCCGCCACCCACCACATCACCTTCGAGCGCGCTGGCGCGAAAATCTGTTGGTCTTCCTTCGCGGCGTCTCTGACCGTGGGGGCCGCCAGCGAAACGGGCGCGGGGATTACCAGCGTCACGGCGGGCCGTGCAGCGGCGGCCGCGATTGTTTCGGGCCCGGGGACTTCGCGGACGCACGCCACGAACCGGTACCCGTGCTTGTGGATTGTGGCGATGTACTTCGGACTGTCCGACGCATCGCCCAGCACTTTGCGGAGAACCGCCACATTCTGCGTCAGACTGTCCTCGCCGACGAAGCTGTCGGGCCAGATCCGCTTCATCAACTCGTCTTTCTCGAGGACGCGGTCGGCGTGGGTCACGAGCACCTGGAGCAGATCGAAGGCTTTCGGCGTCAGCGCGACAACTTCATCGTCGCGGAACAGTTGCCGGCGGCGCAAATCGAGGCGGAAGGGGCCGAACTCGTAGCAGTCGGCGGCCGGGGCTTCGAGGTTCGCTCGAGACTCGTTGGAGATTCTCATTCCGGGAAGGGCCGTGATATACCCAGCCGACATGGATGTCAAGCGACTTGCGGGTCGAAACCGGCTCGCGTAAGGTGTGCGCCATGAATTACTTGCACAAGCCAGTTCTTGGCGCCGCGATCGTCGCCGCAAGCGTGACCGCCTTCGCGCAGGCACCGCCGGCCGCGCCCGCCCGGCCGGCGCCTCCCGCGCTGTGGTCGGTGACCGCCGACCTCGCGTCGCCCGAGAGCGCTTTCTACGATGCCGCCTCGAACAGCGTGTTCGTGTCGTCCATCAACGGCGGGGTGACCGACAAGGACGGCAACGGCTACATCTCCCGGTTCACGCCCGCCGGAAAGCTCGTCGCCGCGAAGTGGGCGACGGGTCTCAACGGACCAAAAGGGCTGCGAAGCGTCCTCGGAACCCTGTGGGCCGCTGACATCGACGAGGTTGTCGGCATCGAGATCGCCAGCGGCCGCATCACGTCGCGCGTGAAGATCGACGGCGCCACGTTTCTCAACGACCTTGCGACCGCGTCTGACGGGACGATCTACGTGTCCGACTCGATGAAGGCGCGCATCTACATGGTGAAGGACGGCAAGTCTTCGATTTTTGTCGAGGGCGAAGACCTCATCGAGACGCCGAACGGCGTGCTCGTCGATGGCAACCGCGTCATCGTAGGATCGATGGGGCTCGGCGTGTTTGGCCCTCCCGGGGGCAGGGGACGCGGTGCGGGCGCGCCAGCCGGCGGAAAGCTCTTCGCATTCGACCGCACCACGAAAGCGCGGACGGTGATCACGCCCGAGCCGATTGGCGGTATTGACGGTATCGAGCTCGATGGACGCGGCGGCTATCTCGTGACGGACGTCTTCGGCTCACGCCTGCTGCAGGTGAGCGCGACGGGGACGGCCCGCACGCTGCTGCAATTCCCGGGCGCGGGCGCGGACTTCGGTTATATCGCCGCCCAGCGCGTAGCCATCGTCCCGTTCCTGAACGGAAACAGCCTGTCCGCGTACGACCTCACGGCGGCGCTCGGGGCGCGCTGAGGACTCACGCTTGAAAGGCCGTCACGGCGCGGCGAAATGATCGATTCAGCATGAGGGAATCATGATGACCGGCGTGAACGGACCTCGATGGCTGGCCCCCATTTGCCTCGTCTCCGGCGCGGTTCTCGCGCCCGCCATCCTCTCCGGTGTCCCCTCGGTGTACCCGACGGGCACGACCATCTTCCATCCGGACAAAACATGGAGCGGCTACACGGTCTTCATCACGCCGGAGGCGGAGGGCGTCATCCTGATCGACATGAACGGCCAGGTCGTCAAGCAGTGGAAGGACTTTTCGGGCGCCGCGGGCGGTCCCGCACGAATACTGCCCGGCGGTCAGGTGATCGCCGGCGTGGGCAACGGCGCACCCAATCAGGAGGCGCCGGCACTCGTTCAGCGCGACTGGGATGGAAAAGAGGTCTGGCGTTTCGACCACAGCGAGCAGATTCCAGGCCGCGACGGCGGCGCCGCTGTCTGGTCGGCTCGCCAGCACCACGACTGGCAACGCCCGGGATTCGCGGCGGGTTACTACGCGCCCGGCGCGCAGCCGGCTGTCGCCAACGCGACGACGCTCGTGTTGACGCACAGCAACGTCACCGACGCCCGGATCGCCGATCGACGGCTGGAGGACGACCGGCTCATCGAAGTCTCCTGGGACGGCAAAGTGCTGTGGGACTGGCGTGCGAGCGATCACGCCGACGAGTTCGGCTTCTCTCCGGAAGCCCGCGGCGTCATTCGTCAGGGGCTCGGGTTCAACCGCGGCCGCGACAGCTACGACTGGCTGCACATCAACGCGGCCGCTTACGTCGGTCCGAATCATTGGTTTGACGATGGCGACGCGCGCTTCGCGCCGGACAACATCGTGATCAGCAGCCGCGAATCGAGTTTCATCGCGATCGTGAGCCGCAGCGGAAAAATTGTCTGGCGGATGGGCCCCGACTATCGGGAGTCGGATGCGCTCCGCAAGCTCGGCCAGATCATCGGTCAGCACAACCCGCATTTCATCCCGAAAGGCCTGGCGGGCGCCGGCAACCTGCTCGTGTTCGACAACGGCGGCACGTCGGGCTACGGCTTCGCCAACCCGGCCGCTCCGGATGGACGGGACTCGCTGCGGCGCGGCAGTTCACGCGTCGTCGAAGTGAATCCCGTCACGTTTGAAAAGGTCTGGGAATATTCCGTCGCGGGTGCGGAGAGCTACCGGTTCTACAGCCACTACGTGAGCGGCGCTCAGCGCCTGGCCAACGGCAACACGATGATCACCGAGGGCGCCGACGGCCGAATCTTCGAGGTGACAACGGGCGGCGAGATTGTCTGGGAGTACGTGAGCCCGTATTTCACGCAGAACGGCGGCACCAACCGTGTGTATCGCGCGTATCGAGTGCCGTACGAATGGATCCCGCAGCTGCCGCGGCCTGCCGAGCGGGCGGTCGTACCGCCAAGCGTGAGGGAATTCCGCGTCGCACCACAGTAGCGGCTGCGCGCCCGCAGCGGCCCGCTCCGCTGGCCAGGAACGGAACCACCAAGATCACCAAGCTCTCAAAGGAATTGGGCATCCCTTCGTGGGCTTCGTGATCTTTGTGGTTCAGAGGCGCATCAATCGATCTTGATACGGCGGCGGAACTGCTGGTTTTCGTTGCAGACGAATTCAATCAGTTCTTCGTCCGCCAAAAAACGCTGATCGATGCGAACCGTCCAGGGCTTCGTGTACGCCTTCGCGTCCTCGAGCGTGGTGTCGATTTGCAGGTGGTCGAAGGTGGGGCGCCGGAAGCGTTCCGTGAATTTCGCCTCGCCGCTGTACGGACTGCCGTTCACGTCCAGCCACCCGTCCCAGGGACCTTCTTCGGCGCCCCGCAGGTTGTTCGTCTCGACGACGAGCGTATCCCCTTCCCAGTGTCCAACCGAGTAGCCATACCACCACGGCTGCGGTCCGCCCTGGGGCGGGAGCTTGCGGCCATCCATATAAATGTGGCGAAGGCCGTAATTGGCCTCGTACTCGATGAGGATCATCTTCGGCGTCTGGATAATCTTGCGCGGCTGCGGCTGCTGATGGAACTGCAGGAAGCCCATCGGCATGCAGTTGGCGTCCGGGTTGTCCTTCGCCTTGTCCACGTCGAAGCGCTGTTTCCGGATGGCCAGCGCCCAGGGCGTATACGGCAGACCGCCGGGCATGTTACCGCCGGCCTCGAAGAACGTGGCCACGGGCGGACCATTCGGGTCGAAGGGGAAACGGTCGGTCTGCGGCTCGAGGGTGACGCCGCCGCGACCGCCCGAGAAGGGCGCGCTGGTGTTGCCGTCACCGGGGGTTCCGCCGCCGGCCGCGGCCGGAGGCGTGGCGGGTGCGGCTGGTGCAGCCGGAGCAGGAGCCGCGGCGGCAGCGCCCCCGCGGCCGTCCGGGGCAGCCGCCCCACCGCCGGGACCACCGCGTCCGCGTCCACCACGTCCCTCGTTGGGGGGACCGCTATTGGCGCGCATCCACATGCCGGAAAAATCGATCTTGCCGTCCGCGGTCCGCGGCGGCGGCGCATCCTTACGTACCTGGCCCTTCGCATCCCGCGGGACAGTCGGATCGGGAATCTTCCCCCACTGCGCGGCGACGGACGCCGAACAGGCCACGAGCACGCCACCAATCACACCGTAAACTGCCTTCGTCATCTTGAGCCTCTCACCTTGTCGCTTCGATAGTAATACAATCCTCCGCATGAACATCAAACTGACCTGCGCGGTCACCGCCGTCGGGGCGGTGCTCTTGTCGGGGGCCCTGTCCGCCGCCAAAATCAAGATTTCCGTGCAGGCGGCGCCCAAGTACGACGGAGCCGGCTTCAAGACATGGGCCTGGGCCACCGACGGTCCGGGGCAGGTGATCATGGCGCGCAGCTCCAAGGACGATCCGGCCCCGATTCAGAAGACCTTCGGGCCGACGATCGCCGATGCGGTAGCCAAGGAACTGGGCACTCGAGGGCTTACGGCCGCCGACGTCGGCACGGCCGATTTACATGCGCATTACTACCTGTTGATCGCGGTCGGCTTCAACACGCAGCAATTCGGACAGTTCCTTCCGGCGGTGCCGGAGTGGGGCATCCCTCCGTTTTCTGGCGGCAACCAGGCCTACGAGATCATCTCGACGGGATCCGTCGTGCTCGACCTCCTCTCGACGTCGGCCAAACGCATCGTCTGGCGCGGGATCGCGCAGGCGGAAATCGACAGCGAGAAGACCGACGAACAGCGTCACGCGCGCATCCGCGAGGCGATGCACGACCTGCTGCTCAAATACCCGAAGCAGAAGTAAGCACGCCGACCGGCGCGCCCTCCACTCATCCCGCCTTCCGCGGGAAAGCTTGAGTTTTGACCAGCCAGAGCCTATTATCTGCAGCTTATGCGCAGCTTATGTTCTGTTTATGCGCATTCGGTGCGCACGTAAGCCGCAATTCACCCAACCCTGGCGCTCGGGCCAGCCGTCAATTCGTCGTCATCGCGGAGGAAACATGCTCGCTAGGAAGTGCTCTGGGAGCCGTCTTCGTGGCTCGGCGTGTCGTTCGTTCGCCTGCTCCTCGTCCTGGCTGGCATGGCGCTGCTGCCGTCGCTGGCGCATGCTCAGTCGTCCATTGCCGGGATCGTCCGTGACGCTTCTGGCGCGGTTCTGCCGGGAGTCACCGTCGAAGCGGCCAGCCCCGTGCTCATCGAGAAGGTACGCACCACGGTGAGCGATGGGGCGGGTCAGTACCGGCTGAACGACCTTCTGCCCGGCACCTACACGCTGACGTACACGCTGACCGGCTTCGCCGCGGTGAAGCGCGACGGCGTGCAGGTGACGGGCGCCGGCGTCCTCACCATCAACACTGACATGAAGGTGGGTGATCTGCAGGAGACGATCACGGTCACCGGCGAGACCCCCATCGTCGACGTCCAGAGCACCCGCCGGCAGCAAACGATCTCCGACGAGACCTTGAAGGCGATACCGGCGACCCGCGGTTACAACGCCCTCATCTTCCTGGTGCCCTCGGTCAGCGGTGGCAGCAACCAGATCGACCTGATGCCGGCCATGCGGATCTTCACCAGCCACGGCGGGCGCGGCAACGAAGGGCGCACCCTCGTGGACGGCCTGAGCACGGGGTCGGCCTTCAACGGAGGTGGCGCCTCCGGGTACATCATCGACACCGCCAACGCGCAGGAAATGCAGCTGACGCTGTCGGGCGGCCTCGGGGAGAGCGAGATGGGCGGCACGTCGGTCAACTTCGTCCCCAAGACCGGTGGCAACACCTTCAGCGGCCAGGGCTTCTTCAGCACGGCCGGCCAGTGGTCCCAGGGCAACAACATCGATGCCAGTCTGAAAGCCAAAGGTCTCAGCCAGCCGTCGGCGCTCTACAAGAACTGGGATGTCCAGGCGTCGCTCGGCGGCCCGATCATCAAAGACAAGCTGTGGTTCTTCGCCAACTACCGGGACTTCGGCGAACACGACGACATCCTCGGGATGTGGGGCAACCTGAACGCCGGCAACCCGAACAGCTGGACCTACCAGGCGGATCCGAACCTGAAGGCGCGCAACGCCGTCGCGGCCACGGTCACGGCCGCGCGCCTCACGGCACAGGTCACGCCGCGCAACAAGGTCGGTTTCTTCTTCGACAACCAGCTCCAGTGCAACGGCTCGGCCATGACCCAGGACGCCAACAACTGCCGCGGTCGAGGTACTAACTGGGTGGCGAGTGGGACGACGAGCGTCTCGCCCGAAGCGGCCAGCGGCGCGCAGGGCACGGTGGCCGGCGCGTTCGGCTACGCCGACTCCTATCAGCGCGTGGTCCAGGGCACGTGGTCGTCGCCACTGACCAGCCACCTCCTCCTGGAGGCGGGTATCTCCACTTACATCAGCCAATGGGGGTGGATGGAGCCGCCGGGCGCCATCACGAACCTGAACCAGGTGCAGGAACAGGCGGCGCTGAGCGGAGTGTTCGCGGACGGCACACCATGGGCCACGCCCGCCGGACTCACCTACCGCGCGCTCGACTGGAACTTCAACAACATGCAGAACCCGACCACGTGGCGGGCGTCGGCCTCCTACGTGACGGGCGCGCACAACATGAAGTTCGGGTACGTCGCGGCCTACAACCGCACGGACAACCAGAACCACTACAACGACACGCGCGTCAACTACCGCTTCCTGAACGGCGTGCCGAACCAGCTCACGATGAACCTGGGCGAGTTCCTGATCCTGGACCGCAGCCAGTATCACGGCTTCTACGCGCAGGATCAGTGGACGATGAAACGGCTGACGCTCCAGGGCGCGATTCGGTACGACCGCGCGTGGAGCTGGTCGCCTGAAGGCCAGGGTGCGTCGGGGACGGACCTGTTCCGGTCCGCCCCCGTGACGCTTCCCCTATACGGTTGGCGTGCCCGGCTTCAACGACATCACGCCGCGCATGGGCGCCGCCTACGATCTGCGCGGCAATGGCAAGACATCGCTGAAGGTCAACCTTGGCAAATACCTGCAGCCCGCCAACAACCAGGACCGCTACACGCTGATGAACCCCGCGGGCGCAACGCGCTTTGCCCGCACGACGAATCGGACCTGGAACGACCAGGGCGGACTGGGGGTCAACGGCGACTACATCCCGCAGTGCAACATGATGAACCCGGCGGCCAACGGCGAATGCGGTCCGTGGCAGCAGCCGGCTTTCGGCCAGGCGCTCTCGGCGGCCCCGATCAACCCGGCGATCCTCCAGGGATGGGGCGTCCGGCCGTCGGACTGGCAGTTCGGCGTCTCCGTGCAGCACGAAGTGGCGCCGCGCACGTCGGTGGAAGTCGGCTACTATCGCCGCTGGTTCCAGGGCTTCACCGTCACCGACAACCTGGCGTCGACTCCGGCTGACTACGCGCTGTACACGTTCACGGCGCCCGCTGCACCCGAACCTGCCTGGAGGCGGTGGGTATCCGGTGACGTCCTTCAACCCGCGCACGAACTTCTCCGCGGCGACCAACTACACGACCTTCACCAGCGACTACGGCAACCAGTACCAGTACCTGGCATGGCGTGGACGTGAACGTGAACTCGCGCCTGAAGAACGGCCTGGTCATCCAGGGCGGCACGAGCACCGGGCGCGGCGTTCGAGACAGCTGCGAGATCACGGCCAAGGTTCCGGAATCACTCCTCACCGGCGTCCCCGCTGTCTGGCAGCCGGCAGACTCGTGCCACGTGACCGAGCCATGGCTGACGCAGATCCGCGGCCTGACGAGCTACGTGATTCCCAAGGCGGACGTGCAACTGGCGGTCACCTTCCAGTTCAAGCCCGGGACCCTCGGCTTCAACGGCAACGACTCGGCGACAAACGGCCTGTCGGTGAACTCCAACTACGTCGTGACGAACGCCATCGCCGGCACGCCGCTGCTGAACAATCAGCAGACGGTCAACCTCCTCCGGCCGGGCCAGCTGTACGGCGATTACATCCGCCAGGTGGACATGCGCGTCGGGAAGGTCCTCAAGTTCGGTCATACCCGCTCGCTGATCGCGGCCGACATCTACAACCTGTTCAACTCGAACGCCGGCCTGACCTATCAGCAGTCGTTCGTGGGGACGGGCTCCACGTGGTACTACCCGACTACGCTCCTGATGCCCCGCTTCGTGAGGTTCAACGTGACCTTCGACTTCTAGACCGAGCCGAATCGGGGGCCAGCGTTCCGAGCGCTGGCCCCTGATCTCGGTTTCCTTCCCGCGAGCAGACGGTAGGATCCCCGAGAAAAGGTGAGCGCGAGCGCAAGACTGCGCAAACCTGCGCGGCCAGTCGCCGCCTTGATCGGCCGATACAGGGCACATGGAACAGCCAGCCCTCGATGGCACGTCCACGCTCAACGCGCTGCGCCGCCTCGAAGGCCCAGTCCCCGAATTTCCGTACCTGCTGGTGGTGGATGATCAGCAGGTCGTTCGCGACTTCCTCAAGCGCTGCCTGGAGGGATCGGGGGTCGTCGTCAAGCTGGCCGGGAGCGCCGCGATTGCGCTCGAATTGATGACGACGGCGCCGGCGTCGGTCGTGCTGTGCGACATCCGGATGCCGATCAACGACGGCGTGTGGCTGACCGAGCGGCTGCGCGCCCGCTGGCCGGACGTTCCCGTCATCATGATCACCGCCATCGAAGACGAGGAAACGATCACGGCCTGCCGGCGCCTGGGCGCGTTCGACTACCTCACCAAGCCCATTTCCCAGAAGCAGCTGCTCGACACGGTCCGACGCGCGATGGCGACGTTCGACGACGAATCATCCGCGGCGCCGGACGCTCCGATCTCGACGCTGACGGAGCTGCAGACGCAGCTCGACAAGATCGACGCCGAGTACTCACTGGAGTGTCCCGTACGCTGCCCGTCATGCGGCGACACGATTTCGGCGCTCAAAGCGGTTCGCCTGCTTCGCGCGCACGTCAACTTCACGTCCACGCTGCCGCGCCGCGGCCGCCTCGTCGTCTGTCCGAACTGCCTGGCCGTCGTCCCCGCCGAGCTGAGCAACTTCTAGAGAGCGTTTTCGACTTCGTGTAGTGAAGGCCTTGAGGGCTGGCGGGACAGGCGCCTCGCCATCACATGCCGTGGCGTGTGACAGCGTCTCAGTGACAACCCGCGCGACTACAATGGCACCACCATGCGGATCGCCGTTGCCGCAGTCTTCGGGCGCGAGGCGCTCTGAACCGCCGGCTCCTCTTCGTTTTCTTCGGTCTGGTCGTGGCGTGGGTGGCCATTTCCCTCTCGAGAGCGGCCACCGGCACCGCCACGGGCCTGAACGCCGAGTACATTTCAGGCGACGCGGCCACGGGCGAACCCGTCGCGAGGCAGATCGACGCCGACATTTCGACGGCTCGCGTGCCGAGTGTCTGGCGCGGATTTCCGCCGGAACGGTTCACGATCCGGTGGTCCGGGTTTCTTGCCGTCGGACACGCCGGCGCCTACACATTCGCAACAACGTCCGACGACGGGTCGGTGGTGACGATTGACGGCCACGACGGTCGTCGACAACGGCGGACAGCACGGCGTTCAGACCGCAACCGGCCGGATCGATTTGGAGGCGGGACCGCACTTCGTCCTGATCGAATACTCACAACTCGGTGGCGCGTACGAGATGGGCTGGTCGTGGGCGCAAAACGGCGGCACACTCGGGCCAGTCCAGGCGTGGCTGCTGTCGCCGCGCCGTGTCACATACGGGCGCGCAGTCCTGGCTCACACGCTCGACACCGTTCGTGTGGTCCTGGTGGCGTGTGCGCTGGCCATCGTCTTGTGGCTGGCCGCGCGGCACTTCGGCCGGCGCCTCGAACACGGTGCCATAGAATAAGCCCGGGCCGCCGGAGGAATCGGCGAGCGTCCGTCGAATCGGTGCGAGCCGCAGCGGACCTCGCATTGTTCGCCGTGCTTGCCATCGGCCAGACGTGGCCGCTGGCGTCGGACCCTGGACATTTGTCGCGTAACGACAACGGGGACACGGTGCTGAACGAATGGGTGCTGGCCTGGGTTGCCCACCAGGCTCCTCATGACCCGCTCCACCTGTACGACGCCAACAACTTCTATCCGGAGCGCGACACGCTTGCCTACGCGGAGGCCATGATTCCGCAATCCGCACTGGCCGCGCCTCTCCTGTGGCTGGGCGCATCGCCGGTCCTGGCCTACAACATCGTGCTCATCGCCGGGTTTGCGCTATCAGGGTGGGCGATGTGTCTCGTCGTCACCCGGTGGACTGGCGACTGGGCGGCGGGCTGGTGTCGGGAATCCTGTTCGCGTTCAACGCGCACACGCTCACGCGCCTGCCCCATATGCAGGCGCAACACGTCGAGTTCATCCCGCTTGCGCTGTTCGCGCTCGACGGCCTTCTCGCGCGGCCGTCAGCGCGGCAGGCGGTGCGTCTCGCGCTCTGGTTCACGCTGCAGGCGCTGACATCCGTGTACCTGCTCGTGATGATGGCGTTCGCGATGGTGGCGGGAGCCGTGGCCAGACCCGAAGCCTGGGCAGGCCGACGCTTCACGCAGATCGCTCCGCGTGTCGCCATGGCGGGCGCTCTGGCAGCCGTCGCGCTCGCGCCATTCATGTTGCCCTACTGGCGCGTCTACCACGAACAGGGCATGACCCGATCGATTGAAGAGGCGACATTCTTCGCGGCCACGTGGCAGAACTACCTGTCGACGCCGAGCCGCCTGCACGACGCGTGGATGGGCGACCAGTGGTCGTCGTTCTCGCCCGCGCTGTTCCCCGGGCTCCTGGGCCTCGCGCTGGCCGCCCTTGCCATCGTCCGGGGCGCAGCCACGGACCGCGCGCGTGCGGATGTGCCTGGCCGTCGGAGTGGTGGGAGTGCTGCTGTCGTTTGGCGGCAAGCTTCCCGGCTACGCCCTGCTCTACAACGCACTGCCGCTGCTGCACTCGATCCGCATGACGTCCCGGCTTGGTTACCTCGGCATCGTCGCCGTTGCGGCAGTGGCGGGCTTCGGCGTCGTTGAACTGCGGCGTCTGATTTTGCCTCGTGCGTGGAAGGCCGTCGCGACGGCGCTCGCAGTGCTGGCGACGGTGGAGCCGCTCGCCGCGCCGCTCGACTTCGCGCGCTTCGAAGGCATCCCGCTGATTTACGGCAAGGTACGGTCGGAGCCGGGCGCACTCATCGTCGAGCTGCCGTTTCCCACTCGGCGCACCGTGTCGCTGAACGCGGCGTATCTGCTGAACTCGACGCGGAACTGGCGCCCGCTCGTGAACGGCTACAGCGGCTTCGTGCCGCTCAGTTACGAGCAGCACTTTGAACAGCTGGGCGGCTTCCCCGATCAGAAGTCGATGGACGCGCTGGCACAGTTGGGTGTGACGCACGTGTTCGTCCACCTCGAGGCGTTTGGTCCACAACTCGGCGACCAGCTCGATCGCGCTCCTCTGCTTCGGCGCGTCGCGACCGAGGGATCGATCGCCTTGTACGCGGTACATCGACCATCCAAAGAGCCCGGCGTGGCGCCTTGAGACAGCGTGGCTTCCGGACCCTTCACATATTCCAGCCGTGCGGCCCGGTCCAGCCTTCACCCGCCAGTTCGCCTTCCAGCATCACCTGGCGATCGTGAAGCTCCTGCGGGTTGGCGAATCGCTCGACCCGATTCGAGCCGTCCGGCATACGGACCGTCAATTCGTAGGCGTCCTTCGAGATTTCCCGCGATTCGTACCCGAGCAACTGATCCCCACGCTTGAACCACCAGAACATCGTCCCTCCTTCTAGTCCCGAGTGGACATGTGTGGCCCTGTCACCACCCTACTTCAGGGAGGGCCACCCGCGACAAAAATCGAGACCGGGCCCGTGAACTCCACGAACCTGGCGCGCACCGGCAGACGAGCGAGCTCGGAACCGACCGTGTTGTCGAGTCGCGATCCGGCCAGTACGATCGTCTGGGTGCCGTTTCGCCGCGTCCGGGCTACCACGTCACCGCAGAGAGACTGTTCCTGGCGGGATGTCGGCGCGACGGTCGAGTTCGACCAGGCTCACTCTCTTCTCGCGGGATCCGTCGGGATTTAACAGCGCTTCGCACTCGACCCGCCCTTTCACCAGGATGGTTGGCCCGATGGGCGGCGAATCATCGGCTTCCGTGGCCACCTCGAGGCGCGCACCCTGATTAGAGATCAGCGTGTAGACCTTCCCCGGGTTGTCCGTCAGCAGAAAGAGGCCTTGCGTAGTCCCTCGCACAACAGCCTCGTCTCCGCACCGGGGACGACCGCCCGTCCTGGTGTTCTCCAACAACTGCTCTACAGTGAGACCCTGGTCGACTGGCGGGGCTGCGCATGCCATCGCGAGCGGCAAGGCGCCGACGAATCCCATCACAACACGCCGAACACTCCCGAGCAGACGGGGCTTCCGGGCGGACAAGGGTTCACTCGTCATAGTCGACACAGTGTACGTGTTCATCTCCGCCGCGGCGATGTCGTCAGTTATTACGTGAAGCGCTCGCGGTCGGAAACCTTGGAGCGGGGAGGGCTGAACTTGGAACTTAATGGTAGCGGTACGGGGAATCGAACCCCGATTTGATGGTTGAGAACCATCCGTCCTAACCGTTAGACGATACCGCCACACAAGCCGGACGCCCGACTGGACCTTTCATTTTAGCCGACGCGAATCGGACGGTCAACGAACCCACGGGCATTCAACATCGTCAGCGGGACCGTCTTTGTGGTTCAATCGTACGCATGATGCGATTTCTGGCCGGGCTGTTCGTGCTGCTGTTGATAGCGGCGGGCGTGGTATTCGTCTTGGCCCGAAGGGAAACGGTGCCGATCGTCCGCATCGAACAGCCCGACAAGGCAATCGGCCAGGCCGGCACGCTGGTCGTTACCGCCGAAGCGCCAAAGGCCAAATTCAAGGCGCTGACGGTCGCGCTCGAGCAGAACGGCAAGTCCATTCCCCTCTTCTCGCTCGACGCGGCCGAGCAGGCGAAGACGGCCGTGACATCGCCGGCGGCGCCGGATCGGATCACTATCACGCGGCCCGTCGGCAAGCTGAGCGTCCCGGAGCTGAAGTCGGGCACGGCGCGGATCGTCGTCTCGGCCACGCGGCCATCGTTTCTGAACTTGCGCACGCTTTCGACGAGCGCGGCGAAAGACATCCAGGTCCGCCTCGAACCGCCGTCCATTGCCGTGGTCTCGACGCATCACTATGTGAACCTCGGCGGATCCGAGATGGTGGTGTATCGGGCCTCACCTCCTGACGTCAGCTCGGGTGTCCGCGTCGGCGACATGGAATATCCGGGGTTCCCCGCGGCCGGTGCGGGTGTCGGCGGCGCCGATCCGTCCATGCGCGTCGCGTTCTTCGGACTGCTGTACAACCAGGAGCTCCGCACGCCGATCGTCGCGTTCGCGCGCGACGAGGCGGGCAACGAAGCGACGGCGCGGTTCATCGACAACGTCTTCCCGAAGCCGCAGAAGAAAAGCCGGATCGAGCTCGACGATCGCTTCGTCGGCCGCGTCGTACCGGAGATCCTCCAGCACTCGCCGGAGCTGAAGATCGCGCCGCCCGCTCCGGGTGAAGATGCGATTCCGGGGTTTCTCGCCGTCAACGGCGAACTGCGGCGGATGAACGCCGCCACGATCGCGGCGCTTGCGAAGAAGACGTCGGCGCGGAAGCTGTGGGACGGCCCCTTCGTTCAGCTTGGGAATTCAAAGGTGGAAGCCGCGTTCGCCGACCATCGCACGTATGTCTACAAGGGCAAGGAAATCGATCAGCAGGTGCACCTGGGATTCGACCTCGCCGTGACGAGCCGCGTGCCGATTGTCGCCGCGAATGCCGGCACCGTCCTGAACGCCAGCTGGCTGGGGATCTACGGCAACTGCGTGATCATCGACCACGGCATGGGCGTGCAGTCGCTGTACGGGCACCTGTCGTCCTTTGACGTCAAGGTGGGCGACACCGTCACCAAGGGCCAGACCGTCGGGCGGAGCGGCATGACGGGCCTGGCGGGCGGCGATCACCTGCATTTCACGATGCTGGTGAACGGACAGATGGTCAATCCCGTGGAGTGGTGGGATCCGCACTGGATCGACGATCGCGTGAAGCGAAAACTCGGTGAAGCCGGGGGCGGGGTCAGCGCCACGGCACAAGCGCGATAAGGTATTATTAAAGGTCGTTTTGTTCGGATATATTCGACCATTTATCGTTCAGGAGAAATCAATGCGTCTACGAAGTATGTGGGTCAGCGCCCTTGGGCTGGCGCTCGCGGTGTCGGTGGTGGCGTGCGGCGGCGGCAGCAAGGAAACGGCGGCTCCGGCCGAGTCAGCCGCGTCAGGCGGCGGGCAGAAGGTCGATCCGGCCACGGCGGGCGACATCAACGGCGTGGTCGCGTTCGAAGGCACGGCGCCGAAGAACGAGCCGATCAAGATGAACGCGGATCCTGTGTGCGTGAAGGAAAATACGACGCCCCAGGAACAGGAAACCTACGAGGTTGCCGACGGCAAGCTCGCGAATGTCTTCGTGTACGTCAAGGACGGCCTGAGCGCCTACACGTTCGACACGCCCACCGCGGTCGTGACAATCGATCAGAAGAATTGCCGATACCATCCGCACGTGTTCGGCGTCATGGTGAATCAGCCCCTCGAGATCCTCAACAGCGATCCGACGCTCCACAACATTCACGCCCTGCCGAAGGGGAACGCCGAGTTCAACAACGGCCAGCCGATTCAGGGGATGAAGACGGAGCACAAGTTCACCGCCAAGGAAGTCATGGTTCCCTTCAAGTGCGACGTGCACGGCTGGATGAACGCCTACGTCGGCGTCCTTGAGCACCCGTACTTCCAGGTGACCTCCAAAGACGGCAAGTTCACGCTGAAGGGTCTGCCCCCTGGCACCTACACGATCGAAGCGTGGCACGAGAAGCTGGGCACGCAGGAGATCAAGGTCACGCTCGGCGCGAAAGAAACGAAGGACGCGAACTTCTCGTTCAAGGCGGGCGCCGCCGCCACGGACTAGGCAGGACAGGCAGGAGGGGTTGGACAGGCGGGAAGGAAGCAGGACCGGCGTGAACATGGCCTTCGGCCCCGCCCGTTCCGCCCCTCCTGCCGTTCCCGCCGCTCCTGCTCTATCCGCCCTCGTGAATTCCCCGCTCCATCGCTTTGCGACGTTCGTCGCCGGCTGCACCGTGTTGCTCGTACTCGCGGGCAGCCTGGTCACCAGCACCGGCTCGGGACTGTCGGTTCCTGACTGGCCAACCACCTACGGCTGGAACATGTTCTCGTTCCCGCCATCCAAATGGGTCGGCGGCATCCTCTACGAACACGGGCACCGGCTCATTGCCAGCACGGTCGGCTTCCTCACCATCGTTCTCGCCGCGTGGCTGGCGTTCGCGGATCCACGCCGGTGGATGAAGTGGCTCGGCGCGGGCGCGCTCGGCGCGGTGATCGCTCAGGGAGTGCTGGGCGGGCTGACGGTGCTGTTCTTCCTTCCCGCCTCGATCTCGACCGCTCATGCCGGCCTCGCGGAGATCTTCTTCTGCATGACGGTGGCGATCGCCCTGTTCACATCGCCGGGATGGATCGAGGGCTATGTCGATTATCCTGATTCGCTCGACCATCCCACTCTGAGGCGAGTGGCGACCATCACCACCGCGCTCGTCTACACGCAGATTCTCATCGGCGCGACCATGCGCCACACCGGCGCAGGACTGGCGATCCCGGATTTCCCCCTGATGTTCGGACACGCGTGGCCGACGCACTGGGATCCGAAGATCGCGATTCATTTCGCCCACCGTGTTGGCGCCGTCGTGGTAACGCTGGCCGTCGCCGCGACGGCCTTCACGCTGTGGTTTCACGGAGGCCGCCCGCACGTCGCATATACGCGTCCCGCGGCGCTGCTCATCGCCCTGGTCCTCGTGCAGATCACGCTCGGGGCGCTGACGGTCCTCAGCGGCCTCTACGTCTGGATCAACAGCCTGCACGTGGTGTGCGGCGCGCTGGTCCTGACGACGTCGCTGGTCCTGACGCTGCGGACATGGCGCACGAAATTCGGCACGCAAGACGTCCGGCTAAAGCCGGACGCTACGCCAGACACTACTCCGGGTGCCGCGGGGCCCACACGTGTCGTCCAGCTTCAGCCGGACGGAGCAACCGCAGCGGACACACGGAGCGTCCGGCTTCAGCCGGACGGAACAACCGGAGCCCGGGCGTGAAAGAAGCGGTCGCGACCGCGCACCGTGCCGATTCGCGGCAGACACTGGCGGACTACCTCGCGCTCACGAAGCCGCGATTGAACATCCTCGTCGTCGCGACGAGCGCGGCGGGCTACTACCTGGGATCAGCGCCTCCACTCAACTTGCCGGCGATGGCGGCGGCCGTTTCGGGTACAGCGCTCGTCGCGGCAGGCGCGGCCGCGCTCAACCAGGTGTACGAACGGGATACTGACGCGCTGATGCGGCGCACGCGGAGCCGGCCGCTGCCGGATGGCCGCGTCACGGCGTCGGATGCACGACTGTTTGGCATCCTGTTGTCAGCGGCTGGGCTCGTTCTTCTCGCCGCGCTTGTGAATCTCCAGGCCACGGCCCTTGCGCTGACCACTCTGGTGACCTACCTGATCATTTACACGCCGATGAAGCGGCGCTCTTCGCTGGCGACGCTCGTCGGCGCCGTGCCGGGCGCGCTGCCTCCCCTGATCGGCTGGGTGGCGGCGCACGGCAGCCTGAGCGTCGGCGGTGCGGCGCTGTTCCTGATCGTTTTCCTGTGGCAGATTCCGCACTTCATGGCCATCGCGTGGCTCTATCGGGACGACTACGGCAAGGCCGGCTTCCCGCTGCTGCCGGTCATCGAGCCGGACGGCCGCCGCACGGGACGCCAGGCGGTCGCTGTACGCGGCGGCGCTCGTGCCGGCCAGCCTGATTCCAGCGTTTGTCGGGCTCAGCGGTTCTGTTTATGCGGTGGTGGCGTTGGTGCTGGGCGCCGCGCTGCTGTGGCTGGCCGTTCGGTTCGCGTTGACAAGGAGCGATCGCTCCGCGCGATGGCTGTTCTTCTCCTCGATCACATACCTGCCGCTCATCTGGATCGCGATGATGGCCGACAAGCTGTGACGGTCCACAGCCTCCCGGCCATCAACGCGACGCTCAACGCCATTTCGACCGTCCTCCTCGTCTCGGGCTACGTGCTCATCCGTGGCCGCCACATCGACATGCACCGCCGGTGCATGATCGCCGCGTGCGTGACGTCCACGCTGTTTCTGGCCTGCTACCTGACCTACCACTATCAGGTCGGGTCGGTCCGCTTCCCGCGGCAGGGGTTTGTCCGTCCGCTCTATTACACAATCCTGATTACACATGTGATATTGGCCGCATCGGTGCTGCCGCTGGCGATCGTCACGTTGTCGCGCGGGCTGAAGGGACGCTTCGATCGGCATCGCGCGATTGCCCGCTGGACGCTGCCGATCTGGCTGTATGTGTCGGTGACCGGGGTGTTGGTGTACGTCTTGCTTTATCAGCCCACCTGGCTGATTTAGAAGGCCCTCCGGGACGAATCAGGGGCCGGCGATTCACGATATACTCGCCGGCTATGCGCTATTCAACCACGCTGACTCGCGGCATGTTCGCGGCTGTCATCGTCGCCACGATGGCGGCCAGCGCTTACGCACAGACCGGGCGCGTCGTCGGAATCGTCAAGGACGAGACCGGCCAGCCAATCAAGGGCGCCACGCTGTCGCTCGAAAACCCCGAGGCGTCGCCGAGGAATTTCACGGCGACGAGCGACGACCACGGACGCTTCGCCGTCATCGGCCTGAAAGCCGGCGAGTGGTCCATCGTCGCGCAGGCACCCGGTTACCAGGCCGAAGTCGCCAGGCTCCAGGTGCGCGCCACCACGCCCTCCGCGCCGGCGTTGACGATGAAGCGAGCACCGCAGGCGCCAGCCAGCGCGCTTGGCAGCGTCGGCCTGAAAGACTTGCAGGGTGAACTGCGATCGGCCGATCAGCAGTTCAACGCCCAGCAGTGGGATCAGGCGATTGCTTTGTACAAGTCGATCCTCGCAAGAGTCCCGACCCTGAGTGTCGTCAACCTGCAGATCGCCGCCGCGTATCGCAACAAGAAGGACTACGACAGCGCGATTGCCGCCTACGGCGATCTCCTGAAGGCCGACCCCAACAGCGACAAGGCCCGCGTCGGCGAGAGCCAGACGTACATGGAAAAAGGCGACCTCGCCGCAGCCGCGAACGCCCTCGGTCAGGGCGCCCAGCAGGGCGCGAGCAAGGAAGTGCTCTACACCCTCGGCGAAGTGGAAGCGGCCAGGGGCAACACCGACGCCGCCGTCCAGTGGTATCAGAAGGCCGCCGCCGACGACCCGAACTGGGGCAAGCCGATCCTGAAACTCGGACTCACTTCGCTGAAAAAAGGCGACAAGGCCGATGCCGCGGCAAAAATGCAGCGCGTGCTGGCCGTCGATCCCACATCCGCCGAGGCTGTCCAGGCCCGGACGGTGATGGAACAATTGAAATAGCTCCAGAGTCGTGGCGCGGCCCCTTCGATACACAGTCATCGTCGCGCTCGTCGCGCTCGGCGCCACGCTCGCCGCGGTAGGCGGCTGGCGGTACGCCCGCGCGTCGGCTCCCGTCCAGGGTCCGATCATCCTCATCAGCATCGATACGCTCCGCGCCGACCATCTGCCGGCCTATGGCTACCGCAACGTCACGACGCCGGCGATCGATGCGCTCGCCGGCGACGGCATCGTGTTCGAGCGGGCCTACAGCCACGCCGTTCAGACCTTCCCCGCTCACGTCGCCCTGCTCAGCGGCCGGCTTCCCTTTGACACGGGCGTCCGGGACGAAGGCTCGCCGATCAAGTCTGGCGAGCGCCTGCTGGCGCAAATGCTCAGGGACCGTGGATACGCCACCGGGGGCATCGTTTCATCCGGGATGCTGCGGCGCGAAACGGGAATCGCCCAGGGGTTCAACTTTTTCGACGATGCGATGCCGGTGGCCGCGGCGGAGCTGACCGCCGACCAGCTTCGACGGGACGGAGCAGAATCCGAAGCCATCGCGGAACGCTGGCTGAGCACCGTCGGTTCCACGCGGCTCTTCCTGTTTCTCCAGCTTCACGAGCCGCATGCGCCGTACGCGCCGCCCGAGCGATTCGGCTCGCTGGCTCCATACGATGGCGCGATCGCGTATGCCGACGAGATTCTGGGTCGGCTCGTGAGGTACCTCAAAGCGAACCAGCTGTACCATCAGTCCACGATCGTGCTCGTGTCGGACCACGGCGAGGGGCTGGGCGATCACGGCGAGCAGGGCCACGGCCTCTTTCTGTACGACGAAGCCATTCACGTGCCGCTCATCATCAAGCAGGCTGGCGGAGCGGATGCCGGCAGGCGCGTCGCCGATCTCGTCCAGCAGGCGGACATCGTGCCGACGGTCCTCGATCTCGTCAAAGCGCCGGTTCCCGGCAACCTGCGCGGTCAATCCCTCAAGCCCTTGTCGGATGGGACCGGCAGTCGCCCGCCCGATCAGACGGTGTACGCGGAAACGTCCTATGGGCGGAACCGTTTCGGGTGGAGCGCCCTCGAATCGCTCACCGATGGGCGCGTCCAGTACATCAGGGCCCCGCGCGAGGAGCTCTACGACTTCGAACGCGACCCGCGCCAGCGCGAGAACACGGCGGACGACGCGGACGCCCGGCCGGTGCTCGACGCGAGACGGAGCGCGATCAAACAGCTGCTCGGTGAAACGGACGAAGCCGATGCCGCGGTGGATCCGAAGGACAGGCGCGAAGTCGTCGATCGGTACCGTTCGGCCATGGCGTTGACGGCCGAACGCAAATGGGCGGAAGCGATCGATCTACTGCAACAGGTGCTGCGCGACGAGCCGACCGCGGCCATGGTCTGGAGCGACCTGGGCCACGTCGCGACGCTGGCCGAGCGTCATGCGGTGGCATTGGACGCATATCAGCGGGTGATCGCGCTGCGCCCGCTCGACGATCGCGGCTACCTCGGCGCGGCCCGCGCCGCGCTCAAGGATCACAAGCTGGACGATGCGCAGCAGCACGCCGAAGAGGCCGTCGATGCTGCGGGAACGAACGCCCGGCGTGCGGGCGAGTCGCACGCGCTGCTGGCCGCCATTGCGCTCGCACGCCACGATGCCGACGCCGCGCGGAGCGAGGCGGCGCTGGTGAAGCAATCCGATCCGGCCAGCGTCTGGCCGCTCTACGTGAACGCGCGGCTCCTCTACGACGAGGGTTATTACGCCGAGGCCCTGCCGCTGTTCTTGCGCGCGATTACGGAGCTGAGGACGTCGCGGGCTGACCCGATGCCCGATTTGCACTACTCAACGGGCGATGTGCTGTTGCAGGCCGGAGAGTACCAGAAAGCCGAAGTGGAGCTCCGGGAGGAGCTCCGCCGTTTTCCACACAACGTGCGGGCGAGCGCGGCACTGGTGTCCCTGTATCAGTCCACCGGCCAGCTCGAGAGCGCCGCTCGAGTTGTGTCGGATCTGACCCGCGTGACGCCCACGCCCGATTCATACACGCTGGCGGCGCGGTTGTGGACATCGCTGGGCGATCGAAAGCAGGCCGCCCAGATCAGCGACGACGCCCGACGGCTGTTCGCCCCCTCGAAGGGAGCGAGAGCTCCGCGAACCACGCATTAGACTGTTCTTTCTGGCGTAGTGCGGACCTTCAGGTCCGCCGTGAACGCCGACAGGCAGATCTGAAGGTCTGCTCTACTTCTTCTTTGCGCGTTCCTTGAGGTCTGCCTTGAACTGCTGGTTGACCTTGAAGCCCGCCTTCTCGGCAAGCGCCAGCTCGTCGATCGCCTGCTGGTAGCGGCCGGTCTGCATGTAGATCACGGCGATGTTGTTGTGGGCTTCGCCGAGCTTCGGGTTGGCGTCAATCGCCGCGCGCCACTGCGCCTCGGCGGCATCGCGATCGCCGTTACGGAAGTAGGCGCTGCCAAGCGCGAGAAGCGCCTGAGCCGGCGGCCGGAATGGCGCGCCCGCGGCCACGGCGCTACGCTGGGTCTCCAGGTCGCGCAAACGCTGCTCCAGGCCCAGCAGCGTCGGTGCTCGGCCCTTCCCCTGATCGAGGATCGCCCTCAACTCGTGGATTTCGTCCTCGCGCTGCTTGTCGACGTCGAATTTGTTCGTTTGCCTTAATGAGAAGAGCTGCCGCTCGGACTCGATGCAATCCTTGTAGGCGTTGATCGCGTTCACGTAACGCTGCAGGTTCATGTTCGCCTGTCCGAGCTGGTAATGGGCGAGTGAGAGCAGCGGATCCTGGTCGATCGCCTTGGCGAATTCCTCTGTCGCCTGTCCGAATTGCTCCGTCGACATCAGTTCCTGGCCCAATCGAAAATGAACGAGGGCTTCACGGTGGCTCTGCTCGTCAGCGATCTTCTGGGCACTGACGCCTGCGCTCGCGAGAACGGCGAGGATGGCGAGGATGGCGAGACGGATAGTGCGGACGGTCATTCGTCATCTCCAGAAAACAAAAAGGGGGCCACCGAAGTGGCCCCCCCTCTTGCACCTCGAACGAACGACTAGAACTCTAACCGGACGCCCAGACGGATGTTGCGCGGCGCCTGGAACTGCGGCGGCGTGCCGCTCAGATTGGTGTTGACCGGCTTGCCCAAATCCGGGTTGACATTGGGATAGTCGAGCTGGGTGTTCTGATCATACGAAGTGATGCGCGTTTCATTGAACAGGTTGAACATGTCCGCGAGAAACGTCAGCCGTCTGTTCGTACCCAGATTGACGACGTAAGACGCCTGAAAATCGAGCTGGCTTTCAAACGGCGAGCGGGTCATGAACCCGTCTATCGTCTGAACGCCCGTGCCGCGGGCAGCCTCGGGAATCTCACCCCTGCTCGAGTAGTTGGGGTTCGCGGCCATCGGTGTCAGCGGCTTTCCCGACACCAGGTTCAGGTTGGCGCCGAGATTCAGGTTCTTCACCAACACGTAGTTGCCGTTCAGCTTGAACTGATTCGGCCGGTCCAACGGCAGGATGCCGTTGGCGTCACCCAGGAAACGAATGTCGCCGCTGTAACCGAGCTGCTTGACACCGATCGACGTGAAGGTGGGATCGTTCGTCGGGAAATCGTAGAGCGACGAGATGCCCGGGTCGGACTGGCCGTTATCGTCGCGGTAGAACCCCTCGAAGTTGCCGCGCAGGCGCGAGTAACGGTACGAGCCCATCGCCGACCAGTTCGAGCCGCGCCGGTTGATCGTGAACTCCAGCGCGTCGTAGTTGTGGACCGGGTCGTCGAACTTGACCGCAGCCAGCGCCGGGTTGAGCGCGACCGCCGCCGGATTGATTGGCGTCGCGCTGCTCGGGTTGGTGAGGATGTAATCGACGCTGCTGCAGACGCCTGCTGTAGCCGCCAGTTCGTAGGCGACCATCGGGCAGTTTGCTACGTCTTCCAGCACACGCGGCATGTTGCGGTGGACTTACCGGACGCCGAGCGTGGTTTTCGGCATGATCTCACGCTCGATACCGAGGACAAGTTCGGTCGTGTAGGTGAGCTTGGTGTTCGGATCGATCGTATCCGCGCCAATGCCCGCCAGGATGAAGTGTTGTGTGGTGGAGGTTCCAGACGCCGCTTGGGCGGGGGTCTGTGTGACAACGCCGGCCGCAATCGGACGCGTGAGATTTGCGTCGAAGTAGTCGCCACGCGTGAAGCCGTCGTCAGCGGAGAGGGCGCGGGCCGCGAGGTCGAGCGGAATGCGCGCGTAGAAGAGGCCCCAGTTGCCGTACAGCTTCGTCTTGCCGTCGCCACTCAGGTCGTACGCCGCGCCGATCCGGGGACCCCAGTTGTTCTTCAACTGCCAGTCTTGAATGATCGTCCCTGACATTTTCTCCTGTTCGTACCGGATGCCCGGGTTGACCGTCAGCCGGTCGCCGACCCTCCACGTGTCCTGAGCGAAGAAGTTGAGGTACGTCTGGGGAATGTCGCGAGACACGTTGAAGTTCGCACGGGTCACGCGATAAATCCGCCCGTAGGTGACGTCCGGCATGATCGAAATCGAAGCGCCCGTCGCGGTCGTGCGGCCGTCCGCGGCCAGAAACGTCGGGCCCGTGCGCTGGTTGAGCTGCTGGTAACCCACATCGTCGTACTGGACGCCGTACTTGATCTGATGGCCGCCCTTGATGCTGGTGGCCTTCAGCGCCCACTGCTTGCTGTTGCTGACGTTGCCCTGCTCATAGCTGCCGATACCGCCGCTGAGGATGTTGGGCGTGACGGTCGTGTCGGTAACCTGCCAGGTGTTGACGGAAGGCAGCTCGCTGATCGTGTTGTGCGAACGCGCGAACGAGGCCTCCAGGAGGAAGCTGGAACTCAGGACGCCGTCGTAGCGAACGGTTTGCTGATGACCGCCGTAGTCCAGCGTGCTGAAACCCGACGTCGTCGTCCGCAGGAGGGACGAGGTTCGCTGGGGACCTGTGTCGCCATGCGACGGATCGCCGAAGAACGACGCGTCCACCTTGTGGCCGTTGCTGAGCTGGACGGTCGCTTTCGCCGAATACGCCGTCGTGTGCCGGTCGCGCGGCACCTCGCCGAGGGTGGCGAGCGGGAAGGTGGAGGCGCGGTGAACGTACGCGTCTGCCAGGCCGGATCGATCGCACCAAAGAAGAACACGCGGTCCTTGACGACGCGGCCGCCGGCCTCGATGCCCACGTCGCTGGTCTTGGTCAGGGCTGTGTTGACAGAACCGTTGGTCGCCTGATACTGCGTCCATCCGCTTTCAAGACCGCTCGGCGCCGCATAGGCAAAGGCCGATCCACGGAACTGATTAGAGCCGCTCTTCGTGATCACGTTCACGACTCCACCTGTCGCCTGCCCGAACTCGGCCTCGTATCCGCCGGTCTTGACCTGAATTTCTTTGATGAAGTCATACGGCGTCGCGTTTCCGAGCGATCCGAACGTGATCGAGTAGGACCCGAGGCCACCGTAGCCGGTGTTGGTCACGTTCGTGCCGTCCACCACGTACTGGTTCTCGAGGCCCGTGCCGCCGGAGATCGACGGGTTCTGAGTGCCGAGCGTTCCCGAACTGCTGACACCGGGCGTGAGATACAGCGTCGCGGCCAACGTGCGGCCGACCGGAATCGACCTCAGGTCGTCCGTGTTGATCACGGCGCCGATGGTGGTGGAGGCGGTGTCGATGACGCTGGTTGCGCCGGTCACCTGCACGACTTCTGTTACGCCACCAACCTCGAGCTTGAGCGGCACGTCGGACGTCGCGCCGACGCGGACCGTCACCTCTTTCTGCTCCAGAGCCTTGAACCCCGACAGCTCACCCCGCACGCTGTAGACGCCCGGCGTGAGAAACGGAATGTTGAATCTGCCATCGGTGTCGGTCGTCGCAGTCTTGCTTCCCTGCGGACCTGTGGCGGTCACCGTGGCACCGGGAACCGCCAGGCCTTGCGGGTCCACGACGCGCCCCTGGATTTTTCCCGTCGTTTCCTGGGCGGCCAGAGGACGACTGACGAACAGCGCAAGCGCAAGAAGTATGACCAGATTGTCGAACTCGCATTACTTGTGCTCCTTTGAGGCGTCTCTATTTGGATACGTCTATTGCCAAAAAAGAAACAGCATGACAGTGAGCCCCCAAAACATTGGACCCTGCAAATGCATCCTAACGCTTTTTTGCAGGGATACAACGACGTTACTTCATGATTAATTGCAGTTTTCCTGACGCGAATGATATGAAATCCAAATTCGCGTATTTTTTGTCCCAGCATTCGCCTTGTCTTCGATTTCTTACAAACCGAATAGGGGTCTTACAAGGTCGGGCATGGCGGCGAAACAGAGGAATTCCGTGGCGGATCGAGAAGAGATTTGAGCAGGCCGCGTGCGGGAAAGCGGATCAAACCGTTTTCCCGCACGGATGAGGAGCGCGGAATTCTAGAACTGGAAACGCGCGCCGAGACGAATCTGCCGCGGCGCCTGGATCTGCGGGCCCGGCGATGATCTGCGACGTCGGCTGACCGTAATTCGGATTCGCCGGACCACCGAACGTGAGCGACGTCCAGGTGTCGTAGTTGAGCACCGTCTGCTGATCGAACAAGTTGAAAATATCGGCGAGGAGCGTCAACCGCCGCGCGCCGCCCATCTTGAGGTTGTAGGCTGCCTGGAAGTCCACCTGGGTCGTGAACGGTGTGCGGGTGATGAAGCCGTCCACGGTCTGAATGCCCGAGCCGCGGGGCGCCGTCGGAATTTCGCCGCCGTTTCCGTAGTTCGGATTGGGTGCGAGCGGCGTGAGGGGCGCGCCCGAGCTGCCGTTGATGCCGACGCCGAGATTCAGGTTCCCGAGCATGTAGTTACCAAACAGCTTGATGTGGTGGGGACGGTCGAGCGGGAGAATGCCGTTCGGATCGCCGAGGTAGCGGATGTCTCCCTGGAAACCGTCCTGGGGCACCCCGATGGCCGTGTACGTCGGATCGTTCTGCGGAAAGTCGTACAGCGACGAAATTCCCGGATCCGACTGGCCGTTGTCGTCGCGATAGAAGCCTTCGTAGTTCCCGCGGAGGCGCGACCAGGTGTATGACGCCATCCCCGACCAGTTGTGAAACATGCGCCGGTTCAGCGTCACTTCAACCGCGTTGTATGTGTGCACCGGATCGGCAAAGCTCACGTCGGCAAACGCGGGGAATGCGGCGATGGCTGCCGCGTTCACCGGCGTCGCGCTCGACGGGTTCGTCAGGATGTACGACACGTTGCCGCAGATATCCGCGGTCTCCGGAACAAAGGCTCCCGCCGAGGGACAGTTGGCCACGTCTTCGAGCATGCGCCCGATATCGCGGTGGATGTAGCGGATGCCGAGGCTCGTGTTCGGCATGATTTCACGCTCGACGCCGAAGAGGTACTCGTTGATGTAGGACATCTTGGCGTTGGGGTCGATCGTGTCGCCCGCGGTGGCGCCGTTGGTGATGAAGTGAGTCGTCGTTCCGGGCGTCGGACCGGCCACGACGCCGTTGGGGATCGGCGTGGTCAGGCCGACGTCGAAGTAGTCGGCCAGGCTGATGCCCGTCTCCGCCGACAGCGACCGCGCCGCGAGATCGTTCGGCACGCGGGCGTAGAACCGGCCGTAGCTGCCGTAGATCTTGGTCTTCCCGTCCCCGTTCGGGTCGAACGTGGCCCCGATCCTGGGCGCCCAGTTGTTCCCCAGGCTGAAACCCGAGATCGCGTTGCCGTTGAGGGTCTCCTGCTCGAATCTGAGGCCCGGGTTCACCGTCAGCCGGCTCCCCACCCGCCAGGTGTCCTGGACAAAGAAGTCCTGGTAGTTCTGCGTCGTTGACGCGCCCGGCGTGAAGTTTCCGCGAACCACGCGATAGATCTGCCCGTAGCTCGGGTCCGGGATGATCTGAATCGAGGCGCCTGTCGCCGTCTGCTGCCCGTTCGGCGCGGTGAACGTCGGACCGGTGTAGCTGATCAACTGGTTCCAGTTGGCGTGGTCGTATTCGAAGCCGTACTTGACCTCGTGACTACCGAGGATGTTCGTGGCCTTCACGGCATACTGGTTGTTCAAGCTGTGATTGCCCGGCTCGTAGAAGCCGAGCCCGCCCGAGCGGATGTTCGGCGTCACGGTGGTATCCCTCACCTGCCACGTGTCCGCGTCCGGAGTCTCGTTGATGTTGTTCAGCGCGCGCGAGTAGTACGCCTCCACCAGCCAGTGGCTCGAGACCACGCCGTCGTAGCGGACGGTCTGATTGTGTCCGCCATACGCCAGCGTGCTGAACTGCTGCGTGGTCGTCCCCAGCAGCGCGCCCGGGCGCTGAGCCCCGTCGAGGCCGTTCGACGGATCGCCGAAGAACGACGCGTCGATTCGGTGGCTGCTGTTCAACTGGTACGTGACCTTCGCCGAGTACGGCGTCGCATCGCGCACGCGGTCGACGCCGCCGAGGCTCAGAAGCGGAAATCCCGCCGGCGCCTGATACGTCTGGACATCGCGCGAGGGGTCGATCGCGCCGAAAAAGAACAGTCGATTCCTGATGATCGGACCGCCGCCCGAGGCGCCCGCGTCGTAGTTGTGAGAGCCGAGCGTCTGAACCGTGCCGTTGGGCGTCTGGACCTGCGTCCATGTGCCCTTCCAGATTGTCCGGCCGCGTGTACCCGAACACCGAGCCCCGGAAGTCGTTCGAGCCGCTCTTGGTGACGACGTTGACGACGCCGCCCGTGGACTGACCGAATTCCGCGTCATATCCGCCGGTCTTGACCTGAACCTCCTTGACGAAGTCGAACGGCGTGGCGTTTCCGAGCGAGCCGAATGTTGTCGAATAGGAGCCCAGGCCGCCGTAGCCGGTGCTCGTGACGTTGACGCCGTCGATCACATACAGGTTGTCGAGCCCGCTTCCGCCGGACATCGATGGATTCATGTGTCCGGCCGTGCTGCTGCTGCTCGTGCCCGGGAGCCAGATACAGCGTGTCGGCGAGACGCCGACCGACGGGGATGTTCTCGAGCAGGTCGCTCGAAATGACCGCACCGACTGTCGTCGAAGTCGTGTCGACGATTTGCGGCGCGGCCGTGATGTTGACGGTTTCGGCCACGGCGCCGACCTCCATCTTCACCGGCACGTCAACGGTCTGGCCGAGGCCGACGGTGACGCCGGCCTGTTCGAAGGCCCTGAATCCCTGCAGCTGCGCGCGGACGACGTAGACGCCAGGCGTGAGGAACGGGATGGTAAACCGCCCGTCGGCGTCTGTCGTTGCGGTCTTGTTTCCCTGCGGTCCGGCTGGCCGTCACCGTGACGCCGGGCACGGCCAGGCCCTGCGCGTCGGCCACTCGCCCCTGCAATTTTCCGGTCGTCTCCTGCGCAAACAGCGTGCTGCTGAACAACGCCACCAACAGGACGATGAACAGATCTCGAACTCGCATTGCTTGTGCTCCTTTGAACGCCATGGACAACCCCACCCGGCCATGCTAGCGGCGAGGCATGGGGATGCTTGGGGGGGAAGGCGTTTTAAGTTGCTAAGTTCGAGGGACGAACCGCCGCGGATTCAATTCCGCGGATCTTTTCTAAGGGGTGTGTTGATGAGGCAGCGGCTGCGTTCAGTGCGATCGCGTGGTGTCGATCTGTCTCAGAGCCTCATCGATGATTTTTTCATTATCTTCTTTCGAAATATTTCGCTGCAGCAGCTTCGACGCGATCGCCACGGACAGATCGACCGCCTCCTGGCGAATCTGGCCCAGCGCGCGCGAGGTCTCGAGCTGAATCTGCCGCTGGGCGTTCGCGACAAGCGTCTCGGCCTCGGCCTTTGCGCGTTCGCGGAGCTCGTCGCGCAGCCGTCCGCCGTCGCGACGGGCTTCCTCGATGATCTTCATGGCTTCCGCCTGCGCGCCCTGCAGCTTCGCCGCGTAGTCCTTCAGCCTGGCTTCAGCCTCGTCGCGATCGTGTTTGGCGTCCGACAGCGACTTGTGGATGAACTCCTCGCGCTGCTTGAGCAGCCCCAGCACCGGGCCCCACGCGAACTTGCCGAGCAGGACGACGACGATCACGAAGATCACGAGCGTCCAGATGGCGTTGCCGAGGTCCCCGGCAAACGGGCTCAATGCGACGGCTTCGTGCTCCTGCGCCGCCGCGGGAAGCGCGAGCACGGTCAAGGCCAGAATGGCAATTCCAAACAATCGCTGTTTCATGGCAGTTCCATCCGAAACGGAAAACGCAAAACGGAAAACGTAAAAGACACGACGGAAAACGGAGAACGGAGAACTGTTCTCCGTTCCGCGTTCTACGTTCCGCATTCAGGCTGCGCAGCAGCCTGTTACGCCTTCAGCACCGCGAGCATGCCCACGACCACCGCGAACAGCGTCGCGCCCTCGATCATGGCCGCGGTGATGATCATTGCGGTCGAGATCTGGCCGGCCGCGGCAGGCTGCCGCGCCATCGATTCGACCGCCGATCCGCCGATCCGGCCGATGCCGGCCGCGCCGCCCATGATGGCGAGGCCGGCGCCGATGGCGCCGCCAAGCCACGCCGCACCCTGGCTCGTCAGAAACGTCGCCTTCTCGGCGGCCTCCTGCGCGAACACGACGGACGGCATCGCCAGCATGGCGACGCCGACGGCTGCGATCCCGACAGCCAGCCGGTAAACCTGTTTACGTTCCATGGTCATTCCCTTCGCTACATGCCGCCCGGGGAGCGGCCATCTCCGATCGCCATCGCAGTCACGCCTCACGGCCCGCATCCGCCCCGAACCTTGCGGGCATGGCGACTTTCTACGTTCTACGTTCTTCGTTCTACGTTCCTAGTGCGCCGCCTCGTGGTGTCCTTCGGCATGGTGATCATCGTGATGAAACACGACCGACATCGCGATGAAGAGCGTCGTCAGGAACGTGAAGATGAACGCCTGCAGGAACGCCACGAAGAGCTCGAGAAAATTGATTGCGACGCTTCCCGCGACGACGAGCGTGCCGACGCCCAGGCCGAGGCCGGTGCTTTTCGTTCCCGCGGCGAGGATGAACGACAGCAACACGGCGAGCAGGATATGCCCGGCAATCATGTTGGCGAAAAGACGAACGGCGAGCGCGAAGATCTTGGCAATCAGGCCGATGATCTCGACGGGAACGAGCAGCGGCGCCAGCCAGAGGGGACCCGGACAGAAATGCGCGATATACGATTTCCCGCCGAGCCGCAGGCCGTTCACCACCATCATGATCATCGTCACGAGGGCGAGCGTCGCGGTCGTCCAGATGTTCCCGGTCGCCGTTCCGCCCAGGTGAGTGCCGAAAAGCTTGGAGACGACTGGAATCGGCAGCAGGCCGAGGACGTTCACGGTCAGCACGAAGAAGAACACGCTCCAGATGTACTTGATGAAGCGATCGGTGTGCTCGAGCAGCACCGGCTGGGCCACTTCCTTGCGCAGGTAGTCGCACACCGCTTCGAGAGTGTTTGCAGCCCCCGTCGGCACCATCGCCTCGACCCCCGCCTTCGACCGCCGCCGCTTCACCAGCATCGGCACGAACGCGATCAGCAGCACCGCGGCCAGCCCGAGCATCGCGATCTGATCGGAAAACACGGTGATCCGGCCGTCGGGGGTCAGCGGGGTGACGGGAGCCGGAATCTGAATCAGCGGGTGCTGAACGACGTGTTCGAGCGGGCTCTCCTGCTCGGCGGCGTGCGGTTCGGGGACGTGTTCTTGTGCGTTCATGAAATCGCCAGTCTCACTTCGAGCGGAAGCAGCGCCACGTAGGCCAACGCGATCCACAACAACAACGGCGCCCGCGCAAACTCTCCGCTGAGCACCGCCGCGGCCCCGAGCACGACAACCACGGTCAGCCTGACCACCATCGCCAGGAAACCGCGCTGCATGCGGGCTTCCGCGGTGGCCGCACCGACAGCGATCAGCAGGCCGCCAGCCAGCGCGGCCGCCAGAAGGCTGATCACATTCCCCGCCACCATCGCGGCGATCGCGGCCGAACCGGCCAGGCGTTGCGTCGGGATCCACCCGATCGCGCACAGCCCGATCACGACTGCGACGGCCAGGCCCAGGAAACGCACGTACCGCATGCTCCCCGTCAACGACGTGTCACGCTACCTGTCTCCGTCGGCGCGCCCGTCGGTCGATGCGCCCGCGTCCTTCCGCGCGACCTCGTCGTCGGCTCTGGCCTCGCGCACCGCATCGAGCGATTCGCGAACCAGGTTGTAAAGGCCGCCAACCATGCCGATCACGACACCGCCCAGAATGCCCCAGGGCCTCGTGCCGTAGTGCCCATCGATCCAGTACCCACGAGGGCGAGCCCCCCGATGGCGCCGGCTAGTTCGAGGCCGACGCCGGAGTAGCGAACCCAGCCGGGGAAACGGCGCTCAGCGCTCATTGCGCCTCGAACGTAGAACGGCAAACGTAAAACGTAAAGGGAAAAGTGGGATTCAGCCGTTTCTTGCCTTCTACGTTTTACGTTCTAACGTTCTGCGTTCCGGGCGGAATGACGCGTCGCCCGGCAGTATAGCGTACCTTGTGAAAAAGTTCACCAGCCGACAACTGCCTCGAAACAGGCGGAAAACTGCTGAAAACAGCCGACGCCGGCTAACGAATCGCGGCGAGGATCGCGGTGGCATCGAGCGTCCGCGCCGACGCCTCGGCCAGCTCGAACAACAGCCGCGGGTACACGCCCAGGAAGATGGTCGCCGCGATCGCGACGCCCATGGCCAGCGCCAGCGCCGGGCTCGTCACGGCATCGCTCGCGATCGTCGCGTCCTTCTTCAGATACATGAAGACCACGATGCGCAGGTAGTAGTACAGCGAGATGGCGCTGTTGATGACGCCGATGAATGCCAGCCATACGTAGCCGGATTCAATCGCGGCGCCGAACAGCCAGAACTTGCCCATGAAGCCCGCCGTCGGCGGGATGCCCCCCAGCGACAGCATGAAGAGCAGCATCGCGAACGCCGCGAGGGGCCGGCGCGAATAGAGCCCGGTCAGGTCCTTGAGCTCGTCGCCGATCGCGTTCTCCCGGCGCATCAGGACGATGACCATGAAGGCGCCGAGCTGCATGAACGAATACGTGAACAGGTAGACGAGCGTCGCCGTTATGCCGCGCGAGTACCCCGCGCCGGCCGCGACGACGCCGATGAGCAGATAGCCGGCGTGCGCGATCGAGGAATACGCCAGCATCCGCTTGAGGTTGCTTTGCGTCAGCGCGGCCACGTTGCCGACCGTCATCGTGACGACGGCCAGCACCTGGAACAGGATGACCCAGTCCACGCTCAGCGTCGGCATGCCCTCGACGAAGATGCGCAGCAGCATCGCGAACGACGCCGCTTTCGACCCGACCGAGAGAAAGGCCGTGACGGGCGTCGGCGCGCCTTCGTATACGTCGGGCGCCCACATGTGGAACGGCACCGCCGCGATCTTGAAGCCGATACCGGCCGCCACCATGATGACCGCGAGGATCAGCCGCGGGTCGTGCTCCTGGCCGACAAACGCCTTCGCCATCACGCGCAGCCCGGTCGAGCCCGACAGCCCGTACATGAACGACATGCCGTACAGCAGCACACCGAGCGAGAACGCGCCGAGAAGGAAGTACTTCACGGCTGCTTCGTTCGAGCGCTGATTCGGCTTGATGAACCCGGCCAGGATATAGAACGACACGGCCATCGTCTCGAGGCCGATGAAGATCGCAATCAGGTCGATCCCGCCGGCCATGATCATCATGCCCAGCGTGGCGCACAGGATGAGGAAGTAGTACTCCCCAGGGCTCACGCCTTCGATTTCGAGATACCGCACCGACATCAGGACGGTCAGCGCGGCAGCCACAAGAAACAGCACCTTGAAGAACAGCCCGAAGCCGTCCACGGCCAGCAGGCCGTGCGCGACCTCGACGTGCGTGCCCGCAAACGGCACGAGGGACGCCGCCGTGGCGCCAAGCGCCAGCAGCGTAATCAATGCCAGCGCCTTGTTGTTCGCGCGGCATCAGGACATCGGCAATGAGGACGATGAGCGCACCCGCCGTGAGCACCAGCTCGGGCAGGATGTAGTAGAAATCGCTGGTCGAGAGGCCTGGCGGCATGACGCTTACCGCGGAGCCGCCGGCGTTTCCGCCGGGATATCAGCGCCTGCGCCGGACGAGGCGGGCGCAGGGGCCGGCAGCGGCTTGCCGTCCGGACCGCACGGAAGCGCCGCGAGAAACGGCGACGCGCTGTTGCCGGCGGCCGATGCCGCCGTCGGCGCACCGCCGCCGCAGGCGGCCGCGTACTGCGGGTTCACGCGCACCACGATGTGATTGACCGACGTCTCGATGCGGCGGAGGAACGGCGAGGGATAGAGGCCCATCCACACGGCCAGCACCAGAAGCGGCGCGAAGGTCGCGAACTCGCGGTGGCTGAGGTCGAACAGGCCTTCGTTCTTGGGATTCTCGATTTTGCCGAACATCGTGCGCTGGTAGAGATAAAGCATGTAGGCGGCGCCAAGCACGACGCCGCTCGCGGCAAACGCCGCCCATACCTTGCTATAGACGAAGACGCCTTGCAGGATCAGGAACTCGCCGATGAATCCGTTCAGCGTCGGCAGCCCGATCGACGACATCGTCATGACGAGGAAGATGGCCGCGTAGACGGGCATCACTTTCGACAGGCCGCCGTACTCGGAAATTTCCCGCGTGTGGCGGCGCTCGTAGACAACGCCGACGAGGAGGAAGAGCCCGCCGGTTGAAATCCCGTGGTTGAGCTGCTGGATGATGCTGCCCGTGATGCCGACCGGGTTGAGCGCGAACATCCCGAGCATCACGAGCGCCATGTGGCTCACCGACGAGTAGGCGACGAGGCGCTTCCAGTCCTTCTGTGCCAGCGCCACGAGCGCGCCGTACACGATCCCGATGATGGAGAGGATGGCAATCATCGGCACGAAGTAGCGCGACGCCTCGGGCAGAATCGGCAGGCTGAACCGCAGGAACCCGTAGGTGCCCATCTTCAGGAGCACGGCCGCCAGAATCACAGAGCCCGCGGTGGGCGCGTCGGTATGCGCATCGGGCAGCCAGGTGTGGAACGGGAACATCGGGACCTTGATCGCGAACCCGAGGAAGAACGCGAGGAAGATCCACCACTGCATTTCGAACGGCACATTGAGCCGGTGGAACTGCGTGATGTCGAACGTGTAGACGCCCGTGAGCGTGTGGTTGTAGAAGTAGAGCGCCAGGATGCCGAGCAGCATCACGACGCTGCCGACCAGCGTGTAGAGGAAGAACTTGATCGCCGAGTACAGGCGGTTGGCGCTCCCCCAGATGCCGATCAGGAAGTACATCGGCACCAGCATCACTTCCCAGAACAGGAAGAACAGCAGGAAGTCGAGCGCCATGAACGCGCCGAGCATTCCCGTCTGCAGCACCAGCAGGAAGATGTAGTACTCCTTGACGCGCTCGGTGATCGCGCCCCACGACGACAGGATCGCGATGAATCCCATCATGGTGGTCAGGAGGATGAGGAGGGCGCTCAGGCCGTCCACGCCCAGGAAATACTCGGCGCCGATGGAGGGAATCCAGGGCAGCCGCTCGACGAACTGGAATTCGCCGCTCCCGGGGTTGTACCAGAACCACAGCGGCACGGAGATCAGCGAAGCCCACGAGTGCCACGGCGTTCGCGATCCACTTGATGGCGCTGACGTTCTCCTTGTTGACGAGGAGCAGGATCAGCGCGCCCGCGAGCGGCGTGAAGAGAATGAGCGAAAGGTAATAATGGTTCATATCACCGCATGAACAGATAGATGCTGACGAACGCGAAGATGCCGAACAGCATCAACATCGCGTAGTTCTGGACGAGACCGGTCTGCACCCGCCGGAACCAGAAACTGCCTTCCTCGCAGATACGACCGACGAGGTTCACGACTCCGTCGACAACGGTGCGGTCGGTCAGGCCCGAGAACCAGGCGCTGATGATCGTCACCCAGCCGCTGCCGTTGACCACCCCGTCCACCACGTTCCGATCGACCGCCCAGAGGCTGCGGCCGGCGGCGAACGTCCCCGAAATCACGGTCGCGTCGTACAGCTCGTCGACGTGGTACTTGTTCGACAGCACGCGGTGCGCCCCGGCCCACCGGTCCGCGAGCTCGTCTGACAGCTCCGGCTTCGTGACGTAGAGCTTTCGAGCGAGCATGATGCCGCAGACGGCCACGACCAGCGAAAACCCCATCAACCCCAGCTCGACGCCGCGCGACACGTGGGGCTCTTCGTGCTCCGCGGCTTCGTCCGGCTGAAGCCGGACGCTACGGGCGCCTTCGGCCGTTTCCGCGCTGGAGTAGCGTCCAGCTTTCAGCCGGACGGCAGCGGGCCGTGAAGCTCGGCTCGAGGAACTTCTCGATGGCGTTGCCGCCTCCGAGAGCGGCCGGAATGCCGACGAAACCCGCCACGCACGCACCGATCGCGAGCACCTGAAGCGGCAGCGTCATCGGCGACGGCGACTCGTGCGGACCGTGCCACGCGCCATGCCCGTGCCCCGCGCCGTGCGCATCGTGTGCGGCATGCGCATCGTGACCGTGCGCGCCGTGACCCGTGCGCCGATTCCCAGGCCGGACCGCGATAGCCGCCGAAGAACGTCATGGCCATCAGGCGAAACATGTAAAACGCCGTCATGAACGCCGCGACGACCGCGAGCGCCCAGACGGCCTTGTTTGCCACGAAGGCCCGGAAGAGGATCTCGTCCTTGCTGAAGAAACCGGAGAACGGAAAAATGCCGGCGATCGCGAGGGTGCCGAGCATCATGGTGACGAAGGTGACCGGCAGGTATTTCTTCAGACCGCCCATCCGGCGCATGTCCTGCTCGCCGCCCATGGCGTGAATCACCGAGCCGCTGCCCAGGAACAGCAGCGCCTTGAAGAACGCGTGCGTCATCAAATGGAACGCGCCCGCCGAGAACGCGCCCACGCCCATCGCCGTGAACATGTAACCGAGCTGCGAGACGGTGGAGTACGCGAGCACGCGTTTGATGTCGTACTGCACCAGGCCGATCGTCGCGGCCATCAACGCGGTCAGCACGCCGACGATGGCCACGATCGTCATGACCTGCGGCGCGTGCGAGAACAGCACCGCGTTCCGCCCGAGCATGTACACGCCGGCCGTCACCATGGTGGCCGCGTGGATCAGGGCGGAGACGGGCGTCGGACCTTCCATGGCGTCCGGCAGCCAGACGTACAGCGGAATCTGCGCGCTCTTGCCCGTCGCCCCGACGAACAGCAGCAGGCAGATGAACGACAGCACGCCGAAGTGCATGGTCTCGACCGGCATCGCGGCCGCGGCGTTCTGAATCGCGCGGAAGTCGAGCGTGCCGAACGTCATGTAAATGAGAAAAATGCCGAGGATGAAGCCCCAGTCGCCGACGCGGTTGGTGATGAACGCCTTCTTGCCGGCGTCCGACGCGCTCTTCTTCTCGTACCAGTAGCCGATCAGCAGGTACGAGCACAGCCCGACGCCTTCCCAGCCCACGAACATCACCGGGAAGCTGCTCCCGAGGACGAGCATGAGCATGAAGAAGCAGAAGAGGTTCAGGTAGCAGAAGAACCTCGCGACGCCGGCGCGCGGCTCCTCGGCCATGTACGCCGTCGAGTACACGTGAATCATCGTGCCGATCCCGGTCACGATGAGGATCATCATTCCGGACAGCGGATCGAGCCGGAATCCCCACGGCACCTGGAACGCGCCGATGACGCCGTTCGAGGTCTGGAGCGGAATCGACGGAATCCACTGAGCCACGACCACGTCGAACGCCCGCGCCTCGGAGGGAAGGCCGAGCATCTGCCAGAACGCGAACGCCGACACGCCGAGCGCGAGCGTCATCATCGCGCAGGCCACGAGGCCGGCCGTCCTGCGCGAGAAATACCGGATGCCCACGAGGCCGTTGATCGCGGCCCCGATGCCGGGCAGCACGGGAATGAGCCAGATGTATCTCATGTTTTCTGGGCAGGAAGGGCGGTCCCTACCATCGCATTAAGTTCATTTCGTCGATGTTGACCGTTTCCTTGTTCCGGTAGAACGCGAGGATGATGCCCAGCCCCACGGCGGCCTCGGCGGCCGCGACGGCGATGACGAAGATCGCGAACACCTGCCCGATCGCATCGTGCAGCTGATTCGAGAACGCCACGAGGTTGATATTCACGGCATTCAGCATCAGCTCGATGGACATGAAGATGATGATGAGATTGCGCCGCACCATCACGCCGATGACGCCGATGATGAACAGCGCCGCCGACAGCAACATGTAATGGGTTGGTGTGATCATGTCATCTCGTATCTGGTCATTTGGTCATCTGGTCATCTGGTCATTGTCTGATCAATTGCGCCATGGCTCAATTGAGCAACGATGACCAGATGACTAAGTGACTAGATGACCAAATTCATAGTTCTCGTCTTCGCCAGGACGATGGCGCCGATCATCGCCACGAGCAGGAGCATCGACGCGATTTCGAACGGAATCAGGTAACTCGTGTAGAGCAGCCAGCCGACCTGCTCCGTGTTGCCGGTCACGGGCACCGAGGCGGCGGCGACGGCCTGCGAGGGCCGCGCGTAACCCCAGGCCACGATAATCCCGAACTCCAGCAGCACGGCCGCCGCCAGGCCGAACCCGAGCTTCCCGCGGCGATGCGGATCCTGATGCGCCTCGGCCGGCCGCTTCAGGTTCACGAGCATCACGACGAACAGATAGAGCACCACGATCCCGCCCGCGTACACCAGCACCTGAATGACCGCGAGGAACGGCGCGCCGAGCAGCACATAGAGCGCCGACACAAACAGGAAGTCGAGCACGAGAAACAGCACGCTGTGCACGGTATCCTTCGTGCTCACGACGAGCACGGCGAACCCGAGAATGCACGCGGCGATGAAGTAAAACGCGATTGCCTGAGCCATACGCTAGCGAATGAAGCCCCTCTGCCGTGCCCCCGGCCCTACGAGAGCAGCACCTTGACGATCCCCGTCACCACCAGATTTACGATCGCGAGCGGGATCAGCACCTTCCATCCGAGCCGCATCAGCTGGTCGTACCGGTAGCGCGGCAGCGTCGCCCTCACCCAGATGAAGATGTACAGAAACACGAACGACTTGATCAGAAACCAGGTCCAGCTCGGGATGATGTCGAGAAAATGCAGCGCCGCGACATTGGGGAACGGACGCAGCCACCCGCCCAGGAACAGCGTCGTCGCCACCGACGAGACGACGATCATGTTCGCGTACTCGGCGAGGAAGAACAGCGCGAAGCGCATCCCGCTGTACTCGGTGTGAAATCCACCGGTCAGCTCCTGCTCCGCCTCGGGCATGTCGAAGGGAGCGCGGTTGGTTTCCGCCAGGCTGCCGATGAAGAAGATCGCGAACGCGAGCGGCTGGACGAAGATGAACCACACGCCCGAGTTGTACTGCGCGTTGACGATGCTCACCATGCTCAACGAGCCGGCCATCAGGATGACGCTCACGAGCGTCAGCGTCACCGAGACTTCGTAGCTGATCAGCTGTGCCGACGCCCGGAGACTGGCGAGCAGCGGGTACTTGCTGTTCGACGCGTAACCCGCGAGGATGATGCCGTACACGCCGACCGAGGCGACCGACACGATGTAGAGCAGGCCAACGTTGATATCGGTGATGAACAGCGACACCGGGTGGCCAAACACCTTCACCACCGGCCCGAACGGAATGACGGCGTACACGATCAGCGCGGGCACCATCGAAATGATCGGCGCCGCCGTGAACACCCACTTGTCGGCTTTGACCGGCGTGATGTCTTCCTTCAACATCAGCTTGATGGCATCGGCCACCGGCTGGAGCACGCCGTAGGGCCCGACGCGCATCGGGCCGAGCCGCGACTGCGCCCACGCGATCACCTTCCGCTCCAGCAACACCATGTAGGTGACGCCCACGAGCGTCGCGTTCAGCACGATCACGATCTTCAGCAGAGGAACGACGAACAGATCGATCATCGCGCTTCCAGGTTCCGGGTTCGAGGTTCGAGACTCACCTGTCCACCTCTCCCAGCACGATGTCGATCGATCCGATCAGCGCCACGACGTCGGCGACGAGGTGGCCGCGCACGAGCCGCGGCAGAGCCTGCAGGTTGCAGAACGACGGCGGCCTCACCCGGAACCGGTACGGGTTCGTGGACTTGCCATCGCTGACGATGAAGTAGCCGAGCTCGCCCTTCGGCGACTCGATCGCATGGTACGTTTCGCCGGCGGCGGGCTTGATCAGCCGCGGGACCTTGCCGACGATGGGGCCTTCGGGCAGGCCTTCGGTCGCCTGCCGGATGATCCGGAGCGACTGGCGGAATTCCTCCATGCGCACGAGGTAGCGATCGTAAGTGTCGCCGGCCGTGCCAAGCGGCACGTCGAACTGCATCTCGTCGTACGCCGCGTACGGCTCGTCCTTCCGCACGTCGCGAGCGACGCCCGATCCCCGGAGGGCGGGACCGCACAGGCCGATCGCCGCCGCCTCGGCCCCCGAAATGATCCCGATGCCCTTCGTCCGCTCGAGCCAGATACGGTTGTGCGTGAGCAGCGTCTCGTACTCGTCGATCTTGCCCGCCATGATGGTGCAGAACTCGAGGACCTTCTTGTCCCAGCCGGCCGGAATATCCTGCGGCAGCCCGCCAATGCGCATCGAGTTGTACGTCAGACGCGCGCCGCAGAACTCCTCGAACAAATCCAGAATGAGCTCGCGCTCGCGGAACGCGTACAGGAACACCGTCATGGCGCCGATGTCCATCGCGTGCGTGCCCAGCCAGAGGCAATGGCTCGCAATCCGCTGGAGCTCGCACAGAATCGTGCGGATGTACCGCGCGCGCCTCGGAACCTCGATCTGAAGCAGCTTCTCCACCGTCTCGCAATAGCCGACGTTGCTCGTCGCCGCGGCGACGTAGTCCATGCGGTCGGTGAGCAGGATGATCTGCGTCCAGTTGCGGTTCTCGCTCAGCTTCTCGATCCCGCGGTGGAGGTAGCCCATCACCACCTCCGCGTCCACGACCGTCTCGCCGTCGAGGCGCAGCACGACGCGCAGCACGCCGTGCGTGCTCGGGTGCTGCGGGCCCATGTTGAGCACCAGCTCGCTGGTGTCGAACATCGCGCCCCGAACCGTCTTCGCTTCGAGAGTGTCCATTACTCGATGTCCGCCTGGTCGCGCGACTGCCGCAGCTTGAGCCAGTCGATCGGGTTCTCCATCAGCAGTTCGCCCGGCCCCTCGAGCGGATAGTCCTTGCGCTGCGGGTACCCCTGCCAGTCGTCCGGCATCAGAATACGCCGGCGGTCGGGATGCCCGGTGAAATTGACGCCAAACATGTCGAACACTTCGCGTTCGAGCCAGTTGGCCGCCGGCCACACGCCGGTTACCGACGGGATGGGCTGGTCTTCGGCGACGATCACCTTGACGCGCACGCGATGACGGTGGCGCGTCGAGTAGAGGCAATACACGACGTCGAAGCGTCCCGCCGCGCGAGGCGGCCAGTCCGTCGCCGTCACGTCGGAGCACAGATCGAAGGCGGCATCCGGCGCGTCTCGCAGGCGCGTGACCGCCTGCAGCACGTGGGACACCGGCACGATGACGGTCCAGTCCCCCAGGTAGTAGCTCACGCCGGCCACGGCGCCGGGCACCTCGGCCTGCATCGACGCGATGAAGGCCGGAAGCGCGACGTCCGCGGGCGGGGGTGGATCGGGCGGGCCTGTCGGCGCCGCCGCTTTGGGAACGTGTTCCTCAGCCATGGAGACCGCCAGCCACTATGCGCCGGCTACGCCCACTCAAGGGCGCCCTTCTGCCAGGCGTAGTAGTAGCCCACGACGAGGATGAAAATGAAGACGAGCATCTCGATCAAGCCGAACAGGAGCAGCTTGTCGAAGATGACGGCCCAGGGAAACATGAACACGGTCTCGACGTCGAAGATAACAAACAGCATCGCCACCAGGTAATACCGGATGCTGTAGCGCTCGCGGGCGCCGGTGATCGGCTCGATGCCGCACTCGTACGGCTCGAATTTCACCTTGTTGTATTTCTCCGAGCTGATGAGGCCCGAGACCACGAGCGTGAACAGGGCGAAGCCGGTCGCGACGACGACGAAAATGGCGATGGGAATGTAGGCTGAAGGCATTGGGAGGCTGACGCGGAAAGCCGTTGGTTTATAACATGCGACCTGAGGGGTGTCAAGAAACGCGCCCGCAGACGCCGAGGCCTACGATTTCCCGCAACCTACACATTTCAAACCAGTTTTGGCCCAACAATCCTTGACGGTGCCGAAAACGGAGACCTATACTCATTTGATGACTGGCAGGCGCGTTCTCTCCGCCGTCGTCGTTCTCCTGACCGTCGTGCTGCTGCACACGCCAGCGCCTCGGGCGCAGACGCTCCAGCGCTCGATCTACGTAAGCGTCCTGAACGATGCGGGCGCTCCGGTACCGGATCTGGGACCCTCCGATTTCGTGGTCAAGGAGGACAACCTGACCCGCGAAATCCTGAAGGTCGGACCCGTCGAGACGCCGCTGAACGTCGCGCTGATGGTGGACACGAGCGCCGCCGGCCGCAACAACGTCCGCGACATCCGTGAGGCGGCCATCGAGTTCATCAAGGGTGTCACCGGCACCGAGATCAAGCATCAGGTGGCGCTGATTGGCGTCGGCGAGCGCCCGACCGTGCTCGTGGATTACACGAGCGATCAGGCGAAACTGCTCAAGGGGATCGGCCTGATCTACTCCCACGATCAAAGCGGCGCGTACCTGCTGGACGGCGTCATCGAAGCGTCGAAGGGCTTCAAGAAGCGGGAGGCCCAGCGGCCCGTGATCGTGTCAATCGCCACCCGTGGCCCCGAGTTCAGCAATCGCTATCACGATCAGGTGGAGACGGCGCTGAAGGACGCCGGCGCGTCGTTCCACATCGTCATGATCGGCCCTCCCCCGACGGATGTGACGTCCAACGAAGGGCGCGAGCGCGCGATCACGTTCGATACGGCCACGGCAGACACCGGCGGGCGGTACGACAATGTGCTGGCCGCGAGCGCGCTGCCCGACCGGCTCAAACAGGTGGCCAATGAGCTCACCCATCAGTACCTGGTGACGTACGCGCGGCCGCAGATGCTCATCCCGCCGGAGAAAATCACGATTACTGCCAAGCGGGCCGATCTGGTCGTGCGCGGCACGCCGGTGAAGAGCAAGTGAGGGCGTCCCGCCTTGTTGCCGTCGCGATCGCCGGCATCGTGTGCTCGGGAACCTGGCTGGCGGCCAGGCCCCAGCAGCCGCCATTGCCGCCGCCCCCTCCAGGCGAGCAGGCGCAGCGGCAGGCGCCCGCCTTCCGCGCGGGCGTCGAGCTCGTCTCGTTGAACGTCACGGTGACCGAGGGCACGCACTACGTCACGGATCTCACACAGGACGATTTCAGCGTGTTCGAGGACGGCGTCAAGCAGGACGTGACGTTCTTCAACAGCGCCCACCTGCCGATCGCGCTCGCGCTGCTGCTCGACACGAGCGCGAGCATGGACACGAAGCTGCCCACGGCGCAGGAAGCGGCGATCGGCTTCGCCAAACGCCTCAGGGAGCAGGATCTGGCCGAGGTCATCGACTTCGACAGCCGCGTTGTCGTGCTCCAGAACTTCACGAATTCGGCCGCAGAGCTCGAGCAGGCGATCCGGAGAACGTCGGCGGGCGGATCGACGTCGATGTACAACGCCGTGTATATCGCGCTGAAGGATCTGAAGAAAGTGGTGGCCCGCAACGTCGAGGAAATCCGGCGCCAGGCGATCGTCGTCCTCTCCGACGGCGAAGACACCTCCAGCCTGCTGCCGTTCGAGGAAGTGCTCGACCTGGCCAAGCGTTCCGAAACCGCGATCTACACGATCGGACTGCGGGAGAACGATTCCACGAGCAGCGGGTCGAAACTGTTCCGCGAAGCGGAGTTCGTTCTGCGCCAGCTATCGCAGGAGACGGGCGGACGGGCATTCTTCCCGAATCGTGTCGCCGATCTGGCTGGCGTGTACGGGCAGATCTCGGACGAGTTGTCCAGTGTGTACACCGTCGGCTACACCTCGAAGAACGGTAAACGCGATGGCGCGTGGCGGCGGGTCGTCGTGCGCGCGAACCGGCCCAATACCACGGCGCGGACCAAGCAGGGCTATTTCGGGCCGACGATCGCCCGCTGACCCAAGGCGATGAACTTCGTCCCCCTCGCGCTCTACACGGCGGCGTTCGTGGCCTATGGCTGGCACTTCGCACGGCGGGCGCCCGCGGTCGGCCGGTCCGCCACCACCATCCTGGTCGCGGCCGTCCTGGCGCACACCTTCGTCATCGGCATGGAGACGATGGAGTCAGGCCAGGTGCCCGTGGGCGACGCGACGTCGGCCATCTCGATGTTCGTCTGGCTGCTGGCGGTGTCGTATCTCTACACGGAAGTCACCACGGACGAGCGGGCGATGGGCGTCTTCATCCTGCCGCTGCTCGTCGCGCTGCAGGCGATTCCGGCGCTGAGGGCGGCCGACGTCGTCCACGCGTCGGTGCTGCGGGGTCCGCTGTTCGGGATTCACGTGTCCTCGCTGCTGCTCGCGTATGCCAGCTTCGCGCTCGCGTGCGTCATCGGCATCACCTACGTGCTGCTGTTCAAGGAGATCAAGGCCAAGCATCTTGGCTTCTTCTACGCCCGCATCCCGTCGCTGCAGGTCCTGGACAAGATGAACCAGCGCGCGATCGTGTTCGGCTGGATCTTCCTGACCGTCGGGATCCTCGCGGGCGCCGCGTTCGCGTTTCAGACACGTGCGCTGCCGGGATCGGCCGACGTGCCGCAGGTGCAGGCGATGTCGCTCGCGGATCCGAAGATCATGGCCGCGCTCATCTGCTGGGCGGTGTATTCGTTCGAGCTGTTCGCTGCGCGGCGAATCGGCTGGGGAGGCCGGCGTGCGGCATATTTATCCGCGGTTGGATTCGCCATCGTGCTGCTGAACTTCGTGCCGATCAGCTATTTCTTTACGAAGAGTCATAATTTCTGAGGGGTTCGAAAAGTTCGAGGGGTTCAAGAGGTTCAAGGGGTTCAAGAGGTCCAAGGGGTCCAATAGGTTCTTAAGGGTCATCGTGGCAGGCCAAAACGAAAAGAGACTCGGAGCATGAAAGCGTCGAGGTCCAGAAGCGTTTCGGCCGCTCACGAACCTTGAACCTCCGAACCCCTTCGACCCTGTGGACCCGTGGACCTGTGGACCCGTGGACCTTTAGGACCGTGAACCCTAGCTAGCCATGCATTTATTGCTCGTCGGAATCAGCCATCGCACCGCGCCCATTGAGTTGCGCGAACGCGTGGATTTCCACGCCCGCGGCCTCGAGCACGCGCTGCGCACGCTGGCCGCCCGCTCTCAGCAGGGCGGCGAGCTGGCGGTGCTCTCGACCTGCAACCGCGCCGAGCTGTACGTGGCCTGTGAGGACGTCGAGACGGCGCGCACGGAACTGGTGTCGTTCGTCGAATCGTTTCACGGAGTCGACGCTGCGGCGCTCGAGCCTCACGTGTACCACGTGGTGGATATCGAAGCGGCCCGGCACCTGTTTCGCGTGGCCGCCGGCCTCGACTCGCTCGTCGTCGGCGAGCCGCAGATCCTCGGGCAGGTCAAAGAAGCGCACGGCGCCGCCAGGGACGCCGCGACCGCGGGGCCGCTGCTCAACCGGCTGTTTCACTCCTCGTTCGCCGTCGGCAAACGCGTGCGTTCGGAAACCGGGCTCGGTGCGGGGGCCGTGTCGGTGAGCTACGCCGCCGTGGCGCTCGCGAAGAAGATTTTCGGGAACCTGGACGGCCGCGCGGTCGTGGTCATCGGCGCGGGCGAGATGGGCAAGCTCACGGCGCAGCACATGAAGTCGCAGGGCGTGCGCAACGTCACAATCGTCAGCCGGACGATGGCGAACGCGGCGCGGACGGCCGACGCCATCGGCGGCGCCACCGCCGCTCCATGGGATGACATGGATGCCGCGCTCGCAGCGAGCGACATCGTGATTACGGCCACGGGCGCCGCTTCACCCGTGCTCACGAAGGCCCGGATCGAGGCCGCGATGCGCCAGCGGCGCAGCCGCCCGCTGTTCATCATCGACATCGCGGTGCCGCGCGACGTGGAAGCCGCGGCCGGCGAAATCGAGCAGGTCTTCCTGTACAACATCGACGACCTGCAGGCGGCGGTCCGCGAAAACATGGCGCGGCGCACGAGCGAGGTCACGCGCGCGGAAGCCATCGTCGATGAAGAGCTCGACAAGTTCGGATCCTGGATGCGCGCGCGCGGCGTGATTCCGACGGTGGTCGCGTTACGTCAGTCCTTCGAGGCGATCCGCCGGGCGGAGCTCGACCGGCTCGACTTCAAGCTGTCCGCGCTTCCGCAGGAGGCGCGCGACGAAGCACGAGCCCGTGTGGACGAGATCACGCACCTGATCGTCGAGAAGCTGCTGCTGACGCCGACCGAGCAGCTCAAGTCCCTCGGCGATCAGGAGACCGCCGCGGTCTACGCGGAGGCGATCGCGAGGCTGTTCGGCCTCGCGGACCAGTCCACTGAACGGGGCGTTTCGGACGGAGGCGAAGGCGACACGCAGGTCGATCGTCCGGCCGGCCGCGTCCAACCGTTCCCGCGCGCCAGAACGCGCGGACAGCGCTGACGTGGCGCACGCGTCCGAGTTGCGGCTCGGCACCCGGGGGAGCCAGCTCGCGCTGTGGCAAGCGCGCGCGGTTGCGGCGCGGATCTCGGAACATGGCGGACCACCCTGCCGCATCGTGGTCATCAAGACATCGGGCGATGTGCTGGCGGACCGGCCGCTGTCGGAAGCCGGCGGCAAGCGGCTCTTCGTCAAGGAAATCGAAGACGCGTTGCTCCGCAACGACGTAGACCTGGCGGTTCACAGCAGCAAGGACATGCCGGCCGCCCTGCCGGACGGCCTGGCCATTGCCGGCGTGCTGCCCCGCGAGGATCCGCTCGACGCAGTGGTGCTGCCGGTCAACGTCCGGCCAAAGCCGGACGCGACGGTTGACGACCTGATTGCTTTGCTGGGACCGGCGCCGAACATCGGCACAGGGAGCGTGCGCCGGATCGCGCAGTTGTCGCGCGTGTTCGGCGGGGCCCGGTTTGGCGCGATTCGGGGAAACCTCGACACGCGTCTGCGAAAACTCGACGCGGGCGACCACGACGCGCTGGTGCTGGCCGCCGCGGGTCTGCGCCGGCTCGGAATGGGATCGCGCATTACGATGACGCTGCCAGCGAACGCGTGCGTGCCGGCGCCCGGCCAGGGAATCGTCGCGATTGAAATCCGCGCGAACGACGAAGGCGTCCGCCGGATCGTGGGCCAGGTCGACGACGCGGATGCCGGCGTCGCGCTCGAAGCGGAACGGGCGCTGGTCGAGGCCCTCGGCGGCGGCTGCCAGACGCCGATCGGCGCGCTCGCGGTGCCGTTGGATGCGGAAACAATACGGCTTGTGGCCGCCGTGGCAGCCCTGGACGGCAGCCAAATCATTCGCGCGACGGTAACCGGACCGCGCCGCGAGGCAGCCGCCCTGGGCGCTCGCGCCGGGCGGGACCTGATCGCGCAGGGCGCCGATGTCATACTCGCGGAGGCCCAGACTCGTGCGTAGCATTGTCTATCTCATCGGCGCCGGCCCGGGCGACCCCGGCCTCATCACGGTGCGCGGCATGCAGTGTCTTGCCATGGCCGACGTCGTGCTGTACGACCACCTGGTCCACCCGCGGCTGCTCCGCCATGCGCGGCCCGACGCCGAGACCATCGACGTCGGCGTGGCCGCTCCGCAGCCTCTCGAACAGGAAGCCATCTGCTATCTGCTGGCCGAGAAGGCGCGCGAGGACAAGATTGTCGCGCGGCTCAAATGGGGCGACCCGTTCGTGTTCGACCACGGCGGCTCGGAGGCGCTGTTCCTCCACGAGCAGGGCGTCCGGTTCGAGGTCGTCCCCGGTGTGCCGGCGGGCGTCGGATTTCCCAGCTACGCCGGCGTTCCCATCACATACCCGGGCGGCGGCGACACGATCACGTTCATCAGGGGGCACGAAGACGAGGGCAAGACGCCGGCGGCGCTCGACTGGGCGAGCCTCGCCAGGCTCGACGGCACGCTCGTCTGCTACGCGGGCCCTCAGCAGGTGCCGCACATCCTCCAGGAGCTCATCGCGCACGGGCGGCCGCCGGACGAATCGGTCGCGATCGTCTACGAGGGCACGCTGCCCACACAGCAGACGATTGTCGGCTCGCTCGACGACATCGCCGCTCAGGGCGGGCCGCTCGGCCGATCGGCGGCCCGCGGTGTTGATTGTCGGCCGCGTGGTCGCCCTGCGCGAACACCTGCGCTGGTTCGACGAACGCCCGCTGTTCGGCAAGCGCGTGCTCGTCACCCGGCCGCGCGAGCAGGCGGCCGAGCTCGTCGAGCGGCTCGAAGCGGCGGGCGCCGACACCGTCGAGGCCCCGATGATCCGGATGGAGCCGCCGGACGACTACGGCCCGCTGGACGAGGCATGCGCGCGGGCCGGGACGTTCGACTGGATTATCTTTTCCAGCGCCGTCGCCGTGGACGCGTTCATCGACCGGCTGCTGAAGTCGCCGCTCGACCTGCGGGCGCTCGGCGGCGTGAAGCTGTGCGCGGTCGGACCAGCTACGGCCGACCGGCTGGCGCGCCACGGCCTGAAGGTCGATCTGACGCCCGCGGAGTACCGGGCGGAAGCCGTGATCCACGCGATCTCGCAGACGACGAGTGTGCGGGGGCTGAAGATCCTGCTCCCGCACGCCGACATCGGACGCGAGGTGATTGCGGACGAACTGCGGAAACAAGGAGCCGACGTGACCGAAGTCGTCGCATACCGGACGGTTGCGACCGATCCCGAACACGAGGGCGAGCCCGACGTCTACCGCATGCTGCTCGAGCGGAGCCTGGACGTCGTAACGTTCACGAGTCCGTCGGCCGTTCGGAGCTTCGTCGGGATGCTCGGCCGCGAGCCCGCGGCCGATCTGCTGCGAACCACGCTGGTCGCCGCGATCGGGCCCGTGACCGCGAAAGCCGCCACGCAATTCGGAATCCAGACGGCGATTGTCCCGGAGGCGTACACGGTGCCGGCGCTCGTGGACGCCATCGTGCAGTATTTCAAGCGCCAGCCCGTCGCCCGTGACTGACCGAGCCACGAGCCACGAGCCACGAGCCACGAGTCTTAACATGAGTATCGACACACAGACGACGATGAAGTTGACCAGGCGGCTGCGCCGGCTGCGTCACGGCGAGACCATGCGCGCGCTCGTACGGGAGACGCGGTTGACGCCGGACGTCTTCATGCTGCCGTTGTTCGTCTGCGAAGGCGAAGGCGTCCGGCGCGAAGTGTCGTCGATGCCCGGCGTCTTCAACCTGTCGGTGGACGAAGCGGTGAAGGAAGCACGGGCGGCCGCGGGCGACGGCGTCCGCAGCGTGCTGCTCTTCGGGCTGCCCGACCACAAGGATTCGGTGGGCTCGGCGTCCTACGATCCCGAGGCGCCCGTGCAGTCGGCCATCCGCGCAATCAAACGCGAGCTGCCCGGTGTGCTGGTCGCCACGGACGTGTGCCTCTGCGAATACACGGACCACGGTCATTGCGGCATCGTCGTGGACAACGAAGTGGTCAACGACCCGACGGTCGAACAGCTCGGTACGGGCCGCCATGTCGCACGCGACGGCCGGGGCCGACATCATCGCGCCGTCCGACATGATGGACGGCCGCGTCGGGGCGATCCGCCAGGCGCTCGACGAACGAGGGTTCGAAAACACGGCCATCATGGCGTATGCCGCCAAATACTGGTCGGTGTTCTACGGCCCGTTCCGCGAGGCCGCCGATTCGGCGCCGAAGTTCGGCGATCGGCAGTCATACCAGATGGATCCGGCGAACGCGGACGAAGCCCTGCGCGAGGTCGAACAGGACATCGAGGAAGGCGCGGACATCGTCATGGTGAAGCCGGCGCTCCCGTACCTCGATGTGTTGTCCCGCGTGAAGACCACGTTCAGATACCCGACGGCTGCGTACCAGGTGAGCGGTGAATACGCGATGATCAAAGCCGCCGCCCGAAACGGCTGGATCGACGAACGGCGGGCGATGCTGGAGACCCTGACGTCCATCCGCCGCGCCGGCGCCGACATCATCATCACCTACTTCGCGCGTGAAGCCGCCCGGGCGATCCGGCATGACCTTCACGAAATCGAACCGTCTCTTCAAGCGCGCGCAGCAGCTCATTCCCGGCGGCGTGGACAGCCCGGTCAGAGCGTTCAAATCGGTCGGCGGCTCCCCGCTCTTCATCTCCCGCGCCTCGGGTTCGCGCCTGACGGACGTCGACGGCAACACGTTCATCGATTACGTCATGTCGTGGGGGCCGCTCATTCACGGCCATGCGCCGAAGGGCCTCGCGGGCGCGATCGCGCGCGCCGCGCGCGGCGGCACAAGCTTCGGCGCGCCAAGCCCGCTCGAGGTCACGCTGGCCGAGCGCGTCCGCCGGCTGATGCCGTCGCTCGAGCGGGTGCGTTTCGTCAATTCCGGCACCGAGGCGGCCATGAGCGCGGTGCGAGTCGCGCGCGCCGCGACAAGGCGCGACCTGATCGTCAAGTTTCAAGGCTGCTATCACGGCCACGCCGACGCGTTTCTGGTGCAGGCGGGTTCCGGAGCGCTGACGTACGGCACGCCGAACAGCCCGGGCGTCACAGCGGGCGCGTCAGGCGACACCCTCGTCGCTTCGTACAACAACCTCGATTCGGTGCATCGTCTCTTCGACGCCCATCGCGATCGGATTGCGGCCGTGATTGTCGAACCGATTGCCGGCAACATGGGGGTCGTCCCGCCGGCCGATGGATTCCTTCGGGGCCTGCGCGACGCCTGCACCACCCATGGCGCCATTCTCGTGTTCGATGAAGTGATCTCGGGATTTCGCGCCGCGCCGGGCGGAGCCCAGGCGATCGCCGGAGTGCGCCCGGACCTGACGTGCCTGGGAAAAATCATCGGCGGCGGCCTGCCGGTGGGCGCCTATGGCGGCCGCGCGGACCTCATGGAGCTCGTCTCGCCGTCAGGCCCCGTGTATCAGGCGGGCACGCTGTCGGGGAACCCGCTGGCGATGACGGCGGGCATCTGGTGCCTGGAGCGGTTGTCGCCCAGCCTCTATCGCACGCTCGCCGCACTCGGCACGCGCCTCGCCGCTGGTCTGGCGGAGGCCGCACGCGACGCCGGAGTGGCGCTGCAGGTCAACGCCGTCGGGTCGGTGCTGACGCCGTTCTTCACGGAGCAGCCGGTGCGGGACTACGCGTCGGCGACCAGCGCGAACACGGACCTGTACGCGCGGTTTTTCAGGGAGATGCTTGCGCGGAACGTGTACCCGCCGCCATCTCAGTTCGAGGCGTGGTTTCTATCCGCAGCGCACACGGTGAGGGACGTCGACACGACGATTGCGGCGGCAAAGGCCGCGATGCGGGCCCTGCAGGCGAAGTAGCGCGGAGCGCTACCTCCAGGGCATCAGCCGTTCGATCCAGCTGATGCGTGTGAGGTCGTTGTAGATGACGGTCACCATCAGCGTCATCAGGACGACGAAGCCGGCGAGCAGCATCTTTTCCTTCACGCGGACGCTGAAGTCGCGGCGCGCCAGCCCCTCGAGCCCCATGATGAAAATATGGCCGCCGTCGAGCAGCGGAATCGGCATCAGGTTGAGGAGGCCGAGATTCAGGCTGATGGTCGCCATGAGACTGATGAGCGCGATCCAGCCCAGCTGAGCCGTCTCGCCTGACACCTGTGCGATCGCGATCGGACCCATCAGCTGTTTCGGCGACAGCTGCCGCGTCACGAGGCCCCAGATGGTCTGGCCGATCATGCCGGCCATCTGCACGTTGCGCCGCGCGCTCAACCCGAGCGCCTCGACGAAGGTCGGCTTGATGCTCCTCGTATCGTCCACCGGCAGGACACCGAGCCAGCCGATCGTTCCGTGCGTGTCCGGCGTGATCGTGAGGTCCATCGGCTTGCCGTCGCGCAGAATCGACACGGTCATCGTCTTGCCCGGATGCTTCGCGATGGCTTCGCGGAACTGGGCGTGGAACGTCATGACCGCGCCGTCGACAGCCGTGATGACATCGCCCTTCATCAGGCCCGCCGCGAGCACCCGGCTCGCCGGCGTTGACCGACATCAGGTGCGGGTGCACGTTGGGCAGCACGCCGATGTCGCCGATCTCGAACCGGCTCTGACCAGGAGCGACAACGGGCGTCAAGGTACGCGTGACGTCCAGGCCGTTGCGCAGCAGGCCGACCGTGATTTCGCGGTTCGGCCGCGCGCCGACGGTGATGTAGAACTGCTCCCAGGTGTCGACGCGGTGATCGGCAACCGAGACGATGCGGTCGCCGGGGGCGATGTCTGCCTTGGCTGCGGGCGAGCCGGCCGCAACGGAGCCGACGACAACGGGCTGGTCCTCGTAGCTGCCGATTTCGGCGCCCTGATAAAGGACCACAGCGAGCAGAACGAACGCCAGGAGCAGGTTCATGACCGGGCCCATGATGAGCACCTGGAACCGCTCCCACCGCGTCTTGGACAGGAACTCGTCGGGCTGTCCGGCGATCTCGTCCTCGGTCGTTTCGCCCGCCATCTTCACGTAGCCGCCGAGCGGCAGCGCGCCGATGCCGTACTCGGTGTCGCCGCGCCGGAAACTGGCGATGGTGGGGTTGAATCCGAGCTGAAACTTGATGACGCGAATGCCCACGCGTTTGGCCGCGAGAAAATGGCCCAGCTCGTGAACGAACACGAGCACGCCGAGCACGAACAGAAATGCAAGAACGGTGGTCACGCGCGGAACCTCAGGCTTTCAATTGTACCCCGCGTGCTGCTTCCTGAGAATACTCGCGGGCCCACTGGTCCACAGCACGAACCGCGCCAAGCGACGCCACCTCGGCCGGGCGATGCGCGTTCATGGTCCGTTCGATGATCTCGGCAATCGACGGGAAGCCGATGCGCCCCTCGAGAAATCGCGCCACGGCGACCTCGTTTGCCGCGTTCAGCACCACCGGGAGGCTCCGATCGGCCTCCAGCGCGCGGTACGCCAGGCGCAGGCAGGGAAACGCAACCGTATCCGGGACGTCGAAATCGAGACGGCCCGCTCGTACCAGATCCAGCGCGGGCAACGACGCATTCCAGCGCGAGGGATACGAAAATGCATACTGGATCGGCAGCCGCATGTCCGTCACGCCAAGCTGTGCAATCGTGGAACCATCAGTCAGCTCCACCATCGAGTGCACGACCGACTGCGGGTGGATGAGGACGTCGATCTGATCGGCGCGAACGCCGAACAGCCAGTGCGCCTCGATGACCTCGAGGCCCTTGTTCATCAGCGTGGCCGAGTCGATCGTGATCTTGCGGCCCATGCGCCACGTCGGATGCTGCAGCGCCTGCTCCGCCGACACGTTCAGCAGCTCCGAAGCCCGGCGGCCCCTGAACGGTCCGCCTGACGCCGTCAGGATGAGGCGCCGGATCTCGGACGCCTCGCGCCCGTGCAGGCACTGGTGAATCGCGTTGTGCTCGCTGTCCACGGGCAGGATCGCCACGCCGCGGCGTCTCGCGGCCTCGGTGACGAGGCCGCCCGCCATCACCAGCACTTCCTTGTTCGCCAGCGCGATGGTCTTCCCGTGCTCGATGGCCGCGAGCACCGCCTCGAGACCGTTGGTGCCGGACGACGCGCAGAGTACGAGGTCGACGTCGGGCGCCGTCGCGACCGCGACAAGGCCGTCGCGGCCCCATCCCGCCACCATCGCATCCCCTGACCCGATCCGCTGGAGGCGATCGAGGGCTTCGCCGGATGCCATGGCGACCGTCTTCGGCTTGTATCGGACGATCTGCTCCGCGAGCAATTCCGCATTCTCGCCCGCGGCCAGACCCACGACCGACAGCCGGTCCGCGTGCGCGTCCGCCACGGCAAGCGCGCTGCGGCCGATCGACCCTGTCGATCCGAGAATGGCGATGCGCTTTACTCGTGGCTCGGGGCTCGTGGCTCGCTGGGGCCCGTAGTCCGTGGCTCGTGGCTAGACATACTTGACCACGATGTAATACACGGGCGCGGCGAAGAGCAGCGCGTCAATGCGATCGAGCACGCCGCCATGGCCGGGAATCAACGTGGAACTGTCCTTGACGCCCGCGCTCCGTTTCAGCATCGACTCGAACAGATCGCCGACGATGCCGAGCGCGACGACCGCCGCGCCAAGCGCCATCCTGACGGGCACGGGTACGTCGGGCAGCCACCAGTGCCCGAGCGCGGCCATCGCTAGCGTGCCGAACACAAAACCGCCGACAGCACCCTCAATCGTCTTTTTCGGGCTCACCGCCGGCGCCAGCGGATGGCGGCCGAACAGCCGGCCCGTGTAGTACTGCGAGGTGTCGCTCACCATGACGGTCAGCATCAGCAGAAACAGTCCCTGCGGTCCCTTCATCTGGCGGATGGCGATCAGCGCGCCGACGGGCAGGCCGAGATAGAGCAGCGGAAACGTGGCCGCCGACGCCCGTCCGATCGCGTCGCGATCGCCGCGCCACGAGGCCAGTGCGAGCGCGGCGAGCACGATCATCGCCGACATCAGCGCGGCGTCGAGCGCCACGGCCATGCCGACGACGGTGTCGTCGATCCAGCGCCAGGACGACACGCCAATCGACGCAGCCAGGGTGGCGATGCCGCCCGCGATTGCGGGCACCGGCAAGCCGACGGCCTCCGCCAGCCGCCGGTACTCGACGAAGGCCAGCAACAGGAGAATCTCGGCGACGACAAAGAACAGGGCCGGCGGCGCCAGCCAGACCACGGAAACGGCGACGACCACCAGCGCGGCGCCGCTCAGTACACGCGTCATTCTCGCGTTTGCCCCTGGCTTTTGTTCATGGCCCTTGCCCGCTACCTGGCCGTGCGGGTCACTTCGCGCCGAGCGCGACCGGGGCGGCCGGCGATCCTTTGATCCCGCCGTACCGTCTGTCGCGTTTTTGATAAGCGAGGATGGCTTCGAGCAGGTGACGGCAGCGGAAGTCAGGCCAGAACGTGTCGGTCACCCAGATCTCGGCGTACGCGATCTGCCAGAGCAGGAAGTTGCTGACCCGCATCTCGCCGCTCGTACGAATCAGCAGGTCCGGGTCGGGCTGTCCCCCCGTGTAGAGGAACTCGCCGAACCGCCGCTCGTCGAGTTCGGCCGGCGCAATCCCCGAGGCCATGGCGCGGCGGGCGGCATCGACGATCTCGGCGCGGCCGCCGTAGTTCAGCGCGATGTTGAAGCGCATGCCCGTGTTGGTCGACGTCCGGCGGACGGCGGCCTGAAGCTCGTCCTGTACATCGGGCGGCAACTCTTCGATGCGGCCGATGACGTGGAATCTGATGTTGTTGCGAAGGAGCGTCTCGAGTTCGAGCCGGAGGTAACGCTTGAGCAGCGTCATCAGCGTGTTCACTTCGGCACGCGGCCGCTTCCAGTTCTCGATCGAAAACGCGTAGAGGGTCAGGACGTCGATCCCGAGGCGCGCCGAGGTTTCCACCACGTCGCGGACCGATTCGATGCCGGCACGATGGCCTTCGACGCGCGGCAGATGACGCTGCGCCGCCCAACGGCCGTTGCCGTCCATGATGACCGCGACATGCGCCGGCAGCTGTTCGAAGTTGACCAGGCGCGCCAGCGACGCGTCGGACGACCCGGGCGGAATCCACGCCAGGAGCTGTTCAAGCGACATGCGGTGTCCTTCGTCGCAAAGGCAAATTGTAGCCTATCAGTCCGCAGTCTGCAGTCAGCCTTCGCCGGTTTGACGGTCCGTGTAATCGACGCGCACGAGAAACAGCCCGTGAGCGGGTGCGGTCGGGCCGGCCCGCGTCCGATCGCGGCCCGCGAGCACCTCGCTCAACCACTCGACGCCGTGGCGGCCGCACCCGATTTCCACAAGGGTGCCGGCGATCGCGCGAACCATGTGCCGCAGGAAGCCGCTTCCGGAAATCTCGTAGGTGATCAGGCGCGCCGACGGGCTGAGCGCCGCGCCGGGCTCATCGTCTCGCGCGACCAGGCACGACGTGAAAATCTCGCGCTCCGTCGTCAGCTGGGTGCCGTCCGCGGCTTGAAACGCCGCAAAATCATGCCGTCCCTCGAGCAATCGCGCCGCCGCCTGCATGGCGTCGATGTCGAGCGGAGCGCGCACGTGCCACGCGTACTCCCGCTCGAATGGGTTGAGCACGTCGGCGTTCCAGATGCGATAGCGGTAGGTTTTCCTGCTGACGATGAACCTGGCATGAAACGACGCCGGCACTTCCTCGGCCGACACGACTCGCACCTCGTCCGGCAAGCGGGAGTTCAGCGCGCGCCTGAGGACCTCGGCGGTGATGACGCGGCGCAGGGTAAAGCTGGCCACCTGGCCGAGCGCGTGGACGCCGGCGTCGGTTCGCCCCGCGCCCGCAACGGGCACCTCGTCTTCGTCCAGCTCCCGGAGCGCCTCTTCGATCAGCCCCTGAACGGACGGTCCGTTGATCTGCCGCTGCCAGCCGACAAAGCGGCCGCCGTCATACGCGATGGTGATTTTGAAGGACGGCACTCACACCGTGACCTGTCGTGAACCCGGCTTCACGACGGGCAGCCCCTTTGCGCAGAGCGGACATTCGGACGGCTCGTACGTGGGCAACGCGACCTCGAGGAGCGCGACGAATGGCACGTCGAGCTGCGGGACGGTTCCGCTCCGGTTGACGATCGTGGCCGCGCCCACCACCTGCCCACCGGCAGCTCTGGCCACCTGCATGGTTTCGCGCGTGGATCCGCCGGTTGTCAGCACGTCTTCCACGACCAGCACGCGGTCGCTCGGGGCCAGCGTGAAACCGCGCCGTAGTGCGAGCGCTCCGTCCTGCCGTTCGGCGAAGATCGCGCGGACGCCAAGCGCGCGTCCAACCTCCTGCCCGATGACGACGCCGCCGAGAGCCGGCGACAGAACGACGGTGGGATTCAGGCCGCGCGAGAGATCCGCGATGGCCCGGCCGAGCATTTCGGCATGCTCCGGGTGTTGAAGGACGAGAGCGCACTGCATAAAGCCCGGGCTGTGCAAGCCGGAGGTCAGGCGGAAATGGCCTTCGAGCAGCGCACCAGACCGCCGGTATAGATCGAGAAGTTGATCGCGGGTCACGTCCACAACCGTAGAACGAAAAGCGGAAAACGTAAAGGCCCCAGGCGCCACGAGCCACGAGCCACGAGCCACGAGCCACGAGCCACGAGTGTTAGACTCCCCTCGTGCCGAAGATTTCGGTCACCGTGATCACCAGAAACGAAGCGCCGGACATCGGGGACGCGCTGGCGTCGGCGTCCTGGGCGGACGAACTGATCGTCGTGGACTCGGAAAGCACGGACGACACGGTGGCGATCGCGCGGCGGTACACCGACCGCGTGGTGGTTCGCGAGTGGCCCGGCTACCCGGCGCAGAAGAATTACGCGGCCTCCCTGGCAAGCCACGACTGGATTCTCTCGCTCGACGCCGACGAACGCGTGACGCCCGCGCTGGCGGCCGAAATTCAGCGCACCCTGCGGCAGGACCCCGGCGACAAGGCGTTTCACATCCCGCGCGTCACCCGTCACCTTGGACGCTGGATCCGGACGACCGACTGGTATCCCGATCCGCAGCTGCGACTCTACGATCGGCGGGCAGCACGGTGGACCGGACGTTACGTGCACGAATCCTTGAGCGTCGACGGCCAGGTCGGCCGGCTTCGCGAAGAGCTGCAGCACTTCGCGTACCGCGACATCGCCGATCACATGGAAACGATCGATCGCTACACGACGTACGCCGCACGGCAGATGCACGAGGATGGCCGCCGCGCCGGCTGGCTGCAGATCGCCGGCCACCCGCCCCTGGCCTTCCTGCGCAACTACCTGCTCAAAGGCGGTATCACCGACGGCGTGCCGGGGTTTGTCATCTCGGCGATGAACGCGTATTACGTATTCCTGAAATTCGCGAAACTCTGGGAACTCCGCACCGTCGAAGCCCTTCATCACGAAGGCACGAAGAACATCGAGTGACTCGAAGGTTTTCCTTCGTGTCCTTCGCCGCTTCGTGATACACAGCTGCCGGATATGTTCTCGCTTCACATCGATACCGCTCGGACGTGGCGCGGCGGCCAGAACCAGGTCCTGCTCACGGTCAACGGCCTGAGGGAAATCGGGCATCGCGCGGCGCTGGTCGCGCATCCCGACGGCGAGCTGCGGCGGCGCGCCGCGGAAGGCCTCGAGCTCATCCCGCTCGCGCCGCGCGCGGAGCTGGATCTGTCGGCCGCGTGGCGGCTGGCCCGCCTGGTGAAACGGCTGAGACCTGAAGTCGTCCACGCCCACGACGCTCACGGCGTCGCCATGGCGTCGCTCGCGCTCTCGCTGGGAGGAGCGGCGCAGAGCCCCGTGCTCGTGGCATCCCGGCGCGTCGATTTTCACCTCCGCCAGAACTCGTTCTCGCGATGGAAGCATCGCCAGGTGGACTGCTTCATCTGCGCCTCGGAGGCGATCCGCCAGATGCTCGTCGCGGACGGCGTGCCGGCCGAGCGCACCGTCACGGTGCACGAAGGCATCGACATCGACCACGTGCGCGCCGCGCCGCCCGTCAACGTGCACGAGGCGTTCTGGCTGCCTCACAACGCGCCCGTGGTCGGCAATATCGCCGCCCTGGTTCCGCACAAGGGCCAGCGCCACCTGATCGAGGCCGCCCGCCTCGTCGTGCAACGGATGCCCGACGTCCGCTTTCTGATACTCGGCGAAGGCGAATTGCGGGAGATGCTCGAACGCCAGGTGCGCGAGTACCGCCTCGAGAAGCACGTGTTCCTGCCAGGATTCCGCACGGATGTGCTCGGGTGCCTGAAGAGCTTTGACCTGTTCGCCATGAGCTCGGTCACCGAGGGCCTCGGCACCGCGCTGCTCGACGCCATGGCCTGCGGAAAGGCGATCGTCGCCACGAGGACCGGCGGTATTCCCGAGGTCGTGGACGATGGGGTGACAGGGAAGCTCGTGGCACCGCGCGATCACGCGGCGATGGCGCAGGCGATTCTGGAACTGCTAAACGATCACGCCGGACGGGAACGGATGGGAGACGCCGGCCGCGCGCGGGTAGAAGCGAGCTTCACCGTCGAGCGGATGATCGCCGGGACGGCCGCCGTTTACGCACGGCTGGCCGGCAGGCCCCACGAAGAGGACACTGCGCATCAGCCTGCGGGCGGCTGAAGCCGCAGGCGTTCATCATGCCGAGGTGGCAGAGCGAGAAGTCGTAGCGAACGGGGTCGCGAGGATCGATCAGCTTCAAGGACGCGGTAATGTCACGCGCCATCTTCCAGCCCGGGCTCGTATATCGCGTCAGCTGCAGGCAGCGCCCGACGCGGATGACGTGCGTGTCGAGCGGCACGACGAGCTTTGCGGCGGATACGCGCGTCCAGACGCCAAGGTCCAGCGCGTCCCGCCGTACCATCCACCGGAGAAACAGGTTGAGGCGCTTGCAGGCGCTGCCTTTCGAAGGTCGCGGAAAGAAGTACGCTACGCCGCGCGGCCGGGCCGATGCCCGCCCGGCGCGCCCATATGCAGCAGTGAGATCGAGCGCCATCGCCCTTGCTGAAAAACTGTCGAGCGCCCCTTCGATGTCGGCCGCTGTGTCGTCGTAGCCCTCGAGAAAAAACGCTTCGATCGTGCCTGCCCGATCGAGCATCTGCCGGAGCAGCCATAAAAGGGCGACCAGGTCGCGCTCACGGATCCACCGGTGGACGAGCCCCGCGAACGCGGCGGCGTCCCGTTTCGGCTCGAACTGCCGAACGTAGGCGGCGGGCCGGCCACCCATGATCGCCACGAGCCGCTCGATCGATTGCAGAACGCTCGCGACGCGGCCAAATGCGAGGGCGGCGGCACAGAACGCGACGACTTCTCTGTCATCCGGCCGCGTGAACCGGCGGACGATCTGGATTGGATCGGTCGCCGAGTCCGCGTGGTTGTAGTCCGCGTAGAGACGATCGAGCGTGGGCTTCAGCGAGGGTTCGGTGGCCCCCGGCATCACCGTCATAAACCTCATCAACGTACATCAACGTATATCATTTGAACCATGCGGCGCCGTTTGCTGGCGGGCCTTGGCATCCTCTTCGTCCTGATCCTGCTGGCGAGCGCGTCCGCGTACGTCTTCCTTCGCGCGTCGCTTCCCCAACTCGAGGGAACGGTCGCCGTAACCGGCATCTCGGGCCCCGTGGACATCGTCCGCGACCGGGACGCGGTGACGCACGTCTTCGCCGCGAGCAGGCTCGACACGTTCTTCGGACTCGGCTACGCGCACGCCCAGGATCGTCTGTGGCAGATGGAGTTCCAGCGCCGCGTCGGCCAGGGCCGGTTGTCTGAAGTGTTCGGCACGGCCACGCTGGCGACGGATCGATTCCTTCGAACGGTCGGCACGGGCCGTGCGGCGCGATCGGCCTGGGACGCGCTGCCGCCTCAGACCCGGGCCGACATCGACACCTACGTCGCCGGCGTCAACGCGTTCATATCGACCCACCACGGGCGCCAGCTCCCGCTGGAGTTCACGGTGCTGCGATTCGAGCCGGAGCCATGGAGCGGGCCGGACGTGCTCGCCTGGGTCAAGATGATGGCGTGGGACCTCAGTAAGAATTACTCGCTCGAGTTGCTGCGCCACGACCTGCTCCAGCGAGTCGGCGCCGACAAAACCGCTGAATTGCTCCCGCCGTACCCGGACGGCGGCCTGACGATTCTCAGCGCACGCGACATGCCATGGATGACAGTCGAAGGCGAAGCGGACGGCACGCGGCTTTCCGCCTCGCGATGGCGCTCCTGAACTGGCCAGGCTGCAGGAGCCTCAGTCCTCGTCATCATGGCTCGAGGCCTTCGCATCCACTCCCCTGCCGGGCACCGGCGACGCCTTGGGATCCAACAACTGGGTCGTCGACGGCACGATGACGGCGTCGGGCAAACCGCTGCTGGCCAACGACCCGCATCTTGGCGCGCAGATTCCTTCGCTCTGGTACCTCGCGCATCTGTCCGCGGGCGACTTCGACGTCATCGGCGCCACGCTCCCCGGCACGCCGGCGATCGCAATCGGCCGCAACCGGTACATCGCCTGGGGCGAAACCAACGTCATGGGCGACGTCCAGGATCTCTTTCGCGAACACCTCGATCCAACCGGCACACGCGCCGAGTTTCGCGGCGCCCTGGAGCCATTGCAGCTCGTCACAGAAAGCATCACGGTCAAAGGCGCCGCGCCCGTTACCGTCAACGTCCGGGTTTCGCGACACGGACCTCTGATCTCGGACGCGATCAACGCCAACAACGCGGCGTCCACACGGGTGCCACGCCCCGCTCCCCTCGAACCGCTTGCGTTCAGATGGACGGCGCTCGATCGTGAAGACACGACGATCCAGGCGTTCCTGAACCTGAACCAGGCGCGTAACTGGGCCGAGTTCACCGCGGCGCTCGAGGACTTCGTCGTACCCGCGCAGAACTTCGTCTACGCGGATGTGGACGGACATATCGGCTATTACGCGCCGGGGCGTTTCCCCATTCGCGCCGGGGGAAGCGGGGCATCGCCGGGCGAAGGATGGACAGGGGCGGCCGACTGGACCGGCTGGGTTCCGTTTGAAGACCTGCCTCACGCGTTCGATCCCCCCGAGCACTTCATCGCCTCGGCCAACGAAAAACTGGTGCCTCCCGATTACCCGTACGCCCTCAACGGCGAATGGACTGAGCCGTACCGCGCGCAGCGCATCGTCCACTTGCTGGCGGGAAAAACGGGGATGAAGGCCGACGATTTCGCGGCGATGCAGTCGGACACGGTCTCCCTTCACGCACAGGCCCTGCTGCCGGTTCTGCTCGCCCGGATCCACCCCGCAGACGCCCGTGACCAGCAGGCCGTGGCGCTGCTTCGGGGGTGGAACGGCGACGCGCGCGGTGAAAGCGCCGCAGCCGCGATATTTCAAGCGTGGTACTTCGAGCTTGTTCCCGCCATCGTCCTCGACAAGCTTGGGCCGCAACTCACGGCAGGCTACCAGGAGCTCGATCGCAGTTCGTACGTTTCACGCTTCGTCGCCCGCACGTTCGCCACCGCTGACAACCCGTGGTGCGACGACGAGCGGACGGCGTCCCGGGAAACCTGCGACGACCGGGCGCTCGTGGCGCTGCATGCAGGCCTCGACGGACTCTCGTCGCGGCTGGGCAGCGATATGGCGCGGTGGCGGTGGGAAGACGTTCACACTGCGGTGTTTGCCCATTCCACGCTCGACACCGTGCCCGTCCTCGGGCGCCTGCTCCGCCGCACGGCACCGCACGGCGGCGATTGGAGCACGCTTAACGTCGGGCCGGTGTTCGCGCCGCGCCCGTTCGAGCAGCACTCGCTCCCCGGCTACCGGCAGATCGTCGATCTGTCTGCTGCCAACGACAGCCGGTTTCTCGAGGCCGTGGGACAATCCGGCCACGTGCTCTCGCCGCACTACGACGATGGGCTGAAGGCCTGGACTGAAGGCCGTTACCGGAAAATGCGGACCGGGCGCGCGGAAATCGAGCAGGGTGCAATCGGCACACCTTCGCCTGACTCCCCAGTGACGCGATTAACAGGTAATCACGAAGACGCGAAGAACACGAAGTTTGCAGGCCTCAGAATCGGGTGATTGGCACCTGCGCAGCACACAGGGGGCAGTCCGACGCCTTGAAGTTCTCTGGCGCCTTATATTCCGCCAGCGCGTAGTTCGGCGCGCCGATGTCGGCGATGGCCTCGAGGCGATCGAAAATCTCGACTGACGCCAGCACGGTTCCGCCGGCCTACTTCACGAGCGCGGCGCAGCGGGCGAACGTCTCGCCGGTGTTCCGGACATCATCCGCGAGGACAACGCGCCTGCCGTCGAGCTCGCGCGCGTAAAACGGCCGCAGGCTGAAGCCGCCCGTTGGATCGTAGTTGAACGGGGCGAAGACGCAGGGGGGATGCGTGAGGCTCCGGCGGCTGTCGAGCAATCCCGCAATGGTGTGCGCCAGGAGCGCGCCGCCCGTCGCAGGTCCGGCGACCACCTCGGTGCGTTGCACGAGATCGCCGGGGAGCACGTCGATGAGGTCCTGCGCGAACCGCCAGATCGTGGACGGATGCCGGAACAGGTGATGCGGATTCAGGTAGACGCGGCCGTGGTACCCGTTGCCGTAGTCGAAATGGCCGTCCATCATCAGCACTTCCGACTGCTGCAGTTCCTTCAGTGCTTTTGCCCGGGTGTCTTCGAGTCGATTCACAAGCGAACCTCAATCGGGTGATTCGGTGATTGGGTGAATGCGTGAGGTGGTGGGCCTCACCCGTTCGTCAAATTCAGTTTCGCGTCTTCGTTTACGTAAACCACCCGTCCGCCGACGAGCGTCGCGGCGACGCCACCCCGCAGCGTCCAGCCGATGAACGGCGAGTTTTTCGACTTCGACTTCATCCGGTCCGCCGACACGGCCACTGGAAGATCCGGCGCCAGAATCGTCACGTCGGCCGGCGCGCCCTCCGACAGCGTCCCGCCCGGTACGTTCAGAATTCGAGCGGGGTTCACGGAGAGCAGCTCGATGAGCCTCGGCACGCCGAGAACGTGCGCGTGCACGAGCCTGTCGAAGCACAGGGACACGGCCGTTTCCAGTCCCGTGATGCCGAACGGTGCGTGATCGAACTCGACCAGCTTTTCGTCGTAATGATGCGGCGCGTGGTCGGTCGCGATGACGTCGATGCTGCCGTCCGCGAGGCCCTGCAGCATGGCGTCGCGGTCGGCCGCCTCGCGCAGTGGCGGGTTCATCTTCGTGTTGGTGTCGTACGGCACCGGCGCCGCCAGCATCTCGTCGGTGAGGACGAAATGGTGGGGCGTGACCTCGCAGGTGACGCGCGCCCCGTGCGATTTCCCGAAGCGGACGGCCTCGAGCGTCTGCCGCGCGCTCATGTGCGCGATATGCACGGCGCCGCCGGTCAGCGACGACAACGAGATGTCCCTCAGGGCCATGATCGACTCGGCCTCGCCGGGGATGCCGCGCAAGCCAAGAGAGGACGCCTGGAAACCCTCGTGGGCGACGCCGTCTCCCTTGAGCGACTGCTCCTCGCAGTGTTCGATCACCGGAATGTTGAACATCGAGGAATACTCGAGCGCCCGCCGCATCAGCACCGCCGTGGCCACGGGCCGTCCGTCGTCCGTAATCGCGACGCAGCCGGCGTTCTTCAGCTCCGCGATATCGGCCAGCTGTTCGCCCGCCTGACCGCGGGAGACCGCGCCGATCGGGTACACGCGCGCGAGGTTCGCTTCGGCGGCTTTTCTCAGCACGTACTCCGTTACGCCGGCGTTGTCGTTCACGGGGCTGGTGTTTGGCATGCACGCGACGGCCGTGAAGCCTCCCGCGACCGCCGCCGCGGTGCCCGTGGCGATGGTTTCCTTGTGCTCCTGCCCCGGCTCGCGCAAGTGGACGTGCATGTCGATGAGGCCGGGGCACACGACGAACCCCGGGGGGATGGTGACCACGGTGGTGTCAGCCCCCACCGCGAGATCGCGGCCGACGCGCGCGATCCGCCCATCCTCGATCAACACGTCGAACGCGCCATCGCGGCCGTTCGCCGGATCGACGACCCGTCCGCCTTTAAGCAGCCGCTTCATCTTCAACTCCGCCCGCCAGAAGATAGAGCACGGCCATCCGCACGGCGACGCCGTTGGCGACCTGCTCGAGAATGACCGAATAAGGGCCGTCGGCGACGTCCGACGCAATCTCGACGCCGCGGTTCATCGGCCCGGGATGCATGATGATGACGTCGGGTTTCGCGCCCCGCACACGCGCGGCCGTCATCCCGAAGACGTTGAAGTACTCGCGCAGCGAGGGGAAAAAGGCGCCCTGCATCCGCTCCTGCTGGATGCGAAGCATCATGATCACGTCGGCGCCGGCCACGGCTTCGTCCACCGAGGTCGTCACGTGGACGCCGAGGCACTCGATACCGGGCGGGACGAGCGTCGGCGGACCACAGAGCCAGACACTCGCGCCGAGCTTCGTCAGCAGCAGCACATTCGACCGCAGCACACGGCTGTGCAGCAGATCGCCGACAATGGCGACCTTCAGACCCTCGATCGTCTTCTTGTGTTCCTTGATCGTGAACGCGTCGAGCAGCGCCTGCGTCGGGTGTTCGTGCATCCCGTCGCCGGCATTGATGATGCGCGACTTGCAGATACGCGACAGGAGATGACAGGCGCCGGACGAAGCGTGGCGCAGGACGATCATGTCCGGCGACATGGCTTCGATGTTCAGCGCCGTGTCGACCAGCGTCTCGCCTTTCAGGACGCTCGACGCCGAGACGGCGACGTTGAGCGTGTCCGCGCTCAGCCGCTTCTCCGCAATCTCGAACGACGTGCGCGTGCGGGTGCTCGGCTCGTAGAACAGGTTGACGACCGTCTTCCCGCGGAGGGTCGGCACTTTCTTGATGGGACGCCGGCCGACTTCGCGCATCGCCTCGGCCGTCTCGAGCACCAGGTAGATTTCCTCCCGCGAGAGATCCGCGATGCCCAGCAGGTCTTTTTTCACGGCAGGATCTCCACTTCATCGCGTCCGTCGATCTCGGCCAGGTGCACCTGCACGCTCTGCGCCGCCGATGTCGGGAGGTTCTTGCCCACGTAGTCCGCTTTGATCGGTAGCTCGCGGTGTCCACGATCCACGAGGACGATGAGCTGGATCGCTCGCGGACGCCCGAAATCGATGAGCGCATCGAGCGCCGCCCGGATCGTCCGGCCGGTGTACAGGACGTCGTCCACGAGCAGAATGCGTTTGTCGTCGATCGAGAACTGGATCTCCGTCTTGCGCACGACCGGCTGCGGGCCTAACGGCGTGCGCATCAGATCGTCGCGATAGAGCGTGATATCCAGGGCGCCGGTGGGCACCTCGTGGCCTGAGACGTCCTGGATGGATTTCGCAATCCGCTTCGCCAGCGGGACACCTCTGGTGCGAATGCCTACCAGGGCAACTTCGTCGATACTGCGGTTGCGTTCGAGGATTTCGTGCGCGATTCGCGCAAGGCTGCGGGCCACCTGGTCCGCATCGAGGACAACAGACATCTTCACCTCTTCGCGACCTCTCAGGGCCGCGTTAAAGAGCGCGAAGCAGTATAGCGTACGTGGCCGCCCTGCCGATTTGTCTATCTGTCGTAGGTCGGGATGAACGTAATCGGCCGCTCGTCCGTGTACGCGCGCTGAAAGAGGTCCGTCCGGGCGAAACCGTCCATGTCGCGTCCGATCGGCAACCCCAGGAAATACAGCAACGTCGGCACGAAATCCACAACCGACCCCCGCGCGAGCAGGCGTGACCGCGCGACGGAAGGACCGTACGCCATCAGGAACCCGTCTGGAGCACCCTCGTGCGTGCCGCTCAAGCCGGGGTCGCCAATCATCACTTCGAGCAGCCGCTTGCCGAACCCCAGCGGCTCCATCCCGTAGCCCGACACGATGAGCAGCAAATCGTCCGGCCCGAGCGCGGCGATCGCGCGGCCAATGGCAGCGTCGATGAAACTGTAATGCGATTCCAACACCAATCCGAGCCGGCGGCGTTCGTCGTCCGTGACGTCGCCAAACTCGGAGGGCATCGCATAGCGCAGGTAGTAGTGGCCGATCGCGTCGAGGCTCGAATAGCGCACGACGGTGACGCGGGTCGGGTGATCGGGCCCGACCGTCCTGGCGATTTGATCGAAGGCGCGATCGAGCCGGCCCGGCGCCTCGTTGATCGTCTCGCGCCCCGCGGTGACGCCGGCGGCGCCATCCGCGACAGCTGGAAACTCCAGCGCCCGGGCAACCTCCAACTTCATCTCGGGCGGATACACAGACGACGAGTCGTCGATGGCCGAGGGTGTGGCAGCGAGACGTGGGTAGGCGTCGCTGATCACGTAACCGCGTACAGCCGGCGCAGGCTGAGTCAACGGCCATCCCACGACGCCGACTGGAATTCCGAGCACGCTCAGGATGCTCCAGAACGGCTGCGCTCGAAAAGCGGCGGATGTATGCGGCACTTCCGCGACAAGCCCGAAACGCACCAGGGCGTGGGCGAAACAGTAGTCCGGCAGCAGCTGCAGCGGCTCGCCTCCGCGCGCGAGATCGTAAAGACCCGCCGACCGCACGCCGTTCTTCTGCGGGAGCTTGCCCGTGGCGACGGCCGTCCACACGGCTTCAGCCGATGTCGGGTGAATCGTGGCGAGGTGCATGACGGCTCCCGCATCGAGCACTCGCCCGAAGTTCGGGAGACGTCCATCGGCGGCCGCGCTCGTAATGAGATCGAGCGAGCCTGCGTCGATCGCCAGCACCGTGACGTTGGAGGGGGGCTCGGCCGTCACCTGCTCGAGCAGCGCTCCGGCCGAGCGTGTTTCGAGCAGGGAGTCCCGGGCGCGCCCGCGCAGCGCGACCGGAGCCGCTATCGAGCCGCAGGCGACGAGCACCAGCAGCAACGCCCAGAGCCGGCGCCGCTGCGGGAATTGCGTGCGCAGCTGACCGACGACGATGAACAGGCAGGCGGAGGCAATGAGCGCCAGCATGCCCCGGACGATGGCGTCCACGCTGTCGTCCGGCAAGACGAGCGCGAACGTGCGCAGGTTCGCCCACATGAGCGCCGCGCCGGCCGCCGCCGCGGCGGTGCCGAGCCACGACAGCACGGAGACGCTCGTCCACGCGGGAGAAAAGAGCTCGCGCGCGAACACCTGACGAACGACGAGCCAGATGTAGAAGATGACGGTGAGATGGGCGGCATAGAACAGACCGACGGTGAGCGCGAGCGGGAGCAGGCGGGGCGGGCCGAGCGACAGCGTCGGATTGAGCTGCAGCACGAGCGCGACGACATAGCTCGCGCCGAGCACGGCCGCCACCAGCGAGTTGCTCAACATCCGGAGGTAGCGCACGGGCTCCCTGCCCTCGTCCTTCGTCTGTGCCTTCTACTTCCCAACCATGTGAGGCACGTCCTTGCTGTTCTCTTCGCAGATGCTTTCGATGAGATCGGTGTCCGGCTGCAGCGTCCACGCGAGCTTCACGGTCCACGGCTTCGTGTACGCCTTCGGATCGTCGATGGTCACATCGATATCCATGTGGCCGATCTTCGGACGCGAGTACCTCTCGATCACGTGCAGAGCCTCGGTGCCGGGCAGGCCTCGCATGTCCAGCCACGTTCTGCCGTTCTGCCCGATGGTGTCGACGACGAGCGTGTCGCCGTCCCATCGGCCGATCGAATAGCCCATCCACGTCGGCTGCGGGTCCTTCGGATGCTTGCGGCCATCGAGGAATATCTGCCGGTAGATCGTGCGCGACTCGTGCAGCAGGATGATCAAGTCAGGCGTCTGCACGAGCTTCAGGCCGTCCGGGATATTCAGCTTTTCCGGGATGCCGGACGGCCAGCACCGGACACCCGGATGATCCTTGCCGTTCGTTTCGATTCGCTCTTTGTAGACGTCGGCCGCCCAGGGCTGCAGCGGAATGTCTTCGGGCTTCATGTCTACGGCCAGGTTGAGCAGGTGCCGCACGACGTCTGACGGCATCCAGAAACCGGACAAGTCGGGTTTGCCGTCGGCGGTCCGCCGGGCCGGCGCGTTCATGTCGACTTTGCCGTCCGCCGTGCGCGGCATGTTCTTGACCGGGAACGGGTCCCACTGCGCACTCGCCGGCGCGGCGACGAGCGTCAGGAGCGCGAGGAAGGCACCGAGCGGAATGGCGGTTCTTTTTTTCATTGGCGGCTCCCTGCCACGCGGGATTCTAGCACTGCCTCCGGGCCGCCCCGCCAGTCGCGCCTGAACGGCCGCCGGCAGTGCGCGCGGTATACTGCGACGATGCCGATCGACGTGGCAGCGGAAGTGACGGGCAACCGTCCGCTGTCCGCTGACTACAACGTGCTCGCCCTGGCGGCCCCGGCAATCGCGGCCGCCGCCGCTCCTGGACAGTTCGTGATGGTCAAGCTCGCGTCCGGTAGCGACCCGTTGCTGCGCCGTCCGTTTTCCGTGTTTGAAGTGCTGCGGACGGCCGACGGCGTGCCGACCGGCATCACGCTCCTGAACAAGCGGATCGGCATCTCGACATCGCTCATCTACGGCGCGCGTCCCGGGCAGGTGGCTGCGTGCCTCGGACCGCTGGGCCGCCCCTTCACGCTGGTGCAACCGCCCCACGAGGCATGGATGGTCGCTGGCGGCGTCGGGCTGGCGCCGTTTGCCGCGCTGGCGGAGTCGCTGCATGCGCGACACGTCAGGAGCACGCTGTTCTATGGCGCACGCCGAGGCGACGAGTTGTTCCATCTCGATTTCTTCCGATCCCTGAACGTCGACCTCGTGCTGACCACCGAAGACGGCAGCGTAGGCGAGCGCGGGCGCGTGATCGCACCGCTCGAACGCCGGCTGGCGGAACGCAGGCCCGATGCTCCGGTGATGATCTACGCCTGCGGTCCCGAAGGCATGCTCGCGGCCACCGCGGCGACAGCCGCCAGGTTCGGCCAGCCGTGCGAGGTGTCGGTCGAACGCATCATGGGATGCGGGCTCGGCGGCTGCTACAGCTGTGTCGTGCCGATGCTGGGCGACGACGGGCGATTCCATCACGTGCGATCGTGCCTGGCCGGGCCGGTGCTGGCCGCCGATCAGATTCGCTGGGGCTGACGTGGATCTTTCCGTCCAGATTGGATCGCTGACCCTCAAGAACCCGCTCATTGCGGCCAGCGGCTGCTTCGGCTACGGCGTCGAGTACGCCGACCTCGTGGATCTGTCGTCGCTCGGCGGCGTCGCCGTCAAGGGACTGTTCCTGGCCGAGCGCGAAGGACATCCGCCGCCGCGAATCGTCGAAACGCCGGCCGGGATGCTGAATGCGATCGGCCTGCAGGGCATCGGCGTCCACCGGTTCGTCGACGAGAAGCTGCCCGAACTGCGCGCCCGCCGGGCCACGGTCATCGTGAACGTCTGCGGCACGACGATTGACGAATACGCCGAGGTTTCACGGATCCTGTCGGACGCCGAGGGCGTGGCGGCCATCGAGCTCAACATCTCGTGTCCGAATATCAAGGAAGGCGGCATCCAGTTCGGGTGCAGCCTCGCCGGCACGTTCGACGTGGTGAGCGCCGTACGGAAGGTGACGCGCCTGCCCGTGATCCCCAAGCTGACGCCGAACGTCACCGACGTCTCGTCGTTCGCGAGGGCCGCCGAGGACGCCGGCGCCGACGCCGTGTCGCTGGTCAATACCTTTCTGGCCATGGTGCTGGACGTGGAGACCAGGCGCCCCAAAATCTCCAATGTGGTCGGCGGGCTGAGCGGCCCGGCGATTCGCCCCATCGCGGTGCGCATGGTCTACGAGTGCCGTCAGCTCGTGAAGATTCCCATCATCGGGATGGGCGGTATCAGCGACGCCCGCGACGCGCTCGAGTTCATCATTGCGGGCGCCACGGCCGTCCAGGTCGGCACGGCCAACTTCGTCGACCCGCTCATCTGGCCCAAGCTGCTCGACGGCATCCGCGGGTACATGGAACGCCACCAGATCGCCCGCATCTCGGACCTGGTGGGCACCGTTCAGACAACGAGCGAGGTCTCGCATGGATGAACTTCTGGTGGCGCTCGACGTGGACACGATCGATCAGGCGCGTGCCCTGGCGGACGAACTGCGCGGCGCCGTCGGCGGGTTCAAAATCGGCAGCCGGCTGTTCACGAGCCACGGGCCGGCATTCGTCGAGGCGCTCGCGTCCCGCGGCGATCGGGTCTTCCTCGATCTGAAGTTTCACGACATCCCGAACACGGTGGCCGGCGCGGTGGCCGCCGCCACCCGTCTTGGCGTGTGGATGGTCAACGTGCATGCATCGGGCGGCCTCACGATGCTGCGGGCGGCGCGCGAGGCGGCCGACACCGAAGCCTCACGCCTGTCCCGGCCGGCGCCGCTTGTGATCGCCGTGACCATGCTGACGAGCATGTCGGAATCCACGCTGGGCGAAATCGGGATGTCAGGTCCGATGACGGCTCAAGTCGAGCGACTGGCCCGGCTGACCCAGTCAGCCGGCCTCGACGGCGTCGTCGCGTCTCCGCAGGAAACGTCGCTGATTCGCGCCTGCTGCGGGCCGCGGTTCACCATCGTGACGCCCGGCATTCGCGGGGCAGCCGACAGCAAGGGCGATCAAACCCGGACGTCGACGGCCGCCGAGGCCCTTGCCGCCGGCGCGAGCTATCTCGTCGTCGGGCGCCCGATCATCGGCGCCGCCAGGCCGCGTCGCGCCGCCGAAGAGATCGCGGCCGCGTGCCGGGCCACGAACGCGACGTGAACGCGCTCACGATCTATTCACGACCCGGCTGCCATCTGTGCGAAGAAATGAAGGCGGTCGTCGAGACCGTCGCCCGGTCGATTCCACTCAGCCTCGAAGAAGTGGACATCTCGACGGATCCGGCACTCGAAGCGCGTTACGGTCTGGAGATCCCGGTGCTGGTGGTGGACGGGAAGAAGGCGGCCAAGTACCGGATCGGTGAGGGGGAGCTGCGAAACATCTTGGCGGGAAGGGCGGGATAGGCAGGATTCCCGGCCATCCTGCCCTTCCTGCCCAAGCGTTCTTGTTTTACTTCCCCGTGATCACGAAATGCCCACGCCGGTTCTGCTGCCAGCAGGACTCGTCCTCCTGGGTGCAGAACGGCTGTTCCTTGCCCTTGCTGACAATCGTCACCCGGGCGGCGGGCAGCCCGAGGCTGACGAGATAGTCCTTCACGGCCGTCGCGCGGCGCGCGCCGAGCGCGAGGTTGTACTCCGCGCTGCCCCGGGAGTCGCAGTGTCCTTCGATCGTGATTTGCACCTTCGCCCACTTCTTCAGCCAGTCCGAATCCTTCTGCAGTGAGGCACGGGCGTCGGTCCGAATGTCGGACTTGTCGAGATCGAAGTACACGTCGTCCATCGGATGTTCCGCGTTGAGCTGCTCGAGCGACTTGCGTGCGAACGCCTCCTCCTCGCTCAGCGCAGCGGGCGCTGCGGGCACGGCGGCGGCAGCTGGCGCCGGTGGAGGCGGTGGTGGCGGCGGCGGTGGGGGTGCGGCGGCAGGCGGCGGCGGAGGCGGAGCCGGCGCGGGAGGCGGCACCTTCTTCGCGCAGCCCGTCACGGCAATCGTCACGGCCAGTGCAAGAATTGGCAGAAATGCTCGAACGCGGTTCATCCGTCACTCTCCAGTCGTCGTCAGCTTGCTGATTTGGAACACGTGCGGTCAGTCGACGCCCGTAGTGTCGCACAAACGATACAATACCGCGCGTGGATGACCTGTTGCGTGCCACGGCGCGCGCGGAAGATCGTCATTTCTGGTTTCGCGGTTTCCGCTGGTTCGTCAAACCCCTCGTCAAGCGCGCGTTGAACGGTCATTCCGGGGCCCGCATCCTCGACTGCGGGTGCGGCACGGGCGCCAACCTCGCGTTGTTCGAGCGATACGGCACGCCTTACGGTTTCGACCGGTCCGGGGTCGGACTTTACATTGGTCACGAATCAGGCCGCCGGCGGCTGGTTCAGGCCACCGTGACGGCCGCGCCCTTTCCGAGCGGCGCGTTCGACCTCGTGACGTCGTTCGACGTCCTCTATTCGCTTGACGGAGATGACGAGAGGACGGCAGTGGCGGAGATGTTTCGTCTGGCACGTCCCGGCGGTTGGGCGCTGATCAACGTGGCCGCGATGGACATGCTGAAGGGCGACCACTCGGTACTCAGTCACGAGGTCCGCCGCTACACGCGCGACTCGCTGCGCCGCCTGGTCACGGATGCCGGGTTCGCGATCGATCGCATCACCTACACGAACGCCGTGCTGTTTCCGCCGCTGGCCCTCATCCGGACGCTGCATCGGCGGCGCGGCCTCGCAGACGAAACCGGCGCGCAGCGGGAAATCTCGGTGCCCCTGGCGCCGGTGAACGCGGTCTTGAGCGGTGCGCTGTACCTGGAGAGCCTCTGGCTTCAGTGGTTCGACAGCCCATTCGGCAGTTCGCTGCTGTGTCTTGCGAGGAAGCCGTTGGCAGGGCGCCGTACAAACGCAGAACGTAAAACGTAGAACACTCCGGAACTCTTCGTTTTCCGTTTTCCGTTTTACGTTTGAGGAACGGGCTGCAGGAGCAACCCTTCGTTCAGACTGCCCAGCCGGTAGCCCTGCAGATCGAGCGTGACGTACCGATAACCGACGCCCTTGAGCTCGCGGACGATCGCCGCGCGCGTGTCGGGTTCGAAGGCCCGCGCGAGCTCGTCACGGCCGATTTCCACTCGTGCGAGATCGTCGTGATGCCGGACGCGGTAGACCCGGAATCCAAGGCCCGCGAGCGCCTGTTCGGCGCGCTCGATGGTCCTGAGCTTCTCGTCGGTGACTTCCGTGTGGTACGGGATGCGCGACGACAGGCAGGCCGATGCGGGCTCGTCCCACGTCTGCAGGCCGGCCTGCCGCGACAGGTCGCGAATCTCGTCCTTGAGGAGATCGACCTCGTCGAGCGGACTGCGGACGCCGAATTCGCGGGCGGCCTGCCGGCCGGGACGATAGTCGCCGCGATCGTCGGCGTTGTTGCCGTCCACCACCGTCGCGCCGCGCTCGGCGGCGATGCGCGAGAGGTGCGTGTACAACTCGTGTTTGCAGTAATAGCAGCGATTGGACGGGTTCGCGCGGTACTCGGGCCGTTCGAGTTCAGCGGTGCGAATGATTTCGTGCCGGAGGCCGAACTGCTGCGCGATGGTGATGGCGAGCCGGCGATGCCGCTCGGGATAGCTGGGGCTGTCGGCCGTCACGGCGACCGCGCGATCGCCAAGCGTCCGGCTGGCCATCACGGCCAGATACGCGCTGTCCACGCCCCCGCTATACGCGACGATCACCGAACCAAGCGACGCCAGGTTGTCCCGGAGAGCCGCCTCTTTCGGCGCCGCGCTCATTCCTCCCAGCCTTCGTCGTCCTTGTCCGCGTCCTCTTCGTCCTCGTCCTCGTCCTCGGCATCGAGCTCGTCTTCCTCGAGATCGTCGTCGTCTTCGTCGTCTTCGTCTTCTTCGTCAGCGAGATCGAGCTCGAGGGGAGAGAGGCTGGTGACCTCGAGGTTCGACCCGCAGTCGGGGCAACTCAATTGATCGCCCTTGTCGACATCGAACTCGTCGACTTCGATTTCCGCGTCGCATTCAGGGCAAGTGGCCATTCCGTTTCGTCCTCACGTCGGTATCGGCTCGCGTTCAACTTGGCATTTGGTCGATGACGTGCCAGAATCCCGCCCGGCGGGTGCCGATGACGATTAGCCCTCAAATTATAGCGATATCGTGCGGATATCTGCAATTTGGAGCCGGGAACACTCTCGTAATCGTGCTCCAATAGTTGGGAGAGGATGGCGAGTACATCGGTCACGGCCAAGACAGTCATCGTCGCCGACGACACGGCGTTTGTCCGGGACCGTTTTCGCGCGGCCCTCGAGCACGCGGGGCACAAGGCGATCACCGTCAAGAGCGCGGCGGAGCTGCTGGCGCGTGTCCGCGCGGATCTCGGATCCATCGACCTGATCGTCCTCGACCTGCGCCTGCCCCACGCACCGGGCGTGGAGCTCGTGCGGTCCATCCGCAAGCTCGACAACGGCACGCTGTCAATCCTGGTGTTCAGCGGAACCATCGGCAGCGCGGAAGAAGTGCGGGAGCTCGCGGCGCTGGGCGTCGCCGGGTACGTCAACGAGTACAGCGCCGTGCAGCACATCCTCCCGTCGCTCGCGCCGCATCTGTTCCCCGACAACTTCAATCGCCGTGGCAGTCCCCGTGTCGTTCTTGGGATCCCGATTCAATACCGGTTCGGCAACACGATAGCCGCGGCCCTGACGCTGAACCTGAGCCGGGGCGGCATCGCGATCCGCACCACGAGCCCGCTCGACAGCGGTTTGAAGATCAAGGTCCGTTTCCGGATGCCCGGTTCCAAGCGCGATATCGACGCCGAGGGCCGGGTTGCCTGGAGCGACCGGCGCGTCGGCATGGGGATCCAGTTCGAAAAAGTCGATCCGGCCAACCAGGCGGTCATCGACCAGTTCGTGGACGCGCACTTCTTCAGCAACCGGAAAGCCTAGGGCGCTCGGCAAATTTAGTCATCTGGTCATCTGGTCGTCTGGTCATTTCTGATCAATCGGGATCATGTGAGAAATGAACAAACGATGACCAGATGACGAGATGACCAAATGACCACATTCGAATTCGCAGACGTGTTCTGGCGGCTGGCCGGCGTGCTGACGCTGGTGCTGGCCAACGGCTTCTTCGTTGCCGCCGAATTCTCGATCGTCGCCGTCCGCAAGACACGGGTCGATCAACTCGTGTCGGAGAATCAGCGCGGCGCGCGCGCGGTCCGGCGTGCTGTCACGAACCCCGACAGCTACATCGCCGCGACGCAGCTCGGCATCACCATGGCCAGCCTGGCCCTCGGGTGGGTCGGCGAACCGGCCGTCGCCGCGCTCATCCAGCCGCTTCTTGGCTTTCTGCCCGCGACTCTCGCTGCGACAACGGCCCACAGCGTCGCCGTCGCGATCGCCTTTGCCATCGTGACCGCGCTGCATATCGTGCTCGGCGAGCTCGCGCCCAAGACCATCGCGCTCGAGCGGGCGGAGGCCACGGCGCTTCTCGTCGTCAAGCCGACCGAGCTGTTCATGAGAGTCTTCTCGCCGTTCATCCGCCTGCTGAACGGCGCGGGCCAGGCCGTCGTCAGGGCGATCGGGCTCCGGAGCCGCGGCGGCCACGCCATGGTGCACTCCGAAGAAGAGCTGAAGATGCTCGTGACCGCCAGCCAGGAAGCCGGCGTGCTCGAAGAAGGCGAGGAACAGATGATCCATCGCGTGTTCGGCTTCGCCGATCTGACGGCCGGACAGGTGATGGTGCCGCGGACGGAGCTCGTGGCGGTGGCGGCGTCGATGCCGCGCGAGGCGCTCATCGGCGAGATCGCCCGTGGCGGGTACAGCCGCGTACCGGTCTATCGGGAGAACCTCGACGACGTCGTCGGAATTCTTCACGTCGTGGACCTGCTGAAGCCAGCCGGCGGCGGTGAACATATCGACGCGGCTGCCCTGGCACGCGAAGCGCTCACGGTTCCGACGACGCGGCCGGCCAACGAGGTGCTGTCCGAGATGCGCCGGCGCGGCGTCCGCGAGGCCATGGTCATCGACGAGTACGGCGGCACGGCCGGCATGGTCACGTTCGAGTCGCTGATGGAACCCATCGTCGGGGAGCTCGCGACCGGCGGCCTCTCGCGCATCAGCGTGCTGCCGGGCGGCGAAGCCGAGATCGACGGGCTCGTGCTCTCGGCGGAGGTGAACCTCCAGTTCGGCCTGCACATCGATCAGGACACGTTTACGACCGTGGGGGGATTCGTGCTCGGGCAGCTGGGTCGCCGGCCGCACATCGGCGACGTCGTGGCTGTGGACGGAAGAACGCTTCGGGTCGAAGCGCTGGATGGAATTCGCGTCGCACGCGTGAAGCTCTCCCCGCCCGCCGTCCCTGCGGTACAAGAGAGCACCGAGGGCTGAGGGTCACACAGCGCGGGCTGAGAGGGCAAACGACCGGCTCCCAGGAAGCCAGCCCTTTGCCCCCGGCCGCGGCCCTTACGAGAGTGTTGCGAGGGTGTCGTAGACTTTCTGGTAGTCGGGTTCGTTCCGGGCGTCGTCCAGCACTTCGCGATGACGCACGATGCCGTCCTTGTCGATCACGAAGGTGGACCGCTTGGCGATGCCCTTGAGGCCGATCATGTCCTCGTTGAACGCGCCATAGGCCCGAATGACCTCCTTGTTGAAATCGCTCAACAGGGGGAACGTCAGCTTCTGATCGGTTTGGAACGCCTTCAACGTAAAAAAGGTGTCAACGCTGATGCCGTAGACTTTGGCCTTGGCGTTATTGAACTTCGCCAGGCTGTCGCGGAACGTGCACAATTCCTTGGTACAGACGCCGCTGAACGCCGCCGGAAAAAATGCCAGCACGACCGGATGCCCCCGCTCGGCGCTGAGCGTCACCGGCTCGCGGTCCTGGTTCATCAACGTGAAGTCCGGTGCTTTCGATCCCACTTCTGCAGACATGAAGCCTCCATACGGGCCCGCATCGGCCCGCTCTACCCATTTTCCTATGGTTCGGATAGCATTTTCGGTTGGATTGTAATCAAAAGAGGTTGATCCGTGATCGAGGTTCAAAATCTCACCAAGCGCTACGGCAGGGTCACCGCGGTAGACGACATCAGTTTCCGCGTGGAACGGGGCGAAATCCTCGGGTTCCTGGGACCAAACGGCGCAGGCAAGACAACGACGATGCGCATTCTGACCGGTTACATGCCGGCCACCGAAGGTAAGGCGTTCGTCGCGGGCTTCGACGTGTTCGAGCAGCCAATCGACGCGAAACGCCGGACGGGCTATCTCCCGGAAACGCCCCCGCTCTACCCCGACATGACCGTTCTGGAGTACCTGGCGTTCGTCGCCAAGATCAAGGGCGTGCCGCCGGCGGACCAGAAGCAGCGGATCCGGACGGTGATGGAGCGCACGCACGTGGCGGACATGGCCAACCGCCTGTGTTCGAAACTGTCCAAGGGCTACAAGCAACGCGTCGGCCTGGCGCAGGCGCTCATCCACAACCCGGATGTGCTGATTCTCGACGAGCCGACTGCCGGACTCGACCCGAAGCAGATCAATGAGACACGCATGCTCATCAAGGAGCTCGCCGGGGATCACACGATCATCCTCAGCACGCACATCCTCCCCGAAGTTTCTCAGACGTGCCAGCGCGTCGTCATCATCAACAAGGGCAAAGTGGTCGCCGTGGACACGCCAGGCAACCTGACGGATCGCCTGAAGGGATCGTCCACGATGTATATCCAGGTGGACGCCAATGGTGGTGACGCGTCCGGCGCCCTCAGCCGAATCGCAGGCGTCGCGCGCGTTATTGAATCGGACCGCCGCGACGGCGTCGTCGGCTACGAAGTGGTCTCCGAGAGCGGCCGCGACGTGCGGCGCGACCTTGCCAACACCGTCGTCACGAGCGGCTGGGGCCTCGTCGAGCTCCGTCCGGCGCGCATCAGCCTCGAGGAAGTCTTCCTGACGCTCACAGAAGTCGACGAACAGCCGGCGCCGCAGGCCGAAGGAGAACAACCCAGTGCGTAACATCCTCGCGATCGCCGGCAAGGAGCTGAAGTCCTACTTCGCCTCCCCGATCGCTTACATCGTGATCGGGTGCTTCGCCGCGCTGTACGGCTTCTTCTTCATCGCGATCCTCCGCTACTTCGTCGGGGCGAGCATGCAGGCGGGCCTGACCGGCCCCCAGGCGATGAACGTCAACCAGCAGCTGATCCGCCCGCTGCTCCAGAATGTCACCGTGGTGGTGCTGTTCCTCCTGCCGATGGTGACGATGCGCACGTATTCGGAAGAGAAGCGATCGGGCACGATCGAATTGCTGCTGACCTCGCCGCTCACCGATTTCCAGATCGTCATCGGCAAGTTCCTGGGAGCGATGGCGCTGTACGGGGCCATGCTCGCGGTGACGTTGTTCCACTTCGCGGTGCTCTTCTACTATGGGCGGCCGGAGTGGAAGCCGGTCCTGACGGCCTACCTGGGCCTGATCCTGTTTGGCGGCTGCTTCATCTCGCTGGGCCTGTTCATTTCGAGCCTGTCGAAGAATCAGATCGTCGCGGCCACGAGTACGTTCGCGGTTTTTCTCCTGCTGTGGGTCATCACCTGGATCGGCAGCTTCATCGGACCGGGCGGCGACAAACTGACCGCGTACCTGTCGATCGTCGATCACTTCGACGATTTCACGAAGGGCGTCATCGACACGTCGCACCTGATCTACTACGTGAGCTTCATCACTTTCGGGCTGTTCCTCACCGCCAAGTCGGTCGAGAGCGAGCGGTGGCGCGGATAGTTCCGGCAGACCTGTAACGCTGCGAGCACAACAACAATGTTGAATCGAATCATCGGCATGGTCTTCTGGCTCGGCGTTGCGGCCCTCGTGGCCGTGGCCGGCCTGCGGTTTCTGTATCCGGCCAAGGACCAATACGTTCCATATCTCCTCTACGCCGGCCTCGTGTGCCTGCTGATTTACGTCCTCGGGCAATGGCGCGACATCGTCTCGATGTTCGCGCGGCGCCAGGCCCGGTACGGCGCGCTGACCGGGGTCAGCGTCCTGGTCGTTCTGGGGATCCTGATCGCCATCAACTACATCGGAGCCCGGCAGAACAAGCGCTGGGACCTGACCACCAACAAGCAATTCAGCCTGTCCGACCAGACTCGCAACGTGCTGTCCAAGCTCGACACGCCGCTGCAGATCACGGTCTTCACCCAGGAGGAGAACTTCGGCCGGTTCAAGGAGCGGCTGAAGGAATACGAGTACGTCTCGAAGAAGGTCACGACCGACTATATCGATCCCGACAAGAAGCCGGCCCTGGCATCTCAGAACCAGATCCAGCAGTACGGCACGATCCTCTTCGCGTACAAAGGGCGGACCGAGCGGGTGACGTCCGACGCCGAACAGGACATCACGACCGGCATCATCAAGGTCGTGCAGGGCCAGACGAAAAAGGTCTATTTCACGAAAGGCCACGGCGAGAAGGACCCCGCATCCGCCGAGCGCGACGGCTACAAGTCCATCGCTGACGGCCTCGGCCGGGACAACTACTCGGTTGAGAGCGTTGTCATCGCGCAGACCGGCGCCGTCGCAGACGACGCAGCCGTCGTCATCGTCGCGGGGCCGAAGGTCGACTTCCTCCCGGGCGAGGTCGAGGCGCTCAAGAAGTACCTCGGCAAGTCGGGCAAGTTGCTGCTCGAGATCGATCCGCCGGAAAAGCCCGATAGCCCTCCCCTGACGAACCTGCTGGCGCTCGCTCACGACTGGGGCATCGATCTGGGAAACGATATCGTGGTGGACGCGAGCGGGATGGGACAACTGGTGGGAACCGGCCCCGAAGTCCCGCTGGCGGCCAGTTATCCATCGCATCCCATCAACCAGCGTCTGAAGCTCATCACCGGGTTTCCGCTTGCCCGTTCGGTCAACCCGGTGTCCGGAGGCGTGAACGGTCATAACGCCCAGGGGTTCGTTCAGACGAGCGACCGGAGCTGGGCCGAGTCGGACATCAAAGCCCTGCTGACGACCGGCAAGGTCCAGATGAACGCGGCCACCGGAGACAAACCGGGCCCGGTCACGGTTGCGGCGGCCGTCTCGGCCCCGGCTGCGCCCTCGACCGAAACAAAGCCGGGCGAAGCCGACGCGCCGAAGCCGGAAACGCGCGTCGTGGTGTTCGGCGATTCGGACTTCGCGACGACCGCCGCGCTCGGCCTGCCCGGCAACCGCGACCTGTTCATGAACACGATCGGCTGGCTGTCGCAGCAGGAAAACCTGATTTCGATCCGGCCGAAGGAACCTGACGACCGGCGCGTCACCATGACAGCCGTAGAACAGAACAACGTGACGATTCTTTCGCTGCTCCTGATTCCCGGTCTTGTCTTCGGTGCGGGCGTCTACAGCTGGTGGCGGAGGCGATAGATGCGAGGACTGCGCACCACGATCGGCCTCATCCTCGTTCTCGGCGGATTGTTCGCGTACATCTATTTCGTCACCTGGAAGCAGCCCGCCGAGACGCCGGGACCCAAACAGGAGAAGGTGTTCGCGACGCTCGAGGCCGACAAGATCGAGGAACTGCAGGTCAAGCCCGAGTCGGGCGACGCCAGCACGCTCAAGAAAGACAAGGACGGCTGGCACCTGGCCGAACCGATCGCTGCCGCGGCATCGGACACGGAGGTCTCCGGCATCACGTCCGCGCTCTCGCAGCTGGAGATGGTGCGGGTCGTGGACGAAAAAGCGGCGAACCTGAACGACTACGGCCTCGCCTCCCCGAGGATTGAAATCGACTTCAAGGCGGCAGGCGACAAGGATTTCCGCAGCCTGCTCATCGGCCAGAAATCCCCGACGGGCGGCAACCTGTTCGCGAAGCGGAAGGGCGACGAGAAAGTGTTCCTGATCGCGGCTTTCCAGGAGCAGACATTCAATCGCAGCACCTTCGATCTGCGCGACAAGGCGGCGCTCCATTTCGAACGCGACAAGGTCGATCGCATCTCAATCGATGCCGCCGGCAAGGCGCTCGAGCTGGCGAAAGCCGGTAACGATTGGAACCTGACGAAGCCGATCAAGACGGCATCCGACTTCTCGGCCGTGGAGGGCCTCATCGGCCGGCTGATGTCCGCTCAGATGAAGTCCATCGTGTCGGACAACGCATCCCCGGCCGACCTCAAGAAGTACGGGCTCGACAAGCCGGCGGCGACCGTGTCGCTGGGAGCCGGGAGCGCGACCGCCGCCCTGCACATCGGCGGGAAATCCGCCGATGGATCGATGTACGCACAGGATGCCTCGAAGCCGCTCGTCATGACGATCGACAGCGCGCTGGTCGACGAGTTGAAAAAGGGCCCCGACGACTACCGCCGCAAGGATCTCTTCACGTTCCGTGCGTACGACGGGACCCGCCTGGAGCTCACGCGCGGCGGGCAGACGACAGTGTTCGACAAGATCAAAGGCAATTCGCCGACGGTCGAGGACAAGTGGCAGCGCCAGGGCGCCGGCGGCGCCAAGCCCGTGGATGCCGACAAGGAGAAGATGAGCGTCTTCCTCGCGAAGCTGGAAAGCGTTCGCGCGACCGGCTTCGTCGATTCGACCGCGAAGACGGGCCTCGACTCCCCCGCTCTGACCGTCTACGCGAAATTCGAGGACGGGAAGAAAGAAGAGCGGGTCATGTTCGGGAAATCCGGCGATGCCGTGTACGCGAGCCGCCCCGGCGAAGCAGGAGCCGCGAAAATCAGTCCCGCGGAATTCGACGAGATCATCAAGAAACTGGATGAGCTCGCGAAGTAGCGCGGCCGTCGTCACGCTCGCGCTTTCGCTGATCACACAGTCTCTTCTCGCACAGTCCCCGTTCGCCGCACTGCAGCGCGATATCGACGCCCTCCTCGCCGCCCCGGCACTCGAGCGCGCGTTCTGGGGCGTCCTCGTCAAGCCGGTCGATCGCGACGAGATCGTCTACTCGCTCAACGCCGGCAAGCTGATGACGCCGGCCTCGACGATGAAGGTCGTGACGCTGGCGGCTGCGGCCGAGAAGCTCGGGTGGGACTACACCTATGCGACGCGGCTTTTTGCCGCCGGGACGATCGACAACGGCGGTCTTCACGGCGACCTGGTCGTTGTCGGCTCCGGCGATCCGACCATCGACGACTGGGACGGAAAGGCCACCCTGCTGTTCGCCGACTGGGCCGCACAGCTCAAAGCGGCGGGGATCGTCCGGATAGACGGACGTATCGTCGGCGACGACAACGCGTTCGACGATGACGGCCTGGGTCAGGGCTGGGCGTGGGATGACATCGCCGCAAGCTTCTCGGCGAGCGTGAGTGCGCTCCAGTTCAACGAGGGCTCTGTCCAGCTGAATCTCGCGCCTGGCGCATCGGTGGGGGCGCGGGCCAGCGTGACGATGTCGCCCGACTACAGCGGCCTGACCGTGAACAATCTCATTTCGACCGGAGGCAGCGGTTCGACGGCGGCGGTCATCCGGCGCCGGTTCCCTGGCACGCCGCGACTGGAGCTGCGGGGCCTGCTCCCTCTGCGGATGCGGCCGTTCTCCGAGACCGCGTCGGTGGACAACCCCACGCTCTACTTCGTGACGGCGCTGCGCCGGGCGCTGGTGGCAAACGGCATAGACGTGCAGGGAGCGGCGATCGACGTCGACGATCTCGACGCTCCGCCGGTACGCGTCGGGACGCCGATCGTCACGCACCAGTCTCCGCCGCTTTCGATGCTGGCGACGACGATGATGAGGCTGAGCCAGAACCTCTACGCGGAAACGCTGCTCAAAACCATCGGCGCGGATAGCGCCGAACCGGCCACAACGGAGTCTGGCCGTGCCGCGGTACGTTCGATACTGCAAAGCTGGAACATCGCGTCCGGCAGCCTGGTGCAGGCCGACGGTTCTGGGCTCTCCCGCTACAACCTGATCACGCCAGAGGCGATGGTCGCCATTCTCGTCCACGTCAACCGTGACGGGCGTCTCCGGAGCGGCTTCGAGGGCACCCTGCCCGTCGCCGGCCGCAACGGCACGCTCGAAAACCGGATGAGGGGGACGCCGGCGGAGGGCAACGCCAGGGTGAAGACAGGTTCCCTGACGGGCGTGCGGGCTATGGCCGGCTACGTCCGCACGCAAGACGGCGAAACGCTGGCCTTCACGATTTTCGCGAATAACTACGAAAACTCTTCCAGCGCGATCAATGCCGCCTGCGATGCCATCGTCGGCAGGCTGGCGTCGTTTCGGAGGTGAGCACAGGTGGAATCCAAGTTCATGAAGACGGCGGAGCTCGATTCGTACGTGGATCAGCTTCTGTCGATCAGGCAGGACGCGACGGGCCTGATGTCGGGCCTGTCCGATGCGCAGTTCAACTGGCGGCCCGAGCCAGGTCGATGGTCCATGGCGGGATGCTTCGATCATCTGAACCTGTCGGCCGCGCAGCTGTTCATGCCGTCGATAGACGCGGCCATCGCGGATGCCCGCGCGCAGGGGCTGAACAGCAACGGACCTTTCGTCTACTCGGCGTTCGAACGCTGGTGCGTGAAGACGAACGACGCGCCACCGCGAATGCGTTTCAAGGCGCCGAAGCGCGTTCAGCCGGCGCCCAACAAGCCCATCGACGCGGTTCGAGCCGAGTTTCTGCGCTGGCAGGATGAACTTGGCCGACGCCTGAAGGACGCGGACGGACTCGACCTGAAGCGTGCCAGGCACAAGTCGCCGATTCCACTGGTCAAGTGGAGCCTTGGGGCGTACTTCCAGCTGATGCTGTCGCACGAGCGCCGGCACATCTGGCAGGCCCGGCAGGTGCGCCAGAATCCCGCGTTTCCCGCCTAGCGGAGGTCAGCCATGAAATGGTTCACGAGCGGCGTGCTGGGCGCAGGAATCGTTGCCGCCATGACGCTGAACGGTGGGGCCCAGGCCCCAGCCCCGGCGGTGTCCGGCAAGGCATACAAGTTCGAGACGGTCGCGAACGGCGTGTACTACGCCACGTCCACGGGTTCAATGGTCACCGGCAGCAACAACGTCGCGATTGTCGGCGACCGCGATGTGCTTGTCGTGGACACCGGCACGTCACCGGCAGCCGCGCGCGCGTTCATCGATGACCTGAAACTGGTCACCACGAAGCCGATTCGCTACGTCGTCAACACCCATTTCCACTACGACCACACGGACGGGAATCAGGTGTACGCAGGCAAAGCCGACATCATCGCCCACGAGTACGTGAAGCTGGCGATGCAGAGCCTCGACGTCCTGCACCGGGAGCCCTTCAAGACCTCGCAGCTGACCAACGTGCCGAATCGCATCGACGCCCTTCGGAAACAGATCGCCGCCGAGGCCGACGCGCCGCGAAAGGCCACGCTCGAACGCCAGCTCGCCGTCGCGCAGCAGGGTTGGGAGGAGCTGAAGGAAATCACGCCGACGCCACCCAACGTGACCTACTCCAGGAAGAAGGTCGTCAATCTGGGCGGGCGCGAAGTCCAGCTGCTCTTCCTCGGGCGCGGACACACGAACGGCGACACGGTGATTTACCTGCCGAAGGAGAAGATCGTCTGCACGGGGGACCTCATGGAGTCGCAGATTGCCTACATGGGCGACGCGCAGTTCGATGAATGGGTCACCACGCTGGAGGCGCTGAAGAAGCTCGACTTCGAAACGGACCTGCCGGGGCACGGCGCGCCCTTCAGGGGCAAGGATCTGATCACGGCCTTCCAGGGCTATCTGACGGATCTCATGAAGCAGGGCGCCGCGCTTCGCCAGCAGGGCGTATTGGCCGATGCGATGGCATCCCGCGTCGACCTGACGGCCTACAAGGCCAGTTTTCCGCAGATCCAGGGCCCGGGCGTCGACATTCGCGGCGCGCGGCGCCTGTACGAGTGGATGGACGAGAAGGCTAAGAAGTAGAACCGGCCTGCAAGCGCGCGATTTCGAAGATCGCCTCCGCCGTCCCGTCGAGCCCACCCGCCTGCGCGAGATCGGGCTTGCCCCCTCCGCGGCCGCCGAATCTGGCAGTCAGCGCCGCGATCAGCTGGTTGGCCGCGAACGAAACATCCTGCGAGCGTGCGGCGACCACCAGCGCTGGGTGCGAGGTGGACGCCAGCAGGACAATGTGCCCAGGGCGGGAAACGATCGCCGACGCGAGAGACTTCAGGCCCTGCGCGTCTGCGTCCACGGCAGCCACCACGAGCCGGCCAGCCGCGGTGACCTCGGCGTGAGCCGCGAGTTCCCCGGCACGGAAGCGGGCCAGCTCGTGTTCGAGAGCCGTGACTGTTCGCTGCCGGTCGCGCGCTTCAGCCTGCAACCGCTCGATCGCGCCGGGCACTTCCTCCGGCAACACCGAAAGCTGCCGCACCGCGGCGCCGATTGTGTCGCGCATGGCCCCGAACCTCTGGAGCGCGCGGCCGCCGCAGAAGAACTCAATCCGCTGCCCGCCCTTGAAGCGCTCGATGGCGCCGATCGCAATCAGGCCAATCGACCCGGTGCTCGCCACGTGGGTGCCGCCGCATGCCGACAAGTCGTAGCCGTCGATGTCGATGAGCCGCAGAGTGCCTTCTCGAGCCGATTCCTTGCGCAGCGGAAGCGTCGCGGCCTCCTCGGCGCTGACGAACCGGATCGACACTGGATGATTTTCCCAGACAATCCGATTGGCCTCGGCTTCAACCGCGGCCAGCTCCGGACGTGTTAACTCGCGGGCCAGGTCGATCGTGGACGAGGCTGTCCCCAGGTGAAAGCTGACGGTGGCGGCTCCGGACAACCGGTCGCAGGCCGCAGAAAGGAGATGCTGACCGGTGTGCTGCTGCATGTGATCGAACCGCCGGCGCCAGTCGATCGCTCCTCGCACAGAGTCGCCCGGCTCCGGTAATCGACCATTGGAGGGCGCCCCGTCGCGCACGTCCAACACATGCACCACCGTGCCATCGTCGCGGTCGAAGACGTCCAGCACGGTGACACTGGCGAGGACACCTGTGTCGAATGGCTGCCCGCCGGATGTTGGATAGAACGCCGTTCGATCCAGCGCAACGAGGAAACGGTCGTCGCTGCGGTCCACGAGTTGAATCGTCGCCTCGAACTCGCGGCAGTACGGGTCAGCGTAGTACAGCCGTGCGGTCATTCGTACTCCCCGTATCCGGCGACTGGCTGTCCGCGGCCGACAACTCGAAGAAGAACGTGGCGCCTCCCCAGTCGTTCCTCAGGTAGCCGATCGCGCCGCCGTACGAATCGATGATGCCGTAACTCACGGACAGCCCGAGCCCGGTGCCCTTCCCGACGGGCTTCGTCGTGAAGAAGGGCTGGAACAGCTTCGGCTCATCGTCCGGCCGCACGCCCGGGCCGTTGTCCGCCACCTCGAGGCGCACGTTCCGGCCGCTATCGATGAGACGGATGAGAATCCGGCCCGGGGACCGCTGGGCCGCCTCGATGGCCTGCTGCGCGTTGATGACGAAATTGAGCGTCACCTGCTCGAGCTCCGTGAAGTTGGCGTTGACCTTTCGAACCGAAGACGCCTCGATGTCGAGCGCGATCGACGCCTTGGCGAGATCGACCGTGCGGAGCTGGACGACCTCGGCGATGACGTCTCGCATGTCTACGAGTGTTTCAGGCCCGGGCTGCTGGTTGCTGAAGCGAGAGAGGTTTCTGATGATCTCCCGCGCCCGGCCGCTTTGCGTTTTGACGAACGAAATTTCCGTCAGCACCTCGGGCGGCAGATCGCGGTGACGTTCGAGCAGCTCCACGGTGCCAAGGATCGCCTGCAGCGGGTTGTTGAGCTCGTGGGCGACGCCGGACACGAGGAGGCCCACGGCCGTCAGGCGTTCCTGCCGGACGACCTGCCGCTGCAGCGACTGGAGCATCTCGCGCATCTTGCGCTCCTGCTCGAACTGACGATCGAGGGCATCGCGGGCGTCGCGCAGGCGGAGCGCCATGTTTGCGAAGGCGTCCTGCACTTCTGCGAGCTCGAGGTTGGACGACAGGCTGACGTCGGGAGGCGACAGATCACCGCCGGCGATGCGCACGGCGGCGCTCCGGAGCTGCGTGAGGTCGTGCACGAACCGACGTGCCAGCCAGACGCCGAGTGCCACGAGGAGCAGAGCCGTGACGGACAGGAGCAGGATGTTTCTGCGGTATGTCGGCGCGACGCGCGCGAAGACCTCGCTTCGCGGAATGGCGACGCTCAGCAGCCACGGGCCGCGGTCGATGACGGCGTTGCCGTGGAACCGCTCGACCCCGTCCACTTCCTTCAGAAGAAACGTGCGCGGCACGTCCTTCGGCTCGCGCGGCGGTCCGAACTGCGCGCCGATGAATTTTGCGCTGTCCTGGCTTCGCGCTATCACCCGTCCGTTGCGGTCGACGAGCGTGACGATCGAACCGCTCGGCAGCGACAGGCTGGCAAACAGTCGCTCCAGCCGCTCGAGGTTGAGGCTGATACCGAGGACACCAGCGACGCCGGTGGAACCATCTCCCGTCGGCATTGGATAGGCCAGCATCACCAGGGGCCTTCGAGTCAGGGGGCCCACTTCGACCTGACTGACGGCGGGGCGTCCGGTCTGGAGCACCTGCACGATGACGGGCGCCGGCGGCAGGCCAGCGGCCCCTCCCTCGACCATCGTCAACACGAGGCGCGCGTTGGCGTCGCGCAGCACGACGTTGCTCAGCAGTGGCTGTTCGCCGAGGAGCCTGGCGAACACGGGCCGGGCCGCTCCAGCGTCCATAGCGACCACGGCCGGGTGCCGCACCAGAAGTGACGCCATGCCGTCGAGACTCGCAAAATACTCGGCGAGCAGCGCCGACGCAGTCGTCGCGAGGCGGCCTGCCTCGGCCTCGACTTCGTCCGCGCGTTCGAGACGCAGCCGATTGCCGGACCAGACCGCGGCGACGACGACGGGCAGCAGCAGGAGAACCGCTGCCACGGCGACCTGCCGGAGAATGGGCTGAGTGCGAAGAAATCGTAACGACAGCTTCAAAAAAGTCTAGCCCAGAAGAAGCGGGTCGATGACGCCCGCTTCGAGAAATCCTCTCGCGCGCAAGACACAGCTATCGCAACGGCCGCACGGCGTCCCGGATGGCAACGGGTCGTAACAGCTGTGCGTGAGCCCGTAGTCGAGGCCCAGGTCGAGACCCTTACGGATGATCTCCGCCTTCGTCATGTGAATCAGCGGCGTGTGGACGTGAAAACGCGCGCCCTCGACGCCGGCACGAGTCGCGACCGCCGCGAGCGCCTCAAAGGCGTGAATGAACGCCGGGCGGCAATCCGGGTAGCCGGAATAGTCGAGCGCGTTGACGCCGATGATGATATCTCGGGCGTCGAGAGCCTCGGCCCAACCGAGGGCAAGCGACAGGAAAACCGTGTTCCGCGCCGGGACGTAGGTGGACGGGATTCCTTCATCCGACAGGTCCCGGTCGCGCGGAACATCGATATCCGCGGTGAGCGACGACCCGCCAATCCCGCGCAAGTCGACGCTCAATTCCTGGTGACGCGCGACACCGAGCGACCGGCCCACCAACCGGGCCGCCTCGACCTCCCGGGCATGCCGCTGGCCGTAGTGAATGGTCAGGGCGTTCAGGGCGAACCCGTCGGCCTTCGCGATTGCGGCCGCCGTGTACGAATCGAGACCGCCGCTGAGGAGCACTACCGCATCCATTTGGTCATCTTGTCATCTGTTATCTGGTCATCGTTGAATCATTTGATCAATCTCAAGATTTCAAAACGATGATCAGATGACCAGATGACGACATGACCAGATGCTCATACGCCGCGAGTGGTTGGCGACCATATGAGCTTGTGGAGTTGAAGCTGCACGCGGACGGGCAGGCGATCGGCGATGACCCATTCCGACAGGGTTTTCGGATCCAGCTGGCCGTGCACCGGCGAAAACAGGATCGCCGCGGCGCGCGATGGCAACTGCGTGCGCGTCAGGACGTCGCGTGCGAACTCGTAGTCGGCCCGATCGAGCACCACGAACTTGACCTCGTCGTGCGCCGCGAGCCGATCGAGATTGCCCCAGCAGTTCTTGTCGGCTTCGCCGCTCCCCGGACACTTGACGTCGACGATCTTCACGACGTCTGCCGGCACACGATCGATCGGCCGGTGTCCTCCCGTTTCCAGCAGCACGGTATGGCCGGCCGCGAGCAGGCGCTCCATCAGTTCGTAGACGCCCTCCTGCAGGAGCGGTTCGCCGCCGGTGATTTCGACCAGAGGACACCCGTAAGCCTCGACGACCGACAGCACATCGTCGATCGACATCTTCCGCCCCTCGTGAAAGGCATACGGCGTGTCGCACCAGGTACAGCGGAGATCGCAGGCCGTCAGCCGGACGAACACGCACCGGTCGCCGGCGCGCGTCGATTCGCCCTGAATCGAATGGAAGATTTCGTTGACCGTCAGCATGCGTCTCTCACTATTCTATGTCGATGGGCACGTCCGACCTTCGCATCGGGACGAGCGGCTGGAACTATCCGTCGGGACGGGGCACGTGGAACGGCATTTTCTATCCGCCGTCTCGAGGCCGCTCAAAAGGCTTCGACGAGCTGGCGTTCTACGCCGAACACTTCAACACGGTCGAGGTGAACTCGACCTTCTACGGTCAGCCGAGAGCCGAGGTCTGTCGAGGCTGGGCGCAGCGGACGCCGGCAGGCTTCGAATTCTCAATCAAGCTGTATCAGAAATTCACGCATCCGAAGATGTTCAAGGAGGCGTTCGTCCGGGGCATACCCTCGGGGGAGGGCGGTCAGGCACTCCTCGACGAACTCGCGCGCCCCAACGAGTCGGACCTGGACGCGTTCCGGAGCGGGATCGAGCCGCTGGCCTCGAGCGGCAAGCTGGGCGCGCTGCTCGCGCAGTTTCCCCCAAGCTTCAAGGACAGCCCGGCCTCGCGCGACTATCTGCAGTGGCTCCTCCAGGCCTTTCAGGATTACCGCGTGGCCGTCGAACTGCGCCACAGCAGCTGGAGCGATGCTGTCGGAGACACGTTGGCGCTGCTCAACCCGTTCGGATCCGCCTGGGTTCAGATCGACGAGCCGAAGTTCCGGCTGTCGATCAAACAGAACTTCCTGCCGAACGTGGAGGGGCTCTACTACATGCGGCTTCACGGGCGGAACGCCAAGGAATGGTGGACGCACGAGAAAACCGAGGACCGCTACAACTACCTCTACACCGCGCCCGAAGTCAGCGAGTTCGTCGAAACCGCCGAAGCCGCGCGGCAACTGGTGAAGAAGCTCTACCTCTACACCAACAACCACTTCTCGGCGAAATCGGTCGCCAACGCGGCGATGATCAAGAAACAGCTCGGCGAACCGCTCGAGGGGGAGTATCGAAAGGAATTTCTCTCGGAGTATCCTGCGGTCGTCGGAGCGCCTGCTAACGCACGTACATCCGCGTGATGAGGTCGTCCTTCTGGATACGATCGGGAACGTCGGCGCCGGCGATGAGCCGTCCGAACACGGTGTATCGGCCGTTCAGATCCGGACGGTTCGCCAGCGTCACATAGATCTGGCTGTCGGCTTTCGACGGATCGCCCATGTGGGCCACGCCCACCGCACCTTTGACATTCAGCCGCCTCTTGCTCATTTCGGAGAGGCCAATCGGCTTGCCACTCGACGCGGCGTCGCCTCTCCCCCAGTCCGCGGATTTTTCGAGGTTCCGCGTCTGAGGGTCGCCCCATTGCACGACGAATCCAGGAATCGCCCGATGGAATCGCTGGCCGTCGTAAAAACCCGCCTTGACGAGCTCGAGAATGTGCGCGACCGTCTTCGGCGCCTCGTCCGGAAACGTCTCGAAAGCAAAAGCGCCGGCGCTCGTCTCGACAACAACGACCGGACCGCTTTGCTGACCGGCGGCCGGTTTCACGCCGGCGGCGAGCGACGCCACCAGCAGGACGGCCAGCACCCGGCTCCGGACCATCGTCACGATCTCCCCTCCCGAGTGACGCCAATCTTCGGGCAGAACTCGCGAATCATGCAGGCGCCGCAGCGCGGGTACATGGGCCTGCAGACGTTCTGGCCCCAGGTCACGAGGTACAGATTAATCGACGGCCACCACCGTGAAGCCGTGGCGGCATAGAGCGCCTGCTCCGTCTCGTCAGGCGTCCTCGTGTTTACCCATCCGAGCCGATTGGAAATGCGGTGCACGTGCGTGTCCACGCAGATGTTCCGCGCGCTCTTGAATGCGAGAATCAGAACCAGGTTCGCCGTCTTTCTGCCGACGCCGGGAAGCGTGAGCAGTTCTTCCATGGTCCCCGGCACGCGGCTCCCGAATCGATCGACAAGAATCCGGCACGTGGCCTTCACGTGCCGGGCTTTGTGACGGTAGAAGCTGACGGGATAGATGAGCCGCTCGATCTGCTTCACGGAAAGCGCCCCCATCGTGCGGGGCGTCCGCGCCACCTTGAACAACCGCGCGGACGCCGCGGCCGTCGTGGCGTCCTGCGTCCGCGCGGACAGCAGCGTGCTGATCAGCACTTGAAACGGATCTTCCTGGCTCGCTTCGGAAATTTTCTCGACAGCTGGAAGTTCGAGGCCGTCAATCTCGCGCGCGAGGGTGCGCATGACGGGACCGACATGACGGGCGGTCCCGGCCGGCCTGGCCCGGACAGAACGGCGACGCGGGCTCAATGGCCGAGCGACTGACAGTAGCCGCAGTGGTTACAGCGAACGGCCGGCTCGATCAGGCACTGACCGTCGTCCGCGCTTCCGCCAGCGAGCGGAAACCGGGCATGGCTGCCGTCAATCCGGGCAATGGCGGCTGATCCGGCAGGCTCGGCGGCGCCGGCGGTCGCGCGGCCATGCCGGGCGATCGCGTCGCGGACGAGCGCTCGCAGTTCCTGGTCAGAGATCTCCATGTACGTCGACCTGATCGATGATCCCGATGATCGCGGCGTCTACGGGCGCGGCCTTGCGGCCGAGCGCTTCGCCGGCAGCCCGCCCTTCGAGAACAATCAGCACCTTTTCGTGCACACCCGCTCCGACGCCGTCCACCGCCAGCAGCGCCACGCCGCGGGGCGCGTCATCGATACCGAGCGGCTGCACCAGCATCAGCTTGGCGCCGTGAAACTTCGCGTGCTTCTGTGTCGACACGACGGTACCGATCACTCTGGCAATCTGCATGCGCTCAACCCAGATCCCAATGATCGACGATACCGACGATGCCGGCATCAACGGGGGCTTCGACGGGATAGAACGGAAAACTCGCTTCCTTGCCACGCACGAAGAACACCGTCTCGCCGACTCCCGCCCCGGCCGAATCGACGGCGACGAGGGTCCGTCCGACCGCCTCGCCGGCCGGCGTCAAGGGCTGAAGGATCAGCAGCTTGAGACCCGCCAGGTTCTCGTCCTTGCGGGTTGCGACCACGTCACCGACGACCTTGGCAATCTGCATGTTCTCGTCCGTGGCTCGTGGCTCGTTTTCGGTCGTTACGTTTCGCTGAGCTCGATGTTGTCGATGATTCCGACGACGGCCGCATCCACGGGACAGTCCTTCAGGCCGGACGCCATGCGCGCCGAACTGCCGCTGACGATGAGGACCGTTTCGCCGACGCCCGCATCTACGGTGTCCACGGCCACGAGGTAACCGCCCTCGGGTTTTCCGCGCGGATCCATGGGACGCGCGATGAGCAGCTTGTTGCTGACCAGCCGGGGATCCTTCCGGGTCGCTACCACTGTCCCCACAATTTTTGCCAGGAGCACTCAGCGCTCCTTTATCAGGCGCAATGCGGCCACCCGTTCTCAGGCTTTCGCGCTGGACGCTTTGCCGATCGGCAGCACGTCTTCGAGGTTCGCATGCGGACGCGGAATCACATGGACCGACACCAGCTCGCCCACACGCCTCGCGGCAGCGGCGCCCGCATCGGTAGCCGCCTTCACGGCCGCGACGTCGCCGCGGACAATGGCCGTCACGTAGCCGGCGCCGATCTTCTCCCAGCCGACCAGCGTGACCTTCGCCGCCTTGACCATGGCATCGGCTGCCTCGATCATCGCGACGAGACCTTTCGTTTCCACCATCCCGAGCGCCTCACCCATTGGTGTCTCCTTAAGAGCTGGAGCGCGAAGCCAGGGGCGGAGAGCTGCGTCCAATCAGCCCTCAGCCTTGCGCTTCTCGCCCTATCGCAGATTCCTGATCGCGTCTTCTATCAGCGCGGAGAGTTCGCGGTATGTTAACCGAATTTCCGCTTCGTCACCTGCGCCTCGTCGGCGCGCGTCGATGAGGTCGGGCACCAGCCGGGATCCGCTGCCGGCCGGCGCCTGAACGGTCTGACAGGTCGCATCGTCACCGCCGGCGACGACAACTTGAGCGGTCTGGCCGGGTCCGAGCGTCACATCCGGGTCCAGGCAGATCGGCGCGGGCGCCTGGATGCCGTACGTTCCTCTCAGCCCCTGCAGCCGCACCACTTCTTCGCGCGAAATCAGGTTCTCGCCGCCGAGCATCCGCGCCACGAGGCTGATCTTCGCGAAGTGCTCGATCGTCTCCATCTTGTAGTACGCGGAGAACAGGTCGCCGCCAACCGTCAGCGCGCCGTGGTTGGCCAGCAGCATGCCGTCGTGCGCTTTGATGTACTTCCGGACCGCATCCGGGAGCTCCGCGGTGGACGGGGTGGCGTACTCGGCCAGCGGAATGCTGCCGAGCGTCGTCAACACTTCGGCCAGAACCGCGCGATCCAGCGGAATCCCCGCGACGGCAAAGCCCGTCGCCGTCGGCGGGTGCGCGTGGACGACGGCTTTCACATCAGGCCGCTGGCGGTACACCTCGAGGTGCATCAGCATCTCGGAGGACGGATCCCGGTCGCCCTGGATTTTCTTGCCCGTCAGGTCCGTGACGCACATCATGTCGGGCGTCATGAATCCCTTGCACACGCTCTTGGGAGTCATGAGCAGGCGGTCGTCGCCGACCCGCACACTGATGTTGCCGTCGTTGCTGGCGGTATATCCGCGCGCGTACATGCGACGGCCGACCTCGACGATGTCGGCGCGAAGGGATTCGATGCTCATCCTGCCTGTGCCCGGTATTTGTCGCGGCAGACCGTCGAACAGAAGAAGACCTGCTGCCGCCCGTCGCTGACGGCGACGGCGCGATCCGGGACGACGTACGTGCCGCACACCGGATCGCGGGCCATCTGCACGCCCCTGATCTCCCTGCCCGCCCCGGACGGTTGCCCGGACATGCCGGCGATGATGCCGTCAACCAATCGCCAGAACGCCCTGGCGACGAAAATCGAGAGGATCACGAACAGCGCGAGCCGGAACACCGCTAGCCTCCAGGCTTGGTTCCGCCGGTCGCCGGGTGCGCCGAACGCAGCGTGTCGAGCGCGCGCTTCGCGGCCTGCCCTTCGGGGCTGTCAGGCGCGAGCTCGACCACCTGTTGCCAGGCCTTCGTCGCGCCATCCAAATCCTGTTTGCCGAACGCTTTTACGATGCCGACGTTCAACAGCGTCTTCGTATGCTTGGCATCGATGCTGAGCGAATGCGACAGCTGCGCCAGCGCTTTGTCTGCCTGGTTCGTGTAGTAGTAGCACACGCCCAGATCGGTGCTGAGGTTCACGTCGTTCGGCGTGAGCTTCAACGCCTCCTGGTACCAGGCTGATCGCATCGTCGTAGCGCTCGGCGTCGAAATAAAGATTCGCGAGCTCCGCTCGAGGCTGGGCGTTGGTGGGCTGCCGTTCGGCGACGGATTTCAACGCCGTCACCTTCGCATCATCCAGGATGGCGGCGCGGGGAGTGCCGGCGCTCTGGGCTGGCGCGGCCGCCTGGGCGGGCGGCGCCGCCGCGGTCCGGGGCGCGGCTTGCTGGGTGCCGATAATCCATCCCGCGATCAGGCCAAAGGCCACGCCGGCGATTCCGTACGCGATCGATTCGCTTTTCATGAAACCACGATGTCTGTTGTAACACCCACCACGATCACACAGCCCACAAAGACCGTAACTTGCTCTTCTCCGTGGACTTGGTGAGCTTTGTGATTCATCCGAATCATATCAGGCGGCCGCCAGAACATCGAGGTACTCGCGAACGACGGTGTCGAGCCCGACAAACAGCGCGCGCGACACGATGGCATGGCCAATCGAGACCTCATCCAGGAATGGCAGCCCGCGGAACACCGTCAGGTTGGCCAGGTCGAGATCGTGACCGGCGTTAATGCCCAGGCCCAGTGAAGCGGCGAGACGCGCCGCCGCGGCGTAGGTCTCGAACGACGCCAGCCCGGCCTCCGCTCCACGTTCGAATGCGCGGGCGAATGGTTCGGTGTACAGCTCGACGCGATCGGCGCCGACCGATGCCGCCCACTCGATCGGGCCGGCCTCCGGATCGACGAAAAGGCTGACGCGTATCCCGTTGGACTTGAACCGGCGCACCACATCACCCAGCCCGTCAGTCTGCGGACCGGGTTGCCAGCCGGCCTGGCTGGTGATCTCGCCGGCGACGACAGGAACAAGCGTGCACTGATCCGGGCGGACCTGTTCGACCAGCTGGATCAGCTCCGGCCGCGGATCACCCTCGATGTTGAACTCGATCCCACTGCCCGCTAGTGCGCGCGCGATGTCGCGCACATCGGCAGGCGCGATGTGACGACGATCGGCCCGCGGATGCACGGTGATGCCCGGCGCCCCGGCGGCGATGCACGCCTCCACCGCCTCGATCACGTCAGGAGAACGGCCGCCGCGCGAGTTCCGCAGCGTCGCCACTTTGTTGACGTTTACCGACAATCGAATCATGAATTTGGTTATCTGGTCATCGGGTCATCTGGTCATTGCTGGCCAGTTTTTGAAATCGGAAGAATCTCAAAACGATGACCAGATGACTAGATGACCAAATGACCAGATTCGTTATCCCAAGTGGGTCTTCACGACGTCGACGATCTCCTGGGCCCAGGCCCGGATTTCGTTCTCGTGCCGGCCCTCGAGCATGACTCGCAGGAGGGGTTCTGTGCCCGAGTACCGAACGAGCAGGCGTCCCTGGCCACCGTCACCGGAGACGCGAGATTCCACTGCCGCAATCGCGGCTGCCACGGCGGGCACGGACTGGAGATCGACCTTCTCGCGCACGCGCACGTTCAAGAGCACCTGCGGGTAGTTCGTCAGGTCCGACGCCAGGCTGGCCAGCGTCCGGCCCGATCGCACGATGGTCCTGAGGACGTTCAGGGCAGTACAGAGGCCATCGCCCGTGTAAAGGTAGTCGGAGAAGATGACGTGGCCGGATTGCTCGCCACCAAGAGAGACGTCAGCCTTGAGCATCTCCTCCATGACGTACTTGTCGCCGACGGGACAACGCACGAGGCTGATGCCCGATTCGCGGCAGGCGATCTCGAGGCCGATGTTGCTCATGACGGTCGCCACGATCACGTTCCCGCGCAACCGTCCTTCGCGCTGAAACTGCCGCGCGCACATCAGCAGGACGGCATCGCCGTTGATCACGTCGCCCGTGTGGTTCACGAAGATCGCACGGTCGCCGTCGCCATCGAACGCCACGCCCATGTCGCATCCGCGTTCGACAACGGTACGCGCAAGCAATTCGGGATGCGTCGATCCGCAATCCTGGTTGATGTTCCGGCCATCGGACTTATTCCCGATGACGAGGGCGTCGATGCCCAGGCTCGCGAAGAGCGCTGGCGCGGCGACCGACGTGGCGCCATTCGCACAATCGACGGCGAGCTTGAAATCGCGCAGATCGGACGCCTCCGGGAAGACCGCGCGCAAATGATCGAGATAGGCATCGAGGCGCTGACCGTGGTCAACCGCTCGCGCCTGACCCGTCGCCGCAGCCCACGAAGCATCGGCGACAATCTCCTCGACCTCGCGTTCCACCGATTCGGTGAACTTCTCGCCCTTGCCGGAGAACACCTTGATGCCGTTGTCCGCGAACGGATTGTGCGAGGCGGAAATCACGATGCCGGCGTCGTACCCGACCGACCGCGTCAGATACGCGACCGCTGGTGTTGGCACGACGCCCGCGCTCGTCACCATAGCCCGCTCCCCGGACGCGCCGCAGGCCAGTTCGGCTTCAATCCATTCACCCGACTCACGCGTATCGCGGCCGACGAGCAGCCGGGCCGGGCTGAAATCGCTCCCGCGAGGCAGGGCGCGGACCAGCGCGGCGCCAAGCCGCCGGACGGTCGGCGCGTCGAGGGGATACTGACCGGCGGCGCCGCGCACGCCGTCCGTCCCGAACAAGCGTGGCGCAGGCGGGTGTTCAGTCTTTGGCACTGGTGATTCGAACCTCTACCGTGGCTGGATCGATATGCATCACACCGGCTTTATCCGAGTCGGCGTGGACACCGAGCATGTAGTCGCCTGGCCCAAGGCCCACGACGTCGATAAACGCCGTGACGTCGTCGGCGTCGAGTCCGGACAGCGACTCGCGGCTGCCGCGCAGGCCGACATCCACGACGACAGGCATCGCCTGGGCGGACAGATGAGCGCCCAGGTTGCGCAGATGAATGGGACGATTTCGTACGGTGCGCTCCACCGGTCCCGGAAGGATCGGCAACGTGACCGTCACGGTCCGCGGCGTCTTGAGGCGCAGGGCCGGATCGACCAACCCGATCGTGACCTCAGCGATTGCCGATTCGCGGAGATCGGCCACGGAGATCGTCTCGGTCATCGCGTCGCGTGCGCGTTTGACGGCGGTTTCCGGGCCGACGATTTCCACGCGATCAGGCGCAACGGTCACCTTGCCCAGAACAAAGCCCGGCGCCGGCATCCCCTCGGTCGAGGCCACGACCGGCACTTCCCTCGTCACGGACGGCTCGAACGCGAGGGCCACGGTCGACGGCACCACCTGCACCACATCGACACCGATGGGCGCATGCACGAGATCGGGCGTCAGCGGAAACAGCCGGTTGCCCGCACGTGCCGCGTGCAGGTCGAGGACCGCGACGACGTCGCCGGAGGCGACGCGGCTCAACGCGCCAGACGTGCCGCGCACGCGCACGTCCACGGTGGACGGAGCCTCGCCCAGGATTTCGAGGTCCGACGGGAATTGTTGCAGTTCGAGCGGGACGCGCAGGCCGCGCTCGACCGTCTCTTCCCCGGATACGGTCATCCACAGCAGCACGGCGAGACCAACTGACGTCAACTTCAGACCGAGATGCCGGAACGGCCACATGCGCTTCACGGGTCCTGCACTCGGGCCTGACTGCGTGATGGTGCGGATCGTTTGCCGAGAATAAGCGCCCGCAAGCGCGCGCGCAGCTCTCCCGGATCGATTCCACGTTCGATCTGTCCGTCGACGACGATCGAGACGGTGCCGGTTTCTTCGGACACGACAAGCGCGACGGAGTCGTTTTCCTCGGTGAGGCCAATCGCGGCGCGGTGCCGCGAGCCCAGTTCCTTGGCCAGCTTTGGGTTGACGGTCAGCGGGAGGAAGCACGCGGCCGCTGCCACTCGATCGTTCTGCACGATCACCGCGCCGTCATGGAGGGGGGAAGACCGCTGAAAAATGCTCACGATCAGGTCGTAGGTGAGCACGGCGTCGAGGGCGATGCCGCCCTCGATGTAGCTGCGCAAGCCAATCAGCCGTTCGATGGCGATGATCGCGCCAACACGCTGCGTGGCCAGCAGGTTCGCGGCGATGACCAGCTCCTCGACGACATCCTCGGCTGATTCCTCAGTCGTCAGGTACCGGAAGAAGGGCGCACGGCCCAGGTGGGCGAGCGCGCGCCTGATATCCGACTGGAACAGCACGATGATCGCGAAGACGATGTACCCGAGAACGTTCCGCACCAGCCAGTTGAACGTATCCAGCCGGCTGAACCGCGAGACATAGAAGACAGCCACCAGCAGGAGGGCACCCGTGGCCATCTGCACGGCGCGCGTTCCCTTGATGAGGTTCAGGACGGCGTAAATGAGCACCGACACCACGAGGATATCGGCGATATCCCACATGCTGATGGGAGGACGGCGCAGGAAGGTCGTGATCCAGTGCATGAGTAGGGTTGACGGCTAAGGGCTGAATTGTAGCCCTGTACCTTCAGCCTCGAGCCCCACGTATAGCCTCGGCCGCGCGGACGACCTGCACCATCTCGGCGACCGCGTGCACGCGAATGATGTGGGCGCCGCTCAGGACGGCTGACGTCACAGCGGCCGCCGATGCCCAGTCGCGGTCGGGGGCCGCGCGGCCGCCGGCGGCCTCCCGCAGGAACGACTTGCGCGAGGGTCCAACCAGGATCGGACGGTCCAGCGCCGCCGCAATCTCGGGAAGCCGCGCAAGCACACCATAACTATGCTGTGGCTGTTTGGCAAACCCTAAACCGGGGTCGACCAGGATCTGGCCGGCAGGCACGCCGGCTGCCGTGGCGCGAGCCATCCGGTCCCGCAGTTCCAGCGTCACCTCGGACACAAGGTCCGTGTAGAGCGCCTCGTTATACATCGTCTTCGGGCGACCGCGGGTGTGCATCAGAACAACGGCGGCGCCGCGCGAGGCGACAACGCCAGCCATCTCCGCATCGTACAGCAGGCCGCTGACATCGTTCACGATGCCGGCACCCGAGGCGAGTGCGCGGTCAGCGACTGACGATTTGTAAGTGTCGATGGAAATCGGAACCCGAAGGCGGCCGTGGAGGGCCTCGATGACCGGCAGGACGCGAGCAGCCTCTTCGTCGGCGCCGACCGGCTCGGCGCCCGGCCGCGTCGATTCTCCGCCAATGTCGATGAGGTCCGCGCCGTCGCCTTCCATCCGGAGCGCCATCTCCACGGCATCGCCGGGCGTCAGCGCACGGGCCTCGGCAAACGAGTCCGGCGTGATGTTGAGGATGCCCATGACGAGTGGGCGGACGCCCAGATCGAGGGAACCACCTGATGGAAGCGAGATGGAATACGAGTGGCGCGGCGGAAACACGGTGTCGTCTGCAGTCGCCAGCCGGCAGTCAGCAGTCGGAAACAGAGACTGTCGACTGCGGCCTGCCGACTGCGGACTGCATCATTCCTGCGGCAGCGGTTTGTTGAGCGCGGGCACGATCGGGGCGCGCTCTTTCTGCCTGGGCCGGGCTTCGTCCTCTTCGCCGGTGGTTGACGCGGCCGGCCGCGTCGCGACCGGCTGGACATCGTCCAGCGGAAGGCCCGCGGCGAGGCGCTTCACCTGGTCGGCGTCGAGCACTTCCCGGGCCAGGAGGGCGTCCGCCATCTTGACCAGCGTGTCCTTGCTGGCTTCGAGGAGCTTGTGCGAGCGCTCGTAGTTGTCCGTCACGAAGCGCTTCACTTCGTGGTCGATCTTGAGCGCCGTATCCTCGCTGTAGTCCTGGTGCTGGGCGATTTCGCGGCCCAGGAAGATCTGCTCTTCTTTCTTCCCGAAGGTGAGCGGCCCCATCGCGTCGCTCATCCCCCACTCGCACACCATGCGGCGGGCGAGTTCGGTCGCGCGTTCGAGGTCGTTGCCCGCGCCGGTCGTCAGGCTGTGCAGCGTCAACTCTTCCGCGATGCGGCCGCCGAGGAGGATGGCGATCTGATCGTTCAGGTAGTCGCGCGAGTAGTTGTGCTTTTCGTCCGTCGGCAGCTGCTGCGTCAGACCGAGAGCCATGCCGCGCGGGATGATCGTGACCTTGTGGATCGGATCCGCGTGGGGCAGCAGCACGGTGAGCAGCGCGTGGCCGGCTTCATGGATCGCGGTCACCCGTTTCTCATCGTCGCTGATGATCATGGACCGGCGTTCCGAGCCCATCAGCACCTTGTCCTTGGCAAATTCGAAGTCGTGCATGCGCACGACCTTCTGGTTGTAGCGCGCGGCATTGAGCGCCGCTTCGTTCACCAGATTCGCCAGGTCCGCTCCCGAAAACCCGGCGGTCCCGCGGGCCAGCGTCGGCAGTTCCACGTCGTCGGACATCGGGATCCGGCGCGTGTGCACCGAGAGAATGCCCTCGCGTCCCTTCACGTCCGGACGATTGACCACGATCCGGCGATCGAAGCGGCCGGGGCGCAGCAGCGCCGGGTCGAGGACGTCGGGCCGGTTCGTCGCGGCCACGAGAATCACGCCTTCGTTCGATTCGAAGCCGTCCATTTCCACGAGCAGCTGGTTGAGCGTCTGCTCACGTTCGTCGTGGCCTCCGCCCAGACCGGCGCCGCGATGACGGCCGACTGCGTCGATTTCGTCGATGAACACGATGCACGGCGCGTTCTTCTTGCCCTGCTCGAACAGATCGCGCACACGGCTGGCGCCGACGCCCACGAACATCTCGACGAAATCCGATCCGCTGATCGAGAAGAACGGGACGTTCGCCTCGCCCGCCACAGCGCGCGCGAGCAGCGTCTTGCCGGTGCCGGGCGCGCCCATCAGCAGCACGCCTTTCGGGATCCGGCCGCCAAGCTTCTGGAATTTTTGCGGTTCCTTGAGGAACTCGATGATTTCCTGGAGCTCCTCTTTCGCTTCGTCAACGCCCGCGACGTCCTTGAACGTCACCTTCTTCTGCGAGCTTGAAGAGAGCTTCGCCTTGCTTTTGCCGAACGACAGCGCCTTGTTGCCCCCGCTCTGCATCTGGCGCATGAAGAACAGCCAGAAACCGATCGCCAGCAGCATCGGCGCCCACCCGAGTAACAGCGAGGCCCACGGGCTTGCGGTCTGCTCCTTCGAGCTGACCTGAACTCCGCGGTCCATCAACCGGTTGACCAGGCCTTCGTACTGCGAGGGCGCGTAGGTATGGAATGTCTCGTTGCCCTTCGTGACACCATTGACGTCCTGGCCGACAACCTCGACCCGCGCCACGCTGCCCGCATCCACCCAGGACATGAACTCGCTGAAGCTCACGCGGCGTTCATGCTGCTGGAACTTGGTCGAGACGTTCCAAATCAGCAAGCCCACTATGAAGAGCGCCACCCAGAACACCAAACTCTTCAACGTACTGCTCACGCAAAGCCTCCAAACTTGAGCGAGGTCAAGCCGCCGTCAGACCGGCCTAAGTTTCAAGATTACCACGGCTTGCGAGGCATCGGTTACCCGAAACGCCTCGTCGATACCGTGCCCGGCGACCCAGACAATCCGGTCCGAGTCGTCCACGATCAAAGGCACGCCGTCGCGCAGCCGACGCACCACTTTCCTGTCCACGAAGAAGTCCTGCAGCTTCTTCTCGCCGTCGAGCCCGAGCGGCCGGAAACGGTCCCCGGGGCGCCGATTCCGGACGGCGAGCGGCGCCAGGCATCCTGACCACCGCTGAGGCCCGATTGCCCGCCGTTGCACGGAGCGCTTCGACGCCAAGCCCGGCTGACACCGGCTCGGCTGATACCACGCACCCTGCTTCCGGCAGCTCAACTTCGCCGGGAACGGGCAGCTGATACCGAAACGCAGCGCGCGCCGCGTTGGCCGCCCTCTCTCTTAAGACGAGCCGCGAGCCAACGCGTTCCACGACGTGGCCCGGCGCGTCGATCGACTTCCCTGATTTATCAGACACTCTATCGGCGCGTCTGCTCCCTCGTCCACCTGTGCCGGAAGATTGGATGAGCTGGAGCGCATCTTCGACATGCCGGAACGACACCGGACGCCCTCGGGCCGCCGCTGTCATTGCCGTCCAAACAGCCATACGAGCGAGGGCGACCGGGGCGCGCTCCAGCTCGCGCACCGGCAGCGTCGAGCGCGTTGGGTTCGTCGCGATCAGGGGTCGGTTCCAGTGCACTCCCCGCGATCTGCTGCTCCATCCAGCTCCACTCGCCCCGCGCCAGTTCGGCCTGATCGGCGAGCACGTCGACGATAGCGGGATTGAAGCGGGCCTCGAGCAGGGGCAGTAGCTCGGCCCTCACGCGGTTGCGGGGAACGCTGATATCGCAGTTGGTTTCGTCCTCCACGTGCGGAATACGCCGTGCCGAGAGGTACTCGCGCAGATCGGCGCGGCGGCACTCGATCAGCGGCCGGATGATGACGCCGTGACGAGGATGCATCGCGGCAAGTCCGCGAGGACCGGCTCCACGCAGCAGCCGCAGCAGAAACGTCTCGGCTTGATCGTCACGTGTGTGACCGACCGCGACCACATCCGCGTCGAAGTGCTAGCGGGCCCGCTCGAAAAACGCATGCCGGGCCGCGTGCGCCGCGTCCTCGACGGACCGCCGTTCGCGCCTCGCCCGGAGCCGCACGTCCTCGCGTTCAACCAGAATCGGCACGCGCAACGTCTCCGCGAGCGAGACGCAGAATCGCTCGTCCCGGTCGGCGGGTGACACGCCAGACGCGTCCGGGTCCACGCGAAGGAGATGATTGAAATGTGCCAATCCGGCGAGGCTCAGATCGCCGGCCGCCTCGAGTTCGCGCATAAGGTAGCTGAGAGCGACTGAGTCCGCCCCGCCCGAAAGCGCAACGACCACGCGCGATCCCGCCTTCGCGAGATCAAAACGGCCGATTGTGCGGCGCAGGGTCGAAATCAACATAGGCGGAAAGGAAAGGCGGGCGCGGCAGGAAAGGTTGCGAGCTGTCCGGCTGGACCGGCCCGCCTGTCCAGCCGATCCCGCCCGTCCTGCCAAATCCACCGTTCTTATGGTGCCGGGGGACGGATTCGAACCGTCGACCCCGCGCTTATGAGACGCGTGCTCTCACCAACTGAGCTACCCCGGCAGGTGGAAACGGTGATCTTACCACGGCGTCACGTGACCAACATCGCGTCGCCGTAGCTGTAAAAACGGTACCGATGCTCGATCGCCGAGGCATATGCGGCGCGCACGGGCGCGACGCCGCCGAACGCGGACACCAGCATGAGCAGCGATGAGTGCGGCAGATGAAAGTTGGTCAGCAATCCCTGCACGACGCGAAAAGAGAAACCAGGAAAGATGAAGAGATCCGTCGTTCCCGTTCCCGCGACAATGCGCCCGTCGCGCCCGACCGCCGCTTCGAGCGTCCGCGTGGTCGTGGTGCCGACCGCGATAATCCGGCGTTCGTCTTCTCTGGCGCGATTGATTGCCAGCGCCGCGGGCTCGGAAATCGTGAAGGGTTCGGGCTCGATCCGGTGATCTTCGACGCGATCGACGCGCACGGGTTGAAAGGTCCCGTAGCCGACGTGCAGCGTGATCTCCACGATGTCGATGCCGCGCCAGGCGAGCGCGGCGTTGAGCGCCGGCGTGAAATGCAGACCTGCGGTCGGGGCGGCGACCGAACCACGCTCGCGCGCAAAGACGGTCTGGTACCGTTCGCGGTCCGCCGGACGATCATCCCGCTTGATGTACGGAGGCAGCGGCATGTGGCCGATGGCCTCGATCGCATCGTCGACGGATCCGCCGTCCCCACGCGACAGCCGAATCACGCGGCGGCCGTAGAACCGCTGCTCGAGCACTTCGCCGTGCAGCGTGCACGTAGCCCTCGAACACGACTCGTGCGCCGGGGCGAAGCTTCTGCCCCGGATGCATCAACGCCTGCCAATCCTGCGCGCCCGGCATCGCAGACGCGACCGCGCCGCTCGCTTCCCGCCCAATCAGGAGGCATTCGACCGCGCCTCCGCTCGGCACACGCCGTCCGAGCAGCCGCGCGGGAAACACACGCGTATTGTTGACGACGACGACATCGCCTTCGCGAAGGGCCAGCGGGAGATCGTCAATCGAGCCGTGGATGACGCCGCCGGTGCGGCGATCGAGTTGGAGCAGCCGTGCCCCGCCGCGCTGCTGGGCCGGTTCCTGGGCGATCAGTTCGGGAGGGAGATCGAAGTCGAACTCGCGAACGTCCACGTTCGCGAGTGTACGCCAGCCGGCTCAGTGAATCAGTAATCGTGGGTCGTCCGAAGCGCCCGGGCTTCGCGGCGGTCATCCGCCAGGATCGTCCAGAGCGCCTGATCGTGATACACACCGTTCCGGAGAAACGACCGGTGGAGGACGCCTTCCTGCGTTGCACCCAGCTTCTCAAGGGCGCCGTTGCCTCGCCCGTTCTTGAGCGCCGCGCGCGCCTCGAGCCGATGAACACCTACGACGTCGAACACGAAATCGAGCACGAGTCCGGCGGCTTCGTGGAACAGGCCGCTGCCCCAGTGCTCGGAGCCGAGCGCAAAACCCCATTCCGCGATGTCGAAACCCGGCTGGAGCGCCCGGACCTGGAACAGGCCGACGACGGTGTCGCTGTTGTTGAGGGTAATGCCGAACGCGAACGACTGCTGCGCTTCACGCTGACGCTGCGTCCACGCGATGAACTTCTCGAAGCCCTCGAGCGTTGGCGGCGGCGGCGAAATCAGGCGCGTCACTTCCGGCGAGCCAAAGGCCGCCAGCAACGCGTGCGCGTCGGAGGCCCGCAGTTCCCGTAACGTGACCGACGTTCCCAGAAGAACGGGCAGCCCCGCGCCCCAGTTCCTGGACTTTGGCGTCGAGACGACCGGTGAGACGGATGGGAACTCTTCGAACCGCGATGCGATAGCCATTACCGTGCCCCCAGCAGTACGGTCGATGTGCCCCATACGATGTTGTCCAGGTCGGACTCGGTACCCAGACGATATTGTCCAGATCGGATTCAGTGCCCCAGACAATGTTGTCGTCGCTGTCCGAAGTTCCCCAGATGATGTTGTCGTCGCTGTCCCACGTGCCCCAGATGATGTTGTCCGCATCGTCGTAGGTGCCCCAGACGATGTTGTCTTCGTCCATGGTGCCCCAGATGATGTTGTCGTCATCTGAAGTGCCCCAGATGATGCTCTTGCCGCTGGTGCGCTGGCCGATCACCCGCGTGTTCCAGACCAGGTGCGTGCCCCAGATGATGTTGTCGTCGTCGGAGGTGCCCCAGACGATGTTCCGGACCTTCACGGTCACATGGGCGCCCCAGATGCCGTTGGTGCCCCAGATGATGTTCCGGCTGCGGATCTTCGCGTGGGTGCCCCAGACGATGTTGGTGCCCCAGATGATGTTGTTGTAGTAAAGGACCTGGCCGCCGAGGACCGCGTTGTTCCAGATGATGCTTTCGGACCACGGGTTCGACGTGCCGCCGATCACCGTGTAGCCCGGCACACCGGTCTGCAGCCACCACGAGTTCATCCGCGCATCGGTGTCGATTGATTTCGCGAGCGTGACCGCGCCGCCCGCGTTCAGTTCGCCGGCGCCCTGCGTCAGGTAGTCCGCGCCTGCGAGTCTAATCGCCGTGTATTCGAGAATGCCCTTGACGGTGTTCGGCGTGAGGCCCGCGTTCGCGTCGAGCACGAGCGCGGCGGCGCCCGCGGCAATCGGCGCCGACATGCTCGTCCCGCTCAGGTCGAGCATCGGGTGGCCGTTGACCGTCTGCCGGTTGTTCGGCAGGTTCGTGTAGAGATAAGACGAAGGATCCGTGTCGGACACCAGGTGCACACCCGGCGCCACGAGGTCCGGCTTCGCGAGCGCGTCAAACCACGTCGGCCCGCGCGAGCTGAACGCCGCGACAGCGTCGCCGTCGCGCGCGATCGTGTTCTTCGTGTCCACCGCGCCGACCGCGATGCAGGAGGGCGCGTTCGCCGGCGAGTTGATGCCGGCGTAGCCGGACTCGCCGTCGCCGTTCTGATCCAGCCCGTTGTTGCCCGCCGCCACGACCACCACGATGCCGGCCTTCACGGCGCGCTCGACGGCCTGCACGAGCGGGTCGTACTTGGCCGGCGCGTAAATGGGATGGCCGAGCGACAGATTGATGACCTTCACGTGGAGCGTGCGGTTGTTGGCGATGACGTACTCGATCGCCTTGATGACCAGGCTCGTCGTGCCCACTCCCTGGCCGTCCAGCACCTTGAGCGCGACGAATCGCACGCCCGGGGCCACGCCCTGATGCTCGTAATTCGACAGGACGCCGCCGCTGCCGATCAGGCCGGCCACATGCGTTCCGTGCCCGAACTCGTCATACGGGGCCGGCTGCGTCGGCTGGCCATTCGAGAGCTTCGTGAAATCGTAGAAACCCGCGATCCGCGACAGCGGAAGGTCGGGATTCGGCGACAACCCGGAATCGATCAACGCGACAACCACGCCCTCGCCGTCGACGCTGCCCGGCGCCGCGACGTTGGTCAGGCCGAGTGTCTGGCGGAGAACGTTCGCGGGAGCCGCCGGCGATGAAGCCGGCGACGGCTTGATTTGCACCGCGGAGACGGGCGCCGCGAACCGGCGCGAGGCCTGACCCGCGCCGAACGCGCGGACAACTGCGTCGGCGGACACCGACTGCACCCAGGGGTGCTTCGCCAGTTCGTCGACGTCCTCGCTGTGAACGACGGCCGACAGCGCGTCGCCGTCGGTCTCGTCGCTGACAATGTCGCCATGCCCTTGGAGGGCCTTCTTGATGTCGCCCCGATGCCCGGGCGCCGTCATGACGATGACACGCTGCGAGCTCGCACCCTTGCGGAGCGATGCGCGAAGCGATCGGTCTACTTTTGAAGCCGAGAAGGAATCCTGCGCGTTGGCGGAACCAGCACCGAGGCACACCAGAAGAGCGGCAAGAACCAGGGAACACACACGGCGGGTAAGAATCACAGCCGAAGAGGTAGCAACTTTCCCGCCATCGCTCGAACCGACACAGAAATCAACGGGAAGTCACTGATGACGAATGGGATATGGGATTGTCTGATAATTAGTGGTCTTTTAACTGACACTATGGATTTGTTCAGGATTGAAACAGCAGTATTTCTACAACTGCACACTTGGATAGTTTTCCTAGCAATTAGGTCGATATGTGACTTTGTGGACCGATTTAGCACACTGCTGTCTCATAATTAAACACACCGATCTCGGCGACATTTCTGCGACTAAACCGTTGATACAACAGGGCTTGTCTACATAAATCGACCGAGATTGAAGCGGCCCCTCACCTGGACGAGGGGTTTCCAGAGGTCGCCGAGCTTCTTGACGCGCGCCGGCACGTTCCTCGTGGTGAAGTCCTCGATGCGAAGGCCACGCTCGACTTCCTTCCACGTCACAGGGGTCGAGACCGCGGCCGCCGGGTGCGGACGAACCGAGTAGACGGACGCGAGCGTCCGGCCCCACGCATTCTGGTTGTAGTCCACGAGCACGCGGCCTGCCGGACGATTCGCCACGCGATACTCGGCCGTCATCAGTTTCGGATTCCGCGCGGCCAGCTCCTGGCCCAGGGCTTTCGCGAACGTCCACACCTGCTTCTGCACCGGTCCGCGCACGATGGGCGTGTACACATGCAGACCCCTGGAGCCGGTGGTCTTCACGACAGAGGGCATCTTGAGCACGTCGAGCGCCTCGCGCACGACAAGCCCCGCTTCGAGCACCTGTTCGAAGGAGGCGCCGGCGCCTGGATCCAGGTCGAAGTGCAGGTAGTCGGGCCGGTCCACATCGTCGGTCCGCGCGTACCACTGGTTGAGATCGATGCAGCCGAGATTCACGACCCACAGCAATGACGCCGTGTCCTGAATCACCGGGAAGTCGATCACCTTGCCGGATCCGTGATGGACGGCGCACGTCTCGATCCACTCCGGCCGAGGCGTCGGTGCGCGCTTCATGAAAAAGAACGCGCCCGACGCGCCGTGCGGGTAACGCTTCATGACCATCGCGCGGTCGCGGACGTGTGGCAACAGCACGCTGGCAACGGAGGCGTAATACTGCAGGAGGTCGCCCTTGGTCAGGCCAAGCTCCGGCCAGAACAGCTTGCGGAGATTCGTGAGGCGGACGCCCTTGCCGTCCACGTTCAGGACGACATTGTCCTCGCCGCGCGGAATCGTCAGGGCCATGCGGTTCGAGGTTTGCGCGGGAGCCTCGGCGGCCGCGGGCCGTGCCGCACCGCCCCGGCGACCGGCACGTAATCGAGCTCCACGCCCTCGCTGACTTTCCGCAGCAGGAGGCCTCCGCGGCTCATGTCGCCCCGTCCAACGAAGTCCACGGGAAACCGCAGGCGCTCGCCGAAGATGTCGCCGAGCACGCCGACATACTTCGGCGAAGCAATGCTCCCGAGCAGCACCACCTCGCGCTCCGTTCCGATGCCCTGCAGCAACAGCTGCGCGCTGCGCTCGAGCGCGGTCCGGTAGCCCGCGTTCGCCAGGTCGATGTCCCCCTCGGCAAATTCCAGAATCTCGCCGTGTGTCACGCGGATGTCGGGACTCTGCAGCCCCGATGTGGGCGTGATGACGTGGATATCCTGCGCGGGGGCGAAATGCCGGGCGTATGTCAGCTTGCCGCGGAAGTACAGGCTGCTGAAGAACGTGAAGACATCGCCGAGCGGCGCACCTTCAGCCGACCGAAGCCGCGCCGCGAGCTGGCTGGCGGAACGGGGCGACAGTAACTGGGCCGCCCGCCTGCCGCGACAACTCGCCGGAGAAAGGATGAAGACCCGATTCAAAATCCCCAGCGCAGCAGAACGGCGCCGACGGTGAAGCCGGCGCCCACCGATGCCAGCAGGACGAGGTCGCCTTTCTTGAGCCGCCCGGAGCACACCGCGTCGTTCAGCGCGAGGGGAATCGTGGCGGCCGTCGTGTTGCCGTACTTGTCGATGTTGATGATCATCTTGTCCGGCGACAGGCCGAGCTTTTCGGTGGCCGATTCGATGATGCGCCGGTTGGCCTGGTGGGAGACGAAGAGGTCCAGGTCGGACGTCTTCAGCCCGTTGCGCTCGAGAATGCGGGTCGCGATTTCCTCGGTTTTCCTCACCGCGAACTTGAAGACCGCGCGGCCGTCCTGTTTCACGTAGTGCATCCGCTGATCGACGGTTTCGTGCGAGGCCGGCCGGAGGCTGCCGCCGCCGGGCATGAAGAGCGCGTCGCCTCCGCTTCCGTCAATCTCGTGTTCGAAATCCAGGATCGCCACCCGATCGTCCTCGGCGGCCGAGACCACGACGGCGCCGGCGCCGTCTCCGAAGAGGACGCACGTCGCGCGATCCTTGTAGTCGATGATGCTCGACATCACGTCGGCGCCCACCACCAGCGCGTGGTCGTGCGCCCCGGTGGCCACCAGCTGGCTCGCGGTCGTCAACGCATACGTGAAGGCCGAACACGCGGCGCTGAGGTCGAACCCCCACGCGTGGGTGGCTCCGATCTTGTGTTGAATGAGGCACGTGGTGCTGGGAAAGAGCATGTCGGGCGTGACAGTGCCCGTGATGATGAGGTCGATGTCCGCCGGCGTGAGACCGGCCTGGGCAATCGCCTTGACCGCCGCTTCCTTGCCCAGGTCGGACGTCGCGACTCCGGGCGCCGCGATATGCCGCTCGCGGATGCCGACGCGCTGCATGATCCAGTCGTCGGTCGTGTCGACCAGCTTCTCGAGATCGGCGTTCGTCAACACGTTCGGCGGCACATATGTCGCCAGTGACCTGATCGTTGTCGGCCTGCCGCCGATACGACTGATTTTGCGCGCACTCACCACAGTCGCGAATCCCTTCTTCGATCGTCAGGGGCCTCGAGCCCGAAATATTGATAAGCCCGCGCCGTCGCGACGCGTCCGCGCGGCGTGCGATCGAGAAAGCCGGCCTGAATCAGGAACGGCTCGTAGATATCTTCGATGGCGTCCTTCTCTTCGCTGATGGCGGCGGAAATGGTGCCGACGCCGACGGGCCCACCTCCGAACTTGTCGATGATGGTCCGCAGCAGCTTGCGATCGACTTCGTCGAACCCATGCTCGTCCACTTCGAGCAGCTTGAGCGCGGCGTGGGTGACGTCGAGGGTGATGGTCCCCGCGGCTCGCACCTGCGCGTAGTCGCGCACGCGCCTCAGCAGGCGATTGGCGATCCGGGGCGTGCCGCGGGAGCGCCGCGCCAGTTCGGCGGCGGCGCCGTCTTCGAGCGGCACGCGGAGGATGCGCGCCGACCGGCGGACGATTTCTTCGAGGTCGCGCTCCGCGTAGAACTCCAGCCGGTGCACGATGCCAAAACGGGCGCGCAGGGGCGACGTCAGCAGGCCCGCGCGCGTCGTCGCCCCGATGAGCGTGAATTTCTGGAGGGGCACCTTCATCGATCGGGCGCTCGGACCCTGGCCGATCATGATGTCCAGCTCGTAGTCTTCGAGCGCGGGATACAGGATCTCCTCGATCGTCGCGGACATCCGGTGGATCTCGTCGATGAACAGCACTTCGCGATCGCCGAGGTCCGTGAGAATACCGGCCAAATCGCCGGGCTTTTCGAGCACCGGACCCGACGTGGCGCGAACGCCGACGCCGAGCTCGTGCCCGATGACATACGCCAGCGTCGTCTTGCCGAGGCCCGGAGGACCGTAGCAGCAGCACGTGGTCGAGCGCCTCGCTGCGCTTGGTGGCCGCGGCAATGGAAACCTGCAGGTTTTCACGGACGCGGTCCTGGCCGATGTAGTCGTCGATGGCGCGCGGGCGCAGGCCGGCTTCGTCCTGCGCCTCCTCTTCGACACGGGCGGCGGTCACAATGCGATCGTTCGTCACGGCAGGGATGTCACTTCGCGACTTCTCTCAGGGCCTGCTTCAGCGTACGCTCGAAACCCGCTTCCCGGCCGGTCGTTTTCAAGGCCGCGTCGACCGCCTTCTCGGCAAGCGGCCGATGATACCCCAGGTTCATCAGCGCCGAGAGCAGATCGTCGCGCAGTCCCGTTCCCGCGACCGCGACGCCGTCCGCCGCTTCCACCACGTGGGCGCGGGGGAGGCGATCCTTCAGCTCCAGCACGATGCGCTCGGACGTCTTCTTCCCGACTCCCGGGATGGCCGTCAGGCGAGCCAGATCGCCGCGTTCGATCGCACTCACCAGATCGGGCGGCTCGATTCCCGACAAGACGGCCAGCGCGAGCTTCGGTCCGATGCCGCTGATGCTGATCAACCGGTTGAACAGATCCAGCTCGAGCGCCGTCGAGAACCCGTACAAGGCCAGCGCATCCTCGCGCACGTGCGTATGCACGCGCAGCGCAACGTCGGAGCCAGGCTCGCCGAGGCCATAAAACGTGGACAACGGAACGGCGACGTCGTACCCGACCCCGCCGACGTCCAGAACCACGCGCGTCGGCTGCTTCTCGAGGATCCGTCCACGCAGGTGGGCAATCACGGCCGGAAGTGGCGCCAGCTCGTCGCCGACTTCGGCGCGCGCGCCACGGGCATCGCGTCCGCCAGCCGCGCGCGCGGATGCGAGTTCACGTGGCAGATCGCCACTGCCAGCGCGTCGGCGGCATCGTGCGGCGAAGGCACGGCCGTCAACCCGAGTAACAGCTTGACCATCTGCTGGACCTGCGGCTTCTCCGCCCGCCCGTAGCCGACCACCGCGCGTTTGATTTCGGCCGGCGTGTACTCGAACACGCCCATGCCCGCCTCGACGGCGGCCAGCATGGCCACCCCGCGCGCGTGTCCCAGCTTCAACGCGCTGCGGACGTTCGCGGAATGGAACAGGTTCTCGATGGCAACCGCATCCGGGCGGCATTCGATCAGCAGCGCGGCGAGCCGGGTGTGAATGACGAGAAGCTTTTCAGGGAACGTCGCGTGCGGAGGAGTGCGGATGGCGCCGCAGACGACCATGCGGTGCCTCGACCCGTCGGTTTCCACGCAGCCGTAGCCGGTGCGCTCGGAACCAGGGTCGATCCCGAAAATCTTCACGCGAGCGAGGCCTCGATCTCCTTCTCCGAGATGTCGAAGTTCGACCAGACATGCTGGACATCGTCGTAGTCGTCGAGCGCTTCCATGAGCTTCAACATCTGCTGCGCGACCTTGCCCTCGAGCTTCACGTAGTTCTGGGGAATCATCGAGACCTGCGCGCTGGTCGGTTCGATGCCCAGGCCCTTCACGGCGTCGTTCACCGCGGTGAACGCCTCCGGCGCGCTCAGGACTTCCCAATTGTCGTTGTCGTCCTGCAGATCGTCCGCGCCGGCGTCGAGAACGGCGCTCATCAGCTTGTCCTCGTCCGCCTTCGCCTTCTCGATGACGATATAACCCTTCTTGGCGAACATCCAGGCGACCGCATTCGCGGCAGCGAGGTTGCCGCCGTGTTTTTCGAGCAGGTGCCGCAGCTCGCCCACCGTCCGGTTCTTGTTGTCGGTGAGCACGTCGATGATGACGGCGGCGCCGCCGGGTCCGTAGCCTTCGTACTGCGCTTCCTCGTACGACACGCCGGGCTCTTCACCGGTGCCGCGCCGGATCGCGCGCTTGATGTTCTCCGAAGGCATGTTCGCGGCCTTGGCGTCGGCGATGACGGTTCGCAGGCGCGGGTTCATGTCGGGATCGCCGCCGCCGGCCCGTGCCGCGACGGTCAATTCCTTGATGAGGCGCGTGAACATCTTGCCGCGCTTGGCGTCGAGCGCGCCCTTCTTGTGCTTGATGGAGGCCCATTTCGAATGGCCGGACATGGTTGAACTCCCGATTCTAAAATCCCGAAAAACCCCAGACAAATCAACGAGATGGAACGGAAAATCTTACACCTTTTCCGCCAGGAGGATCCAGACGTCCGCTCGCGCGTCCCAGGGCCGGCCGCGATAGTCGCCCAGCACGGCCTTGACGCGGAATCCGGCGCGTTCGACGCGCCGGGTCATCTGTGGCACGGTCAGCGTCCGAAAGGTCAGATCGAAGCGATGCTCGCGCGTGCGGCCGCCCCGGCGTTCGACGTACCGCTGCTCGAACGTCGTGAGCCGGCGCCTGGGATCCTGGCGGACCGATTCCACCAGCGTCAGATGCGCCCCTCCCCGTGCCCGTCCCACGAGTTGGACCTTGTTGGAGTATTCGCGCCAGTTCGGGACGTCGGGCACCAGGTCGATGCCAAATGTGCCGCCGCGCCGGACCACGCGCGCCACCGACTCGAGCGTGGCGCTGAGATCGCGCTCGCGGACCAGCGACTGCAGCACGCCGTACGGGGCGAGCACCATGGAGAAGCGTCCGTGCTTGAACGGAAGCGAGCGGATGTCGGCGCGCACGAACGAAACGGTCCGAGGAGTTCTAGAGGTTCGAGAGGTTCGGGAGGCCCGTGCCGCGGCGCGTGCCAGCATCGGCGCCGACCGATCAACGCCGACGATGGTCACGCCGGCACGCGCCAGCGGAATGGAAATGCGTCCCGTCCCGCAGCCAAGCTCGAGCACCGATCCGTCCGCCTCGAGGGCGACGCGCTGCCAGAACGGCACGTCCCTTCGTCCGAGCGTCCGCGCATTTTCCCAGTCGTAGAACGGGGCGTACTCGTCCCACCCCTCCCAGCCCTCACCCAATTTAGTCATCTGGTCATCTAGTCATCTGGTCATCGTTTTGAAATTTGACCATTGGGAAATTTTGTCAACGATGACCAGATGACTAAATGACCAAATGACTAGATGATTAGTCGGAGACCGCGAGTTCTCCGGGGACGATCGGTCTTGTGCGGGGAAGACGGCCGAGCCGCGCCAGGTTCCCGACGAAGGCCAGGATGCCGAGAAAGACCAGCAGCTTGACGGAATCGCCCACGCGCGTGCGTGGGATGACCTTCCACATGAGCCAGAGTGCGGGCTGCGCCCAGCACACGGCCCATACCGAGCCGTAGAAATATCGCCGCTCGTGTCCCTCGCCCTTGGTCGACGGCTTCACGCGCGGCAGCCGTCCCAGCGCTCCCAGCAGCCAGATCGCGCCCGCAATCGGAAAGTACGCGACGCGGTAAATCTGCTTGAGATACCACTGGCCCGTGACGATCGCGATGACGAGGCCCGTGATGTTGAGCAGCGCGAAGGTGATGACCTCGCTCCACGCGAATGTGTAGCACACGCGGCGGTAGAGCGGGTTCGGGCGATCCTCGGTGAAGCGGATGATGTACGGCCGCGGCTCGACGCCCGGCAGGCTGCCTCGAAGGCCGGCGACACCGGTGCCCACGAGCACCAGGCCGAGCCACAGCGCCATCCGGACATCAAACCCATGCTCGAAGAGATCGAACGTCAGCGGACCGGGCGCGATGAAGAAGACGAAGATCCAGATCGGCCAGTGATTGAATCGGTAGTAAAGCTTGTTGCGCTCACGGATCTTGCGTTGCGACGCATATTCGACGGGAATCTCGGGCACGAACTCCTGCGCTCTTAGAGGGTGGACTTGCGACGCCGAGTATAACTCGGCGGGTGCACTGGCGCCGCCTGGCCCCACATGCCTCGCCTGGACGCCTGGGCATCCGCCTCCGCGCGCCGCAGTTCGGAGAGACGCGTCAGGGGCACCCGGGCCGTGACACGCGCCAGACCTTCGCGCAGCAGCGCGGCGTTGACGAAAAGGCCATCCTCGCGCACGACATAGGCGAGGTGCCGGTTGTATCCGTCGAGCCGCTCCGCATCGGCTTCGAGCCGGACCCAGCGGTGCAGCACCAGCTCGATCAGCTTTTCGCGGGCCTCGTACGCAAACGGCGCCGCCGTGTCGTGGCCGTGCGCAAGCTCGGGAGCGTCGATGCCAAGCAGCCTGACGCGGCCGACTCCCGCGACGTCGATCGTGTCGCCGTCGAGAACGGATCGAACGAGGACAGGATCGGAGTGGAGCGCCCCTGGTATCAAAGTTATCGAAGTTATCGAAGCCATTGCCAGGGTCACAGCGGAAGCGATGATCAGATTCTGCACGGGTCATCTCCTTTCGCGCGGGGTTACCGCGATCGTGGAGACTCCGGTGCAATCGATCAGCCAGCCGAATCGCCATTGCCCGCCCCGGCAGAGAGCCGATACAGCGCGATGCCGGCAGCAACGGCAAGGTTCAACGAGTCCACGTCCGGATTGACGGGAATCCGCACGTGATGATCGGCGGCGGCTGACGAGGCATCGCTCAGGCCCGGACCCTCGCTGCCAAGCAGCAGCGCGAGCCTGGCCGGACGCGGCGACGTTGCAAACTCGTCCAGGTCGCGTGCCGAATCCGCCGGCGTCAAGGCGACGAGCGTGAAGCCGCGCGCTCGCAGCGCGGCGAGCGCGGACGGCCATTCGCTCGCGCGATCCGCCAGGCGGGCGAAGGGCACGCGCAAGGTGGCGGCCATCGACGTGCGAATCGCCTTCCGATACAGGGGATCGCACGACGCGCCGTCGAGCAGCACGGCGTCCGCGCCGAACGCCGCGGCGTTCCTGAACACACCGCCGACATTGTCCGCATTTGTGACGCCCTCGAGCGCGACGATGACCTCCGCGCGCCGGAGGAGTGCGTCCAGCGAAAGAGGCGCCGGCCGCTCGGCCAGCGCGAGGCAGCCGCGATGCACGTCGTAACCCGTGATGCCGAGAAAATCGCCGCCGGCGCAGACGTAAACGGGGACGTCACGGTCCAGGGTTTCCAACGCTGGCTCGAGTGCCCGGTATGCCGCTTCGCTCAGCAGCACCGACTGGATGGCGTAGCGGCGTTCGGCGATCACTCGCTCGACGACCAATCGTCCTTCGGCGACAAACTGGCCGCGTTGCCGCAGCAGTTCCGCGTCCGACACCGACCGGTACACGCTGACACGCGGGTCGCCGGGTCCGCTGACGCGCAGCACCTGCATCGGCTGCCGATCAGATCACGCGCGCCTGACGCATGACGGCCTCGGCTTTCTGCCGGATCTCGCGCGCCACCTCGAAAGGATCGCCCTGTTGAAATTTCGGCAGGAACAACTCCACCGAGAGCGGACCGGCATACCCCTTCTCCGCCAGCTTCCGCAGAATCGCCACCAGCGGCGTCACGCCGTCACCCGGGATGACGCGGGTGTTCTGGTCGAGCAGCTCCCGCGGCATGTCCGGCACGTCCTGAAAATGCACGTGACCGATGTCGCCCGGCCGGAGCAGGCCGAGGTCTTCGAACTTACTCTGTCCGGACCAGAAGTGATAGCAGTCGAACAGAATTTGCATGTTCGGATGCGACGCCTCGCGCGTCATGCGCAGCATCGTGCCGAGCGTGGAGATAAACGAAGACGCGCGAACGAATTCCGCCATGGCCGTCATCCCGAACTGCTTCGCGACGTCACCGACCTGGCGCATGTTCTCCACGCCAGCCTTGTAGTCGTCCGGTGTGAATTTTGCCGTGGTGCCGGTCGGCGCGTACAACCGCGTGAGCCCGAGCGCGCTGAACATCTCGCAGCGTCTCTTGAGATCCTCCAGCCCGGCCGCGTGGTTCGGATTCGGCTCCCAGATGCCCTGAACGCCGCAGGCGGCCGACACGGGTGTCAACCCGAGGTCGGTCAGTACGCGGCGAGCGGCGGCGAGCGAGTCGGTCTTGAGAAACTCGTCCAGCAGCTGCGCGGTCAGTTCGACTTCTTTGACGCCCGCGCGCGCCCAGCCTTCCAGGGACTTGCGATAGCCCGCGCCGGCGGACGTGTTCTGGTGAAGGGCGAGCGACATCTTCTTGCCCGCAGGCTTCGGCGCCGCTGAATCGCCGAGGGCGGCAGTCTCCGGCGCGGCCGCCGCGAGAGACGCAAGCGGCACCAGAAGCATCGTTCGGCGTGACATCATGACTGGCTCCTGAGGTCCATGGCCATTCGCGTCGAGTATACGCGGCACGACGCTCAGTATTGCCGGAAGGTCAGGTTGAAGCGCCCGTCGATGCCGAGTTCCTGGGGGCGCTGTTCCAGGCGCGATACGTGACACGCCGTGATAGCGGAGCCGCGCGGGACCTCCAAAGACGAAGGCGTCTCCGGATTCGAGCTGAATCGTGTCCACGGGATCCCGCCGGCGCAGCCCTCCGAACAGAAATCGCGCGGTGTCACCGATGGACACCGAGACGACGGGATGGCCGGCGGCCAATGAGGTCGGGCTCTCGTCTTTGTCCTGGTGCACGCCCATGCGGCCGGCGGCATCGTAGTAATTGAGGATACAGAGATCGGCGTCGAACCGCATGCCCACAGCCGCGGCGATCTCGTTCGCCAGCCGCCGGAGCTCCTCCGGAAGCGGCGGCGCCGGCAGCCCGTCGCGGTCAGACCGGCTCGCCTCGTACTTGTAGAGCAAGCCGTTCCAGTGCCTCCCGAGGCAGAGCATGCGGACATGCATGGTGCCGCCGCCGCGCACCGTCGGCACGTAGCCGGGCACATCGCCATCCATCAGCGCGCGGCACCGGCCGAACAGCGCCCGCTGATGTTCGAGGGAAAGATACCGCGGAAGGTGAAACGCCCCCGGCGCGATTTCCACGAGTTTACGTTACCATTGCTCGTTATGCGTCGGCGCGTTGCGGCGGTTCTTGCGGCCGGGCTTCTCGCGTGGGCGAGGCCCGCGATCGCACATCCGGTGCCCTTCAGTTACCTCGACGTCCAGGTTCAGAAGTCCGCGCTCGACGTGTCCCTGGTCGTGCACATCTTCGATCTCGCGCACGACCTTCAGATTGCGCCGCCAGAACGGCTGCTCGAACCGGCGGTGGTCGCCGAACGCGAGGGTGCGATCCGCGCTTTGCTCACGCCGCGCGTCGAACTCGACGCCGACGGCCGGCGGCTGACGCCCGAATGGTCGCCACCCGAGATTCTCCGCGAACGCCAGTCCTTGCGCCTGCATCTGCGGTACGCCGTCGCAGCCGCACCGGGCGTCGTCACGGTCAACACGGTCATGTTTCCGTACGACCCCCAGCACCAGACGTTCGTGAACATGTACGAAGGTGAAACACTGACGTCGCAGATGATCCTCGACGGCAATCACCCGCGGCTGGAGTACTTTGCCGGCACCCGGCAGGGTGTGCTGGCCGTTGTGAGAAAATTCGTCCCGTCCGGCATCCACCACATCCTGATCGGCCCCGATCACATCCTGTTCCTGGTCGGCCTTCTGCTCCTCGGCGGCTCGCTTCGTCAGCTGCTGCTGGTCGTGACGTCGTTCACGGTCGCGCACAGCATCACGTTGTCGCTCGCGGCGCTCAATATCGTGACGCCGCCCGCACGCCTGATCGAACCGGCCATCGCCCTCAGCATCGTTTATGTGGGCGCCGACAACATCCTGGCGAAGGGTGGCCGCGACGTCCGGGTCTGGATTGCGTTCACGTTCGGCTTCATCCATGGATTCGGGTTCGCGAACGTGCTGCGAGAGATGGAGCTGCCGGCGCGCGCGCTCGGCTGGTCGCTGTTTTCGTTCAACTTCGGCGTCGAAATCGGGCAACTGCTCGTTGTCGTGCTGGTGGCGTCGGCCCTCGGGGCCCTGAAGTCCCGGAGCGAGTGGGCGGGCCGCCATCTGGCGATGGCCGGATCCGTTGTCGTCATCCTGGCCGGTGCGTTCTGGTTCGTTCAGCGGGTGTTCTTTCCTGGAGGGATCTCATGAAGCGTGGAATCATTCTCGGCGTCCTTCTCGTCGGCGGCGGGTTGTCGCTTGCTGCCGCGGGCTTTCAGGCACCTGCCGGCCGCGGGCCGCAGGGACCCAACGTCGCCGAAATCGAGAAGGTGAACGATCGTCTGTACATGATCACGGGCGGCGGAGGAAACACCGCCGCGTTCATCACCGATACCGGCGTCGTGCTGGTCGACACGAAGCTCGCCGGCTGGGGCCAGGCGATCATGGACAAGGTGAAGTCGGTGACCAACAAGCCGATCACCACCATCATCAACACGCACACGCACGGCGATCACAACGGCAGCAACGAGTTCTTCGGGGCGTCCGTTGAGTTCGTGGCTCAGGAAAACACCAAGACAAACATGGAGAAGATGGACGCCTTCAAGGGCGATAAGTCGGTGTTCATCCCGAAGAAGACCTTCAAGGACAAGCTGTCGATCGGCAAGGGCAACGATCAGATCGATTTGTACTATTTCGGAAAAGCCCACACCAACGGCGATGCCTGGGTCGTGTTTCGCGCGCTGCGGGTCATGCATTCAGGCGACGCGTTCGCCGGCAAGACGACGCCGATCATCGATCCGAACAACGGCGGCAGCGCGGTGGAGTACGGCAAGACGCTGGCGAAGGCTGCCTCGGGCATCAAGAACGTGGACACCATCATCACCGGCCACAGCCCGCGGATGACGCCGGCCGACCTGAAGCAGTACGCCGCCTTCAACGACAGCTTCGTCACGTGGGTCAGGGACGAGATCAAGGCCGGAAAGAGCGTTGATGCGGCCGCGGCCGAGTACAAGGTGCCGGCGCAGTACAGCGGCTACACCGTGAGCACGTTCCTGGGCGGAATCAAGAACAACATCCAGATTGCCTACAACGAACTGGGCCAGAAGTAGAAGCTGTTCGTCGAACAGACAGGAGCAGGTGATGACGCGTTGGTTCGTGCTCAGTACGCTAGTCGTTGCCGGCGCGCTGCCGCTGGCCGTCGCAGGCCAGGCGCCGCCGGCCGGACCGACGCCAAAGGCGATCGCGGCGACGAAGATCGAAAAGGTCAAGGACAACCTGTACATCGTCACCGGTTCGAGTGTGGAGGACACGGACGCCTTCAGCGGCGGCAATACGGCGGTCTTCATCACGGACGCCGGCGTGACCCTCGTGGACACGAAGCTCCCCGGTTACGGCCAGACGATTCTCGATCGCATCAAGACCGTCACGAATAAACCGATCATCCGGATCATTAACACGCACACGCACAGCGATCACACGGGCGGGAACGAGTTCTTTGGCGCCAGCGTCGAGAGCATCGTCCAGGAAAACACCAAAGCGAACATGGTAAAGATGGACGAGTTCAAGGGCGCCAGGGCGAAGTTCCTCCCCACGAAGACCTACAAGGACAAGCTGACGGTTGGCTCAGGTAAGGACGAGATCGACCTGTACTACTTCGGGCGCGGCCACACCAACGGCGACAGCTTCGTGGTCTTCCCCGCGCTGAGGACGATGCACGTCGGCGACTTCTTCGCGTGGAAGGCGCTGCCCTACGTCGACCCGGACAACGGAGGGAGTGTCATCGAACAGCCCAGGACGCTGGCAAAAGTGATCGGTGGCGTGAAAAACGTGGACACCATCATCAACGGACATATTCCCGTGTCGAGCTGGAACGATCTCAAGGAGTATGCCGAGTTCACGAAGGAGTTCGTCGAGTTTGCCGAGGCCGAGATGAAGGCCGGCAAGAGCGTGGACCAGGCTGCCGCCGAATACAAGATCGCGCCCAAATACAAGGGATACGTCGCCAGCGCGAACCCGCAGTGGGGCGGGGCGAAGGCCAACATGCAGATTGCCTACGACGAGATGAAGAAGAAGTAGTGGGTGCAGGCCTGAAGGCCTGCACTACTTCGCGACTGTAAACGCTGCCGATGCCATCACCTTGTCCCACATGATGGCCATCCCGCCCGCGGATTCCGACATATCGACGAAGCTCCAGGTCAGCTGGTCCACCGAAAACGGCAGCGCGGCCATTTTCATCGGCGCCCGAACGACGTCCTTGTCGGGCGTGTAATCGAACGCGCCGAACAATGCGTCCTTGGTTCCGGGGAATGTCGGCGACGCCGCCCAGCGAGACACGATCAGCGTCCAGTTGTTGGGCTTGAGATCGATGAACAGGCTGTACTCGCCTGCGGGCACCGTCTTGCCGTTGATGACAAGCCCGACTTCACTCTTGAGTCGAGTGGAGACATTCGCGCCCGCGCGCCAGACCGGAGCGCCGTCGTTGAGTGTGCGTCCGTAATCCGCGCCGGCGCCCCACAAATCGCGCCCCCGCTTGATGGGGCGGCCGTAGGAAATTTCGATCCACTTGCCGTTCTGGTACTGGGGCGCCTCGCCGCCGGCGACGTACTTGCCCCCCACCTGAGTGGACGCCACGCCTGTCGGACTTGGCGAACGGAACCCCTGGGCGAACAGCGAGCCAGCCGCCATCGACATCGCGATCGCCGTTGCCATCAATTGCCTCGTCATTTGCCATCCTCCAGTAGAATCGCCACGTGTCGAAGCCGGAAGACGAGGATCTGCCGCTTGACGCCACGATGGCGCCGACGCGCGCGGCGGCGACCAGACCCGGCGATCGAACCCCGACGCCGTCTCACGGTTTCGCGCCCGGATCCCTGATTGCCGGGCGCTATCGCCTCGTCGCGATGCTCGGCCGCGGCGGCATGGGCGAAGTGTATCGCGCCGACGACCTGACCCTGGACCATCCGGTCGCCCTGAAATTTCTGCCGCCCGGCGTCGCGTCCGATCCGGAACGGCTCGCGCAGTTTCACGGCGAGCTGCGCATCGCCCGCCAAGTGTCGCACAAGAACGTCTGTCGACTCTACGATCTGGGCGAGCACGAGGGCCGCCCCTTCCTGACGATGGAGTATGTGGACGGCGAAGACCTCGCCTCCCTGCTCCGCCGAATCGGGCGCGTTCCCCAGGATAAGGCGATCGACATCGCGAGGCAGCTCTGCGCGGGCCTCGCCGCCGCCCACGAACGGGGTGTGCTCCACCGCGATCTCAAGCCGGCCAACGTGATGATCGACGGCGACGGCAACGTCCGCATCGCCGACTTTGGCCTTGCGATTGCCGCGGGCGGTGGTCCAGCGTCGCGCGCCGGCACGCCGCAGTACATGGCGCCGGAACTCCTGGCCGGCGGCCAGCCCACCGTCAAGACGGATCTCTACGCGCTCGGCCTCGTCCTGTTCGAGCTGTTCACGGGACGCCGGGCGTACGAGGCCAAAACGCTGAACGAGCTGGTCGATCTGCAGCAGAGTGGCGCGATATCGACGCCTTCGTCGGTCGTCCGCGATCTCGATCCCGCCGTGGAACGCGTCATCCTCAGATGCCTCGAGCGTGATCCCATCCTGCGCCCCAGCTCTGCGCTCGCCGTGGCGGCGGCGCTGCCGGGCGGCGACCCACTCGCCGCGGCACTGGCCGCCGGCGAGACGCCATCCCCGGAAATGGTGGCCGCGGCAGGGGCGACAAGCGCATTCAGCGCAGCGCGAGGACTGTCGCTCCTCGCGTTCATCATCGTCGGACTCCTGGCGGCCGCCGCGCTTTCGGATCGCACGCTCCTTATTGCCAGGATTCCGCTCGACAAGAGCGTGGACGCCCTCGAGGATCGCGCCCGCGACATCGTGGCGAAGCTGGGATACCCGGAGCGGCCGGCTGACACCGCGCACGGATTTTTCGTGCTTCAGGACTACATCGGCTACGTGCTCCGGACCGATCAATCCTCCTCGCGCTGGGACTCGCTGTCGAACGGGGCATTCCCGACGCTGCGCTTCTGGTACAGGACGAGCCCGCGCCCGCTCGACAGCGTGGGGTCCGATTGGTCCCCCGGCTTTGGCGATCCGCCGATGACGGTCTCAAACATGGTCGGGCTGGTCCTCGACACGCAGGGACGCCTGACACAGTTCACCGCGGTGCCGCCGCAGGTGGACGAAGTCGAGACGAAAGCGACTGTCGAGTGGATGCGGCTGTTCGACGCAGCAGGACTGGAGTTCGACAAGTTTCAGCCAGCCGCGGTGCTGTGGGTGCCGAACGTCTACGCGGACGACCGGATGGCCTGGGAAGGCCCGCTGCCGGGGAAGCCGGAGGTACGGCTGCGCGTGGAGGCGGCGGCCTATCACGGGCGGCCAGCGTTCTTTCAGGTGGTCGGACCGTGGACGCGCCGCCCTCGCATGGAGCAGGAACAGCAGCGCGGAGCCGGTGTCATGCGGTTCGGCATCTTCCTCATCGTGCTGGTCGTGTTTGGCGGCGCGCTGGCGCTGGGGCGAAACAATCTGCAAAAAGGGCGCGGCGATCGCCGGGGCGCGACCCGCCTGGCCGTGTTCGTGTTGTTCGTGATGATGGCGTCCTGGGTGCTCGGGGCAAAACACTCGCTCGAGCCGTTGACCGAGCTCAACGACTTCTTCGAAGAAGTGCTGGCGCCACAACTGCTGAACGCGGGCATCCTCTGGGTCATCTACATCGCCCTCGAACCATATGTCCGGCGCTACTGTCCGGAGATTCTCATGTCGTGGACCCGCCTGCTCGGAGGGCGCTTTCGCGATGCGCGCGTAGGACGCGACCTGCTCGTCGGCGTGTTCGCCGGCGTCGGCCTGCAGTTCCTGCGCTTCGGGCTCCTTCTGCTGCCCGGGTTGCTCGGGTACGCGCCTGCCCCGCCGAGAGGCACCAACCTCGCGTTCCTGCTCGGCACGCGTCAGGCGATGTCCATGCTGCTGAGAATGCCGACGAACGCGCTCTTCAACTCGCTGGTGATGACGCTCGCGTTCGTCGTAGCCCGCGTCGTCTTCAAGCGCGTGTGGCTGGCGGCGGCCATTGCGGGCGTGATCTTCAGTTTTCTTCTCATCGCCGAGGCGGGCACCGAACAACTGAGCGTCAACATCGTCTACGCGCTGGCCATGGCGGCCGTATACATGCTCGTGCTGGTGAACTTCGGCGTGTTCGCCCAGATGATGGCCTTTCTCGTCAACTTCATCATCGGACAGGGAGGGCTGACGGCCGACCTCTCGAAGCTGTACGCCCCGACGAGCGTCTGGTTGATGGCGCTGGTTACCGGTCTTGCCGTGTTCGGATTCTATGCGTCGCGTGTCGGCGAACCGCTGTTCGGAAAAGGGTTCGACCCGGCTTAATGGACAGGCGGCGCGCCGGGTCCGGCGCCTGGCAATCCACCGCGCACAGTAATCGAGGAAATACTCCAGCGATTCATCGGATCGCTCCACAGCTCCCGCATCCGGATGTATCTGGATTCGACGCCGCCGATCTGAAATCGCAGCACTGGCCGTCGCGCGTCCCGCAGCGCCGCTTCGAAGGCGACGCCCCCGCAACCACTCCTCCACTGCTGTACCCATTCACGGCCGTCCGTCGACGTTTCGATCAGGATCGCGCCCGGGTATTCGAGCGGATTCGACCCCACGCCGATCGCGACCTCGTGCACGATCTGAAGCGCGTCCAGCTCGATGACGACCTCTTCGTCGCCACGCTGGGGCGACGCCGTCTTCCAGGCCGTTTCCATTGCGCCGTCCGCCGCCGCCCGCAGTCGCAGCGGCACAGCCATCGCCCGCACCGATCGAATCGTCAGGAGGCCACTCTCAGCCGCGGGAGTCACGTCCTGCCGGGGCAGAACGAAGAACTGTTCGCGATCGCTCGATCCGGCCGGCACACCAATCGTGTGCTGCACGTATCGGATCCATTCGCCGCCGGGATCGGCATCGCGGTTGATCCTGATCAGAAGCGGACCGCGCGACGCCAGCATCGGCCAGATCGACTCGTCCCGGCGCGCCAACGCCAGCCTGAGAATTCGATATGCCGCCGGCTCGTAGCCGCTATACCCGTTGACGACGGGGAGATGGTGAAACCTCGACCGGTACACGGCTTCAATGTCACTGAAGACGTCACCGAGGGGCAGTTCCATTACTGCGGCCGCTTGAATTCCCGCAGCAGGAGCCACGATGGCTGCTGTGCTCGCCGCGCGAACGTCGGTCCAGCTGTCTGCGAGCAGGAGCGTCAAGACGACGAGCGCTGAGGCCACCCGCACGGTTCGTGAACGAAGTGCACTGAGCCGGTCGAATGCGATTCCCGCCGCAACCGCCAGCGCCAGCGCCGAAATCATGATGAAGCGCGCCGGGACGCGAAAACCCTCGTCGAATCCAGGCATGCACCATCAGCAGCGCATACGGACCTCGATACAAGAACTGTCTTCCCAGCACTCGAGGACCTGGCCCGAGGCTGAAAAACCAGCTCATGATCGCGGCGACGACGTAAAACGCGAGCGTCGAGCGGCGACGCCACAGCGTCAGCCAGCCCGCAGACGTGAACGTGAGAACGGCGGCGGCGACGAACACGACCGTCAGAGGTTTGCCCGGCGTTTCGGCGGACACTACCAATGGTCCTGCCCGGACGGCCCACGCGCCCCACCACGTGCTGATGGCGACGGCAGCGAAGACGGTACCGACGGCCGCCACGATCAGCCGAAGACGCGGCCAGCGCGCTGACGCCTTCGTCCCGGGGCGATGCCGCCACCATATGGCCGCAAGTATCAGGAGCGGCGCGATCACGCCGATATAGATCTCCGCTTCCGGATTCTGAGCCAGCGAGCGAACCCGCCACAGCAGCAGTCCGGGCTCCGCACTCAGCAGACCGGTGAAATCGGCGCTGAAATCCTGCATCTCGCCGAAGGTGCGTACAAGACCCAACCGCGACTGTATCGCACGGTATTGCAGCAGAACGGGGAGCAGCAGGGCGAAGGCGATCGCCCAGGCGCCGACAATCGCCGCCAGCCGCCGCCAGGGCGCGTCACGCGCGAACCAGAGGATCCACAAGCCGATCAGGGGAATGGAGAAGAACACGTAGTACCCGCTGCACAATCCCTGAAGGGCCATCAAGGCCGAGAATGCGACGAGCCAGCGCACTCTCGGCGCGTCGATGTATCGGTGCAGCGCCATCAAGGCCAGCGGCAGGCAAAAGGCGGCCTGGAGTTCGAGGTGCGCCAGGTGCGCCATTCGATACGGATTGAAACCGAACACAACACCGCTGAGAGTCGCGGCGATATGACTTCGAGTGAGCGTCCACGTCAACGCGTAAGCCGCCAGCGCCGACAGCACGAAGCACGCGACAAACGTGACGTTGTAGGCGAGAACCGGGCCGCCGCCAAGCCACTGCACCGGCCCGGAGATGAATTCAAGGCCAACACGATGATCGGAGAAGGCCAGGCTGCCGTGCTCGGGATAGAAGCTGAGACCATCCCACCAGGAGCCCACGAAAGGCAGGTGGTGCGCATTCCACCACAGAATCCAGGTGCTGAGCAGCGGATCGCCGAGATCGTGGGGTACGGCCGTCGTGAATTGCCCGAACAAACCCCGCATCAACGCCAGCGCGAAGGCGGTGTAACCGGCCGCTGCGAGCCCGACTCGTCGCCATTCAACCATGCGAACCCCGGCACATGTTATCTCCCGTTTCTCGTTGCTCGTTCTCCGTTTCTCCGTTTCTCCGTTCTACGTTTTACGTTCCTTACGTCTCGCCGTAGGCGTAGCCTTCCATGGATCCTCCGGCCAGGGATGCTTCGGATAGCGCCCGCGCAGTTCTTTTCGCACATCGGGATACGTGCGATCCCAGAAGCTTCGAAGATCGCGGGTCATCTGAACCGGGCGCCCGTTTGGCGCGAGCAGCGCCAGCCTGATGGGCTCCTTGCGCACACCGACCCGCGGCGTATCGGCGAGGCCGAATAATTCCTGCAACTTTACCGACGCCGACACCGATCCGTCGTCGCCGTAATCGAGACGAACGGTTCGCCCGCTCGGAACGGTCACCGTTTCAGGGGCGTCGCGATCGAGCGCCCGCTGATCGTCGAAAGCCAGCGCACCGGCAATCCGGATGTCGTCGAGCGATCGGGCGCTCGCGGCGGCGATTCGCGCGAGTCCAGGAAGATCCGCGGCTCGTCCGGCGAAGTTGAGGCGGCGTAGCAGCTGAATGTCGCCTTCGCGCGGGCCCCGTTTCAGCCACGCGTCGGTCAGCAGGCTCACGCGTATATCAGGATCGGCGTCGACTGGACGCTCCGTCAGTACGAGGGCGTCATACCGCTCGACCGCAACGGCCTTCACCGTTCCCGTCGCATCGTCGAGACGGTGGAGGATCTCGACGGCGTTGGGCGTCAACCAATCGCGATCGATGAGGCTTGCGATGCGCACGCGGGCGTCTGGCTCGCCCGGACGATCCGACGCCTGGATATCAAGCGCGACGAGAAAATCGCCGCCGGTCACACCGCTTTGGGGAGCCACCACGGCTCCGGCGCCGGAGGCCATTCGCAGGCGTGGCGACTGGGTGTCGCGCCGCTGGGCAACGCGATCCGGGTATCCGGCAAGTACGGCCCGCAAGAAGTCTGTATCGCGTGAATCGTGGCTCGTGACTCGTCGACTCGTGACTCGTGGCTCGTGGCTCGCACCTTGCCGCTCACCAACATGTGCGACGCCAGGTGCTCGATCTCGCGGGCCATGCGCTGCACGTGCGGCCCCACCTGCGACCATTGATCGATGGCTGACAGGAGATCCGAGCTCGTGGACGACGTCCGCGGGGCCAGGACATGGCGCTCGGACAGCAGCGCGCATGCTCGCGCCATCCTCGTGCCACCGTTGGCCGCCAACAGCATCCGCGCCAGCCGCGGGTGCAGCGGCATACGCTGAAGGAGACGACCAATGTCCGTCAGCGCGCCAGCCTTGATGGCGTCGAGCCTCTCCAGGAGCCTCAGCGCGGCATCCACCGCCGGCTCATCCGGCGGCTCGAACCAGTCGAAACGCCGCGGATCGCCGCCCCAGGCGATGATGTCGAGGACGGTCGCGGAGAGATCGACGCGATGAATCTCCGGCTCACGATGCGGCCGGAGGCGGTCGCGCGAATCCCACAGGCGGCGAACCGTGCCGGGACCAAGCCGGGCGGCACGGCCCGCCCGCTGATCGGCCGCATCCGCGGTGATTCGTTCCACCTCGAGACTGTCGATGGCGCGATCGGCGTCGTACCTGGCGATCTTCTGCATTCCAGAATCGACGACCGCCGTGACTCCAGGAACCGTCAACGACGTCTCGGCAATGTTGGTGGCCACGACGACCCGGCGGCGCGAAGACGAAGATCGACGAAGCGCAGCATCCTGCGCCGACGCGTCCAGCGACCCGTGAAGCGGCACGATCTCGAATGATCGGTCAGGATCGCGAGCGCCCATCGCATCGATCGCGCGCCTGATCTCCAGCGCGCCAGGCAGGAAGCACAGGATGTCTCCGGCAGTCGCGGTGGTCAGGTCAATGACGGCATCCGGGACCGACTGGCTCGGCGCGTAGCTGATGGTGATGGGGTATGAACGGCCGGGAACGTCGACGACCGGGCAGTCGTCCAGAAACGCCGACACCGCGACACTGTCGAGGGTAGCCGACATCACGACGATCCGCAGGTCGTCCCGGGCGCGCCAGGCCTGCCTGGCCAGTGCGATTCCGACGTCGGCGTGCACGCTGCGCTCGTGGAACTCGTCGAGCACGACCGTACGGAATTGCGACAGGAGCGGATCCTGCTGCAGGCGCGCCGTCAGCACGCCCTCGGTGGCCACCAGCAATCGCGTCTGCGGACCGAAACGCCGCTCGAATCGAACCTGCCAGCCGATCTCATCGCCGATCGTCCACCCTCGTTCGTCGGCGATGCGCTGGGCGATGGAGCGGGCCGCGACTCGCCGCGGCTGCAACAGGATCAGCGGGCCGTCGGCGGCGAGAGCCGGCGGCACGCGCGTCGTCTTCCCCGCACCAGGCTGTGCGGTGACGACGACGGCACGCGATCGCCGGAGACATTCGGCGATCGCCTCGATGAAGGAATCGATCGGAAGGGGTTCGACGCTCGTGGCTCGTGGCTCGGCGATGCCGCCTACGCGGTCGTGACGCCGACGCCGACGGGACAGACCACACCGGTCCCGCCCAGTCCGCAGTAGCCGTCGGGATTTTTCGCCAGATACTGCTGGTGGTAGTCCTCGGCGTAGTAGAACGGCGGCGCCGGCAGGATCTCGGTCGTGATTGGGCCGTGGCCCGCTTTGATCAGCTGCTGCTGATACGCGCTCTGCGACGCTTCCGCCGTTCGCCACTGCTCGTCGTCGAAGTAGTAGATGCCCGAGCGATACTGCGTGCCGACGTCATTGCCCTGCCTCATCCCCTGCGTCGGATCATGATTTTCCCAGAAGACGCGGAGGAGTTCGTCGTAACGGATCTTTTCCGGGTCGAACACGACGAAAACGACTTCGTTGTGGCCGGTGAGACCGCTGCACACTTCGCGATAGGTCGGATTCGGCGTGTGACCCGCCGCATAACCGACCGCTGTGGAGTAGACCCCGGGCACCTGCCAGAACTTCTTTTCCGCACCCCAGAAACAACCCATTCCGAACATGGCCGTGCGAAGCCCGTTCGGGAACGGCGGTTCCAGCCGGTGCCGATTCACGAAGTGCATATCCGGCACGCGCATCCGTTCGGAACGGCCGGGAAGCGCTTCGGCAGGCGACGGAATGCGAAGCGATTTCATGGAGTTTTCCTCTCGCGGCTGATCGCCGCGGGCTCGGGCTCGAAGGCCAGCGCGACGCCGTTCATGCAGTAGCGCATACCGGTCGGTTGAGGACCGTCGGGGAACAGGTGACCGAGATGCCCGCCGCAGTTCTTGCAGTGAACTTCGACTCTGGCCATACCGAACGATCGATCGGTCGTCGTCTCGACGCTGCCTTCGAGCGGCTTGAAGAAACTCGGCCAGCCGGTGCCGCTCTCGAACTTCGTATCGGCCGAAAACAGGGGCTGGCCGCAGCCGGCACATGCGAATGTCCCATCGCGTTTCTCGACGTTGAGCGGGCTCGAACCCGGGGGCTCCGTGCCGTGTCCGCGGAGCACCTTATATTGCTGGGGCGTGAGGGCCGCACGCCACTCGGAATCGGTTTTCTGCTCCATGCCCAGTACTCTAGCACTTGGGGATGGAGCGAATCGAGCAGATCAAAACGCTCATTGGGCAGTGATCCCTTTCCCTTCGACGCAGTCATACGAGCGGCCGGAGGCGACGTCCTTGAACTCTTCGGTCCGGCCGCTAGGCCACATGATCACGACGCGTTCGACGCGGTCGCGCTTCCCCACTCCGAACGTGAGCGGCAACTCGGACTGCGAGAGGTAGCTGGACCCGCTCTTCACCACACGCGACTGGGCAAGGCCTTCGTGAAAGATTTTCACCGTGGCGCCAATCGCATCGCGATTGGATTTCGTGCCCACGAGCCGAAGTCTTACGCTGCGATTGCCACCGAGTTGATCGTTTCGAAACAAGGCGGCCGGCCCGTTGTTCGCGGTCATGAGCACGTCGACATCGCCGTCACGATCAAAGTCGCCGAAGGCCAGGCCGCGCCCGACTCTCGGCTGCGCAAACTCTCTTCCGGCTTCGAGCGCCCCCTCCCGGAACGTGCCGTTTCCCCGATTGAGGAACAGATGGGGCGGCTGCGCGTATCCGACATTGCCGCGGATGTTGCGCACGGTCTCGTCGATGTGCCCGTTGGCGACGAGAAGATCCAGGCGGCCGTCCAAATCGATGTCGAGGAACCCGCAGCCGAATCCCAGCGTGTTCCGCGACGGCGCACCAATGCCCGCCTGGAGCGCGACGTCCTGGTAGAGACCGGCGCCCGCCGATCGATACAACCCCACCATCTCGTTATCGAAGTTGGTGACAACCAGACCGGGCGTGCCGGAGTTGTCGAAGTCGGCGGTGTCGGCCCCCATCCCGGCTCGAGCCTTCCCGTCGGTGCTGAACGCCAGCCCCGCCTCGACCGCCACATCCTTGAACGTGCCATTCCGCAGGTTTCGATAGAGCTTGTTGGGCTGCGTGTCGTTGGCGACGAACAGGTCGGGCCAGCCATCCTGATTCGCATCGATCATCGTCACGCCGAGCGACTTCGAACTGGTATCGAACACGCCACTCGTGGCCGTCACGTCCTCGAAGGTACCGTTACCGCGATTGTGAAAGAGCCAGCACGTATCCCCCCGGTAGGCCTCGGGAGTGCAATAGGACTTCTGCGTGCCGTCCAGACTGCAGAACACGTCGTGGTCCGCCGTCCACTTGACGTAGTTGCAGACGAAGAGGTCCAGCAACCCGTCGCGGTCGAAGTCGAACCAGAGCGCCGATGTGCTGAAGCCCGAGCGTCCGCCCAGTCCGCTCGCGCGCGTGACGTCAACGAATGTGCCTTTGCCCGTATTGCGGAAAAGCCGGTTCTGACCCACGCACGTCACGAGCACGTCGGGAAAGCCGTCGTTGTTGAAGTCGCCGACCGCGACGCCCATTCCGTACATCTCGACATCGAGGCCCGCGCTGCGCGGTGACATCGGTAAACGTTCCGTTGCGGTTGTTGTGATACAGCGCGAGCGTCGACCGCTGACGTTTATGGCCTGGCCAGTCCATACCATTGACCATCAGGATGTCCGGCCAGCCGTCGGCGTCGTAGTCGATGAACGCGCACCCGGCGCCGAGCGTTTCCGGCAGCAGCTTGCCGCCGTATCCGCCGGAGTTGTGCCTGAACTGGATACCGGACCGGGCGGTGACGTCCGTGAGGCGGAAACCCGGCGACCCCGGAGCCGGCTGCCCACTCTGCGCTGAAACAATCGACGGGAGGGCGGACGCGGCGACACTTCCGCCGCAGAGGCTCAGGAACTCCCGACGCTTCACGGCAAGGTCACCAGACCGTTGTGGATCGCGTACACGACAAGTTCCGCCGTCTTGTGAACGCCGAGCGCGTTCATGATGTTCGCCCGATGCACGGCCACTGTATTGACGCTGAGATCGAGCTTTGCGGCAATGTCGCGGTTGGACAGACCCGCGCAGATCAGCTGCAACACCTCGAGCTCGCGCGGCGTCAGGCCGTGGTTGCGCTCGCCTTTGAGGGACGCCGGGCGCGGACGGGACACGCTGGGATCGAGGACCGTCTCGCCGGCCGCAACCTGCCTGACCGCGGCCGCCAGATCGAGATCCAGCGCGTTCTTGAGCACGTACCCGCGCGCCCCGGCCTCGAGCGCCTGCCTGACGAGCGTTTCCTCGGAGTGCATGCTCAGCATCAGGATGGCGACGCTCGGGTCGCGATCCAGAATCCGACGGGTGGCCACCAGGCCGCTCGTCCCAGGCATCGCGCAGTCCATCACGATCACGGCCGGCTTGAGCGCCGCGGCGGACGCGATCGCCTCGTCGCCGTTGCTCGCCTCGCCCACCACTTCGATGGACGGATCGTCTTCGAGCATCCGGCGGAACCCCCGGCGCACGAGACTGTGATCGTCCGCGAGCAGGACGGTGATCTTATCCGGCATGTGACGGCACGGGCATCGTCATCGCTGCTTCATAGTAACGAGGGTGCAAGCGGCACTCGAAGGCGCACAATGGTTCCCCCTTCGCGAGGACGGCCGAATTCGATCGAGCCGCCAACCAGCTCCGCGCGTTCGCGCATCGCGACCAGGCCCAGCCCCTGACGGCCGATCTTCGTCCCCAAACCCCTGCCATGATCCTCCACCTCGAGCTCCAGGGCGTCAGGCTCGAAACGCAGGCGTACCCAGGCCTGCCGCGACCCGGAATGACGCGCGATGTTGTTCAAGGCTTCCTGCAGCACGCGGTAGACGTGGATACCGATCGCGCTGTCCACGGGCCTCGGCGCGCCGGTCCGTTCATACGATACGGCAACATCGAGCTGACGTTCCAGCGTCGAGAGGTACCACTCGATCGTCTGTTCGAGCCCTGCCTCTTCGAGAATGGATGGATGGAGCGACTGCGACAAGCCCCTGACATTGTCGAGCGTCGTCTGGGCGATCTCTCCGATCTCGCGGAGCTCGGCGCGCAGCGGCGAACCCTCCGGCGTGTGCCTGCCGGCGCGGCCCAGCATCGATCCCATCGCCGTGAGAATCTGGCCGAACTCATCGTGGAGCTCGCGAGAGATCTCGCGCAGCGTGGATTCCCGCGTCGCGATCATCTGCTGCGCCAGCTCGCGCCGCTGGTTCGACAGGAAGGCGAGCCTGGCGAACAACTGGCGGTTTGACCGAATCAGGTAGAGGCTGGTCAGGACGATCGCGACGAAGGACGCCGCGAGAAACACGTACACCTGACGCTGAACCCGGCTGTAGATGTCCTGCACCTGTGCAGCAGCGGCTTCCTCGCTTTCGTTGTTTTCCCTGAGGAGCCTGGCGACGCTCGTGCCGAGCGCGGCCTGCCTCGCCTGCAGGGAGAGCCTGATTTGCGCGCGCGCCTCCGGCTCCTGCCCGCTGGCCGCCAGTGCAAACATTCGATCGATGGCATCCCAGAACTGCGCGAGCGATCGTTCGAGGTACGTCTGCTGCTCGGGCGTGCGGCGCGACACCGCAACCTCCTGCTCGCTGCGGAGGGCGGCATCGAGATCGGTGCGGATGCGCTGAAACTGGGCAGTCCACGCCGTCAGGGGATAGGGCTCATCGCTGTCGAGCATGTCCCGCATCGCGAGGCCGAGCTGATTGAGATCGTTTTGTACGCGCAGCAGCTGCAGCGAATTCCTGCGGCTGCGGTCGACCAGGTCCGTTTGCAGCGCCCGCAGGCCGGCGATCTGCCGCGTGACATACCAGGAGTCGGCGACGACGGCGGCCAGCGTGATGATCAGGCCGAGCAGCAGTGCCGTGGTCGGCGAACGGCCGTCAGCAACCCGCCTGCCGTCCACTTCCACGTCACCACGCCCCGGGAGGGCGGCCTTTCCACTGCCAGACGATCAGGTCCGTCGTCGGAGGCTCGCCGCCCAGCTCGCGCAGGCGCGCGGCGTTCTGGCCGCGGTGATAGTGGCTGTGCATGGAGCACTGGGTGAGCGCCTCGGCCACGGTAATCGTCAACGGGGGATCCTTGAACCACACGATTGAGACGGGTTCGTCAAGCCGTGCGTCACTCAGCGCGCTGATCAGCGGAACCGCCTGTTCGTGATAGGCGCGCGCATAGGACCGCAGCGCGTCGAACGAAACGAAGTCCTCGACCTTTGTCGGCGTGAACAGTTGCGTGCGATCGCCGATTGTCCACAAGAAGGCATATTGGACGAAGTGAATGTGGTGGAGCCGCCCGCGGATCGCCAGATCCTCTCGTGCCGCAGGATGCGCGCCTATGGCCCGCCAGTGTTCGGCGTCGGCCCAACTTTGATGCGCGTGAAGATCGCGCAGCCATTGGTTCGCCATGCCGCTAGACTACTCGATCATCCAATCGCTCGATCACCCAATCACCAAATCACGACGTCACCCAATCACCTTGCGCATCGTAATGATCTGCGCCGAGTGACGCTGTGCGTGCTCGGCCGCGTGAACAAGCAGACCGAGGACCGTGGACGGCAGCCTGGCCCGGCCCACTTCGCGCGCTTCGTCCAAGGTACAGAGCGCCGTCGTTTGAACCTGCACGAGCGCCCGATCGAGCGCGTCAAGAGCCGCCGTCACCAGATCTGCGGCGGTTCGCGACGTGTCTTCGCGATCTTCGGCAGCCAGCGCGTCGCGCTGGGCGGCGTTCAGCGTCCTGCCCCGGGCGTAAGTCAACAGCCGATCCAGGCTTCCGGCGAGGTGCATGAGGTGAAAGCCGATCGAGGCGGCACCTCCCGGTCTCGCCCACAACTGCGCCGCCGAGACCGATGCGGCTTCTGCGATCTCTTCCCGCACCTGCAACAGGGAATGCGCAACGGGCTGCAATTCGGGAATCACGTCCGGCAGCGGCCCACGAAGCCACACCTCGGGGTTACTCATGACCGCGTCCCTCTGTCGTTCAGCAGACCCTCAAACACTCGGCCCGCGGTAGGTGTCGAGCCACAACGGATACAAAGTCCGCATCGTATCGTCGGCGACCTTGGCGAGCTTTGCCTTGTCTCCGAGGATCCGTTGATGATCGGGGTTGTCGAGAAACAACCAGCGCCCGACAAAGATCCATTCGAGCCGGGCGGCGTCGTGGCAATTGACGAGCCATTGAACCGCTTGTGCCGGCAGGAGATCCACGGCGGGTGGGCGATCGCCGTACTGGATGAACGCGCCGTCCGACGCCATCCAGCGGGTCAAATCGACCGACCAGGATCGCGCGAGAACCAGTTGAAATCGTTCGAAGAACGAGAGCGCCTTCTCGCGGCCGGCGACGCCGTCGCCGTCCGGGCCGCCTCCGGAGAAATCAAAGCCGACGCCGACCCTCACACAATTCGCTTGAAACGGCGGCTGGCTGAACCAGCCGAGATTGAACTGGGGCTCGAATCGGCCACCCCGCTGATATACGACGAGCCGGCCCGTGGCGTCGCCGTCACCGATATCCGCGTCGAAGAGGGTCGATTCGTGGGCGCCGGCGTCCCGCCGTGCTCTGGCAATCAGGCTGCTGGTGTGCGTCGAGTTGAGCGCCTCGAGGAGCGCGCCGACCCTCGTCCTGAGTGCGTGGCGTAGTTCACCTGCGGGGGGCGACTGGAGCATGCCGAACTCGCGCGGACCAAAGCCGGTCGTCGAAGGCTGCGCCCGCGGCGGCGGTTCGCGGCGATGTTTTCGGACCTCGTTGAGAAGGTTGGTGGCAACCGTGTGCGCCGGATTCAGCTGCAGGGCGGCACGAAGGGCGGAGGTCGCCTCGTCCCAGTTCCGCTGCTCGAGGTGGCAGCGGCCGAGGCGCGTCCAGGCCGAGACATCCTGCGGAGCGAGCTCGATGATGGCGGCGTTCACCCGCGCGGCCTCGTCGCCGAAGTCGCCTTGCCTGGCCAGTTCGAGGGCGCGGCGCTGCAGGTCTGGCTGGCTTGAGGTGGTCATGGCGTGCTCGGTGTCATAGGGTATCGCATCGAGGGCTCAGCACTCTGCGTAGCCCTGAAACATCGGCGCTCATTGGAAAAGGTCCGCTGTTTCAGCGTACAGCGCTTCGGCCACCGCACGGTGGCCGCGGGGTGTGAAATGGGGATCCCAGTCCCAGTAGAACGTATGCGCGTCCGGCGAAGACAGACGGTCGAGCAGGTTCACGAACCGGATACCTTCCCGTGTGGCGAACTCGCGCAACGGCCTTTGGTAGTGCTCCTGCGAACCTTGCATGAAAAGCTGCTCGGCCGGCGGAATCGCCGCGAGCACGACCCTGCAGCCGTGCCCGGCCGCAAACGCCGTATCCTGGCAAGGTACGCCAGGCTTTCCTGCCAGCGGCGCTCACCATCCTGGAGAGTGCCGTTGACCACCGCGTCGAAATCCGCGTCCACGTCGTTGGCGAAGAACATTACGAAGACGATCGCAGGGCGTCCAGCGGCTTCGAAGTCGTGTTCGAGCACGTACGCTTCTTCGAAGGGACCATAGCCGTTGACGCCGGCGTTCACCGGACAGAGCCTGACTCCCGATCGCTCGCGGACGAGATGGCCGAACACGTTGACGAACGTGTCGGCGTTGCCGACCCACAGGCCATCGGTGAAGGAATCACCGAGAAACAACGCGTGGATCGTGCAATCCGACGCCAGCTCCGGGTCGACGCGGCGGAAACCGGATTCGTCGTACGAGGCGCTCGCGATGAAGGGTGTGTCGAGATCGGCCAGCGCCGATCGGATGGCCGGCGTGTCTTCTGTCTCCATGTTCCAGTGAAAGCCGCTCGCGCCGGTTCGAAACCCGAGCTTCTGCAGGTTCGACCTGTACCTATACTTCGTGACACCGTCCATCATCACATCGTGGAACATGTGGCGCGAGAGGAGCACCCCGGTGTTGGTGTCCCACAGCGTAGAGAACAGGTCGGTTTTCGGATCTTGAACGGCGAGCGTCCTCGCGAAGCGGCGCAAGGAGGGATTTGTGAGATACGCACGAACCAGACGCACCTGTCTGAGGCTGCCGAGCATGCGGTAGCTCGGACGCTCCATGAGCATGTAGGTGCCGACCACGGCGACCAAGGCCAGCGCGGTCGAAGCCGCGACGGCAGCGAGAGCCATGATTCGCCGCCGACTTCCGGCCTCCATTCTCATCCCCCGCATCGCGATGAATCGCCTGATGTGTCTCTACGGCTGGATGGCAAGGCGCTGGTCCGTACACAAAAACGCCCGACTCGGCGAACTTTCGCGAGTCGGGCATCTTCGTGTGTTTAACTGCCGGCAGCGACCTACTCTCCCACACAGTTTCCCATGCAGTACCATCGGCGGTATCAGGCTTAACTTCCGTGTTCGGAATGGGAACGGGTGTGACCCTGATCCTATGACCACCGGCATGCTTGCTGCCTGGGGTCTCCGCCTTCGCTCGCTCCGCGAGCTTCGGCGCGACAAGCCCTGACGGCCTGTCTCGCCGTAGCGCCGCGGAGGCGCGAAGGCGGAGTCGTCCCAGACAATCTTTTTCCGGGTTACCCCGGATTTCAAAGAACGAGGTTGCAGCTTATAACGAGCAAGCTGCAACTGACACCTGAATATCCTGCAAACGGTAGTTTGACCGAGTCACACGTGCACGCAGCGTTTCTCGTGCAGCAAACGAAAAATATGGTCAAGCCTCACGGCTGATTAGTATCGGTAAGCTCAACGCCTCGCGGCGCTTACACATCCGACCTATCGACCTGGTCATCTTCCAGGAGCCTTTAGGGATCTTGCGATCCAGGGAGATCTCATCTTGTGGAGGGTTTCACGCTTATATGCTTTCAGCGTTTCTCCCTTCCGAACGTAGCTACCCGGCGCTACCGCTGGCGCGATAACCGGTACACTAGAGGTCCGTCCATCCCGGTCCTCTCGTACTAAGGACAGCCCCACGCAAATCTCCTGCGCCCATGGCAGATAGAGACCGAACTGTCTCGCGACGTTCTAAACCCAGCTCACGTACCACTTTAACCGGCGAACAGCCGGACCCTTGGAACCTGCTACAGCTCCAGGATGTGATGAGCCGACATCGAGGTGCCAAACCCTTGCGTCGATATGAACTCTTGGCAAGGATCAGCCTGTTATCCCCGGCGTACCTTTTATCCGTTGAGCGATGGCCCTTCCACGCGGAACCACCGGATCACTAAAGCCTGGTTTCCCACCTGCTCGTCTTGTAGGACTCGCAGTCAAGCTCGCTTCTGCTTTTGCACTCTAAGGCTGATTTCCAAACAGCCTGAGCGAACCTTCGCGCGCCTCCGTTACACTTTAGGAGGCGACCGCCCCAGTCAAACTACCCACCTAGCAGTGTCCCTGATCTGGATGACAGAACGAGGTTAGAACGCCGAAGCGCTAAGGGTGGTATCTCACCATTGACTCCCCCGACTCCGAGAAGCCGAGTTCAAAGTCTCCCACCTATCCTGCGCATAGCGCGTCAGCATTCACTACTAGGATGTAGTAAAGGTGCACGGGGTCTTTTCGTCTAGCCACGGGCAACCGGCGTCTTCACCGGTACCACAAATTCGCAGTGCCCCTCGTTGAGACAGCTCCCAAATCATTACGCCATTCGTGCAGGTCGGAACTTACCCGACAAGGAATTTCGCTACCTTAGGACCGTTATAGTTACGGCCGCCGTTTACCGGGGCTTCAGCTCAAAGCTTCGCCTTGCGGCTAACCTCTCCCTTTAACCTTCCGGCACCGGGCAGGCGTCAGGCCATATACGTCGTATTCGACTTCGCATAGCCCTGTGTTTTTAGTAAACAGTTGCTTGGGACTCTTTATTGCAACTCCTTCACGCTTCGTGGCGCGAAGCCACTAACGCTAACGGAGCACCCCTTCTTCCGAAGTTACGGGGTGAGTTTGCCGAGTTCCTAAACGAGGGTTCTCACTCGCACCTGAGGATTTTCTCCTCGCCTACCTGTGTCGGTTTGCGGTACGGGTACCCAAAAGACTCCTTAGAGGATTTTCTCGGCAGCGTGGCGTCTGCGACTTTACGAGCCTTGCGGCTCTCGCTTCGGCACCTCAGGGAATGTGACCCACCGGATTTGCCTGGCGGATCCCCCTACATGCCTCAACCTACACGTCCAATCGTAGGATCGCATAGCCTCCTGCGTCTCCCCATCGTGATAACGTCTTCTAGGTAGTTCTGGAATATTAACCAGATATCCATCCGCTACGCCTTTCGGCCTCGCGTTAGGACCCGACTAACCCTGAGCGGACGAACCTTCCTCAGGAAACCTTAGGCTTACGGTGGAAAGGATTCTCACCTTTCTTATCGCTACTTATGCCGGCAGGGTCACTTCTCACCACTCCACCAGTCTTTTCAGTCTGGCTTCACGGCTGTGAGAACGCTCCTCTACCAATATGCAGACCCGCAGGTCCGCGTCTATTCTATGGCTTCGGTCTTGTGCTTAAGCCCCGTTGGATTGTCGGCCCAAAGCCGCTTGACCAGTGAGCTATTACGCTTTCTTTAAAGGATGGCTGCTTCTAAGCCAACCTCCTGGTTGTCTGAGCGTCTTCAGATCCTTTCCCACTTAGCACAAAGTTAGGGACCTTAGCCGATAGTCTGGGCTGTTTCCCTTTCGACGATGAAGCTTAGCCCCCACCGTCTCACTCCCGGGATACGAGTCGTTGGCATTCGCAGTTTAGTTGGATTCAGTAAGCTGGTAAGCCCCCTAGTCCATCTAGTTCTCTACCACCAACGCCGACCTCCCGAGGCTGCTCCTAAAAGCATTTCGAGGAGAACGGGCAATCACGAGGTTTGATTAGCCTTTCACCCCTATCCTCAGTTCATCCGAGCTGTTTTCAACCAACACCGGTTCGGGCCTCCACGCGGTGTTACCCGCGCTTCACCCTGACCAAGGATAGATCACCTCGCTTCGCGTCTATTCCCAGCGACTATTCGCCCATTTCGGACTCGCTTTCGCTACGGCTCGCTTACGCTTAACCTCGCCACTGAGAATAACTAGCCGGCTCATTATGCAAAAGGCACGCGGTCAGGCATTCCGGATTGCTCCGGCATAGCCCTCCCACTGCTTGTAGGTATACGGTTTCAGGTACTATTTCACTCCCCTCACAGGGGTTCTTTTCACCTTTCCCTCACGGTACTGGTTCACTATCGGTCGCCAGAGAGTATTTAGCCTTACGAGATGGTCCTCGTGGATTCTCGCGGGATTTCACGTGTCCCGCGATACTCAGGAACCTGTCCAGCAAGCCAATTCGCTGTCATCTACCGGGCTCTCACCGTCTATGGCCGATCGTTCCAGATCGTTCGATTAGCAAACTGGTTGGTAACTTGCCGGCCTTGCGGCCTGACAGGCCCTACAACCCCACCGTGCAAGCACGATGGTTTGGGCTGTTCCGCGTTCGCTCGCCGCTACTAGCGGAATCACTGTTGTTTTCTCTTCCTGTGGGTACTGAGATGGTTCACTTCCCCACGTTGCCTTCGCTCCGCCTATGTATTCAGCGGAGGATACCTCGGGATTAACCAAGGTGGGTTTCCCCATTCGGAAATCCCCGGGTCAAAGGTTGTTTGCACCTCACCGGGGCTTATCGCAGCTTACCGCGTCCTTCATCGACTTCTGGCGCCAAGGCATTCACCGTACACCCTTAGTAGCTTGACCATATTCAAATTAGAAACTCGAACTGACGCCTGTCCGAGATTGCTCTCGAACACGCGTGAGTCCATGCACACTGCGTGTGTGTGGTCGGAAAAACTACCGTTTGCAGGATATTCAGTTGTCAAAGATCACTCCGGGGGAAATATCGCCCCGCGGATTTCTTTCGGCGGCCGCGGGGCGCTTTCCCCCGGACCCCCTTGGCTCACTCGCTCATGGGGCCCCTTCGCCCCACTCCGCTCGTTCGCCTTGTCGGTCGCTGACGAGATCACATCGGGTGGTCTCAAGCCAGCTGGTTGCTCACGAGCCGGGCCTTCAACGGCCCGGCGAGCTGGCGCGACTCAATGTCGCGCCTAAAGGTTA